>CAYUMU010000039.1:47039-55859 GCA_964445985.1 uncultured Pirellulales bacterium | reverse complement strand
GCTAAAAAACCGCCGATTTTTTACGAGCCGAACGCGTTTCCGGACGCGCACTAGCCAGGCACTGCCCCCAGGGCCTTCGTTGGGTTAGAATGCGTTGCCTGCCACTTCCTTCCCCCAACTCCCACAGCCGGTTTTATGGAAGAGATCGATCTCTCTGAATTCGAACGCAAGATCAACGTCCGCCAACTCACGAAGGACGACTTCGACGACCTGGTGGCCATGCAAAAGAAGTGCTTTGCTGGCATGCAGCCTTGGGTTCGCGATCAAATTGAGAGTCAATTGCGGGTGTTCCCCGAAGGCCAGTTGGGGGTTGAGTACAACGGTCGGCTCGTGGCTTCGTCGAGTTGCCTGATGGTTGATTTCAGCCATTACACCGATTGGCATAACTGGAAAGCCATCGCCGACAACGGCTATATCACCAATCACGATCCCAACGGCGATACGCTGTATGGCATCGAGATCATGGTCGACCCCGATTTCCGGGGGCTCAAACTTTCGCGGCGGCTCTACGACGCCCGCAAAGAGCTATGCCGGGAAAGAAATATTGCCAGAATCATGATCGCGGGCCGGATTCCGGGCTATGGCAAATATGCCGATGAAATGTCGGCCCGCGAATATGTAGAAATGGTAATGAGCAAAGGCCTGGTCGACCCGGTGCTCACCGCGCAAACGGCCAACGGCTTCGTGCTCAAGGGCCTCATCCCGAATTATTTTCCCGGCGATTCCGAGTCGCGCGGGTATGCGGCCTTTTTGGAATGGACCAATCTGGATTACGTGGCCGGGGCCAAACGCCGCTTCCACGCCGTGGAACAGGTCCGGATCAGCGTGGTGCAGTACCAGATGCGCACGATCGAAAGTTTCGAAGAATTCTCGCGGCAGTGCGAGTACTTCCTCGACGTGGCCAGCGACTACAAGTCTGATTTTTGCTTGTTCCCCGAGCTGATCACCACCCAGCTCATGTCGCTGATTGAAAGCCGCCGGCCCGGTTTGGCGGCCCGCGAGTTGGCCGCGACTTACACGTCGGACTATCTCGACCTGTTTGGCCGACTCGCCGTCAAGTACGACGTGAACGTGATTGCCGGCACGCACTTTGTGCTGGAAGACGACGTACTTTACAACGTGTCGTTCTTGTTCCGCCGCGATGGCACCATTGGCAAGCAATATAAAATCCATATCACACCCAGCGAACGCCGCTGGTGGGGCGTGGAGCCCGGCGATGAGATTCAGGTGTTTGATACCGACTGCGGCAAGATCGCCATCATGATTTGCTACGATATTGAATTCCCGGAACTGTCAAGAATCGCCGCCGCCAAAGGCGCTCAGATTATTTTTGTGCCCTATAACACCGATACGCGCCAAAGCTATTTGCGCGTGCGGCATTGCGCTCAAGCCAGGTGTATCGAAAATCATCAATACGTGGCCCTGGCCGGTTGCGTGGGCAACTTACCGTTCGTGGATAATGTCGATATCCACTATGCGCAGTCGGGCATTTTTACGCCGTCGGACTTTTCTTTCTCCCGCGACGCCGTCGCCGCCGAATGCACGGCCAATATCGAAACCATCGTGATCCACGACGTGGACGTCGAACTATTGCATCGACATCGCCATCGGGGCACCGTGCAAAACTGGAACGATCGCCGCCACGACCTCTATCAAGTGGTCTACCGCGAAAATGGTGAAACGCACGAAGTCTGACACGGGTGACATGGGTGGCTTCTGGGGACAAGCTGCGGCCAAGAATGCCAGCTACTCGAAACGACCCGGACCACAACTTGCCCCCAGTCAGGTGCCGCACGAAAAATAACTTCCCGATTTAGAACTGTCATTCAAGCCGGATTCAATTGGAAAGCCAACTCCGCCGCTTACTGGATTCCCGCCTTCGCGGGAATGACGGGTTCGCGGGATTCTCGCCCCTCGTCTTCGCGAGGGCAGGCTTCGCGGAATGACAGGTTCGCAAACAAAATGGGGATCTTATCGATAGAATCCCGGAAGTAATTGATCGACAGACTCTTAGCCAAGCCGCGCGACGTTACACGCCATCCAGCGCCGTCGAACGATACAGCGGCAAGTGCCGGTAATATACTTCCAGCGTCATCACCGCCAGGGCCGTGCATAGCAACCGTCCGCCGGGATCGGTGTGCTGATTCTTGAAATACCAACTGCCTGACTCGTGCCCTGATTGGGCCTGGGTTTTCACCAGGTAATCTCGCAAAGAATTATTCCAGGCATCCCATTGCTTCCCGCCATAGTGATGCAGCACCTGGGTCGCATAATAATTGAAGTACAGATCCGTTTCACTGGGCTTGGTGGCGGCCAAAAACTTGACACCCATTCGCAGCGGCGAGGCATCATGCTCCCAGCCCAGATACATCCGGCATAGCAATCCCACCGCCGTGGTATTGGGCTCGCGGCCAGGCAGCAAATAGCCATATCGCGCGCCTCCCTCGGCTTGCACGCCATTCAGGAATTGATTCACGCGAGGAAACACCTGCGGAGGAACTCGCAGGTAAGCCATTTGGGCGCTCTTGAGCGCCATCACCTGCCAGCCGGTCACCGTGGTGTCGCCCACTTCGCCCGGTGCGTATCGCCAGCCGCCCCCCTGTTGATCTTGTGCCCACACAATGAAGTCGATGGCCCCCTGGGCCGCACCCTTCAAACTCGGGTCCTGAGTCAGTGCATAGGCTTCACATAACGTGATGGCCGCCAACCCCTGGGCGTACATGGTGCCTTCCCGCAGATCGGCCCCGTGCGGCGTGGTGCGAATTCGGCTTTTTAAATAGTTCAAACCATTTTGAATCACCTGCTGATACTCGCCATGCCGATGGGTTTCGCCAGCGCCTAAGAACGGCAAAATCGCCACGGCGGTAGCGGCCGTGGTGGCGGTGTGGTCGCCCGCGTTGCGGCACTGGCCCTGGCAATCGCTCAAATTGTGGTCGAAGCGCCAACTGCCGTCACGACGCTGATGTTTTGCCAGCCAGGCCAGGCCACGCTTCACGGCGGCTTCGCTCTCGGGCGTGCCCCCCTCGGTGGCGGCCAGCCGACCGCGATTGCCCGGCTTGCGGCCTTCCAGCAAACCTTGCACGCCCGTCGGCAAGCCCTGCAGCAGCGTTTCGCCACTGGGCATCTGAATGCCAAACTGCCGCGCCTCGGCCGCCGCTTGCTGGCTTGCTTTTTCCCAAGGGCTGTCAATCGAGAGCGGATTTTCCTGCCCCGAGGCGGCCGTGCTTTCCGACGCGTCGAGCTGGCTGGGGTCCGCCCGCTCAATCTCAAACTCAATCCGTTCAACGGCCTGGCCTGGGTCGTCTGTCAGGCGGGCTTCCAGCGGGCCATCTGGGGGGGCTTCCAGAATCCTCGGCAGAATCCAGGCCAGCGCCAGTATGACCAGCAGGTGCAGCACACTGCTGGTCAAGAAACTCAGCAACCCGTTCCAGATTCGACCGCGCGCTCGAGGACCTTTCCCAGGCAGCGCAGTTTCATCCGCCACACCAGCAGGAGTGGACGGCGAAGCCGATGGTTTTACGACAGAAGTCACAAGAATGAACAGATAATGACTAGCAGAAATCCTCTAACGATCCGCGAATGACAGGCACCCCCAATCCGTGCGTCCCCCCACCGACTCGCGGAGGGCGCGAAGGATCGGGGATCACACAACATCCCAAGGTGCACGACTCCGCGAGGGAGATCGGTCGGGATATGAATTCTCTGATCGGGAAGCTTTTTTCAACGGCCCCTCAATCATAGGTTGCTCGTGCCATCCCATCCGTGGCGTTTGGCGGGCGCTCAACGGCCGGTCTCGGGCGACGCTGGCGCCTGTTATGCGAATTGCAACGGTTGCCCGGCACGGCAATAGGCAAACCGGCTTGGCAACAGGTCAATACGTGGAGTAGCAGATGAGGAATTGTCGGCCCCAACCCGCGATGCGAAATCGAATGTCGCCGAGCGGCAATTCGGCGCGGGCGAATTTCTCGCGTCACTGCAAACAGAATGGAAGTTGAGGAACCAACGCCGACTCGTGGCCAAGCGCGGGGGCTGGGCGATGCCCCTCGCTATTAGCTATATTAGTCACCAACGGATCGGCAGATGCGAGCATTTTCGCCAAATCCGTGCTGTTTTCGTCCCTCCCTCTCGGCGAGTAGTCATGCCGCTCACGACCCAAGCCGAAGCGTTTTTGCAGATGATTGCCGACGCCGGACTGCCGCCGGTAGAGCAATGCTCGGCCCAGCAAAATCGGTCTTACATGAGCGCGCCGGCGCAGCCGCTCGAAGCGGTCGCCCGCGTGGAGAATCGCGAGATTCCGGGGCCGGCCAGCGAGATCAGCCTGCGCGTCTACCGGCCCACCGGGGCCGAGCTCGACGCCGGCGGCAAACTGCCGGGCATCGTGTTTTATCACGGCGGTGGGTGGGTGGTCGGCAGCATCGACAGCCACGATGGACTGTGCCGGATGTTGGCGAATCGCTGCGGGGCCGTGGTGGTTTCGGTCGAGTATCGCCTGGCGCCGGAGCATAAATTCCCCGCCGCGGCAGATGATGCCTTCGCCGCTGCCTGCTGGGTGGCCCAGAACGCCGCCGAATTGGGAATCCATCACGATCGCCTGGCCGTGGCGGGCGATAGCGCCGGCGGCAACCTGGCGGCCGTGGTCAGCCTGATGGCGCGCGATCGCGGATTTCCGGCCCTGGCCTGCCAGATGCTGCTGTATCCGGTCACCGATCACGACTTCACCCGGTCATCGTATGTTGAGCATGCCCAAGGGCGTTTCCTGACTCGGGCAGCCATGATTTGGTTTTTCGAGCAGTATTTGGAATCGCCTGCCGACGTGACCAACCCTTACGTGTCGCCGCTGCATGCGGCGGATCTCTCGCGATTACCGCCGGCCATCGTGCTGAGCGCGGAGTTCGATCCGCTGTGCGATGAGGCCATCGCTTACGGCAATCGACTGCATGCGGAAGGCACGCCGGTCACCATGTTGCACGCCCCCGGCTTGCTCCATGGCTTTTTGCGGCGCCCCGACTTCTTCCCCCAGGCCGACGCCATGCTGCTGCAATTGGCCCAGGCCTTTCGATCACAGATTTTCGCGAGCTTGAAGCCGGTGTAGCCAGCCTGGCTTGTGGGCGGCTCGATTCAACTAATGGACACCCCCCCCGCCCGGTGATATGTTTGCATAGCGACCTGATTGGCAAGCCGAGTGTGGACAGTTCAAATCCGGGTTCACGCCCGGTTTCGTGGAACGGGGGAGCCGGGTTCAGTTCGCACACGTCTTTTGTCTATTTGAGGAGAGAGGAGCATGTCGATGATTGGCCTGGGAGCCATGGAGTTGCTGATCGTATTGATCGGCCTATCGCCCACCAACATTAATCCGCTGCCGGCAGATCCAGGCCTGATCTCCGCGGCTCCCGATGAATGCCTGCTCTACTTTTCCTGGTACGGCATGGGCGAGCCGCGGCTCAACAGCCGCAGCCAAACCGAGCAGCTGTTTGCCGAGCCCGAAGTCGGCGCGTTCATTGAGCAGCTATCGACGGCCATTCAAACGGCCGCCCAAAGAGAGAACCCTCGCGACGCGCAAATGATGTCGCAGATGGTTTTCCCCTTGCTCAAAACGCTGGCCCGCCGACCCAGCATGCTGTTCCTGGAGAAGGCCAATTTCACGCCCTTCCAGCCCGACGCCAACGCGGGGCTGATCATGAATTTGGGCGACGACAAAGAAAAAATCGCTCCCCTGCTGAGCCAGCTGGAGCAAATGCTGCTAGCCGGATTGGGTGGCGAAGCCCAGGTTTCCGATATCGACGGCGTGAAGGTTCGCATCCTCCCCTTTCCGCCGCTCGTTCCCCAGGTTTCGTGGGGTTATCAAGGCGACTACGTGTTTGTGGCCGTGGGCGCGGATACCGCCAAAGACATCATCGGCCGGCTGAAAACTCCTCGCGCTCCGCCCGCCTGGCTCGAGCAGTTGCACAAGCAGAACCCGCTGGAACGGCCCGGCTTTGTGCAATACATCCATCTCCGCGGCTTCTTGGCGGAAATTTCGGAATCGATGCCCGAAGACGCCTACCGCGTGATCGATTCCCTCGGCCTGACGCGTTTGAATTCGTGGGTTAGCGTTTCGGGGCTCGATGGCGAAGGCTATGTATCGAAGTCTTCCATTCAAATCACGCCCGGCCCTGGCGGGGTTTTTAGTCTGCTCCCCAGCGAGCCGCTCACCGCCGCCGACCTGGCCGACGTGCCCGCCGATTCCACCCTGGCCGTGGCCTTCCGACTCAATTTGACGGAGACCATGACGCGCCTGCTGGATGTGATTCGGACAGTCAATCCCGAGGCCGTAGACGAATTTTCCGGCGAGCTCGCTCGGCTCGATGAGAAGCTCGGCTTCCGCCTGCAACACGACTTGTTCGAGCCGCTCGGCGACGTTTGGACCATCCACAATTCGCCCTCGGAAGGCGGCTTGCTGGTCACCGGTTTGACCGCCCAGGTTGCCGTGCGCGATACAACGCGCCTGCTGGAAACGCATGCCAGGCTGCTCAAGATTTGGGGCGCCGAATCCGGGGCCGGCGCTGCCGCCATCAAAACCATGACGTTCAAAGACCACACCATTTACTACCCGAACGTCGCCGTGTTAGGCACGCCGATTGTTCCCGCCTGGTGCTTCACCGACAATAAACTGATCGTTTCCGCCAGTCCGCAGGCCCTCAAGGCCCGGTTGGCCATGGCGAGCGCGCGCGAGGCCTCAACCGCCGCCGCTCGCGAGCCCAAGAGCCTGGCCAGCAACCCGGCCGTGGCCGCCGCCCTGAACGAACAGCCCATCCAGCTCGTCTATGTGAATACCGAAGCCAACCTGCGGATCGGGTATCCCATTTTGCAGGCTGTTGCTCCGGCAATCTGCATGGAGCTCAAGCGCGAGGGCTTCGATATCGATCCGGCCATTTTGCCCTCGGTGGCCGCCATATACCCGCATACGCTCGACTCGGTCACCTTGGTCACCAATCGCCCCGAAGGGCTGCAAGTTCAAACCCGTGAATCCATTCCGGGCAGCACGCTGCTGGGTGTCGCGCCGGTGATTATCGGCCTGGCCGGCCTGGCCGACGCACGTTCCGACTTCCCCCACGCGGCCGTCATGGTGGCCGACGTTGGGCCATCGAACCATCTCAAGCAAATCGCCGTCGGCATGCATAACTACCACGACGGCCAACGTCGCTTTCCCGCGCCGGCCAGTCGCGATGCCGATGGCAAGCCGCTGCTAAGTTGGCGCGTCCATTTGCTCCCCTACTTAGACGAGCAAGACCTCTACAACCAGTTCCACCTCGACGAACCTTGGGATAGCGAGCACAACAAAAAGCTCGTCGCCAAAATTCCCGCGGTCTATGGGCGTCTCGCCGACGAGAATGGGCAGTTGACAGGCAAGACGCGGATCGTGGTGCCTGTCGGCGACAGCACCGTCTTCCCCAGCGACCGCCGCGGCCTCGGCACTTCCATTCAATCCATTGCCGATGGCACTTCGAACACCATCTTGTTGCTGGAACTGCCCGCCGAAAGCGCCGTGGACTGGACGAAGCCCGAAGATTGGGAGTTCGATCCCGAGACCCCCCGCAAAGGATTGTTCGAAGACGAAAACGTCAATGGCCTGACCGTGGGCATGGCCGATGGTTCCATTCGCACCATCGCTCCCGGGATCGATGCCGAAGCTTTCAAAGCCATGTTCACGCGCGCCGGCAGCGAAAATGACGGCGAACAAGTACCCGACCTCCGCTTTCGATAGCTCCACCCGCGGCGCGTTCCATCCGGCTCCCACCGGTTAGCGGCTCCCCCGCCTGGGCCTGCGAATCCACTACGACCGGCCAAGTTCAACCCCCCCGCGTCTCATTTCCCCATCACGCGGGGGTGTCTAGGTTCGTGCGCCGCAAATTCTGCGCAGCCGAAACGGGATGATTTGCCTGACCCATTCATCCTAAAGCCCCCAGGCTTGAGATTTTATCCAAGGGTTGCCGTCCAACCTGGGCCACGGCCACGATTCGTAACACATTTCTAGTTCGTTACTTACGACATTCAGTCCCCGGCCGATCCAACAAACGGTCGAATTGCCGTTTACGCGGAGTGGGCCCGCGGTAACGAATTGTGTGCCAAACTCACATAAAAGGTGGGTGAAAAACTTGTTGGCCATAGCAGGTTTCCTTGACTCGCACAAACCAGCACGTAGAGTGGATGAGGAATAACCAGCTAGGTACGGAGGCTTTTGCAGGAGCTCGGCGGGGTGTTCCCCTGAGCCCAAGTGGCGGCCGGCGTTGAACCCCCCCTCGGATGTACGATGGGGCGCGAAAGTAGCCCGGTGGTAGGGAAACTGCTATAGGAAGGAATGGGCCAATGTTAGTTCTGTCTCGCAAGAAGAACGAGAGCATCGTCATCAACAACGATATTACGATCGTGGTTGTTGAAATTCGCGGCGATAAGGTGCGTCTCGGGGTGGAAGCCCCCAAGGAAGTGCCGGTGCATCGTCGCGAAGTTTACGATGCCATTATGCGGGCCGAATTGAAGCCGACCGAGGAAGGACCGAAGGAAGCGGATACCGTTGGCGACGGGACCTAATTGCCCCTTTTGCTGTTCGCTCCCTCCGCTGATCGCATTCACCGTCCTACCCTTGGCGATCGGTATTACTCGTCGAAGCTTCACTCCGCCCCCCGCGCTTGTCGTAGCTCTATCGATTCAACCCCGTATTGCGTTGCGTACCGGGTTGACGAATCCGCGCTAGCCGACTAAAAAAGCAAAAGTGCGAGCCGCAATGCCCGCGCTTCCCGGCCCCGTCGTCTAGCCAGGTCTAGGACACAGGCCTTTCACGCC
>CAYUMU010000039.1:0-47029 GCA_964445985.1 uncultured Pirellulales bacterium | reverse complement strand
GAAGCGATCCAACGCAACAATGAGAGCGCGTCGGCGGAAGACAGTTCCACCACGGAATCGTCGTAATCGCCATAGGCGCTTGCGTTCACCCTGAATCTATTGTATTTCTTGTCACTCTGAAAAAATCGCACTCGATTTTTCGGGGGCAGGCGACGATCTTTTTCGCATTGCTCAGTTCAACCCTTGACGACCTAGTCGTCAGGGCGTTATACAGCGAGTGTCGAATTCGCCAACGTTGGCCCCGTCGTCTAGCCAGGTCTAGGACACAGGCCTTTCACGCCTGCAACACGGGTTCAAATCCCGTCGGGGTCACTTGCCGAATTCGGGTTCCTTCGGGAGCCCGTTTTTTATTGGCGGGCTTCCATCGCTGGCCGGTTTCCGTTGACTGCCGAGGATGCAATCCTCCAGCCCCCACCATCCAAGTTTTCCGTCCTGATCTCGCCATGCCGCCCGCCCCGTACGATGCGTTGCTGTTAGTTTCGTTCGGCGGGCCGGAAGGGCCGGCAGACGTCATTCCCTTCCTGGAAAACGTGCTTCGCGGCCGCAATGTGCCTCGCGAGCGATTACTGGAAGTAGCCCACCATTACGAATTGTTTGGCGGTGTCAGCCCCATCAACGGTCAGAATCGAACTCTAATTCGCGCGCTCGAGGCCGAATTGCGGCAGCATGGCCCCCGCCTGCCCATTTACTGGGGCAATCGCAACTGGGAGCCGTATCTCGCCGATACCCTTCGCCAAATGGCCGCCGACGGCATTCATCGCGCGTTGGCATTTGTTACCTCGGCCTTCAGTTCTTACTCAGGCTGCCGCCAATATCGCGAGAACATTCTCAAGGCCCAGGCTGAAGTGGGTGCCAACGCGCCGCGGATCGATAAACTCCGCGTGTTCTACAACCATCCCGGCTACATTTTGCCCATGGCCGAGCGCGTTCGCGACGCCCTGGCCAAAATCCCCGCGGATCGCCGCCCCCAGGCCGAAGTGGTCTACACGGCCCACAGCATTCCGCTGCCGATGGCCCAGCAGTGCGATTACGAAGCGCAACTGCACGAGGCCTGCCGGCTCGTGTCGGCCGAGTTGGGAACGAACGACGCGACCCTGGTCTATCAAAGCCGTAGCGGCCCCCCCGCGCAGCCGTGGCTCGAGCCCGACATTTGCGATTATTTCCGCCAGCGGGCCGCGGCCGGCTGCACCGATATCGTTGTCGTGCCGATCGGGTTTATTTCCGACCACATGGAAGTCATCTACGACCTGGATACCGAAGCGCGGCACGTTTGCCAGGAAATCGGCCTGAATATGCAGCGGGCCGGCACCGTGGGCACGCACCCGCGGTTTGTGCGGATGATTCGCGAATTGATCCTCGAGCGACAGGCCGGGGCCGATCGGCAATGCCTGGGCGAGCGCGGACCTTGCCACGATGTGTGCCCGGAAAACTGCTGCCCCGCTCCGCAACGACCGCCCGCGCGACCCACCCCAGCCTGAGCTAGATATGGTAATCGATGTCTTCGCCAGGAACGGCGCCGCGAGGTTTGCGTTTGGCCTTGCGATGGAATGCCCAAGCGAAAATGCCTGAGACAAGCGTGGCGATGCCGGCCGGCAAGGCCGCCTTGCGCTGGCCTACCACGGGCGCGAACACGAACATAAAGCCCACATATAGCAGCAATGCCCCAAAGCAAACTTGCAGCGTGAATTGCTTAACCACCGGAAGCATGCGGGCGCCCAGATAGGCGCCAACCACGAACCCCAAAGCCACGAATCCCACCACGGGCAACTTTACGTGTCCCTGCTGGTAGTACACCACGGCGGCGAACAGGCCAATCGGCGGAATCATCACCGCCAGGCTGGTTCCTTGCGCTTCTTGCTGCGTGAACTGGAACAGGTACATCAGGCCCGGCACCAGCACGATCCCGCCGCCGATGCCCAATAGCCCGCTCAGCGTGCCGACCGAAACGCCAAAGAGGAACAATAACGTGAACAACAACAGTTGGCTCATGCACACCTTTCCATAGATTCTTCGAAGCGCGGCGTTGCCCGGCTGGCGAATGATGCCATAGCGCTTACGCGAAGAGCGCCTTCAAGCAAATCTGCGACCATGTTTCAAAGCGGTCCAAATCGTCCAGCAGATCTTTTACTGGCACAAAGCCCGCGTCGAGGATGTCTTCTTCCAGGGGCCGCACATCCGTGGTTTCCACATCGAACAGGTGGACCACGCCCAGGTGGACTCGGCCGACTTCGGTCAGGTCATCGTTGATCAGGCCGGCGCAGGTTTCGGTGAAGGCGGTGCCAATCGTCACCTCTTCGGAGAGCTCGCGGAGCAAGCCTTCGCGGTAGGGGTCGGCCGAGGGCGTGGCGGCGTCGGTCGAAGAAATATGCCCTCCGATGCCGATGCTGCGTTTGGCGTGCAGCCGCTTCTCGCCTTGGCCTCCGCCGCGAGTGTATTGAAATAGATGCGTTATGCCGTCGGCATCGCGGTGGCGAAACACCACGTAGGGAATGAACTGCTTGAAGCCTGGATCTTCTTCCATGGCCGCCCGGGGCTGGTAACTCACCAACTCAGGCGTGAGCAGGCCGGTCAAATAGCGATCGGTCTCGCCACAGAACCCTTGAAAATGGCCCAGCGCATGGAAGGCGGCGGTGGGGACGACAAGCACGTGTTCGTTGGGAAGCATGGGATAGGGAATGGGGGATAGGGGATGGGGATTAGTTGTTAGTCGCAGGTCGCCAGTGAATGGAGGAGCTTTTTCGGTTTTCGGTTGATGCAGGATCGTGGCCGTCGATAACTATTAGCCCCCAGTCCCCACCCACCAGCCCCTCCCTCACAAAATCAGCATCGCGTCGCCATAGCTATAAAACCGATACTCTTCGCGCACCGCTTCGGCGTAGGCGCGGCGGATCAGGTCGGCGCCGGCAAAGGTGCTAACGAGCACCAGCAGCGTGGTGCGCGGCAGGTGAAAGTTGGTGAGCAGCGCATCCACGCCGCGGAACGCGTGGCCTGGCCGGATAAACAGTTCGGTGAACCCACTCCAGGCCGCGAGCTGCCCCGCGGCCGCGGCTGTTTCCAGCACGCGCACCGAGGTGGTGCCCACGGCCACGATCCGCCCCCCGGCCATTCGGGCCGAATTCAGTCGTTCAGCCGCATCGCCAACCAGCTCGCCCCACTCGCTATGCATGGGGTGCTCGGCGAGCGAGTCGGTTTGAATGGGGCGAAAGGTGTCCAGCCCCACGTGCAAGGTGACGTGCTCCAGCCCGATCTTCGCCTTGCGGCATTCGTCGAGTAATTGCGGCGTGAAATGCAACCCCGCGGTGGGGGCTGCCACGGAGCCCGGCTCTTTCGCGTAAACGGTCTGGTATCGCCGCAGGTCGGCCTCTTCCATTTCGCCGCCGCGAATGTAGGGAGGCAGCGGGATGCGGCCGACTTGCGTCAGATAGCTTTCGGTCTCGATACCCAAGGGGGGCCGCACTCCCCACACCCCGTTATTCAGCCGGGCCAGCAGCACCAACTCGCCCGCCTCGCGGCCCTGGCGATCGAGCAAGGTAATGGTCTCGCCCGGAGAGAGTCGGCCGCGCGTCTTGCCGAGGATCTTCCAGGTCCCCTCGGGCTGCGCCGAAAGGAACAAGCCTTCCCACCGTCCGCCCGTTTGCGTGCGAAGCCCCACCAATCGAGCAGGCAGCACGCGGGTGTTGTTCACAACCAACGTATCGCGCGGCGCGAGAATTTCGGGCAGATGACGAACATGGTGATGCTCGAGGCTGCCCGACTCGCGGCGCACGACGAGCAAGCGGGCATCGGAGCGAACCTGGAGCGGATGCTGCGCGATGAGTTGCTTGGGCAGGTCGTAGTCGTACTGGTCGAGTTCGGTCAAGGTGGGTGTCTCGTCGGTTCC
Source organism: uncultured Pirellulales bacterium (assembly GCA_964445985.1). GTDB lineage: Bacteria > Planctomycetota > Planctomycetia > Pirellulales > S012-138 > CAYUMU01. The sequence continues at coordinate 43,149 of CAYUMU010000039.1, read as the reverse complement.
AGCCACCCGATTTGTTCGCTGGCAGCTAAACATGCAGCGTGGGCTTTACTGGGCGTCTCTCGCCAATAAGGCCATGCAAACCTTGTGCGGCTGCATGGGCAGTTCGCGCATTCGCAGGCCCACGGCGTGGTAAATCGCGTTGGCAATGGTGGCGGGCGGAGCGACGATGGGCGTTTCGCCCACCCCGCGCACGCCGTAGGGGTGCTTGGGGTTGGGGACTTCCACAATGATGGTTTCGATCATCGGCAAGTCGAGCGCGGTTGGCATGCGGTAATCGAGCATGCTGGCGTTGCGCATGCCGCCGGCGGCGTCGTAGAAGTATTCTTCGTTGAGAGCCCAGCCAATGCCCTGCGCGGAGCCGCCTTGCATTTGCCCTTCGACATAGCTGGGGTGAATGGCTTTGCCGGCATCTTGAACGGCGGTGTAACGCAGGACGGTAACCTTGCCAGTCTCGGGATCCACCTCCACATCGGCGATATGGGTGCCAAAGCCGTTGGTGGCTCCGCCGCCATCGACACTGGCGCGGCCCACAATGCCCGCGCTGATGGATTCCAGCTTTCTGGCCAGCACTTTGAAGGTTGCCTGCTGGCCGGGGGCCGTGAACACGCCCGCATCGAACTCCACCTGGTCGGCCTCGCACTCCCACAGCAGCGCGGCCTGTTCTTTCATTTGGGCAATGATGTCGAGGCCGCACCGGTAGGCGGCCAGGCCGGTGGCATAGGTGACGCGACTGCCGCCGGTCACGTCGGTGTAGCCAATGCCGTCGGTGTCTTCCACGCGGGGGTGAACGTCTTCGGCGGCAATGCCCAGCGTCTCGGCCAACTGCATGGCAATGCTGGTGCGCGAGCCGCCGATATCGGTGGAGCCCTCGACCAGGGTGACCGTGCCATCGGGGTTCACGCTGGCGGTGGCCGCGCTCTTTAAACCGACATTGAACCAAAAGCCCGAGGCAATGCCGCGCCCCCGATTGGGGCCGGTCAGCGGGGTCTGGTAGTGGTCGCTGTTCTTGGCGGCTTCCAGCGTTTCAATGAAGCCTACCCGCGGGTAAACGGGGCCATCGACGCGGCGCGTGCCTTCTTTGGCGGCGTTCTTCAGGCGGAACTCGATGGGGTCGATGCCGAGTTGCTCGGCCAGTTCGTCCACCACGGTTTCGCAGGCAAACGCGGCCTGGGTCGCGCCGGGGGCGCGGTAAGCCTGAGTCTTGGGCTTATTCAGGCAAACATCGTAGCCATCCACGCGGGCATTGGCGATGTTGTAACAACTGAACACGCACATGCAGCCCGGGCCGATCACGCCGCCGGGAAAGGCGCCGGCATCGTAGGCCAGCCAGGCTTCACCGGCGACCAGCTTGCCGGCCTGGGTGGCGCCCAGCTTCACGCGAATAAAGGAGCCTGGCGTGGGGCCGGTGCCTTCGAACACGTCCGCACGGTTCATCACCATCTTGACCGGCTTGCCTGTCATGCGGCTCAGCATGGCGGCAATGGGCTCCAGATACACGGCGATCTTGCCGCCAAAGCCGCCGCCGATTTCGCAGGGAACCACCGTGACATCGGAGACCGGAATCTGCAGCAACTCGGCCGTTTGCTGGCGGCAGGTGAACGAGCCCTGGGTGGCCGTCCAAATGGTGATGTGATTGTCCTGGTTCCAATGGGCGACCGACACGTGCGGCTCGATGTAGCCCTGGTGAACGGTTTCGGTACGGAACTCGCGCTCAATGACCAGATCGGCCTGGGCGAAACCTTGTTCGACGTTGCCCTGCTCAAAGTGCAAGTGCTTGGCGATATTGCTCGGCCGGGTTCCGCGGTTGCCACCGAGCTCTTCGGTGTACACGTTGTCGTGCAGCAGGGGGGCGTTCTCGGCCATGGCGTCGAGCACCCAGGTGACGTGCGGCAGCGGCTCGTACTCCACCTTGATGTGCTTGAGCGCTTCGTCGGCCTGGTGAACGCTCTTGGCCGCCACGGCCGCCACGGCATGGCCCTTGTAGAGCACCTTATCCTTGGCGAGCACATTGCCTGCCAGATGCGCCAGGTTCACGGCCCCCTCGCCCAGCTCGGCAATCTTGTCAGAAATATCGGGGAAGTCGCGCGCCGTGCAGACCGCAATCACGCCGGGCATGTTCTTCGCGGCCGAAGTATCGATGGACTTGATCCGCGCATGCGGGTGCGGGCTGCGAAGAATACGCCCATGCACCATGCCGGTCAGTTGGAGATCGGCCGTGTAGACGGCGCGGCCCGTGACTTTATCGGCGCCGTCGTGGCGAATGGGCCGCGTGCCGAGCACTTTGTACCGCGGGGCGGGGGCAGCGTCCGTTTTCGGTTGGTCGATCGTAGCCATGGTGCAATCTTGCGATGGTCGGAGGTCAGGGAGGCTAAGCTCGGCAATGAGTCGGAATGCTTACTGCGCCGAGGTCGAGGCCAGACGGCTTTCGGCCATGGCCTTAGCCGCATCTTGCACCGCCCGCACAATCTTATCATACCCGGTGCAACGGCAAATGTTGCCGGCCAGTTCAAAGCGGATGTCGTGCTCGGTGGGGTTGGGGTTCTTATCTAGCAAAGCCTTGGCGGTCATCAAGAAGCCCGGCGTGCAAATGCCGCACTGCAGCGCGGCGTCTTCCAGAAAGCACTGTTGCAGCGGGTGCAAATGGCCGCCTCGCGCCAGGCCTTCCACCGTTTGCAGCTCGGCCCCCTCGGCTTCCACGGCCAAAACCAGGCAGCTATCGACGGGCAAGCCATTGAGCAGCACCGTGCAGGCCCCGCAATTGCCGTTGTTGCAGCCTTCCTTGGCGCCGGTCAGGCGGAGGTTATCCCGCAGCACTTCCAACAGGCTTTGGCGAGCTTCGCACAGAAACTCCACCGCCTCGCCATTGATGGTGGTGGTAACGTGAGTTTTTTGGCCCATGGTGGCGGTTCGTTCGTGGGGGGGAGGGGTGAGTTGCGCGAGCGTGTTCGTGGCGGAGCAAGTTGTGACGGAGTATGTGGTTGCCCAGCATCGGGTGGGGCAGGCGCGTTGGGGTTTATGCTTGAGCAGCTCGCTCGGCGGCCTTGGTGAGCGCGCGGCGAACGATCACGCCCGCCAGGTGCATGCGGTACTCGGCCGGGCCTCGCATATCGGTAATGGGCGAGGCCACTTGCCTGGCCAGGTCCCCGGCTTTTCGGAAGTCCTCCTCGCCGGGAGCTTTGCCCACCAGGTATTCACTGGCGGCTTGGGCGAACTTGGGCGTGGGCGCCACGGCCGAGAGTGCCACGCGAGCATGGCTGATCTTTCCCGAACTGTCGAGCGCCAGCCAGGCGCCGGCGCCAACCACGGCGATATCCATTTCGTTACGCGGAATGTGCCGCAGATAATGCGAACCGGAGCGGGCCAGCGGGGCCGGCAGTTTGAGCGACACCAGAAACTCGCCGCGAGCCAGCACATTGCGACCGGGGGCAGTGCAAAACTCTTGCACGGGCAACTCGCGAAGACCATCGGGTCCGGCAATCTGGCAAACCGCCCGCAGCGCGATCAGGGCCGGAATCGTGTCGGCCGCGGGCGACGAGTTGCAAAGGTTGCCCCCCACGCTGGCGCGGCTTTGAATCTGCCAACCGCCAATAATCCGGGTGGCGTCGCACAGGGCCGGGTACGCCTGTTGCAACCGCTCGTCGCCATAAATGCGATAACAGGGCGTCGCCGCGCCGAGCAATAGTCCGCCTTCGGGGCTGAACTCCAGGGCGGTCAGTTCCGGAATCTTCTTCACGTCGACCAGCAGGTCGGCCGTTCGCAAGCCTTCGCGAAGTTGCACGATCATGTCGGTTCCACCGGCCAAAATGCGGGCAGCCTGGCCTCGGGCCGAGAGCAGGCTCACGGCCTCTTCAACGGTGGTTGCGGCAGCGTATTCGAAGTCGTTCACGTTGGCGACGTTCTCCGCGTAATCCGTCGAGGCAAATCCGGGTGGGGGAAGGCACCCCCGCAATATCGGGCCACGTAACTGGAGTGTCAAGCGAGTGGAACCCAGCGGAGCCTGATCGTGCTGCCCACGAACCAACCGTTGCCAGCGAGCAGCGCCCAAGGATCGACCATCACCCTCACGGAGCCGGAGCTTCCACTGGTTGCTCCGCCACCTGCCAATAGTCGGGCAGTCCGCTCTTGGTCGCGGCCAGAATCTCGAGGATGGCCTTCCGGTCGGCGGTCGTAAGGTGCCCGAATTTTTCGGGCGGTGAATCGGCCGAAAGGATCTCCCAGAGTTGCCGCCACACATAGTTTTTTGTTTCGGAGGGCAGCCCTTCAAAGGCAGGCGAGTAGATCAAATAGCTGCAAGGATACTTGAATAGCCGGCGTGTGATGTCGAGATCTCGGAGGGAGCGGTTTTGAGCGTCGCGAGGCCCCTGCTGGGCAAATTTTTCAGCAAAGCCTGAAGTACCGGAGAAGGGAGCGGAAAGCGGTGCTTCGTCCACCAGCAGCAAGGCTTCCACAAGATCGTCGCCGGCATTCTGAATGCGGCGGGTGGTGCTCTCGAGGCGGGAGTTGGGAAGATCGCCCACGGCCTGATTGAACGCCTGCTCGTAATGTATTGCCTGCCGCGCCGCGAAGTTGGCCTGGGTAATGCGATTGTGAACCAGCGTTTGATGTTCGAAAACCATCAAGGCCACGATATCGCTGTGCGGCGAGAGGTAATGGTCCACGTCGAATCGATCGTCCAGCTTCAGCACGTTCTGGCCTGGGGCGTTGTCGATGTCGCGGGGGGACGTATTCCGGGGCACGGCAAGATTTCCCAAGTGCTTTTGGTCGCCGTGCTTGCCGGTCACATACCAGCCTCCCCAACGCTTATCAATGGGGGTGGTATGGTCCACCGATTGGCTACCGGCCGAAAAGATCGGCTGACCCGCCAGATCGACGAACAGCGATCGCACCACATGGCCGGGAATGTTTTCCGTGCGTGATGAAGCATGGCAAATCAGGCAGCCATCGACTTGCCTTTCAAGGCGAGGTTGTTCGCGCGGCTGCTGATCCAATGTATAGAACACGGCTCCTAGCTGTGGATCGGCGGCAGAAATCTCCAGCACGTCGCCATTCTGACAATAGCCGAGATAGACGTCGTCGTTGAAATAGATTGCGCGGGGCGCCCGGGGCGTGATGCGGCGAAGCTGCAGGCTGGTTTTGGAAAACACCAACATTTGCGATTCGACGGGAATCTCAAGGGCCGCCAACAAGGCCGGCAGATAGCCCCGCGTTTCGTCATGGTCCAACTTGAGCTTGCCTTGCTCCAGGGCCGTTAATAACCGTGAGACGCGATTCTCTGGCGCGTGCTCTCGATAGCTGATCGGCGGCTGATCGAACTCATCGGCGGCACGAGCGTGGATGGCCACCGAATAAGACAGCGAGAAAACCAGACACAGCCAATGGCCGTGCGGGAAAGTCCAGGCAAACCGCATGATGCGTCCTCGAGTAGGCAGGCAACCGGGGAGTGGCGGATTCAGGTTGCCAGGCCGGCAAATGGCGGCAATTCCGAATCACGCTTGCATCCTACACCTTAATGTGTAGAATTCAAGCTCTAATTCACGGCAAGGGTTTGAACATGCTGTCCAAGACGGCCGAATACGCATTACGCACCATCGCTTGCCTGGCGGGCGAGCCTGACCAATCGCACTCAGCGGATTACCTCTCCGAGCACACCAAAGTGCCACGGCGTTATCTCCACAAAGTGCTCCAGGATTTAGGAAAGGCGGGGCTGGTTCATTCGCGCTCGGGTCCTGGCGGCGGATACGTGCTGGCCTTAAACGCCGACGATATTTCGATACTCGACGTGGTGAATGCCGTTTCACCGCTGGAGCGAATCCGTCATTGCCCTCTGGGCTTGCCCTCGCACACGCGACTTTGCCCCCTCCATCAAGAACTCGATCGAGCTTACGAGGCCACGGAGAAAGCTTTTGCCGGCGTGACGCTAGGGCAACTATTACGCTCGACCAGCGAAATCGTGCCACTGTGCGACGTGCTGCGCAGGTGAGATGTCCTCTCGACGGCGGCCGTGAACATGCCAACGCCCACGAAAACTCAATGCTGAAGATTGGGCGAATATTCATGCAACGATGATTGACCAGACAACCGCGCCAACACAGGGATTTTAGTATGAATGCACGATGGATAACCTCAGCGACATTGGCCGCGCTAGCCACGAGTGGTTTGTGGGTAGCGCTGGCTTATTCCGCGGAGCCCAACGCTAGCTCGGAGCCAAAGGGCCAACCCGAGCCGCCAGCCCGCGCCGCCGTGCTCGAAGCAAACGCGGTGAAGAACGATACAAAGTTGGACTCCGCGCGCGAACAGGCGAAGCTGATGCACGACATCTACGCCTCAACGCTTGAAGTGATGCACCATCGATATTTTCACGGCGATCGAACCACCGTGCCCGCCCGAGCGATGGAGGATATCTTCGCCGACATGAAGAAGTCGAGCGGGGTTGAGGCGCGCTGGATCTCGGTCAATTTGGAGCCGATGAGCCTGGATCACAAACCGAAGAACGATTTCGAGAAGCAGGCCGCCAAAGAAATCGCCGGCGGCAAGGCGGCCGTGGAAACCGTTGACGAGGGATTCTACCGTCGCGCTGGCGCCATTCCATTGTCCTCAGGCTGTGTCAGTTGCCATCAAGGTTTTTTCAAGGCATCTTCCACGGCGCCCAAATTTGCCGGATTGATCATCAGCTTGCCTCTGGAGAAGAAACCCGAAAAATCTGAATAACGCTGGGCTGGGGAATCATAACCGGTCGCGAAGCCCGGATCATGTTTGATGAATCGGGAAGTTATCCTTCGATGGCCGCCTGGCCGTCGTCGCCCGAAAGACAATACTTCGATTGACCATTGTAATATTCCAACGGAATGAGGCCATGATGAACCATGCCTACCCCAAGGCAAGCCGCGCTATGGATTGCACGAAAAACAAAGTCGGCTTTCGCTCCGCGAAAGCAAAGCCTTTCGCGGAGCGAAAGGCGACTATGCCCGAAAGTTATTCTTCATGGGGTCCTATGTGGACGCCCTTTATCCTGACGGCCATGGCGCTCGCCATGCTGGTTCCCCTCGCCGGACGAATGGTTGCGGGGGAGCAGCCTTCTGGCGCGGAAGAGGAGCAAGCCGACACAACGCTGGCCGGCGCCGCGGTTCCACGAGTCTCGCGCGAACAAGCTCAACAACAGGCAAAACTGCTGCACGCGGCCATGCATTCCACGCTGCAAGTGGTGCATCACCAGTACTATCGAGAAGATGAAGGGCTGGCCCTGCCGGCCGCCACGCTCCTCAGCGTCTTCTCCGAACTCAAGGAAGATCAGCACGTGTCGTTACGGTGGCTGGCCGTGGAGGGCCAGGCCATGAATACCGATCACCAACCTCGGAACGCATTCGAACGCGATGCCGTTGCAGCGCTCAAAGCAGGGAAGTCGGAATTCGCGCGCACGGAGGCCGGCATCTTTCGTCGCGCTGGCGCGATCACGCTTGGCAGCCATTGTTTGAAGTGTCATGTGCCCGACCGGAAGACCACGGAGAGCCGCACCGCCGGCTTGATTATTGCCATTCCCGTTCATGACTAAAAACGCGGTTCGGCTCTGACTGTCAGACCTCGATCGCCTGAAAGTCGCGCCGCGGGTCGGCGATGATTCTCGAAGCCGGCGTGCCGGGATCGTGGTCCCAAAGCACAATCCAATTTTCAGCCACCGCCTTGGCCAGCACCTCCGGTTTGCGGCGGCGGGTATCCAGGGGATAAACGTCGTAGGCCATGCACCACAGGCGGGGAAGATGGGCCCTGGTGGGGCAAAGATCGCCCAGGTAGGCCGCCGTCGCTCCGCCGGAACGAAAGGCCAGCGCCTGATGGCCGGCCGTATGCCCTCCGGTGACGAGCGAGGTTAGGCCCGGCACAATTTCTTCTTCGCCGCTGATCAACCGCAGTTGGCCGGCTTCGCTCAGCGGGAGCAAGTTTTCTAGCGGGTAGCTGCCGCGCAGCTCCTCGGCATTGCTGGTGGCGTCGTTCCATTCTCGCCCCTGAGCTACATAGGTAGCTTGCGGAAAGGTGGGCGCCAGGGCGCCGTCAGCGGTTCGCCGCGTGCCGCCTCCAGCGTGGTCAAAATGCAAATGGCTGAAGACGACGAAATCGATATCGGCGGGCGCAATACCAAGAGCCGCCAGGTTCTCAATGAGCGGAAAACCTGGCTCGGCCGCGTAGATCTCCAGCTCCTTCTCGCTCAGCTTGCCGCCATAGCCGGTATCGATGAGCAGCGTATGATCGCCATTGCGGGCCAGCACGCAGTTCGTGCCCAATTGAATGCGGTTGCGGTCGTCGGCAGGGGTGATGCGCTGCCAAAGCGGCTTGGGCACGACGCCAAACATGGCGCCGCCATCGAGCGCGAAGCGCCCGCCGCTCACCGTTTGTAGTTCCCAGTTTCCAATTGTGATAGCCATAGGACTGCCGTTGCTTATTGACGGTTGCGCCGCCGATGTCTGGAAGGCGACCATCGGGAGCCTGGATTCGTGGGCTCTTAGTCCGCAGCGTAGGACATTTGGAGCGCAGCGATCAATAGTCTTCCATGGTGGTGGGACGATGGGCCACGTGCTTCCAATAGCAGCGGCCATCGGCGCTGGCGACAATCACCGGCGTCTTGGCGAGCCGCGCCGGCCGTGCATAGAAATACGCGTAAGCCGCAACCGCCGCGGCCTGGTTCTCCGTTCTCGATAACCGGCAGTGAACAATCCTGCGTTCATATAACTTGCCTTCGCCAGCCGCGGCCTCCACGGCGTCGAGAACTTCTAACGTGCGCGGCAGATGCTCGGGCGCGAGCCGCCAGAGCTCGCCGGCGATTTCATGGTTGCCCTCGACCAGCGCCGGGTAAGGCCCCAGGTTGTGTAGCTGACCCACGATGGTGGCGTCTTCGATCGAGACGGCCGGATGCGGCCAGCACCGCGCGCGGCACTCTCCCGTTTGGAGTGTGCCATACACAAAAAAAGCGGTAATAGGTTCGCTAGATGATTCTGACACTGTGGTAATTCCCGCGTTGCCGCCAAACCAAGTCAACTTCCACACGACGCTATCGATTCACGCTCCTTATCATCGTCCAGCCGAAGCCTCTCTCGCGTTCTACCGCAGGTCGTGCAACGCTGCAATGTGAGCAGGCGTGGTTCCACAGCAGCCGCCAATCATACGTGCCCCTTCGTCGATCCAGGTCTGGGCCAGCTGGGCATAGAGGGTGGGATCCGCGGCGGAAGTGCTTTTCCAACCCTGAAGGGGATCGGGCTCGCCAATGTTGGCATATGCCCCACAGGGAATGACGCCCGCGGCAGACATGAGTTCGGAGAGCATGCCGGAAACCCGAGATGCAGGGCAACAGTTGACGAGGATGCCGACCGGTTCAAAGCCAACCACCGCCGCCACGGCCTGAGAAAGTGATTCGCCCGAAAGCAGCTTGCCGTCGAGCCCGGTGACAAAGCTCACCAACAGCGGCAATCCGGTGCCGGCGGCCGCCTGGCTGGCCGCGACGGCTTCGGCAACCGTGGGCTGAGTCTCCACCAGGATGAGGTCCACGCCCGCCTCGGCCAGGTTCTCGGCATGCTGCTGGTGCTCCGCATTCAAGGCGGCGGCGTCGGGGGTAAGCTCTGGCGAATAGCAGTCCTCGAGCGGAGCCGTGGAACCCGCAATCCAGACCGGGTGCTCGGCGCCGGCCGCCGCCGATCGAGCCAGTTCCACGGCGAGGGCCGTCAGCCGCCCGGCTTGCGACTCCAGGCCGGCCGCCCGCAAATTGCGGGCATGCGTGCGAAAGGTATTGGCGGTAATCACCTCGGCCCCCGCCGCCACATAGTCGGCATGAATGGCCGCGATAACCAACGGCGCGGTATCGATGGCGGCGGCAGACCATAGCGGCATGGCGGTGTCGACGCCGCGACGATTAAGCTCCGTGCCGGTCGCGCCGTCGAGCAGCAGCGGCCGGGCATCGCCGCGTAAACGAGCTGAGAAAGTAGACATGGCAAACGGCAACGAACGATTCGGCGGAGTTGATGGATGGTAGTTATTCTATCAAAATCATCATTTTTTTCGTTGGTCTAATTTTTTGAGCTATGGTTTGCATAGCGGCGAGTTCTCGGTTGCCGGGCCGGTTCCCGCGGGTTTTTGACGAGGCCAACGATCTATTCGAGGTTGGGCAAGCTCGAGTTGAGCGAGTTTATTCCAGGGCACGTCAGCGTTCCCCCTTCACAGCGCCCAGCATCCTCCTCGTTACGCCCCCGTTAGGTCGTGTGGGTCAGGTCGCGTACCAGTGGGCTCACACAGCCAGGCTCTTACTCTTCTCCCAGACTTTTGAGGTGCAATTATGCGCGCTGGTTCCTGCTCTGGTCGCGGTCGTTCCAGGACCGGCAAGACGCCGTCGCGATGGGCCGGCCGTAAAGCGTCGGTCGCCGTGTTGCTCACGATCATGATGGTGGTCATGGTTGGATTTGTCGCCCTGGGGGTCGACGTGGGCTATATCGCTTCGGTTCGCACCGAACTCAAACGATCGACCGATGCCGGAGCCCTGGCGGGAGCCGGCGCCCTGGTGGAAGGACCCGAGGCGGCGATCGCTCGCGTGCACGATTTTTTGGGCCGCAATCCGGTCGGCAGCCGCGCGGTCGATTTGGACAACGTGAACATTGAGCTGGGACATTGGGATCTGAATAACCGCAGTTTCTCGGTTAGCAATCAACTTCCCTCGGCCATTCGCGTGAGGGTGGACCATGTAAACCAGCCCCTGTTCTTTGCCCGCATTTTTGGTCAGGAAGATTTTGACCTGGCCGATGAATCGATCGCGGTGTATCAACCGCGCGACATCGTGTTGGTGCTCGACTGTTCGGCTTCGATGAACGACGACAGCGAACTGCGCTCGATCGGCAAGATGGGCCAGAACAACGTGCTCAACAACCTGCAGCAAATTTATGCCGATTTGGGATCGCCGACATTTGGCAACATGCAGTGGAACCAACAATTGTCGTCGAGCGCAACGGTCTCGTCCATCCGCGGCACGCTGGGCCTCAACAACGTGGCCTATCCATACCCCTCGGGCAGTTGGAACGACTATATCGATTATGTGAAAGGAAATAACGGCAGTCAGCTTCCCAGTGCCTATCGGCACCGGTATGGCTATCTGACATTCATGAACTACCTGTTGGAAAAGCAGCCTCTGCATTCGCAGACTCCCGTCCTCTGGCAAACGCGCCAACAACCCATCACCGCTTTGAAGAACGCAGTGACGGTGTTTCTGGCCTATTTGCAAGAGGTAGATACCGACGATCGCCTGGGACTAGCGATTTACACCGCGGCCGATGGCACGGCCGTGCTCGAGGAAGGGCTGACGCAGAACTTCAGTGCCATTGAAACCAAGAGCCGGCAACGCCAGGCCGGGCACTACGATCAGTTCACCAATATCGGCGATGGCATGAAGTCGGCCCGGCAGGAGATCATGCACCATGGGCGAATGGGCGCGTTTCGCATGATGGTCCTCATGACCGACGGCATCGCCAATCGCCCCAACAATGAAAGTCACGCCCGTTCGTATGCCATTCAAGAGGCGTACCGGGCCGCCGACGCCAAGATTCCGATTGTCACCGTCAGCTTTGGCGCCGGCGCCGATACGGCCTTGATGCAGCAAATCGCCGACATTACCGGCGGCGTGCATTTTAACGTGCCAGGGGGTTCCAGCGTGTCGCAATACGAAGAAGATCTGAAAGACGTATTCCGCCAGATCGCCGACGATCGCCCACTGAAACTGGTGAAGTGACCGCGGGAACTTCGACAGCCTGGAAGTCCCCGGCCTTCCGCCGCGCAAAATCAATTACCACCCTCGGCCAGCCCCGGCTCCGTCCCACGTAAGGGAGTATCGCTCGCGTTCGTGGCGCGCTTCTTGAGCTCGGCCTCGGTCCCTGGCACGATCAGTGGGCTGGGGCTGTTGTTGTCGATCAGTTCCCGCAGCTCGTCGGCATCCACCACTTCGCGCTCGATCAGCCGGTTGGCCAGCGCGTCGAGCGCCGCTTTGCGCGTGTTTAGAATATGGCGAACGTGAGCCGTGCTTTCGTCGATGATCCGGCGAACTTCGTCGTCGATGTCGCGCATGGTTTTTTCGCTGTGCATCCGCCCGCTGGCGTCGGACGAACTGCCCGCCAGAAACGCGCTGCGGTTGCTCTCGCGATAATTCACGCGGCCCATCCGGCTCATGCCGTATTCCATCACCATACTGCGGGCAATATCGCTGGCCCGCTCCAGGTCGTTCTGGGCGCCGGTCGAGATGTCCTCGTACACAATCTCTTCGGTGACCGTGCCGGCCAGCAGTACTTGAATGCGGCTTTCCAGTTCGCCTTGCGTCATCAGGTAGCGATCTTCTTCCGGCCGCTGCAGCGTGTACCCCAGCGCCGCGATCCCGCGGGGAATGATCGAAACCTTGTGGACCGGGTCGGTATTGGGCAGACAGTAGGCCACCAGGGCATGGCCGGCTTCGTGATACGCCACGCGCTGTTTTTCGTCTTGCCGCATCACGCGCTGCTTTTTCTCCAGGCCGGCGATCACCCGTTCCACACCCTCGTTGAACTCTTCCATGCTCACGGCCTCTTTCCCCTTGCGGGCGGCCAGCAGCGCGGCTTCGTTTACCAGGTTGGCCAGGTCGGCGCCGACAAAGCCGGGCGTAATGCCCGCGACTTTGGCCAGGTCCACCCCTTTGCCCAACTTCACGGCTTCCACGTGCACTCGCAGAATATCTTCGCGACCGCGGACGTCGGGCCGATCCACCAGCACGTGCCGATCGAACCGCCCCGGCCGCAGCAGCGCCGGATCGAGTGTTTCCGGCCGGTTCGTCGCCGCCAGCACGATCACGCCGGCGTTGGAATCGAAGCCGTCCATTTCGACCAGCAGGGCGTTGAGCGTTTGTTCGCGCTCATCGTGACCACCCACCACGCTGGTGCCGCGGGTCTTGCCCAGGGCGTCGAGCTCATCAATGAAAATGATGCAGGGCGCCTTGCTCTCGGCCTGTTGGAACATGTCGCGCACGCGGGCGGCGCCCACGCCGACAAACATTTCCACGAAGTCCGAGCCCGACAGGCTGAAGAACGGCACCCCGGCTTCGCCGGCGATGGCCTTGGCCAACAGCGTTTTGCCGGTGCCCGGCGGCCCCACCAGCAGCACGCCCTTGGGAATGCGGCCGCCCAGGGTTTGATACTTTTCGGGCGTTTTGAGGAATTCAACAACCTCTCGCAGCTCATCCACGGCCTCTTCAATGCCGGCCACGTCTTCAAACGTTACGCCCAGGTCTTCTTGGGCGTAAAGTTTGCCACGGCTGCGACCAAAGGCCATGGGCGAACCGGCCCCGCCCAGCCGTCGCATCATCAGCACAAACACCAGAATGAATAGCGAGGTGACGACCAGCATGGGCGCGTAGTAACGCCAGCCGCTGGGGGCTTCATCCCCGCGAAAGTTCTCGAAATTGTGTTCTTCCAGTAGCCGCAGCAAGAAGCCGGCGTCGTTTTCCAAGCCCATCCGGGCCACGGTGAATGTGGTTCGCTCGTCTTGGGCGTCGGCCTGGGCGCCGGGAGTTCGAGCCACCGCGGGGCGAATCTGCCGCTTGAACACCGTGCCTGTGACTTCGTTCGGCCCCACTTTAAGGTTCGATAACCCCCAGTAGCGGTAAACCTTAGCGTCCGCGCCTTCGCCCACGGTCACTTCAATATTGCGCTCGCCATCTTTTTGGCCCTCGGCCTCGTCGATTGGCTCGTGTTCGGCCATCGTTACGGGAGCGCCCTTTTTGATCAGTTCCAGCAGCTTGCCGTAGCCCCCCAAGTCTTCCCGGGCATTGCCGCGAAACCACCCAAAGAAAATGAGCGTAAGTACCGCCAGGCCAATGAGATACCACAGGGCGTTTCCGCCGGGCTGCGGGCTTTTGCGGTCGACGGAGCGGCGAACCGGATCATTCGGTTTGGGAGGGGTTTTCTTGGGAGGCTGGTTTTCCATCACATCTCCTGACAAATTCCGGGCGCCGATCACCCCGCTGGGCAAGGAAGAACCGCAACCTCAAACGGCACGGCTCAGCCCCCCGCCCTAATCCGTACGCGGCGACACCCCTGTTTTGGGCGTACCATTTATCCTAGGCCGCTTCGCTGAAGTGTACAACGTGTGCCGCCGCGGGATAGCAGGAACCGCTAGCAAGATTCCGGCGGCATCGAGCAGTCCCCCTTCAAACTATTTGCTATATTCAGTCTCTTCGGAACGGTCGCATTCCCGCCCGCAAGCTGTCTAGCAAGCGGGCGAAACCCGGCCGTTCGTGTTTTTGCGGCATACATTTCAGCGTATGTCGTTCCGGCCCCCCGCCAGGGAATTCATGAACTCGCCCACGAATGTCGCCGTGCTAGGATCGACCGGCAGCATCGGCCGCAGCGCGCTCGATGTCATCCAGGCCGATCCTCAATTGAGGGCCGTGGGGCTCACCGCACATACGCAAACCGGCTTGCTGGTTCGGCAGGCCAACGAATTGAAGTGCCCGCGGGTCGTGGTCACCAGCGCCGACCATGCCGGCGACCCATGCCTGGCGGAATTATCCTCCCAGGTGGAAGTTTTGACCGGTCCCGAGGGCGTGGAACGCCTGGTTCGGTCGCCGGAAGTGAACGTCGTGCTGGCTGCCATCGTAGGAAGTGCAGGCTTGCTCGGCACCTGGGCCGCCGTCGATGCCGGCAAGACCGTGGCCCTGGCCAATAAAGAAACCTTGGTCGTCGCCGGCGGATTGGTGATGGACCTGGCCCGGCAGCGGGGCGGGAAAATATTGCCCGTCGATAGCGAACATAGCGCGATCTTCCAGTGTTTGCAGGCTGGGCAGCGCGCGGAAGTCCGCCGCATTGTGCTCACCGCCAGCGGGGGTCCATTTCGCCAAACCCCGCCGCGCGAGCTAAAACAAGTTACGGTGGAACAGGCCCTGGCCCACCCCACCTGGGAAATGGGCGCCAAAATCACGGTCGATTCGGCCACCATGATGAACAAAGCCTTGGAAATTATCGAAGCCCGGTGGTTGTTTGATTTGCGGCCCGACCAGATCGAGGTTGTCATTCATCCGCAGTCCACCGTGCACTCGTTTGTGGAGTTTGTCGATGGATCGGTGGTTGCCCAGTTGGGTCCGCCCGACATGCGGCTGCCGATCCAGTACGCATTGAATTGGCCTCGCCGGCGAGCTGGCGTGTCGGCTGAGCTAGACTGGTCGCGGCCTTTCACCCTAGAATTTGAACCACCCGACCCCGACCGTTTTCCGGCCTTAAGCTTAGGGCTGGAGGTGGCGGCGCGGGGCGGCACCTGCGGCGCGGTGGTGAATGCGGCCAACGAAGCGGCCGTCGCCGGGTTTTTGGCAGGCGAGATGGCCTTTGTTGAGATTGTGCCCACTTGCCGGCGAGTATTGGAACATCATAACTTCGAGCCCCATCCCACGCTCGAGCGGTTGCTCGAGCTCGACCGGTGGGCTCGCGCGGAGGTAACGCGGTGGGTATCGATTTAATTGCAGCCATCAATATTGAGTCGCCATGGATTATCTGGCCAATGGTGGTGTTCGGCCTGGGCATGGTCATCTTCATCCACGAGCTGGGCCACTTCCTCGTCGCCAAATGGTGCGGCGTGAAGTGCGAAAAGTTTTTCGTGGGCTTTGATATCGGCGGTCTGAAAATCAGCAAGAAATTCGGCGAAACCGAGTACGGCATCGGCATTCTCCCGCTGGGCGGATACGTCAAAATGCTCGGCCAAGACGATAACCCCTACAAAGCCCGCGAAGAAATGGAGCGGGCTAAAACGGCCACAGAAGCCGAACTGGCCCAAGACGCCCAGCCCGGCGAAGACATCGAAAGCGAAGACATCGAAAGCAAGGCCGAGGCCGAACTCGCGGCCGAAACGCCCCAGTACGATCCCCGCAGCTACCTCGCCATGAGCGTGCCCAAGCGCATGGCGATCATTTCCGCCGGCGTGATCATGAACGTGATCTTTGCCTTCGTGGTCTCGGTTTGGGCCTACAGCATGGGCGTGGAATACACGCCGCCCGTGATTGGATACATGACCCCGGGCGACCCCGCCTGGATGGCCAACCCTCCGCTGGAAGTGGGTGATGACATTATCGCCGTCAACGGCATCACCGAGCCGCGGTTTGTCAAAGACCTCCGCACCGAAGTGATCTTCGCCGACAAGAACGAACCCGTGAACCTGCTGGTGCGGCGGCCCGGTATGGAAGAAGCGTTTTCGGTCAAGGTGTACCCCGAATTCATCGGCAAACTGCAAGAGATTGGGCTCGCTCCCGCCGCCACCACCATTCTGGACACCAAGACTCCCACCATTGCCGGTTCGCCCGCCGCGGCCGTGGAGCCGCCTTTCCAAGGCGGCGACACCATTGTGGCCATCAACGGCAAAGAAGTCGCCACGTATGCCGAATTGAACCGGGAATTGGTGAACGTGGCCGATCAAAGCGTGCAAATCACCGTCGAGCGCGCCGGCAAAACCAAGACCGACGCCCCCCAACGACTCACCATGGAGCTCGCCCCCAACCCCATGAAGCAGCTGGGGCTGGTCATGAAGATGGGCGAGATCACCGCCATTCGGCCCGACTCCGCCGCCGCCGAAAAAGGCCTCCAGCCGGGCCAGCGGATCACCCGCGTCACCATCTCCGGCACCGATCAAGAGGTGCCGCTCGACCCCATTCTACTGCCCCTGGAATTGCGGCGACTCGTCGGCAAGTCGGTCGATATCACCGTGGTCGGCGAAAATAACAAGATCGAGCAAATCAACGAAGTTCCGCTCCGCGATGTGGCCTGGGAAGATTCGCCCCGTCGGCCTGGCGCGCCCCAATCGGCGTCGGTTCTCGGCGTGGCCTACCGCGTGCTCAATCGGGTCGATTCGCTCACGCCCGACAGCCCTGCCGCCAAGAGTGGCGCCATCAAGCAGGGCGATGAGATTGTGGGCATTCGGTTCATTGTGCCCGAGCCCAAGGAAGGGGAAGAACCAGAGGTCCGCGTTTCGGACGAGCTCACGCCTTTGGGCGCCGAAAAGCCCAATTGGCCGTACATCATGCACGTACTGCAAACCGTGCCGCTCGGCACCAAGGTGGAGCTCACGCTCAAGGGGCAAGAAAAACCGATCCTGTTGGAGCCGCAAGATTCGGACACGTATTTCCTCACCATTCGCGGCTTTCGCCTCAAAGACGTCACCCGCATTCGCCAGGCGGCCGATTTTGGTGAAGCCCTGGCGCTAGGCGGCCGCGAAACCTGGGAAGCGGTCACCATGGTGGTGCAGTTCCTCCGCAAGGTAGGTCGCCAAATTCCGGTGACCGCGGCCGGCGGCCCGATCAGCATCGTGCGTGTCGCGGGCATCACCGCCGAACAGGGCCTCCCCGCGTTCCTCATCTTTTTGGCCATGCTTAGCGCTAACCTGGCCGTGATCAACTCACTGCCCATCCCGGTGCTCGATGGCGGACACTTCCTGTTCCTCCTCATCGAAGGCATCCGCGGCAAACCGGTCAGCGAACGCGTGTTCGTGGCCTTCACCTACCTGGGCTTCGCGTTCATTCTCTCGCTGATGATGTTCGTGCTCGGGCTCGATTTCTTCCACCTGTTCAGCTAGGGAGCGGTGGAAAAATCAGGAATTTAAGAACGTCCCAGATTACGCTGCACGCAAAATAATTTTGTCGTTCCCGCGAACCCCCTCGTCATTCCCGCGAAGGCGGGAACCCAGGGCACGACGTTGGAACTTTGAACCGCCAATGCGGGTATCTCGATGAGTTCGCCGTTTCGAACCGTGGTTGGCATTGGCGTGCTGTTCGCCAGCATCGCCGCCACCACGGTTTGTGCGCAATCTCCGACAACCGCCCGAGAACTCATGCCGGCCAGCGGCGACCGTTCCGCGGCCGAGTTGGTTTCGATCGCCCCAGATTGGCAGATCACGCTGCAGCAGGCTGGCAAAGAACGCACGGTTTCGGCGGCGGACATCGCCTGGTGGGGTGCTCCGGTGGAACCTCCCAGCCGCCGCGGAGTGCGGCCTGCCGATCGCGCCTGGGTGCTGCTTACTGGCGGCGGTCTGCTCGTGGCCGATGTGCTGGGGGTCAAAGACAGTCGCCTCGAACTTGGCTCGCTGGCCCTCGGCGAATTTGAGCTAAGCTTGGACCGTGTGCAGGGAATCCTCTTTCGCCCCCCTTCCGACGCCGCCCTCCGCGATGGCTGGCTCGCCCAACTTCAGGCCGATGCCCCAAACGCGGATCGGTTGTTGCTGGCCAATGGCGACGTATTGCGCGGCAACCTGGCCGGCTTGAACGCGGAAGGGGTCGCCTTCCAAACCGGCGGCATCGATCTGCCGGCAATTCCGCTCGACCGCGTGGCCGCGATTGGCCTTCGCTCGCCTCAAACCAACGCCCCGCCAAAAAAGCCCGGCGATGCTACCAAACTGACGGCTTGGATCGGCTTCACCGATGGCAGTCGCCTGCTGGCAACCTCGCTCCGGCTGGAAGATGGTCGAGTGGAGGCTGCGGCGGGGGGGCACTCGTTCTCTGCCCGCGCGGCAAGGCTCTGCTGGCTTCAACCGCTGGGCGGACGCGTCACCTACCTCTCCGACCTCACCCCGGCCGGCTACAAACACATACCATTCCTAAATCTTTCGTGGCCCTTCCACGCCGACGCGAACGTGCTCGGCCGCCCCCTGCGCGTGGGCGAACAGTGGTACGCCAAAGGCCTCGGCATGCACAGCCGGTCGCGGTTAACCTACGCCCTGGGGCAGGGCTACACCGAATTCGCCGCCGAAGTGGCCCTCGACGCCACGGCCGACGACCTGGGGAGCGCGGTTTGCCTGGTCTTTGTGGGCCGCGAACTCAAGTATCGCAGCCCCCCGCTCCGTGCCGGCGATCCGCCGCAAGCGGTGCGCGTGCCGCTGGCTGGCGGCGAATCGCTCACGCTGGTCGTCGATTACGGCGAACGGGGCGACGTGCAAGACTACGTGAACTGGCTCAACGCCCGGCTCATTGCTTCGCCCTGAAGTCCAGGTCAAGCAACCGCCCCAATGCCCAAGGATAATCAACACAAACAGCATGCGCGCCAAACACTCCGGCTTGTTGGCCAGCGCCCGGTTTTCGGCGAAAGACCAAGGGCCAAGGGGGGATGGGTGAAAACCCACTCAGCCGTTACGCTGGAGGCAGACGATTGGGGATCTGCAAGACAGGTAGGACATTGAGTTCATGGCGATTGTCGAAGCGAGCACTCAGGTAGAGGGCGACAGCGAAGCGCGTTTGGATCGCATTGTGCAACAGCTCACAGGCAGATCGCGTTCCGAGGTCCGCGGCCTGTTCGATCATGGCGCCGTAAGCGTGAATGGCCGGCGCTGCAAAGATTCGGCGGCCCGAGTTGAACCGGGCGCCCAGGTGGTGGTCCGGCACGACCCGCACACGCGCTACCGCGAAATCCCCAAAGCGCGCCCCAGCAGCGCCTTTCGTCTGGTGCACGAGGACGATTTTCTGCTAGTGGTGGATAAAGCCCCCGGCGTGCTGACCGTTCCCACCGATCGCGGCGAAACCTTCACCCTGCTCGAGGCCGTCGACCGTTACCTGGCGCGCCGTCGCGAGCAAGCGGCCGTGGTCCATCGCCTCGACCGCGATACCTCTGGCTTGCTGGTGTTTGCCAAGAACCGCCGCATTGCCTCCGGCCTGCAAAAGCAATTCAGGGCTCACAGCGCGCAGCGGGAATATACGGCCATTGTGACCGGCACGGTCACGCCGGCGGCAGGCACCTTCGCCACCCGCCTGGGGACCACCAAGAGCCTCCACCGCTACTCGGTGGGCGAGGATGAAGAAGGCGAACCGGCCATTACCCACTACCGCGTGGAACGCGTGCTCGACGACGCCACCCTGGTCAAGGTGTGGCTGGAAACCGGCCGCCGCAACCAAATCCGCGTCCACTTTGCCGAGGCCAATTTTCCCGTACTGGGCGATCAACGCTACCGGCCCGAAATGGCGCAGCATCCCTTCTGGCCGGCCGACCGACTAGGACTGCACGCCAAAGTGCTCGGGTTTGAACACCCCCGCACCGGCAAGCCGCTCCGCTTCGAGTCGCCACTACCAAAAGAGTTCACGCGCTTCCTGGCGAGAAAAGGTGGCTAGTTGCTAGTTGCTAGTTGCTAGTGGCTAGTTGCTAGTTGCTAGTTGCTAGTGGCTAGTTGCTAGTTGCTAGTGGCTAGTTGCTAGCCAGAATTCACCAGCTACCAGCCACCAGCTACCAGCTACCAGCCACCAGCTACCAGCCACTAGCTACCAGCTCCTCCCACCAGCATCGGCACCGCATAAAACCCCGTCCGGGCCGTAATGAACAGCGTCTTGTTGTCCTTCCCGCCAAAGCACAAGTTCGCCGGTCGCTCGGGCACCTCGATTTCCAGAAGCTTTTCGCCCTGGGGGCTGTAGACCACCACGCCCGCGCCGGTGAGGTACAGGTTACCCCGCTCGTCGAGCGTCATGCCATCGGAACCTTGCGCGGCGAACTGCTTGCGGTTCGACAGCTTGCCGGGGCCATCAATCTGATAGACGTACGTCTTCTGATCGCCCGGATCGGCCACGTACAGCAGTTTGCCGTCGGCCGTGCCCAGCACGCCGTTGGGTTTCTTCAGGTCGTCGATCACGCGCGTCACGGTCTTGCGATCGGACGAAATGTAATACACGTGGAAGCCGTCTTGCTCCATGCCGTCCATGTTGCCGTACCGCGGATCGGTAAAGTACACGCCGCCGACCGGATCGATCCACAGATCGTTAGGGCTGTTCAGCTTCTTCCCCTTGTACGAATCGGCCAGCACCGTGATTTTGCCGGAAGTGTCCATCGACGTGACCCGGCGCGCCTTGCCCTCGCAGGCCAGCAGGTTGCCTTCGGTATCGAAGAACAGCCCGTTGGCGCCGCCGCTGTTGTCGCGGAGCGTGGTCAGTTTGCCGTTGGTGCTCCACTTCAGAATGCGGTCGTTGGGAATGTCGGAAAACACCACGTTGCCGTCGGTATCTACCGCGGGTCCTTCGGTAAAAGCGAACTCGCCCGCGAGCTTGCTCGCTTTGGCCTGGGGATCCTTCAGCGGCTTTTCGTCCGCCAAGGCAGGGCTCACACACAGCAACACGGCGGCGAATCCGGCCAGCAATCGAGTCATGGTGGATCATCCTTTTTCTGGGAAAATTGTGGAACGCAGAGCGCGGTTTCCGCCAGCGTCCCGTTCCAAGTTCCGGCGACCATCAAATGCGAGCGCCCGCTAGCAGGCCAGCCAACATTCGCCGACCGCAATCACAACGAAGGTAATGTACCAAGTGGGCCGCTGCCAGTACCGGCTCCCGTGATGGCAGGCTATTCGTCGCGGCACGTTCTCACTTAACGCGGGTAAACCGCAAAAGAACGCAGAGGCATTAAAGTTCTCCGCGGCTTGCAGAGATGATAACGAGCAAGAAACCTTCCGGTCAGCAAATATCACCATCACTCCAGCAAATATGCTGCAAATGGGCGCGAGGCCGCGTTGGCGATCTTCTAACCGCTCCGCGGCGATACGGAAAATCCACCGGCATTTCAAGGCTTTCCGTGAGTGAAAGTCCGTACGCACTTCGAACGGCGCGGCGTTTGCTTTGAGGAAATCGCCGCGTGCTACCGGCGATGGAAACGTCGCTGGAACGGGCCTTGTTCCGCGGGTCAAGGGGTGAGAGTCGCCCTGGCTTCGCGGATCGAATCCTCCGCTCAGTATCCGCGGCCACGCTTCGCCCCCCCTGCGTCCCTGCCAAAACCAAAAAAGCTTGTGTCCCCCCTGCTGGCGTGGATACTTACGATACATCAAGCCTGACTAATCCATACTGTCGTTCGTGAGTTTCGCTGAGGGATGCGAAGTTTTTCCCCTTGAATCAGCCAAATGGAATGCGTCCATGCGAACAACCTCGCTTGCTGTCATGCTCTTGCTGACGTGGCTCCGTGGCCCCGCCCAGGGCGACGAGGGTAACGCTCGGCCTGCTTTTGCGCCCGAGGCGGTGGAGTTCTTTGAGAAAAAGATCCGCCCTCTGTTCGTCAGTCATTGTTACACCTGCCATTCGGCCAACACCAATGCCCGCGGCGGGTTGCGCGTGGACGATCGGGGTGGGTTGCTGGTGGGTGGAAACAGCGGCGCCGCCATCCGGCCCGGCAAGCCAGAGGAAAGCCTGATCCTCCAGGCCGTAAGCGGAACGCACGCCAAGCTCAAGATGCCGCCCGAGAAGCCGCTGGCCGCGGAAGAAATCGCCGACTTGCGTCACTGGATCGCCGCGGGCGCCGCCTGGCCAGCCGTCGAAATTCCGGACTCGATTCACGATCGCTACACCGACTACGACGAACTGCGCGCGGAACATTGGGCGTGGCAACCGCTGGTCGCCACCCCGGCGCCCAACGTGCGAAACGGCGATTGGCCGCGGGGAGAGATCGATCGATTCTTACTCGCCAGGTTAGAAGCGGCCGGTCTCCAGCCGGCTGCCGATGCGGATCGGCTGACCTTGATCCGCCGCGTGAGCTTCGACCTGACCGGGCTGCCGCCCAGCCCGGCCGAAATGGAGGCATTCCTGAAAGACGATTCCCATAACGCTTATGAAAAACTGGTGGATCGGCTGCTGGCCTCGCCCGCTTTCGGCGAACGCTGGGGACGGCATTGGCTCGATGTGGCCCGCTATGGAGAGTCCACGGGTTCATCGCGAAACGTGCCCTATCCTCACGCCTGGCGCTACCGCGACTACGTGATCGGCGCCTTCAACCGCGACAAACCCTACAACGAATTCGTGCGCGAGCAAATCGCGGGCGACCTGCTGGGCGGCGAAACGGCCGAGCTGCGCGACGAACGCAAGGTGGCCACCGGCCTCTTGGCCCTGGGGGTCAAGGACGTGAACCAGCGGTTCAAAGTCCGGTTTGTGATGGACAATATCGATGAGCAAATCGACACCATCTCGCGATCGTTCTTGGCGTTGACCGCCAGTTGCGCGCGCTGCCACGACCACAAGTTCGATCCCATTCCCACGGCCGATTACTACGCCCTGGCGGGAATTTTGCAAAGCACCGACCTCTGCGCGGGCGTCCGCAACAAAATGGGAGGGAGCGGCCTCGACTATTACGACACCCAAATGCTGGTGTTGCTGGAAACCGAACCCGAGGAACCGGTGGCGGAAAGCGTTTTCCTGGCCGATAAAATCCGTCAAACGACCCAGCGCATCGAAAAGGTCCGCGCTAACCTGGCCCGGCTGCAAGCCCTGCCGAATGCCGAAAACGATTCCACGAAGAAAGCGATTACCACCGCGAATCGCAATCTCAAACGCCTGCAGCAAGAACGGAAACTGCTTACCGACCCCCTTGCCCAACGGGAAATCGCCTTGGGCGTGCGTGACGCGGCCAGCCCTGGCGATACCGAAATTCGCATTCGCGGCGAAGCCGAACAGTTGGGGCGGAGCGTGCCGCGAGGATTTCTCTCGGTCTTGCCTGTCGCCGACGTGCCGGGAATCAATCCGGAGCAAAGCGGGCGATTGGAATTGGCCGCCTGGCTCACGAGCGAGCACAATCCGCTCACTCCCCGGGTGATGGTCAATCGTATCTGGAAGCATATGTTCGGGGAAGGCCTGGTGCGGACGGTCGACAACTTCGGCATCACCGGAGACGTTCCTTCGCATCCCGAATTGCTCGATCACCTGGCGCTGCAATTCCAGCACGATGGTTGGTCGGTGAAGCACCTGGTTCGCCAGCTGGCATTGACCCGGGCCTACCAGTTGGGTTCCGCTAGCGATCCGGCGAATATTGGCAAAGACCCTGGCAACCGTCTGGTCTGGCGTCATAGTCCGCGACGGCTTACGGCCGAAGAAATTCGCGACACCATGCTCGCGGCCTCGGGCGCGCTGCAACGGATTCCGTTGGACAAGTCGCCCGCTTCCGACCTGCGTGTTTCCGAAATCCAGAGCGCCGGCGCCGAGGCGAAAACCTTGGAAGCCTACGTGGCGGCCAGCGGTCACCGCAGCGTCTACTTGCCGCTGCTGCGAGGACTTACGCCGGTTCCGTTGCAAACCTTCGACTTCGCCGAGCAAGGCATGGTGACGGGCAGCCGCGAGGTGACCACCGTGGCGCCGCAAGCGTTGTACTTGCTCAACGACCCGTTCGTGATCGAACAGGCCCAATTGCTCAGCGATCGCCTGGCGGCCGAAGTTGATGGCGATGAAACCAGGCGAGATGAAACCAGGCAAATTGAGCTGGCCTACCAGCTCACCATGGCCCGCTGGCCCACCTCCGCCGAGTTGGCTCGGGCCCGGAACTACCTCACCGAATATCACGCGGCTCTCGAAGGCACGAAACAGGCCGATGATGGTCTACTCGCCGCCCGCGGCGCGCCGACCGGCGACAACACCGATACCGCCGACGAAAACAGCGGAGACTCGCCCGCCGCAGCCACCGCCACTGCGGGCGAAGCGAACTCCACCCCCAAAACAGCAGGCAAAACGCGGACGCCTCGGCAGGCTGCCATCGCTGCTGACGCGACGGTTGCGCCGCGGAGAGCAGCCTGGGTTAGCTTCTGCCAGGCGTTATTGGCTTCGGCCGAGTTTCGATATCTGAAATAGCTGGAGGGGACAACAGAGCGGCCAGGTCGATGGGCACGATCGATGCCCACGATCCCAACGGCTGCCCCTTCCTCCCAGCAAACTGGTCGTTCTTTCACTCTGTTAAGGCGATTCGCGATGAAAAACCCAACCACGCAGGCCCAGTGGGGTAATGGTCGGCTGTCTCGGCGGCAGGCTCTTCGACATGCCGGCGCCGGCTTTGGATCGCTGGCACTGGCCGGCCTGCTTGGTAAGACGGACCCGCTGATCGCCGCGGAAGATGGCACTCCGCTGCCCGGCCCGCTCGCGGCTCGGCCGCCGCTCTACACCACCAAGGCCAAGCGCATCATCTTCTTGTTCATGCAAGGCTCGATGTCGCAGGTCGATACCTGGGAGTACAAGCCAGAGCTTCAAAAGAGCGATGGCAAAGTGGCCCCCGGCGGGGGAACGCTCACGGCTTCAAAGTTCGGCTTCCGCCAACATGGCGAAACGGGAACCTGGGTTTCCGAACTGTTCCCGCACACGGCCCGGCATGTGGACGACCTCTGCTTCTTGCGCGGTTTGCACACCGACACGCCAGCGCATCCGCAGGCGGTCATTCAACTGCACACGGGCACGGCGCTCGCCTCGCTCACGCGGCCTTCGATGGGCGCTTGGCTGATGTATGGGCTGGGAACCGAGAACCAGGATTTGCCTGGCTACATTACGATCAATCCGCCGACCAATTTCGGCGGGGCGGTGAACTTTGGCAGTGCTTTTTTGCCGGCTCACTACCAGGGAACCCGGATTGACGACACTGGCTTTGTTCCCAACCTGCGGCCTCGCGCGCCGGTCTCGTTGCAACGGCGGCAGATCGACTTGATTCAGGCCATGAACCGCGACCTGGCATCCTCGGCCGGCGCCCCGGACGAACTGGATGGGGCCATCGAGTCCTACGAGCTGGCCTTTCGCATGCAGGGCAAAGTGCCAGAGCTGCTCGACATTTCACGTGAAACGCAAGCAACGCTCGATGCCTATGGCGTGAAGCCCGGAGCCGAGGGCAGCTTTGCGCGGCAATGCCTGATGGCCCGGCGGCTGAGTGAGGCCGGCGTGCGGTTCGTCGAAATTTGCCAGGGCGGCTGGGACCACCATAACAACCTGCATGAAGGACTGATTCGCAATTGCAGGCAGACCGATCAGCCGGTTGCCGCCCTGCTCGACGACCTCAAGCAACGCGGTCTGCTGGAAGACACGCTGGTGCTCTACGGCAGCGAATTTGGTCGCTTGCCCACCGCGCAAGGCAAAGATGGCCGCGACCACAATATCGTTGGTTACCCCATGTGGCTGTGCGGCGCGGGCGTCAAGCGAGGCTTCTCCCACGGCAACACCGACGAGTTCGGCCTGCACGCCGTGGAAGGGCAAATGCACATGACCGATCTGCACGCCACGCTGCTGGGCTTGATGGGCCTCGATCACGAGCGGCTGACATTCGAGTACGCCGGCCGCAGCTTCCGCTTGACCGATGTGGCGGGCCGCGTGGCCCGAGAGATTTTTGCCTGAGCGATCGCACTGAGGGGAGAGGCTATTTCAGGGCATGCTTGCCGGCCTGTTGCCGCCAGCGATTCACGAGCATTAGCCCCGCCGGTTCCAGCTTGAGAAACTTGATGAGTTGGCTCGCCGTGGAGCCCAAGATTTTGGCCGCGGGGGCAACATCGCCGCCGTTCGGTTCCAACTGGTCCAGGGCTTCGGCCAGCAGCGCCGGAAAGTCGTCGTGGCCGGGGTTCACCGCGATTCGCCCCTGAGGGCAACGCGAACGCCACAGCGGCGATGGCTCGGGCAGTGGCGCGGCGCGCGCCGCCAATGCCAGCTTTACGCGCAGGCGAAGCACGGCCCGGCCCCGATTCTCCGCTTGGCTGCGGGCTTCGTTGGCTTCGGCCTCGATGCCGCTTTCGCGGTGGCGAATCACCACCGCCGTTTCCACCTTGTTGCGATGCTGACCGCCCGGCCCGCTGCGGCGGGTGGTGCGAATCTCGCAGCCCGCCAGCAGTTGGCTTTCGGAAAGCATGGCTGGATGCGTCAACGGTAATCAGACTCCACAAGGATGATCGGGCTGCGGCCCACTCGAACGATAAGAAAGAAAACTCAAGGCCGCGTGGCGGCCGGCAGTTCGTCTTCCGCGGCCGCATCCTGGTCGGCCTGATTGAACAACTCGGCAATGACTTCTTCCAGCGGCGCGTCTTCCACGCTCACGTCTTCCACGGCGTATTGCTCGAGCACATGCTGCAGCACGCCCGTCATCGCCCTGCGCTCCACCCGAACACGAGCCCTGGGGGGATTGAATTCCAGCACTTCGCCAAATCGGGCCAGATCGCTCGGCATGTCATCACCAGCGAACTGCAACGTAATCACCTTATGGCTGGAAAAGCGGTCAATGATGCCCGACAGGGAGCCATCGTAGGTGATCCGGCCATGGTTGATAATCACCACCCGCTGGCACAGGGCGGCCACGTCTTTCATGTAGTGGCTGGTGAGCAGGATCGTGATCTGCCGTTCTTCTTGATAGTGGCGGAGAAATTGCTGGATGTTGTGCTGAGCGACCACGTCGAGCCCAATGGTGGGCTCGTCCAGAAAGAGCACGTCGGGGTCGTGCAGCAGGGCGGCGATCAGCTCCATCTTCATCCGCTCGCCCAGCGACAACTCGCGCACTGGCTGGCCCAGCAGCCTCCGCACGTTGAGCAGGTCCACCAGTTCGTCGCGGGTGTGGTTGAAAGCCGCCGGCTCGATGCGGTAAATCTGCTGATGCAGGCGGAACGACTCTTGCGAGGGGAGATCCCACCAGAGCTGATTTTTTTGCCCCATCACCAGGGCAAAGCGGCGGCGGTAGGCGTTGTCGCGTTTCCAGGGCACGAAGCCCATCACGGTGGCTTCGCCGGTGGTGGGGGTAATCACGCCCGAGAGCAGCTTGAGCGTGGTGGTTTTGCCGGCCCCGTTGGGCCCGAGAAACGCCACGAATTCGCCCTGCTCGACGGTCAAGTCGATCCCGCGAACGGCTCTCACTTCGCGATACTCGCGACGAAACAAGCCGGAGAGCGAGGCCAGCAGCCCTTCCCGCTTTTGGTAAACGCGGTACGACTTGGCCAGTTGTTTTAGTTCGATGATTGGCATGGCGCCGCATTATAAGCGGCGATGCCAAGTTGACACAGAGGGGGAGGTGTTGGTGGTGACGGATTGGAGCGGATTGAAAATCTATGATTTCATCCCGGAGGGATGCCAGCGGGTAGCCAGGGCTTGAGCGCAGCGACAACCCTGGTTTGCGGGTCGAAATTGCTGTGTTCATCCTAGAAAAGGATGATAGCCGGGTGGAACCAGCCGCCAACCGCTGTGACCCCTCGCGGGGTCAATGGGGATTCGGTGTTTGATATCCGGCGGTGTCGCTAACGCTCAACCGCCAGCTACGAGTTGTTACCCCTTCGGGGTTGAAACTTGCAACGAACCATTGCTTCCCCAATCGATCGCGAAAGCGGGACGTTATTATTCGGCGGCCCCTTGGCCGGATGCATGCTCGGTGTCAACGACAGGCTCATCGGCTTGCCTGCAACGCCGCTCTCACCTGAGCCATCGCTTCGGAGCGGGGGATTGCGACGACATCGCCACGTTCTATTTCCGCCTCCCGCTCCGCTGCAATTTCGAGAATGGCTGCGAGGTCGTCCTGGGAATCGTCCGCATGCTCCGAATGAATGCTTGCCCACAGAGCATGCGCTAACTCCAAGCGTGCTTCGAACGGGAGCGCAAGTGCTTCTCGCGTCAATCGCGGCAGGTCGATCATCGATCCATCCCTTGTGAGTGGACGTTACTAGCTAATCCCGAATCTTCGCTGGCGCCTTCTGCCCTTCGGGAATAAAGCTGAAGTACTTCCGCCCTTCCATCTGCTTCTTGAAGTCGGCCGCCGCCGCTTCGACCAGGGCCGGCTTTTCCAGCAGGTCGATCGCGGTGACTGCCAGCGATTTGGCCGCGTAGATGGTCCCCTTTTCGCCGATGCTGGAACCGATGGCCGCCACGTTCTGCCAGCTATGCCCGGGGCTGCCGGCCGCGAAGCAGGCCGTTCGCAGCCCGCCGGTCGGCACTTGCCAGCTCACATCGCCCACGTCGGTCGAGCCGCTGGAAGGCTCCGGCCGGCTGGGAATGCGATGCACCTCTTCATCGATGGCCTTGTCAAACGTGGTTCCAAAAGCCTCGGTGAGCGGTTCCTGCAACCGCCGGGCAAACACCTTTTCTTCCTCGGTAAACGTGGGCGCGCCCACCTTCACCAGGTTGTCGTAGATGAGCTGGGCCAGCGGCTGGTTGGGAATGATCTCATGGCAGTCGGTGTCCACCTGTACCGAAACTTTCGTCCGCGTCATCAGGGCAGCGCCTTGGGCAATGTCTTGCAGCCAGCGGAAGTTGTGCTCCACGTCTTTGTGGTCGTCGGCCCGCACAAAGTACCAAACCGTGGCCGTCTCGGGCACCACGTTGGGAGCCCCGCCGCCGTTGGTCACCACGTAATGAATGCGGGCGTCTTCCTTGATGTGCTCGCGCATGTAGTTCGCGGCCACGTTCATCAGTTCCACGGCGTCCAGCGCGCTGCGGCCCTTCTCGGGGCTCGCCGAAGCGTGCGCCGCCGTGCCGCGAAAAGTGAACTTGGCGGAAACCACGGCCTTGGAGCTGCCAGCCCACGATTGGTTTTTAGTGCTGGGATGCCAATGCAGGCAAACGTCGAGGTCGCTGAACTGCCCGTCGATGGCCATGTAGATCTTGCCGATCACCGTCTCTTCGGCCGGCGTGCCATACAGGCGAATCGTGCCGGGCAGGTTGTGCTTTTCCATGGCCTCTTTCACCGCCAAAGCCGCCCCCAGCGCGCCTGTTCCCAAGCCGGAGTGTCCGCAGGCGTGGCCCGGTTCACCCTCGGTTATGGGGTCGCGAACCGGACTAACCGCCTGCGACAACCCAGGCAGGGCGTCGTACTCGGCCAAAATGCCGATCACGGGCTTGCCCGACCCGTAACTGGCCACAAACGCGGTGGGCATATCGGCCAGCCCCGAGCGGACTTCGAACCCGGCCTCCTTGAGCTTGCCCATCAAAATGGCAGCCGACTTGTGCTCTTGCAGGCCGACTTCGGCCAGCTTCCAAATCTGCTGATTCACCTCGCACAGCTCCGTGGCACGGCGGTCCACCGCATCCACGGCCACCTGCTGCGAAGGACGCAAGGCCGCCGGCTTACGATCGGTTTCGTCCGCTTGACTGGGCGTTCCGCTGCTCATCGCCCCAACGAGCAAGATCGCCAGCGAAGTAGAACCAACCAAAAAGGAGTTCGCGCGCGGCAAGCGGATAAGTGAAGCAGGCATGGCAGGACGGTTCTCACGGGAAGGATGGTGGGAAGGTACGATTGCGGAGCGAAGGCGAGCGACCGCGCCGAGTCGGCGGCATTTATTACCGCCAACCCGATAACTACCATGCGCCCCAAGTTAGCCGGAAGGCGCGGCCAACGAAACAATTTTTGCAGGCAAAAATGCCGCCGACCGGCAATTTCTACTTGGGCGCCGAGGTCGCCTCGCGCAGTTGCTGCAACAGATCTTCAATCTGCCGCTGCACCTGGGGGTTTTGCGTGACCACCAGCGTATCGCGAAACCCTCGGATGGCGCCCGGCCCGCCCTGATCTTCCCAGGTTCCCTTGCCCAGCGACTGCTGGATCAAATCGCTGAGCGTGCGCGTGGCTTCGGGCGGCGCGATCAGATCGTGCACGGAATAGACCCGCGTCTGCCGCACCGCGCTCATGGCGCTGGGCGTGGTGATGACCACCACCCCCGAGTTCAAGTAGTAGCTCAAGCCCGCGCGTTTCAGCACGATGTCGAGCACCATTTCACCCGAAGCCTGCTGCAAGTTCAGGTCGATCACCGCATCGAGAGTGAGCCCGCTGTTCTCGAGTTCCTTGGTGTCGACATAGATCTGCAAGTCGGCGTAGTCGCGTACATAATCCAGCGCGTCAACCAGCGGTACATTCAAGAACTCGGCCGGCATCGGCCGGACCAATTTGGCCCACGTGAGTTGATCGGGGTTGCTGGTGGGCGGGGATGCCTGAAGGGGAATGCTTCCACCGCCCGAGGGCGACGCTTCGACTGCTTCCGGACGCGGCGGCGCCGATTCCGTCCCAGATTCTTGGGCATTCGCGTCGGTACACAAAGCGGCAACCACACCAGCGAATGCCAACGCCCGTACCCAAGCTGCCATCGCCCGCATGTTTTCACTCCTCAGACATTAGAAAGGACTATCCGGCCGACAGGGCCACGTTGAGGTCGTCGCGTAAGTCTTCGAACGCTTCCAAGCCCACGCTCAGCCGGATCAGGCTGTCGGAAATTCCGTGAGCCAGCCGGTCCTGCTTATCGTAGCTGGCGTGCGACATGGCCGCCGGCTGCTCGATCAGCGATTCTACCGCGCCCAAACTCACGGCCAATTGAAATAGCTTCGTCGATTCCACCACCTGTTTTGCCCGGCGGAAATCGCCCTGCACTTCAAAACTGACCATCGCGCCAAAGGCGCCCTGCATTTGCCGCCTGGCCAGCGCGTGACCATCGTGCGAGGACAAGCCGGGATAATACACCTTTTGCACCGTGGCATGCTCTGTCAAGAAGTTTGCCAGGGCCGCGGCCGTTTCGCTTTGAGCCCGCACTCGAATTTCCAAGGTTTTGATGGCCCGCGAGCACAAGAAAGATTCCAGCGGACCGAGCACCGCGCCGGTGGCGTTTTGAATGAAGTACAACCGGTCGAACCATTCCTTCTCGCGGGCAACGAGCGCGCCGCCGAGCAAATCGCTATGACCTCCCAGGTATTTGGTGGCGCTGTGCATCACGATGTCGGCGCCTAGTTCCAGCGGACGTGTCAGCACCGGCGAAGCCAGCGTGTTATCCACGGCCAACAGCGCCCCGTGGGCGTGCGCCAACTCGGCGCAGGCGGCGATATCGGTAATCGAAAGCAGCGGGTTGCCGGGGCTTTCGATCCAAACCAACTTGGTTTCGGGTCGAATCGCCGCGGCGAACGTGTCCAAATCGCTGCTGCAAGCCAGCGAGACGCCAATGCCCGAGCGGTTGAGGATCTTGTGCAGCAAGCGGTAGGTGCCGCCGTAAATATCGGACCCGGCCAGAATATGATCGCCGGCCGAAAGCAGCATGGTCGCGCCATGCACGGCGGCCATGCCCGACGAATAGGCCAGGGCTCCGCTGCCGCCTTCGAGATTGGCCAACGTGCGTTCCAAGGCTTTCCGCGTGGGATTGCCGCTGCGGGAGTAGTCGAACTCTCCCCAATCGCCGGAGCCCGGCTGCACATAGGTGCTGGCCAAATGAATGGGCGGAACCACGGCCCCGGTGGCCGGATCGCATTCCTGTCCTACATGAATGGCGCGCGTACGAAATTGCATGGTGCTTGGATACGGTTGAGCAAAGATAATGAGTAAACGCCGGGCCAGCAAAATAGCAGCCAGGAGCGTGCATCAGACGAAATTTGGCCCCAAAAGGCAAATGGGGGGAGGAGGGACTGGGGACTGGGGACTGGCGTGCACCAACCACCAGCAATCCAGCCGCTATCCCCCAACCCCCAACTCCCACCTTGACCCGCCATCAGCCGTGGCTGATGATAAAACATCATCACCCCTGGCTCCCTGCCAACATTATTCCCACTCCTCCGACCCTTCCCGCGAGTCTCCCACGATGACCTTTTATTCTCGCCTGGCTGGTTTGCTGATTTTCACACTGGCTGCCTGGGCCGCGCCGGGCTTCTCTGAGAGGGCTGCCCGCGGCGGCGATCACTTGCGCGAAATGCAACAGCAGGCCATCGATTCGGGCCAGGCCAAGTGGGGGCACTGGGGATACAAGCCCGACGAATACCGTGGCTGGAAGACCCATTCCAACCGGCTCATTCCCGTGTACTCCTTTGGGTTGAATCTCGACCGGGTTCGCGGACCCAATAGCGTCTACCGTTCGGCCGAGCGATTGAAAGCCCTCTACGGTGGCGTACCAGCGAACACGGTCAATACCCAGGCGGAGTACTTCGACCAAACCGACATTTACAACTTGCAAAAGGCTGCCCACGAGGCCGGCAAAAAGTACATCATCCTGATGGTCTTCGATGGCATGGATTGGCAAACCACTTGGGCCGCGGCGACGTATGCGGCTGGCAAGGTGAATTACCGCGATGGCCGCGGCACGGGGCTGCACTTTCAAGATTATCGCGGCGTGGCAACCGACTTTGGCCTGATGGTCACCGCCCCCACGAATACCGGCACCAAGGTCGACGTCGATGGCCAGGTGGTGCTCAACGCGGGCGGCGTGCTGGGCGGCGGCTACGACTGGCAATTGGCCGGCAGCACGCCTTGGGAACGCGGCGAAGACCCAGGCTATATCATTAGCCAATCGAGCCGCACGGCCCATGCGTATGTGGATTCGGCGGCTTCGGCCACGGCCATGACCACCGGCGTCAAGACCTACAACTACGCCATCAACGTGGATAACCACGGCCGGCCGGTTCCCACCATTGCCCATCAATTGCAGCAACAAGGCAAATCGGTGGGCGTGGTCACCAGCGTGCCAATCAGCCACGCCACGCCCGCGGCGGCGTACGCCCACAATGTTTCGCGAAACGACTATCAAGATCTCACCCGCGACCTGCTGGGGCTGCCCTCGGTTGCTCATAAAGCGGAGCCGCTGCCTGGACTCGACCTGCTGATCGGCGCCGGCTGGGGCGCGAGTAAAACAACGGATGCCGCCCAAGGCAGCAACTTTGTGCCAGGCAATCGCTACTTGACCGACGACGACCTGCATCAGATTGACGCTGCTCGCGGCGGTAAATACCAGGTGGCGATTCGAACGCCCGGCGTTGCGGGCGAACAGGCACTTCAGTCCGCGGTACTCGAAGCAGTGGCCAAGCGGCGAAGACTGTTTGGTTACTTTGGCGCGCCCTACGGCCATTTGCCCTTCCGCACGGCCGATGGCGACTTCGCTCCGCCGGCGGGGGTGACGCCGGCCGAGGAATATACGCCCGCCGACTTGCTAGAAAACCCCACGCTGGCTCACATGACGGCCGCGGCCCTCAGCTATCTGGAGCACGATCCCGATGGCTTTTGGCTCATGCTGGAAGCCGGCGACGTCGATTGGGCCAACCACGACAACAATATCGACACCAGCGTGGGAGCCGTGCTGGCTGGCGATGCGGCGTTTCGCGTCGTCACCGATTGGGTCGAAGCCCACAACGCCTGGGAGCAAACCGCGGTGATTGTCACCGCCGATCACGGACACTACCTGGTGCTCGAACAGCCCGAGGCTTTGATTCCGGCTCCGGCAAAATAGCCTTTGCCGTATAATCATCGTCGGTCAGACGGCAACTCTCCCCTCCCTCGACCTCTACCGGCGGCAAATCATGAGCGAACAATTCCCCTGTTACCTGGTGGTCAAAGACGCCGCGGGGAAAGTCACCAGCGGAGTCGCCCACCGCACCGTGGACGATCTGCCGCCGGGCGACGTGTTGATTCGCGTGGCTTACTCTTCGCTCAATTATAAAGATGCCCTCGCCACCGAAGGGCACCCCGGCGTGGTGCGCCGCTTCCCGCACGTGCCCGGCATCGATGCCGCCGGCGCCGTGGTCGCCAGCAGCGATCCCCAGTTCACCCCAGGGCAAGAAGTTTTGGTCACCAGCTACGACCTGGGGGCGGGCCGTTGGGGTGGATTCGCCGGTTATGCGCGCGTGCCGGCGGAATGGGTCGTGCCGCTCCCCGAGCATCTCAGCCTGCGCGAAAGCATGATCCTCGGCACCGCGGGCTTTACCGCCGCCATGAGCGTGAGGGCTTTGCAACGGCACGATATTACCCCCGAGCGAGGGCCGGTGCTTGTAACCGGGGCAACCGGCGGCGTCGGATCCTTGGCGGTGATGCTGCTGGCCAAACTTGGCTATACCGTGGAAGCCGTCAGCGGTAAGCCCGAAGCGATCCAGCGACTCAAAGCCTGGGGGGCATCGCAAGTCCATCAACGCGACGTCCTCACCGACAATACCGAGCGTCCGCTGCTTTCTGCCCGTTGGGCCGGCGCCATCGATACCGTGGGCGGCAAACCGTTGGCCAACCTCCTCAGGGCCACGCAACCCTGGGGATGCGTGGCCGCCTGCGGACTTGTTGCCGGCGTGCACGTACCGCTGACGATCTACCCCTTTATCTTGCGAGGCGTCACGCTCACCGGCATCGACTCGGCCACCTGCCCTGCCGATATTCGTCGCCAACTCTGGCAACGCCTGGCCACCGACTGGAAGTTGCCGGAGTTGGAAACCGTCACCGAAGAAGTTTCTCTGAATGGCGTGCCGCAAAAGGCGGCCGAGATCTTGCTGGGTAAGATTATTGGCCGCACTTTGGTTGTGCCGAGCACCCACGGGTAACTCGCTAGCCCCGCCCGCGACCTGAACCTCGGGCCGTTGCCGCACGCTAGCAACCAGCCGTGCCCGCAGAACCGTTAAATCTCAATTCTCCGCTGCAATCGGCCGATGCTTACCAAGTACCAGGCGTGCGAGATCGGCACGGATAGCTCTGGGCCGCGGCGCCGTGGAATTGGGCCTTCCGCCAGCGGTCGATTTGCTGGCCATGCCTGCCGCGCCCATCACCGGCCAACATTCGCACGCAAACTTCGCACGCGAGGAAACCTACGCTATGGATCGGCGGCAATTTCTCATATCGGGTGGGCTGTTCTGGTCAGGAGGCATGCTGTTGACCGTCGGCTGTCGCAGCAAGCAGCATGCACAGGTGCTGACCGACGACCAGGCCGACCTGGTGGGCAATACGGCCGCCGGCGCCGAGACCTTTGGCCCCCTGATCGATGAGGCCGTGGGCAAGCTGCTGGCGCGGCATCAAGCCGGCTATCAAACCGTGAGTGCCCCGGCCGAGCCGCTCGTGGTTTGCTTTGTGGGCGTGGAAAACAAGAGCAGCGAAGAACTGGGCGACTTTCGCGAACAGATCTACCAACTGATCGATACCAAGATCGAACAATCGCATACGTATCGCCCCCTCAGCCGGCGCTATGTGGATGCCGCCCTCCGCGAAACGCGGATGCGCCCCGACCAATTGTTCGTGCCGCAGCACATGGCCACCTTCGCGGCCTACATGCTGCAATGCGGCCAGCCGATCAATAGTTTGCTCTACGCCACCATCACCTCGGGCACCACCCGCGAAGACCATGCCTTCCAGCGAGACTACCTGCTCACGCTCGAAATCGTGAACGTGGCCACGGGCGATTACGACAAGGAATCGGCCAAGCTTCGCAAGGGCTACGAAAAAAGCCGCCTCCCCGGCGGGGTGGCCAAGAGCCGCTTGTTTAGTTGGTGGTAAGGGACAGCCCTCGCGCTTCGTTTGGCTGAGTGGTATGGGCCATTTTTCTGCGTGCCACTGGCTTTGCCAGCGTGAATGGACGTCGAAATCCAATCACCACTTTGATTCGGCTTCAAAGGTCGAGGACACACGATGATTCAACAGTGGCGCCCAGCTGGCTCGCATCTAGATCATCGGCTCGTTTGTGTAAGCGGTATTCTGCCCGGAGCGGGTTGCTACGGCCCGCGAACACTGGCATAGCCCAGTGGCCCCCACGCCCGCCAGTGGCACCCACGCGATGAGCACCTCGGATTTGTACTCCCGTCGCACAAGACCGGCCCGCATGCTGGCGAGCGAATCACAACGGTTCACGCTGCTGTTCTTCACCGGCTGCGCGCTGTTCTTCACTGGCTGCGCCACGCATGCCGACCGTCTCCGCGACGCGCGGCGTGAATTCTATTCTGGCAACATCGCGGGCGCCGAGACGTTGATCGACGTGGAGATTGCCCGCGATAAGAACGACGTGGACGTGCTCCGCCTCGAAAAGGCCATGATCTTGCTGGCTGCCGGCAAGCCGGCCGAGGCGTCGCGGGAGCTGCGCGCGGTCCGCGACAGCTTTGATCATTTGGAAGAGCACAACACGGCCGAACATGCCTTGGCCATGCTCAGCGACGATCAAACGCTGGCCTATGCGGGCGAAGATTACGAAAAGGTGCTGCTCCGCGCCATGCTGGCCATCACCAGCCTGGTGTCCGACGGCGGCGACGCCATGGCTTACGCCCTGCAGGTGCAGCAAAAACAGCAGCAGATCATCGAGGCCGAACCGGTTCTCGAAGGCGAAAACCCGAGGGCCAATTACCGCCAACTCGCGCTCGGACCCTACCTTCAAGGCGTGATCGCCGAGCAAACGCATCGCGACTACGACGTAGCGGCCCGCAGCTATTTTCAAGTCGCCTCGTGGCAGCCTGAGTTTCGCCCCGCCCACAGCGACGTGCAGCGGGCCCAGTACGGCCGCCATTCGGCGCCCGGCAATGGCGTGCTCTACGTATTCGCGATGGTCGGCCGGGGGCCGCGGAAGGAAGAGAAGATGGAGATCCCCACCACGGTGGCGCTCATTCTCGCGGAACATATCTTGCGCGCGGCCGGCATGAAAAAGATGCCCCCCTCGATCGCCCCCGTGAAGGTTCCTTGCCTGGTTCATTCGAACTGCGCGGTGGAAAGCATTGAGGTCGCGATCGACGGCCGCCCGGCGGGCAGCACCGAAACAATCACCAACATCAGCCAGATGGCCACCGACCAGTTCGAAGCCGTTTACCCTTCGATCCTGGCTCGGGCCGTGGCGCGGCGCGTGATCAAGAAAGCCGCCATCTACTCGGCCAAGGAAGCCCTCGACGATAACCTGCTGGGCATCCTGCTCGATATCGGCAACATTTGCTGGGACTTCACCGAGTCGGCCGATACCCGCTGCTGGGGTTTGCTCCCCTCCAAAATTCAGGTGCTGCGTTTGGAGTTGCCCTCAGGCACGCACCGCATTGCGCTATCGCCCGCGGGTCGAGCCCTTTCCACGGCAAATACCCACACCGCGGAAGTCTGCATTCGAGATGGGGAGAACGCCTATTTGCTTGGGAATTTCCCCGATCGGGGACTGGTCGGCGA
Source organism: uncultured Pirellulales bacterium (assembly GCA_964445985.1). Classification (GTDB taxonomy): domain Bacteria; phylum Planctomycetota; class Planctomycetia; order Pirellulales; family S012-138; genus CAYUMU01. The sequence goes on along the minus strand of CAYUMU010000039.1, from coordinate 5,587 downwards.
GCTTCTGTGCAACGCCCGGCCCACAGCTGCTCCGGCCGCGCCCCTGGCGCAGCCGTTGCCAAGTGTCGTCTTGCAGCCGCCCGTAAAAGACAGCGTCAGGCCGAAATCGCCTGAAAAAGAACAGCTCCTCGCCCCCCACCGGCGGCAGTGAAACAAACATTCGCATTGGCGTGCTACCCAATTTCGCGTAACAGTCCCTTTGGTCACTGCGCTTAAAGCTCGGCAGCCGTCGGAAAGGTTCCGCCGGATGCCACCCGCCCCCCCGTGGGCGCATGGCGCTCCCTCGCGCGAAACGGACGAATTGGAAGAATTGATTAAGTACTCGCCTCCGTTTCAAACGAAGTAAATAGATGAGGGGTCCCCGCGGACCCCGAATTCACTCACGCCCGCACGACAGGTTTTCAGCAATGTCCGTTTCCAACAGGCCCGCCCCCACCTCCGTTTCTCCTCAGATGCCGCAGTTTCTGCGAGCAGCCAGTTCGGTCGGGGGGCAGGCACGGCATATTCGCGTGCAGCGCCGGTCGCTCATCTCGGGCGAGTGGGAACTGGTCGGTGTCTTCCGTCGCGCCGAAGACGCGGAGGCCCGCGCTTCCCAGGTTGCCGCCGAAGGAGCCGAGGTTCGCCTCGTGTCGTTCCTGTACTGTCCCAGCGCTCGTTAAACGCCTCCCACGCGCTGGCGACTCTCCGCGGGTCCGAATCCTCGCTTGGGCCGCGCCAGCCCTCGTCCGCGGCGTGCGTGGCCAGACCTCCGTTCGCCAGGGCTGAATCCCCGCCCCATGCGATTAGTGGGGACCGGTGGGGATGAATGCCTTACACCTCCCCACAAATCGGTTGTGGGCAAAATCGGCGACGGGCAAGAGTTGCAAGTTATTTATTTATAATGATTTAAGTTGTTTAACTGGCTTTCGACGGAGGCTCGCCTCCTCGCTTCATTCCTCTCGGGCTGTGCCATTCCCCCACGCGCCGGCAAATTTTTTAAGCTACTTTGCGCCGTAGCCAATCAGCGGAAGTTCTGTCTTGGTAATTATCTAGACGATCTGCCACCGTCGCAAAGAGGGGAGCCAGACCGGTGCTAGTTGACGTAGCCCCGGAAGTGCTTAGATTTGGGCCTCAGTGGGAGTGAATGGGGACGAGTGGGAAACGATGATTCTAACTGGGAGTTACAACCGGTCGCTCGACGAAAAGCTCAGAGTTGCTATTCCCAAAGAGGTGCGTGAGGCACTCGCTTTGGAGTCTGGAGGTTCGATGTATGTCGCCCCCGGCACCGATGGCAGTCTGGTGTTGTTCACCGAGACCGATTTTGCCCGGTTTGCCGAACGACTGGAGTCCACTTCCCCCACCCAGCAAGATGTGCGTGCGTTTGTGAGGTTGTTCTACTCGCAAGCCCGACGTGCCGATGTCGATCGCCAGGGCCGCATTCGAATTCCCGCGGAACTGGCGGAGAAGGCTCAACTCAAGAAAGAAGTGATGCTGTTGGGTGTGCGAGATCACCTCGAATTGTGGGATCAGCAACTCTGGCAGCAGTATTCCAGCAACAAGAGCGCCGAGTACGACACCCTGGCCGAAGCGGCCTTGAAATAAACCCGCGAAGCAAACCCAGTTCCTGGCGAAAGCGGGAGGGCAAATCACGGGAGCGATTGGAAAACAGAAGCGTTCATTGGGCAACGTCCGTCCGTTGTGTTCGCCCTGCGTAAGAACGAGATCAATGGAAAGCGGCCACCGACCATTGCTCAGCGCGTCCTCCCCCAGCGGGAGCGGCTAGCCAGTTCTTACGGGTACGGCCGCAAGATGCCGCCGGCCGCGAACAGCGTGCCTGCCGATCGACTGGCAGGTATCGCAAGCACCCTCCCATTCGGTTTCACGGATGTCGGGGAGGGTGCCTTTTTTATGCGCGGGTTTCTCCACAGCCGTTAGAATTAGAATAGGAACCGGAATACCGGCCCCTCCGCGCAGCGGCCAGCCGCGCCGATACCTAAGTGATTACTCAGCCCCCGAGATGCCGCCATTGAATGAACTGCTGGCTTCAGGGTGGAATTTCCTGATTCAACCCTGGTGGAGCTACAACCCCAGCGAGCATTGGTTCCATCAGCCCTATCATTGGCTGAATCTGGTGGAAGGTTGCTTGTGGGTGCTGTTTGGCTTGCTGGTGTTGCGGCGCTTCGTTGGGAATCGCCACTCCCTGTTAGAGCCGGTGTATGCCCTGGCGTTCTTCACGTTTGGCTTGAGCGACTTCCGCGAAGCCTACGTATTGCAGCCGTGGCTGATCGGTCTGAAGGGGGTGAACCTGGTGGTGATCTTCGCGCTGCGTCACCACCTTCTCAAGCGATACTATCCAGGCAGCAAAATGTTCTAAAGCTAGAACGCGCACCGGGGGCGAGCGCCAGTTTACGGGCGCGCGAACGTGCCCCCCCTTTGCATGCCTCCACCCCCTCCACGAAACCCCCGCGGCCAGCTTAGGCCTGAGACGTTTGCGCTGCTTTGACCCGAGCGGTTAAGCGCGACTTGCGTCGCGAGGCGGCGTTGATGTGGATCACGCGCTTGGCCGCGGCCTGGTCCAGGCGTTGGCAGGCCACCTTCAGCTCGGCCTGGGCCTTTTCCACATCGCCCGCTTGGGCGGCTTCGCGCACCTTGCGCATTTGCGTACGCAATGCGGACTTTACCGCGCGATTTTGATCGCGACGTTCGAGGCTCGTACGCAAACGCTTCTTGGCACTCTTCGTGTTAGGCATATTCGGTCCTGGCGAATTCCAATATCCGTGGAAGTCTTTCTGCGCGACTGCCGCGGAGAACGGCAGCTCTATTGCTCCAGCCCTGCGCGGAGCCGAATTGAGTAGTTTGACGACGCCGGCGGCCGCTGTCTAGCCCCCCGGTGCTAGCATTTCCGCGTCCGCCCAGCCGACGCCGGCTACCCATCGGCTCTTGCCATAACTCATTCGGCAGTTTCCGCCCACCAACTCGACCGGGGGAATGGTGGCTCAAGGGGGTGGGGCCGCCCCCCCGCGCGGTCAGGGCTTTGGCGGGGCCTTGGCCTGTTCGTCGAGCCAGGCTTCCACGGCAAACTGAACTGGCTGGGTTTGGCGAATGATTAGCGTTTGCGAGGGCGGGTCCAGCACAATCGCCCCGGGACCGGGATCTTGCCACGACGGGGGGGCGACCGCGTGCTTCAGGCGATCGGCCCAGGCGGCAAGCGGGTCGGCGTCCGTCGCCAGGCCTTGCAGGCGGTAAAATTCCGTTTCGGTTTCCGCCTCCAGGCGGGCGTGGGACAGGAATTCCACCGTCGTTTCGTCGATGACCCGCCAGGCCACGCCCAATTCGGTCGCCAGGTTTCGCAGCACCTCGGACAACGGTTGATTGGTTGCCGACAGCGTTACCGGTCGGTCGCCCCACACCGCGGCCGGAAGACTGGAACCATCCAGCACCACGCGCGCCCCGGATTGCTTCTGCACGTATCGCAGCACGCGCCGGAGCGGTGTCGGTTGCACAAAGTTGGCCGTTACCGTCTGCCCCAGGCGACCCTTGACCGCCGCAAACCGCGTTTGCAGCGGAGAACCAGGCAGCGTGCTTCCTGCCCTGGGTGGTTTCGACCGCGCGGCTCGCAGCTTGTCGAGGAACAACGCCACCGCCTGATGCGCGGCAACGTCGTGCGTTATTTCCAGCTCGTCCTTATAGGCCACGGCGGTGGGCACGATCAGCCGGCCTGTCCCCCGTGGTTGCCACGATTCCGGCCGGACCAACTGCCGAACCAATCGACCCATCGCGGCGGCATCGGGCGCCTCGGGTGTCAACAGGTCGCTCACCGGATATCGCCGCATGCGGGCTTTATCCGCTTCCTTCACGGCCGCGGTAATCCACACGTACGTTTCACGTTGCTCCCAGCGAGCGCCTTGGCTGGCCAATATTTTGGTAAGCAAGTCGCCAAACTTGGCATCTTGAGCCACGAAGTCCACGACCGCGGAGGGCGAAAAGCCGCTGCTTTGCAGCGTCCCCCAATCGTAGCCGAAGGGGATCGTGCTTATTTCGCTCAGCACGTCGAGTGCGTCGGCCACAGGCGCCTGCGGGAACTGAATCGCCAGCACCGGGTCCGTCAGGCGGGCGCCAATATCCACGCGAGGCGCACTGAGCTCCGTCCGCAACTCGTTGGGTTCCGCTGGCATTTCAGGCTTGTCCGCCCCGGGCGGCGGTTCCGCGGCCGGATTGACATCGGCCAAGGGAATCGCTGGCTCCCCGGGCAGGCGTCCTAGCGAGGCCAAGGCCCAAGTGGTCATCGCGGCCGGTTCTCGCTCCAACTGAAAACTCACCGCAACCAGCGAGCCTTGCACCTGGATTTTCGCCGAGCCAAATAGCGGTTGCAGGGCTTCCCAGCTTTCAGCCCCCGTCAGTGCGGCCGTGGCCGGCAGATCGAAGGGATTTTCGCCAGCCCCCTCACTGCCTGCGTTTACCCCGCCAACTCCCGCCTCCGCGGCGGCCCTGTCTGCCGGCTTCACGTTGGGATCGGGCGCCGGACCTTGCACGGGCAGAAACCCGATGGGATTGGCGTCGGAACGAGGATTCAGAGGGGCGGCCGCCTGGGCCAATTGCACCTCTGGCAGTCGCCGGGGCGACAGATCAATGGGGTTCAAGCCCGCATCCCTTGCCACGGCAACCTCGGGCCGGGCGCGCTGGCTGGCCTGGCGGGCCAGGGGCCACCACGGGGGCGGCTCGGCCTGCCGGCTGGCCGAAATGCAAAGGGATTCGAGCGCGGCAGCCACTTGGGGCGCCGTCGCGTCGCTGGAGCACAGCAAGTGCGCCCGGGCTTTCAACTGCTCCGAGCAACGAACCGAGCAGGCGATGCCTTGCACCGAAAGCACGGTTTGCCCGTTCTCCTTGGCCAGGGGGCCTGTCAGGCCGATGGAGGGGTTGTTCGCCATCCACGAGTCGAAGGTCGCCGACTCTGCCGCCCAGGCCCAGTGGTCTTCGGCTTGAATCCGCGGGAGAAGCTGTCGCAAGGTCCGCGAATCGAGGCCGGCCACCGTTCCGGCCGCGGAGTTGAAGTTCTGGAGCAACTCCGAGGGTCCCGTCACAATGGTGTTCGATCCCAACACCGCATAGGGGTAAGGCCATCCGTCGGTTGCCAGCAGGCGACAATCGCTGTCTTGAAGTTGGAAGCCCAGCGGCTCCGATTGCAGCAGCGGTTCCACCGCCCCCTGCGCTTCGTCGGTAAGTTCAATGCAGACCACGGCTCGTTGCGACCACGCGGGCAATCCGCCGGGCGGCGCTTCGTGACCTCGGGCAGCCACCAGCGACCAGCTCACCCGATCCACCTGCTGTGGCTGTAGCCCAAACGCCTGCAGCAACTTGCCCACCCCGCGCCATTGAGCCAACTCGGCTTCGGCCAATTCCACGGGAAATAAGGGTTGCGCCAGCAGCGAAGCCGGCCGCACGGTGAACACCGTTTGCGTTTCCGCGGGCAGCCACTTCGGCGTCCAGGTGGCGGCCAGCGAAGGCAACTCGACCGCCGGGGCAACGGGATCGGTTTCGTTGGCAACCCCGGGGCTGCCGGCGACAATGCCTGCGAACTGGCCCCGGTGGGGGCTCGCCGCGGGCATTG
>CAYUMU010000038.1:0-56284 GCA_964445985.1 uncultured Pirellulales bacterium | reverse complement strand
CTTCCTCGCCCAAGTCCTGGTACTAAAATAACTTCGATACGCGCTGGCCCTGGGACGCAAATGGGTATGGAAGGATCTTAAATCTGCACAGAAATGGAATGCAAAAATGACAGCACACGGCGAGAAACAACTCATCGTGAAAATTCCCACGGCGCAGCCGGTTAAGTCATACACTGCTTTTCCACATCCTCCTGAAGGCACTGCGCTTCATATACCATTTCAAGATCTGGGCAAGGCAATGCTGGTTAAATAGGCAGCGACATGAATGCGGACAACATTATCGTCAAGTGGTACACATTGCCACACCATGCCTGTCATTGTTTCGTGCGTCACCTTTCACCGAATGGGATATTTCTCGGAGAATTAGTTTGGACATCGCCTGAGCATAAACTTGAAGTTGTTGAAGGAATCTTGCAAAGCGACGCCTATAATGAAGTCATTCATTTGATCGAGAAAATCCAAAACCTTGGCTCTCAGGGCGGTAGTCCGTGGGTTGGACTTCTTGCCACAGGTGACGTTTCGACGCCGCAGATTTTGTTCACTTGCCGTGACGACGACGCTTCCCTATCCGCGACATATTTCTGGCAGATTACGGCTTTATTGCAGCCCTACCTCCTTGGTAAGAAATAGCAGGCGGTAGGGTGGCACTGGCGGCTACCCCCCAGTCGGGTGCCGCTGGCTATGCCAGTGTTCGCGGGCAGTTGGATCGCCGCCTCGCGTGGAATACCACATATACGCTCGTGTGCCGGTTGACTCGATGCTACCACAATGGTGGTCCCACCACGAAGCATGGTCTGCCCTCGATCTTCGGCCCGGATCCATGTTCGACGTCCATTCACACTGGCAAAGCCAGCGGCGCACGAAAGAAAAAAGAAATAGCCAGTGCCAACCCGCCCGCGTGCCACACAATCGGTCATCCAAGCTGTAATCTTCGTTCAAAGAGCCTGCCTGCCAGGTTGAGCAGGTCGTCTTGGCCCTCGATGTTTTCCGATGGCAATTCGGCGGGTCCGTTCGCGATGCCCCATAGCGATCCTGCCATGGCTCCGATCGTATCCACATCGCCTCCGCAGGCAATCACAAACTGCAGCATCGAGTTGAAGGGCCGGTTCAGGTGACGAAGCGCTATGTAGATGGCCGTGGGGCAGGAGGTGGCGGCGGTGATGCCGTTGCCCAGCCTGGCGACCACCTCGCGAGGGGTGGGCGTTGTCTCTGCCGCGATCCAGTCGGCGACCACCTTGAGCCGCTGTGCAAGGTCGAGCTGCGAACAGGCCGTGGCGACGGTGGGTGCGATCCGCGGTGTTGGTAATTGCCACAGCAGAGCGTGGGCCGCCAAGGCAATGGCCACAGCCCCTTCCACTCCCAGCGGATGGGCGTGAGTCACCTTGGCTGAGATTTCCGCCGCTTCCAGCAATTGATCGTGGTCGTGGGCAAAGTACAGGGCGAGCACCGGCGCGCGCATGGCAGCGCCGTTGCCGTACGAGCCGCCGGGATAGACCGACTTGCTGGCCTGTTCCCAAGGCACGCCGCGGCGAATTCGCTTGAGAACCTTGGCGGCCCCAGGGCCATACCCTCGGCTCCAGCGATAGCTGGAAGCAAAGCGCTGGGCCATCGCATCCGCGTGAACGCCGTTTTCTTGCAGCAATGATTCCGCGAGATCGACCGCCATTTGGGTATCGTCGGTCCATCGCAACCGGCCCTCGGATGTGCGGCCAATCACGCGCCAAACCAGGCGTTCCAAAATGCCGCCCTCGTGGGGCGCTCCATGGGCGTCGCCGCAGGCCAGGCCCAGGATGCAGCCTTGAAATTGGTCCATTGTCAGTGGCATGTGGTCAGCCATTAATATGGATCTCGCGCGCCGTCCACGCCCTTCGCTGGGGCTCAAGGCGTGCTACACGACCCGCTGTTAGCGATACAGATAGTAGGAAAGAAAGGCGATACCGAGATAGATGGAGATTACCGTAAGTTGCCGTACCCACGCGGAGGCGTGTTCCATCATGCCTGCCACAATCCAAACGGCACACAGCAGAAGAAAAACCTGAAAGCTCGCGCCCACGGCGAAATCAACCGTGCGTTCCAGCCAAAGCCAAGGGAATTGAATCTCTGCCCCTGCCGCGCGCTTGGCTTCGCGAATTCCGTACGTTTGCAGGCCGCCGTACATTGCACCTGTGAAGGCCACGATCCAAGTTGTGGGATGGCGTAGAATCCGCGAGTGGAGAAAGTCCGTCAGGTTCGACATGGGGTGGGCTTTCAACATTCAAGCTTGCAAGTAGCGTTCGTGGCTTGCCACCCGCGTTTGGCGATCACCTGGCGCCGCGATTCCCGCCACCACGCCCTTCGCTTAGGCTCATGGCGTGCCACACAGCTTCAGCAGCACTGCGTCAGCAGAAAAATCTGCCGTTACGGCGTCTCTTCCAAATACGTGTACCCTCGCATGCCTTCCTCGTAAAACCGCATCAGGCGGCCGGCGAGCTCGTCGTCGAGGCGGCCTTCGCGGACGGATTTTTCCACGTCGGTGCGGAGGTTGCGCACCAGGGCATCGCTGTCGAAGTTCACGTATTGCAGCACTTCGCGAACCGTGTCGCCCTTCACGATCGAGTCGAGGATCACGTTGTTGTCGGGGTCGAGATGCACATGCACGGCGTTGGTGTCGCCGAACAGGTTGTGCAGGTCGCCGAGGATTTCTTGATAGGCGCCGGTGAGGAACACGCCCAGGTAGTAAGGGCGGCCGTCGTAGGTGTGCAGCGGCAGGGTGCGCTTGACGTCGCGGCGATCGATGAAGCGGTCGATCTTGCCGTCGGAATCGCAGGTGATATCGCCCAGCACGGCCGGATGGCGGGGCTGCGTTTCCAGCCGATGGATCGGCATCACGGGGAACAACTGGTGAATGGCCCAACTGTCGGGGATCGATTGGAACAGCGAGAAGTTGCAGAAGTAGGTTTCGCTGAGCAGCGAGTCGAGAGTTTGCAGTTCCTCGGGCACGTACTCGGTGTCTTTCACCTGCCGCTGGATCTTGCGCAAAATGGCCCAGTACAGGCTTTCGGCAATGCACCGCTGTTCGAGCGGCAGGTAGCCGTTGGAGAACAGGCTGATCACGCTTTCCAGCGCTTGTTGGGCGTCGTGGTAGCGTTCCAGCAGGTTGCGGCTGGTGAGGTCTTCGAAGGCATCGCGGAGATCGTGCAGCGGCTGCTCGAAGTTTTCGGGCACTTGGGGAATTTCGCCGTTGCCCTGCGCGGCCACGCCGAGCACGTTGAACACCAGCACGCTATGGTGGGCCACGAGGGCCCGGCCGCTTTCGGAAACGATGTTGGGATGAGCCACGCCGGCGTCGTCGCACACGCTTTGCAGGTAATGCACCACGTCGTTGGCGTATTCTTGCAGCGTGTAGTTCATGCTGCTTTCGAAGTCGGTTTGCGAGCCGTCGTAATCGATGCCCAGGCCGCCGCCGACATCCAAGTACTTGAGGCCGGCGCCGCTCTTGCTCAGTTCCACATAAATGCGGGCCGCCTCGGTGAGGGCCCCTTTGATGCGGCGGATGTTGGTGATTTGGCTGCCGAGGTGGAAGTGCAGCAGTTTCAGGCAGTCTTCCATGCCGTGGCTTTTGAGCTCTTCAAAGCCCTGCACGATTTCGCTGACGGTGAGGCCGAACTTGGAGCGGTAACCGCCGGAGAGTTGCCAGCGGCCCGAGCCGCGGGCGGCCAGTTTGACGCGCATGCCAATGTTGGGACGCACGCCGAGCTTTTCGGCGTAATGCAGAATGAGCTTGAGGTCGGTGTATTTTTCGACCACGGGCAGAATGTTGCGGCCCATCTTGTGGGCCAGCATGGCCATTTCGATGAACTCGGCGTCTTTGAAGCCGTTGCAAACGATGGGCATTTCGTTGTTGGCCAGCGCCACCACGGCCATGAGTTCGGGCTTGGAACCGGCCTCGAGCCCAAACTTGTAGCGGGCCGCGTGGTTGACGACTTCTTCGACCACTTGCCGCTGCTGGTTGACCTTGATGGGGTACACGCAGCTATAGCCAGCCTGGTAGCCGTGGTCGGCAATGGCCTTGGAGAAGGCCTCGTTGAGGTCGGCCATCCGCGAGCCGATGATGTCGGTGAACCGGAACAGGATCGGTAGATCGAAACCGCGGAGGGCCATGCGATCGACGAGTTCTTTCAGGTCGATCGATTTGGCGGGGTCTTTGGTGGGATGAACACAGACGTGCCCTTGCGGGTTGATGCCGAAGTAGCCGTTGCCCCAGCGGGCCACGTCGTACAAATCCACGGCATCGGCGATCTTCCATTCATGCTGCATCGGTAAACCCCGAGGGAAACCCATACGGCCCGACCGGACCAAAATCAGGCAAACAAGAAGGGAGACGGCGTCTTCCCCGCGATGCGTGCGGGAACCGTCCCCTGTGTGTCCATTTCGCGACTATCGTTCCCACACATTTTCGATTCCCCAGCCCCCAGGGCAAGTAGCATTCCGGGTGGTTTTCATGGCAGGTTCACAACAGAAACCAGTCCGATACCTGCCAACCGGGTGGGGCCTGGCGGATAGCCAGCCGCGGCTCTTGGGTGGTGTGGGCAGGCCGGTTGAGGCCACGGGCGGTCAACCCCGATTGGGCTGCTTGACAGTATTTCTCCGCAGTACTAGGATTCACCCAAATTGAAGCTTTTGGCAGGGGAATCGATCACGCGCTTCACCGCGGGCCGCACCGAGCACGTTTGTTGGCGTGGCAAAATGGCAGCTGGGAACACAGCAGTTCGCAGGCGGGAAAAAGGCCATCGATTTTCCTCTCCAGCTTCATCCAAAGTTTCTACCCAATTCGGTCGAAAAGGAGGGGGAAGTGGTCCACCTCCCGCCGAACGAGGCACGAGGTCTGGCTTTCAACTTAGACCGAGCAACCTGAGAGGAGTATTCTGCCCCATGACCCATGTCGTTGCCGAACCTTGCTTTGCTTGCAAGTACACCGATTGTGTGGTCGTCTGCCCGGTAGAGTGCTTCTACGAAGGCGACAAGATGCTCTACATTCACCCGGAAGAATGCATTGACTGCGAAGCCTGCGTTCCCGAGTGCCCGGTGGAAGCCATCTTCCACGAAGACAACCTGCCCGAAGAATGGAAGCCCTTCACCGAGCTGAATGCCGAAATGGCTCCGCTCTGCCCGGTGATTACCGAAAAGAAAGCGCCGCTGAAGGAAGACTGACCTTCCCCGCCGCGGCCACAAAATCACCCTTTTTCCGCCGGGCCTGGTTCGGCAGGGAGAAGGTATAAGCCCAATCCAAGGCCTGACGCGCATGCGCGGCTGGCCTTTTTTCGTGGTTGGTCCTGTGAAAGTTGGCCCAGGCGTTTGGCTCTGGGGGCAGGCTGTCGGCTGCGCTGAGCGGGTGATCGGTGGTTGTTTGGCGACCGCCTGACCCCAGCCACCCCCCCTCTCGATTGGCGGGCGCTTCTGCATGCTTACGCCAGGGGGCGTCAGCATGGCACCCCGCGTGAATTGGGGTAGCTCGTAATCCGGACTCCGCAGCGGCGGTTTTCCCTGCTAAAATGGCTGCCATGGAACCCAAGAAACTGTATATCGAAACCGTCGGCTGCCAGATGAACATGCTCGATAGCGAGCTGGTGGTGGCGGCCCTGCGCAAGCAAGGCTACCTGCTGGTGGGCACGCCCCGCGAGGCCGACACCATTTTGTTCAACACCTGCAGCGTGCGGCAGCACGCCGAAGACAAAATCTACAGTGCCCTGGGCCGGCTGAAGCACGCCAAGACCCAGCATCCCCACAAGGTGATCGGCGTGCTGGGCTGCATGGCCCAAAAGGATCAAAAACTGATCTTTGAGCGGGCGCCATTCGTCGACCTGGTGGTGGGCCCCGGCCAGTTGCACCAGGTGCCCGAGCTGATTGAGCAGGTGGCTCGCGACCGGCAACCGCGGTTGGAGGTGAGCCTGGATCGCAAAGCGGGCAGCCGCAGCGAGGTGGCCGGCAGCTTCGAAAGCTACGATCCGCTGCGCGACCCGGAAATGCGGCCCACGCCGTATCAGGCGTTCGTGCGGATCATGATTGGCTGCGACAAATTCTGCACCTACTGCATTGTGCCCAAGGTGCGGGGGCCGGAGCAAAGCCGTCCGCCGGGTCAGGTGGTGGCCGAAGCCCGCAAACTGGCCGATGAAGGCTGCCGCGAGATCACGCTGCTGGGGCAAACGGTCAACAGCTACCGCTATAAGGAAGGGGACCGCACGAGCCGGCTTTCCGACCTGCTGGGCATGCTGCACGAAATCGAGGGGATCGATCGCATCAAGTTCGTGACCAACTTCCCCAAGGATATGACGCAGGACCTACTCGAGGCCGTGCGCGACCTGCCCAAGGTTTGCCGCTACCTGCATGTACCGGTGCAAAGCGGGTCGAACCGCATGCTGGAGCGGATGAAGCGGCTATACACGGTGGAGGAGTATCGGGAAATGCTGGGCCGCATCCGCGAAACCATTCCCGATTGCGCGGTCACCAGCGATTTTATCGTGGGCTTTAGCGGCGAGACGGATGCCGATTTCGCGCAAACCATGCAGCTCACGGCCGAGAGCCGGTTCAAGAACAGCTTTATCTTCAAGTACAGCCCTCGCGAGGGGACCAAGGGCTTTGAGCTGTACGAAGACGACGTGCCGGAAGAGGTAAAACGGCAGCGGAACAACGACTTGCTGGCCGTGCAGAACGCCATCAGCGAAGAAGACAACCAGCCATTTGTGGGCCAGCAGGTCGAAATTCTGGTGGAAGGACCCAGCAAGCGCGAGGCGCGGCAGCAGCGACAGGCAGCCGAGCAGCACGCGCAAGGGGACCACGATCACGATGGCGCCGAAGAAAGCCCACTGCATCAACCGCTGCAACTCACCGGGCGAACCATGTGCGACCGGATCGTGGTCTTCGATGGCAATCCGCGGCAGGTAGGGCAGTTGCTCAACGTGCAGATTTACGATGCCAACGCCTTCACGCTGTTCGGCATGGTCGTCACCTCGCACGTGGGTCCCGAGGTATACTCGGTGAGCCTGTCGTAATAACTCTTCCTACCACAGCCCCCAGCAACTAGCCCCTAGCCACCAGCCCCCCACCCATGAGCCAACCTCCCCTGCTCAACCTGCACGACCATGTTCGCTGCATTCCCGACTTTCCCAAGCCGGGCATCCTGTTTCGCGACATCACGCCCATGCTGCGGGCGCCGGCGGCATTCCAGCAGGCGGTGAACCAACTGGCCGACCATTACCAGGGCGTGCAAATCGACGCCGTGGCCGCCGCCGAAGCCAGGGGGTTCATCTTTGCCGCCCCGTTGGCCTTGCAACTGGGCGTGGGCTTTGTGCCGGTTCGCAAGCCGGGCAAGTTGCCGTTCGATACGCACGCGTTCCATTACGAACTGGAATACGGCGCCGACTCGCTCGAAATCCACATCGACGGCATCTTGCCAGGCCAGAACGTGCTGATCGTGGATGACCTGCTCGCCACCGGGGGCACGATCGACGCCTGCTGCAAGCTGGTCGAGAAGTGCGGGGCCAACGTGGCCGGCTGCGCGTTTGTGATCGAGCTGGTGGGCCTGATGGGCGCCAAGAAGATTGCCCGCTATGAGCCGTTCAGCCTGCTGCAGTACGATTGAACTGGTTGCCACGCCGCTGCTTGTATTGGATGACGCCCATCGACGGGTCGAGGCTTTGCTGAAGAATGGCCCGCATTCATGCTTACGCCACGGGCGTAAGCATGGCACACGAGCGCGATGTGGCCCGGCGCATAAAAAAAGGGGCCTCCGACGCGTCACTGCCACGGTGACCGAACTGGACGGCGAGGGGGATCCCATCCAGAACACAATCTCGTCAGAGGCCCCTGGGGCCGTTTCTCATGTTGCCGCCGTGTCGCGCCCGGTTGCTCGAGGGCTGCTCAAGGCCGGGCGAAGAAGGTTTGGAATGTGGCCCGCTCAAATGGCTGGCTACTTCCTCTGCCTTCTCAGGCTGGCAACGCCGACCCTTAAAAGCACCCCGTGTGCCGAAAGTGCTGGCACGTGCTTGCTATCGCACGTTGAATAAACGCAACACTTTTATTTGAAATGGTTTACGAATAATTCGGATTTTCGCGAGCGGAGCGAGAGTGTCTCGTTTTGAGGCGCTTTGTGTCGTAGCGAACCGCAACAAGCCGCCTCATGTTGCAACGCCATATTGCACAGAGGCGGATCTTCATGGAGGGGATGGGGGCTCGGGGCTGGTGTATGGTGGCTAGTTGCTGGGGGGCGAGATGGGGGAGAGTCGATGAGTGATGAGCCTGCCCGTTACAACTTGATTGTGCTGCGGAGTCGAGACCTCGACCGAGCGGAGGCATTTTATTCCGCCTTGGGTTTGCGCTTCGTTCGTCATGTTCACGGCCGTGGGCCGGTGCATTTGGCGAGTGAATCGGCCGGGCAGGTGTTTGAGATCTACCCGCTCAAAGACAGTGGCGAATCGACCCGTGCTGCCCGGATTGGGTTTGCGGTGCCATCGGTCGACGCGGCCTACTTAGCGCTGCTGGGTTCGGGAGGGCAGGGGGTCTCTGAACCTCAAAATTCTGAGTGGGGTAAACGAGCCGTGGTCTGCGACCCGGATGGGCATCGAGTTGAGCTCACGGCACGGTAAAGCCCGCCGTCTTGACCGCCGCCACGCGCTGCAAGTGGATGGGCAGCTGCCCTTTAGGCTTTCACGCCCGGTGCGAAGGCGGCCAGCATTTCCTGCACGTACTTCGCCAGTTCTTCGAGAACCTGCTCTTCCGTGGCGGGGGTTGCGCCCGCTTCACTGGCTTTCGCCACCCGGCGAACAATGGCCGAGCCGACGATGAGGCCGTCGGCCACGGGGGCCAAACGCTGCACGTGTTCGGGCGAGCTGACGCCAAAGCCTACGCAGATGGGCAGGGCCGTTTGCCCACGCAGCCAGGAGAGTTCTTCGATGAGCTTCGTCGGCAGGGCTTGCCGCTCACCGGTGATGCCGGCCACCGAAACATAGTACAAGAAACCGGTGGAGTGTTCGGCAATGCGTACCGCCCGCTCGCGGGGCGTGGTGGGCGTAACGAGCTGAATCAGGTTGAAATCTTTGGCCTGGCAAATTTTGGAGAGGGCGTCGGCTTCGTCGAAGGGCAGGTCGGGCACGATCGCGCCAGCGACTCCGGCGGCCACGGCCTGATCGATATACCGCTCGGCCCCCCAGCGGTTGATGATGGCGTAGCTAACCATGGTCACCACTGGCATCCGCAGGGTAGGGGTGGTTCGCTGGAGTGTTTCCAGCACGTTGGCCAGGCGAAGCTTCTTTTCCAAGGCGCGTGTGTAGGAGGCCTGAATCACGGGGCCATCGGCGATGGGGTCGCTGTAGGGAATGCCCAGCTCGCAGAGGTGGCAGCCCTGCTCGGAGAAGAGCTGCAACAGCCGGGCGGTAAAATCGAGGTTGGGATCGCCCGCCGTGATGAAGGGCATGAAGGCCTTGCGGCCCTCGGCCTTGAGGTTGGCGAACAGCGTGTCGATTTTGGTCATGGAAAGCTCAAATGGGAATGGCAGCGGCGTTCGTCGCGTGGGGTTTTGAACCGTGGCGGCAATCAGGCTTGGATTTCTGACCGACTCAACTGCGGGAGTTCGGTTTAACATTTTCGCCCATCGGCATGCTTACGCCACGGGCGTAAGCATGGCACCCTTTCTCGCGATCGGGCGCGAGTTCGGTCCAGCGCTCGGCCACGCAAACGCGAGCCGCGGCCAGGGCCTCGCGGAACGATTCTGGCAATAGGGGCAGGTTGACGCGGCGGAGCACCTGATTCAGTCGGAAACACAGTTTGCCATCGTCGGCGTAATCGAACAAGAACCGCTCTCGGCAGAAGCCAGCAATCATGACGGGCAGCAGCAGGGCAGGACGGCTGGCCATGCTGTTGACGGCCGTCTGCACCAGCTCGGCATCGATCGACTCCACGGCCCGATAGTAGTCTTCTCCGCCAGGGCCGCGGCGGGCGAGCAGTTCGGCGTCGAGGAGCAGTTCTACCAGGATATGCCCTAGGAAACTGGGACGAAAGCCGGCATCGGGCGGCAGGGCATCGCGAAAGGCCGCGGTCAGCTTCCAACTCAGCTCGTTGAACACGGCCGAATCGTGGAACCAGGCGTCGTCGGCATGATGCCGCATGATGCCAGCGGCCAGGGCGGCAATCCGCGGATCGGGGTGATCCAAGTGGGTTTGGGCCTGATGGCTGCGGACGCGCACCTTGCGATCGGTCACGCTCAGCCAGTCGGGCACCGCCGTGCCGGCCAAGAAGTAGGGATCGTGAACAAAGTCGCAGCCGTGGGCAAAGTAATTCATCGCGGGATAAAAACCAGGGGAGGGCGGGGTAAGTCGCGCCAAGCCGCGCAAACGAAGGCAGACAAACGCCCTCGTTCCCTTAAGACTACGGCGGGGCAGGGGACGGGACTACCCTCGTGGCGTGAATGTCCCCGCACATGAATCCGCGCGGCTGAATGTTGCCAATACGTGCCGGGACCGGTTCGTGGGCTGGCGTTCCGTGGCGGGGCTACGTTCATTCTTGGGCGAGACGGCCAAGCTACGTTTAGGGCGCCGATTCCAGGTCGTCGAGGTCCAGACTTTGCAAGCTGTCGCGGAGGAGCAGGCCGTCGATCTCGAGGGCCGCTTCGCAGAGGTCGCCCAGGGCTTCGACATACAGCAGGTTGACCTCGGCGTTGTCTTGTTGCACCGAGAGCAGGTCCAAGTACGAGTTTTCGCCAGCCAGGTAGGCCCGCCGCATCAAGGAGAGAACATTGGCTTCATTCTCAATAATGCCGCCCGGGCGAGAGTAGTCGCGCACCTGGTTCTGGGCGCTGGAGTACTTCTGATACACTTCGGCGAGCCGCCAGCGGAGCCCTTGTTGCAATCGATTGACCGCGCGTTGGGCCACCACCAGTTCGGCCTGGGCCTGGGCAATTCCGCCCTGATTGCGGTTCAACCAAGGAATGGGGAACGTGACCTGGAGATTGCCGTTGGCGCTGCCGGTGGCGTTGTCGCTTTGGAAAATGGCTTGCACGTCGATATCAGGAACCGGTTCGGCGTAAGCCCGATCGATGGCCCAGCGGGCACGCTGCACGTTGGAAACGGCGGCGGCCAGTTGGGGGCTTTCGGCGAGGACGCGGGCGAAGGCGTCGTCGATGCACATCTCGCGATCGAAGCCATCCAGGTCGCCGGCCACGGTGCAGGCCGAAAGCTGCCGCACACCCAGCACCGCTTCCAAACGGGTCCAGGCTGCCTGAAGTTCGTTGCGGGCAGTCTTCTGACGAAGCTCCGTGCGTTGGCGTTCGATGATGGCCCGTGACAGATCGAGCCGGCTGGCTTCCTTGGCTTGGAGCAACGCATTGGCGGAATCTTCGGCCTCGCGGGCGATTCGCACCAACTGCGAGAGCACTTCCAGCCGCCGCTGGGCGACCAGCACCTGATAGAAGCAAATCCGGACATCGGTGAGCACGCGCAGCTGTTGCGAAGCCCATTCGTTCTCGGCGCGTTGAACTTCCTGGGCGATCACGTTGCGATTGAGGCGGAGCTTGCCGCCGCGAATGAATTCCTGCTCGACAAAAATTCCTTGCTGTTCGGCCTGGCCCGCGCTGGCGAGTTGTTGGCCCGAGTAGCCAACGACGGTGTTGGGCGGCAAGCCTACCTGCACCCAGCGGCCGCGAGCAGCCTCAACGCGAGCGCGCGCTTCGGGCAAGGTGGGGTTGCTGGTGAGAGCCATTTGCTCGAGATCGGCCAGGGTGAAAACTTGCTTGCCGGCTAGCGGATCGCCCTCGGCTGGCGGTGGAGTTCGAACGGGCTCGGCCAACATCGGCAGTTCTTTGCCAGGAGTTGCTCGGTCTTGGGCCCTGGCCACCCTGTCTGTGGCCGGGGCCTCGATATTGGCCGCGGAGGGAGTCGCGGGGCCGGGTTGGCCTTGAAAGCCGACTAACCGCACCGGGCTCGCCGGTTTGTCAGCCGGGACCGAGGGCAAGCGTTGGACGGCCGTTGCAGCGGGAGCCGGCGCGGCCTGTTGCACCGCGGCCGGCGGCGTTTCCCGCGGCGCGGAGACCGATGGAAGCCGCCCTGGCGCGCGGCAACCTGCCAAAAAGCAAGCGCCTGCGGCGATGGCAATGCGGCTAGCCAGCGAAGCATGCAAGGGCGTGGTCCTCCGAGAGAAAAACTTACTCGACTTCATGGCAGGTATCGGCGCGTGCAAGGCAGCGAATTACCCGATCTCGGCCAGGAAGAACGCGATTTCATGTTGGGCGCCGGCAATCTCAGCCTGGCTTCGCGACCTTCGCAACCAAGCAGGCAATGATGGCCGGGGCACAAGGCGACGCACGGTTGCAGTGCTAGAGGAGCTATCGCCAGCCCGATGCGCGCGGGAGTAAGAATGCCCCTACAGTAAATACTGCCAGGCGAGGGCGTACTGCTGGATGGGACGACCGCCGGCGATGGCTTGGGCTAATGCTTGAGGCGCGAGCGAAAGCGAAGCATGGACATCGACCCACAGAATGGGATGGCCCCGGCTGGACCAAAGTTGCATCACGGCCGGGTCGCCAACGGCAACAACGGCCGCAGGGAACCAATCGTCGCGGGTCGAGAGTTCTAGCCGCTCGGCGATGGAAAGCTCAACCGCCCGTCTTGGCCGGCGAAACCAGAACATGCAGCGCTGCAGAAAGCTTCGCTCCTCGGGCTCAAAAACATCGGGTTCGTTCAGCAGGCAAAGCGGTCCAAAGCGTGCTGCATACCCGAGCAAAGATCGGATGATCGCGGTCCATTCGGCATCCCAGGCTTCGTCGCCAGCCTCGGCGCTAAATTCGGTGAAGCCGGCCTTCTCGAAGCAAACATCGCCTCCGACGGGCGACGGCCAGAACGCAAAGAGCTGCGTGACTTGTGCTGCGAACGCAGAAGGATTGTCTCGTTCGCACGCGAGTGGAATGGTTGCCCAGCAAATGTGTTGAATAGCCGGCATGCTCAGCCTGCAAAACTTTCTCACTCTAACGAATTCTAGGTGTGTCCCTTTCGCGTGCAGAGCAGCGGGCGCGAACCCCTTTTCTCCCCTCTCCCCGGTATTTCCGGGGAGAGGGGTCGGGGGCGGGCAAACTTTCAGGGATCAGCCGCCCCGGCATGCTTACGCCAGTGGGCGTAAGCATGGCACCCCAAATTCTCGTTCACGCAAACTTCGTCAGCGGGTTGTCGCGGTCTTTTAATGGCAGCGGCACGCGGGCTTTTGCCCGTTCCGATTCAAACGCCGCCACGATCATTTCCGTAGCGCCGCGGGCTTCGCTAATGCTGCCGAGCGGTTCGCGGTCTTCTTCCACCGCGGCAATCAGGTCGGTAACCGCCAGCACGTTGCCGACGTGCAGGCCGCCGTCTTTATCGGGCTCGGGCTTGCCGATGCCGGCCGAGGAAATACTTTGCCAGGCTTTGCCGCTGCGGCCGGGCGACCAAGACGCATCTTGCAAGATGGCGGCCGGCGACAGATGGCCGGTGAAGACTTCGATGATGCCGCGGCTGCCGAAGATTTGCAGTCCAAACCGCGAGGGATTGCCCGCCTGGTTCCGCACGGTGTTGAAGTAGGCCATGGCATTCGCGGGCATGCCGTACATGGCCGCCACGGAATCGCCGGCCAGGGGGCCAATGCCTTCGGGACCTTCCGCGACGTCGTCCTTGGTGATGGGTTCGCCATTGGCGCGAACGCTGGCCATGCACCAGTGGGGGTGCCCTCCGTAGAGCCGAATGAGGTCCATGATGTGCGTGCCGAGCACCCAGAAGTCTTCGCCGCCGCCGCGACGGTCTTCCTTGCCGCGGCCGCGGAACTCGAGCACCTGGCCAATGGCGCCCTCGGCGATGAGTTTTTTGACGAGTTGAATCTTAGGGCTGTATCGCGACTGGTGCGCCACCACGCAGCGCACATGGCTGCGCTCGCAGGCGGCCACCATTTCGTCGGCTTCTTTCAACGTGCGGCAGAGCGGCTTTTCCAAATAGATATGAATTCCACGCTCGGCGGCGGCCAGCACGATGTCGTGGTGCTGATCGAGCCAGCGGGGGGCAATGCTCACGAACTGGGGCTTGGCGCGGTCGAGCATTTCGCGGTAGTCGAGAAACGCGGCGTCGGTCTTCAGCCGCTTGGCGGCCGCGGACAAACCGTCTTTGTTGTCGTCGGCCACGCCCACGATTTCGGCGCCGGGGATGTCTTGCCACACGGTGTCGAGACCGTGCCCATAGTTGCCGTGACCCGTACGGCCGATGACCGCCACGCGATATTTGCTGGGCATGCGATGAATCTCCCCTCGGAAATTGGAAACCGCTCGGTGTGGGCGACAGCGAACCTTACTGGAACAAGCCGCGGTTAGCTTATGGTAACCAGCGAACCGGTGCGGAGCGAATCGGCCTGGCGGTGGCACAGCACCAAGGCATCGCGGGCCAGGTCGCCCGCCAACAGCGGCGATGGTTGGCCGGTTTCGATGGCGGTAAGCACTTCGTCGATTTCTTGCGTAAAGCTATCGATGGGGTCGCCGCTGCCCAGTTCAGGACGCTGCACGCTGCCATCGTCGGCAAGCACCGTCAGCGGCATCGAAACCGTGGGTTCATCGCCCAGCACCGAGAACTCAAAGCAAACCGTGGCCTGTTCAAACTGGACCTCGAAGCCGTGGCTGAACGGTCGGCCCGCCTGGGCAATCACGCCACTGGTCGCGGTCACGGCCAGGTCTGGGTCGTCGAATAGGAACTGCGTGGTAAAGAACTCCGGCACATCGCCCCGCAGACGCCCGGTGGTGAACACGGCCCGCGGCATGCCAAACAGCAGGCGAATGAAGTGGGCGTCGTGAACGTGGAGATCGATCAGCGGGCCGCCGACTTTATCGGGATCGAAAAAGTCTTTGAGCCACAGCCGGGAGGGGTCGGCAATGATGCGTTTGAAGTGCCCCCCCAGCAGTTTGCCATAGCGGCCGTCGCGGGCAGCCTGCCAAACAAAATTGAACTCGGGGAAGAAGGGGAGCACATGGCCAATGCTGAGTTGGCGATTGGCTTTGGCGGCCGCGCCCACCATCAACTCGGCGTCCGCGGCCGACACGCTGATGGGCTTTTCGCAGAACACATGCTTGCCAGCCTCCAACGCGGCCACCACGGCGTCGGCGTGCAGGGCGGGGGGGAGGCAGATATCCACCAGGTCAATCTCGGGGTCGGCCAGCATCTCCGCAAGCTCGCGATACTTGGCCAGGCGCGAGAGGTCTTTAACATCGCCCGGCGGGCCAAAGTTGCCTTTGATGTCGCGCCAGTCGCCGGCCAGCTTTTTCTCGTTGCGCGTGCAGATGGCATGCACGGCGCCGCGCGGGGAACGCTGATACGCCAGGTAGTGGATCATGCCCATGAATCCGATGCCTAAAATCCCAACTCGCACCATGCCTGAGATGCCTTTCTAAGGTGAGGAAAGCGCCGAGCCGCTGCCTGGCAATGGGGAAACACAGAACAGCTCTTGATTTTCTTTCCCATGACATAAGATGAATTTCAACCAGCCCCGCCCGAATGCCGGGCCGCCTATTCCTCGGCCTCCGCAATCACGTCTTCAATCTTTTCCCAAAAGGCTTCCCACTTGGCGCGGTTTTCGGCCGGCAGTTTGGCCAGGGCGTCTGGCTCGCGCACGCCTGCCAGCAGGTCATCTTCCTGCCACCAGCGCAGCTTGGCGCAGGCCGCGTTGCGAGTGTGAATGTCGTCTTGGGCCGCATGCGCTGCAATCGACTTGAGTTCCTCATTCAACCAGGACAGGGCGTGCTGCAGCATGCGGGCGCGTTCCGCTTCCCGGGCTTCCTCCGCCAGTTCTCCTTCACCGCAAGCCGCCATGGCCGCCGCACAAGCGGCATTGTAGCGTTCAAGATCACTGGTGAGCGAGTTTCCGGGCCGCAGCTCTGAGACTGCCTCGCGGGCCGCGTGCACATAGCGCCTGGCAGAGAAGTGTCGCCGCGCTGCCCCCGTCTTGTATATAAATCGACGGGTCCCCGATTTCGGCAGATCGCCTTCTGCTGCGACGAAGTCGCGATTGTATTCAGCCTGGCGGATCCAAAAGTCCATGTCGGTATTCCAATCCTGGCGGCGTTGGCCCGCGACCTGCGTTTTTTTGAAGGTTTCTAGCGCCTCGTCGTATTGCCCCGACTCCATGCACACGCAGCCGCGATGGTACAGCACCCAGGGATTGTCGGGCTCCAGTTGCAAGGCCCGATCCGCGGCCGCGATCGCCTCGGCATGCCTGCGGGTCTGCCGGTAGGTTTGAACGAGCAAGGCCCAGACATGCGGCTGGGCAGGATCCAGGGCCGTGGCACGCTCCAGCGCCGCGTTGGCTTCGGCCAAATGCCCCAGGGCGTTCAAGGTGACCCCCAAATGATAATGGCTCCAGTGGTCTTGATCGTTGAGTTCGATCGCCTGCCGCGCGCTGGCTTCGGACTCGTGCAGCCGCCCTAGTTGTTGCAGCGCGTAGGCCAGCATGCGGTGAGCTTCGACTCGCTTGGGCTCAATGTCGGTGACGGCTTGAAACGCCTCCACGGCCAATTCCAGCTGGCCTTTGTTCTTGAGGAGATAGCCCATCTGGAGGTGCACGTTCACGTCCTGCGAGCCGAGCTTGACCGCCTGGCGGAACGAGGCCAGGGCTTCTTCGAGTTTGCGGTCTTTTTCCAGGCAGAACCCCAGCAAGGCGTGCGCTTGGGCCTCGTTGGGATAGAGTTTCAACACCGGACGCATGCTGGCGGCGGCGTCGGCAAAGCGCTGCTGGCCATAGCAACTGGCGGCCAGGCCCAGCAGCGACTGATAATCGCGGGGGTCTTTCGCCACAGCTTGCTTGAAAGCCGCTTCGGCCTCCTCGTTGCGGTTCAGCTTGAGCAGGCATTGCCCCATTTGCAGATCGACAAAGGCCATGCCGGGATTGATCTCCAGCGCCTGGCGATAGACGTCGACCGCCTCTTCCAGTTGCTTCCGCGCCGCAGGCGAGTGCGACAGATCGAGACGTTGCAAGACGTCGACTTCGGCCTGAAATTGGGCGGTGCTCTTGGTGAAGACCTCATCGAAGTAGGCCCCCAATTGCAACAGGGTTCCCAGCTGATAGCGCAGCATGGCCGAGTCGGGCTCGATCTCGATGCCTCGGCGAAAGCTCTTGATCGCGTCGGGCACGCGATACACTTTCATCAGGGCCGTGCCGCGGAGCGCATGCACCCCAGGCCGCCGCGGTTCCAATTCAATCGCCCGATCGTAGGCCGTAATCGCGGCGCTCAGGTCGTCTAGTTCGGTGCAGCATTGCGCCTTGCCCAGCCAGGCCTCCACGTTGGTGGGAGCGATCTCCGCCGCCCGATCGTAGGCAGCCAGCGACTCGCGCGGCCGTTTCATGTGCCGGAGACAATCGCCCAGGACCAGCTGTGCATCGGCGTCTTGGGGATCAAGCTCCACCGCCTGTTGAAAGGCCGCCAGCGCCTGTTCGGGTTCTTCCAACCGGTGCAAGGCCCGACCGATTTCACGCTGCACGGCCGCGGTATTCTCTTTTTCGGCGGCCTTGCGCAAATGCTCCAGCGCGCTCTTGGGGTATCCGGTGGCGAGTTGGGTCACGCCGAGGCCATACTGGATTTCGTCCGCATCATTGTTCCTGAAATAGATCGGCAAGAAGATGTCTTCGGCCTCTTTGTAGCGTTTCATTTCGACGAGCAGGTAGCCAAGTTCCACCTGGTCGCTCGGTTGCGAATCTTCGCATGCCAAGGCTTTGCGATACGCGAGCTCGGCTTCGTCCAGGCGCCCTTTTTTCTGCTGCGCTCGGGCCAGTCCCAGGTGATGCATGCTCACGCTCGGATCGAGCCTGCTCTGCCGTTCGAAGTAGTCGATGGCTGCCGAAGTTTGATCGGCCGCGAGCGCTTCCCAGCCCTCGCCGGTAAACTGCCGCGACGGTTGGGACGAGGTCGGCTCAACATCGAGCGGGCCTGCCCAATTTGGGTAGCGGTTCGGCTCGGGATCGATCGATGATCTCCACAGCCAAAGCGATAAGGTGACGAGAAGTCCCAGCAGCAGCGCGACCCCGCCCCAGGCGATGGGCGAACGCCAGATCGGCCTGGGAACTGGGGCAACAATCGGGGCGTCGCCGGCCGTGGGTCCAGCGGTCGCCGTTTGCGAACTGGTTGCTTGCTCTTGCATGTGTGTGCCCGAAAGACCGCGGCGTCCTGCATGTTGTGCGACGGCCGCGGTTGCGTCACTTTTTCACGGCTGGCTTCGGCTTCTCTTGCTTGGGCTTCTTATTCTTCTTGTCGTTCTTCTGGCTGTTGTTGCCTTTTCCCATTTTGATCTCTCCTGCGCTGGAATGATTGAGCTTGAAGATGCCCGCTTGGCTTTATACCACAGGTGGCGATGATAGTCGCCTTCGATCTGCTTGTTGTCAATCGCCCAATCGCCCCGCGGGCTGGCAGCGGTCTCTCCGCGCGGGCCATTTGCTCGGATTCGCGGTTGGGCCAGTTCCGCGGTTGCGGGTACGATTCTGGTGGATGATCCATCGTTTGAATGAATCGTAGACTGAAGCGCGCGCTTTACCAGGAGCAGAGGCCCCTCCCAGTGCTATCATTGCGCAAACCTTCGGCCGATACCCTTCGCCGTTTTCTGGCCAGCCAGGCCGATTTGCCCTTTACTTACGAGGCGGTCGGGGCCACCGCCGAGGCGCCGCCCCAGGGCTATGTGGTGGATCGAACCCGCATTCAACTGGGAGCAGGCGAGGCTGTTTTCGACGCGGCCGTGGCCGCCCTGCGGCGGTGGGAACAGTTTGGCCTGGGCTGGGTGCAAGTCGGCTTTACCGATACGCCGATCGAAGTGGGTGAAGTCGTCGCGGTGATGGGGCAAGCCGTAGGCATGTGGTGGACCAACACCTGTCGCATTGTGTACACCGTGCACGAGCCAGAACCCATTCGCAAGTTTGGTTTTGCCTATGGAACCTTGCCAGGCCATGTGGAACGGGGAGAAGAGCGGTTCTTGATCGAATGGCATACCGGCCCCCTTATGGCTTGAGCGCGAACACCCGCACGCTGGCCGCGTAGTCGTTCACGGGCCATTCCCGGCTAGGCAGCGGCGCGAACCACTTTATCCGCCTGGGCGTGGCTGTCGCACAGGTTCCAAATGCGATCCAGCCGGCAGACCTTGAGCACCGTGGCGCAGTTGCTGTTGAGACAGCAGAGTGCCATGCGGCCGTTTTTCTCTTGCAGCTTTTTCCAACCCCGCATCACAGCTTCGACAAAGCTGGAACTGATGTAGTTGGTTTCCGAAAAATCGAGAATCAGCCGGGGCTCTGACGACGCCGCGATCTTTTCGAGGATGGCTTTCTCTAGCAGTTGTAGTTCGTCGCCGTGAAGCGCGTCATACGTTCTGGCCAAATGGAAAGTTGCAACGCCGCTTGCTTCGGCAATTCGAGTCATCGCCGCACCTCCATCACTCGTTCATGCCCTGGGCCGCACTTGGAGTCTAGGGAACCGCCAGACGGGAAGCAAGCTTGGCAGTCGCTGGCTTTGTTGTCGATGGCTGGCTCCCTCGAACCTTATTGGCCGCTTCAGAGTTGCAGGTTGTTGGCAATGGCACGATAATCGGGGAATGCGCAATTTATTGACGGTTGCGCCGCCAATGACCCGAAGGCGACCACCGGGAGCCTGGATTCGTGGGCTATTAGCTCGCGGCGGAGGACGTTGGGAACGCGGCGATCAATAAGCACCATCCATCGCTTGCGGTGGCAAACCATCGCCCCCCTTGGACATTTCGGCCAGCCCATTCTCACGCAATTTTTGGAGCGACCATGCTTGATCGTTTCTCTTATCCATCAGGGCGTTTTCACGCCAGCATGTGCCTTGCCGCTGGGATAACCCTGAGCGCCTGGGGCGGTTTGCTGTGCGCCGACGACGGGTGGAACCAGTGGCGCGGACCTAACCGGAACGGTGTCGATCCTCGTTCGCCCGAGTTGATTTCGGCGCTGCCCCAGGGCGGACTTCAGCCTGAGTGGATGAGCGAGGAAATCTTCTCGGGAACGCGCGGCGGTTGGGGTAGCCCGGTGGTCGCCGACGGTCGCGTGTACCTGTTCACCCACGTTAAGAATCAGCAGGGCAGCCCTCCCAGCAAGAAGTTCCCCTGGCTACCGCCCGAAAAACGGACCGGCATGACCGACCAGGAGTACCAGCAATACGAACAGAATCGTCGCGACGAGGATCAGGCCCTCAGCAAGTTTTTTGATTTTCGCGAGCGGGTGTACTGCTTCGAGGCCGCCACGGGCAAAAAACTGTGGATGAACGAGCGGCCCTCGGTCTATTGCCGGTTTGTGCAATCGGGCTCGCCCGCCGTGGTGGGCGGCAAGCTTTACATTCTGGGCGCCGGCCGCCAAGCCCGCTGCCTCGATGCGATTACGGGAGAAGATGTTTGGGAAACTCGCCTCCCCGGCGAATTTCGCGATGAATATATGATGTCGTCGTTCGCCGTGGCCGATGGCGTGGCCCTGGTATTGTGCGGGCACCTGTTCGGACTCGACGCCCACGCGGGCGAGTTGCTCTGGGAGGGCGATTCCAAGGCAACCTCGGGCACCCACACTTCGCCCATCGTCTACACGCAGGGCGGCCAGGAGTACGGCATTGTGAATGTGGGCGACGAAGAAACGATCTGCATCCTTCCCCGCTCAGGAAAAGAACTGTGGCGGGTGAAGTCCGAAGCCCGGCTTTCCACGCCGGTGCTCTCGGGCAATTTAATGGTCACGCTGGGCGATAGCCGCAAGAAGGGTCTGCGGTGCTTCGAGATTTCGCCGGCCGGCGCCAAACAAAAATGGATCTACCAGGGCGTAACCGATAAAGGCGCCAGCCCCGTGATCGTGGGCGATTACGTATATGCCCAGGGCGAAAAGCGGATGGCCTGCGTCGATTTACAAACCGGCAAAGCCGCCTGGAATACCACGCTCGATTTGGCCAAACCACAATACACCTCGCTGATCGCAGGGGACGACAAAGTGCTCTACGCCTGCGATGGCGTGCTGGTGTTCACGGCCACGCCCGATGATTTTTCGCCGCTGGTCGAAGCCAAAATGAATAAAGAGGGGCTGATGGCTTCGGAAGAAACCCACCGTTCCCTGCTCAAACTGGATGAAGTGGAAAAAAGGGAAGGAGGGCTACAGAAATCGCAGGAAATCTATAATAGCAAAGTAGATAAGTTCGGACCACTCGCCTGCGCTACCCCCGCCCTGCACGAGGGAAAACTGTACATTCGTACCCAGCAAGGTTTGGTATGCTACGATCTTAGAGAGCGTGCTGGCCGCTAATCCCTCGGCGGCATAATGGTTCTGTAGTTTCTCAATGGGGCCACCCGAACCAACATTTCGGGCGGTCGGCATGATGGAAGCGGCGGAAAGTTCCGTAAATCAACTGATTGAAGACCTCAAACGGGGCGACGAGAACGCGGCCCTCGCCCTCTGGGATCGCTTTCTACCCCGCTTGCGCACCGTGGCCAATCGAACGCTGTCCTCGGTCTCTCGCACGGCCGCCGATCAGAGCGACGCGTTGCAAGATGCCCAGATCAGCTTTTGGAAAAAAGCGGCCAGCGGCACGCTGCCCGACGACCTCAACCACAATAGCTTGTGGGGTTTGTTGCGGGTGATCGTGTTCCGCAAGGCACTCCGGCAGGTTCGCAAAGGCAAGTCCGAAGTGCCCGAGGCGGCCCTGCCCGACTTTCGCATCGACGACATTTTTTCGCAGGTGGCCACGGCCGACTTCGACATGCACTGCGAAGAATTGATGCTCAAACTGGACGAAAGCCTGCGACAAATTGCGCTGCTCAAGCTGGTGAACCACAAGAACAAAGAGATCGCCCGGTTGATCGGCCGCTCCGAGAAAACCGTGCAGCGAAAGCTGGATTTAATCCGGATCATTTGGAGTGGTGAAGCTCCCTAGGGGAGCCCGACGGGGTTTAGCGAGGGACGTTGGTGGGATTCCCTCGCTCACGACCTGGCCTGATGAAAATGTGTTTTCATGGCGTTTTTAACCATCCGGTGCGGGAGAGAGGGGGTTTCGATAGGCGGACAGCTTTTTTGATGCCAGCGTTTTGCCGAGCTTGGTCGCGACCCAGTGCTTCGTGTCAGCCACCGACGTGCGAGCAAAGCTGGCGAGCAGACTCGTAAAGCCCCCTTTGCTGTGCTGGCCCTCGATCGTTTTGTAGCGTCCAAACGCAGATTCCAGGAGCTCCGTCGAAAGCCAGCCCCGCTCGCCCTCGGCCAGCCAAATCCAATCCGCATGCCGCGCTTGGTCACGCTCTCGCCGCGCCTCGCGCAGTTGTTCCTCGAGCTGGCGCTGCCTGGCCTGGAGTTGGGCATACCTTTGTTGCTGGGCCTCCAATTCCCGCTCGAGCCGGGCCGCGCGCTCCCTTTGCGTGTCGCGACTACGCAGGAGATTCCGGGCAATTTCATACGTGGAAGCACTGTACTGACCAACGGTTTTGAGGAATAATCCCATCGCTGCTGCGCTCCTTCGCTTGGCGTTGTGTGATGACTCACCAAGTATGAAGGGGCGTAGCAGTTTTTAATGCCAATTCTTACCAAGATTACCTGGATTCCAATATTTTCATCAGGCCACCCCAACCCTCTCCCGCGAGGGAGTAATTGGATCGGCTCCAAGCTGAAATGCTACCTGCCCTGCGTTTGCGGAATCAAACGCCAGTGGCGGTGGAGCCAGGGGAACGCCTTGTAATACCCGTGGGGCAGCCACGGAATAGTCAAGGAACCGTTGACCAATCGACAGCTGGTTGAATTGCATCAGAAGCAGACGTATGCCTTCGTGGTTACGCATAGGAAACCACCAGCAATTCCGAGTAAACGACGGAGATTGCGCGCAACGACGACAACCCTGTAGAATCGCCCGCTTGGCAGCCGTATGCTGGCGGGGAAGGATTACCACCATATCGTCCCCAGGCGTGCATTCGCCGTTCTTTCATTCGCACGTTTCAGGAGAGCAAGCATGTCGAATAAGGCAGCCCGAATTCAGCGGCGGCGTTTTTTGAAGACGGCGATCTCGGCAGGCGTCGGAGCAACCATCGCGGCGCCGCATATCATTCCCAGTTCCGCCCTGGGCCGCAACGGCGCTGTCCCCCCCAGCGAGCGGATCGTGGTGGGAGGGATCGGCATTGGCAACCGAGGAATGTACGACTTGGGTTGCTTCCTCGAACAAAAGGACGCGCAGTTCACGGCGGTGTGCGACATCAAGGAATCACGCCGCACGCTGGTCAAGAAAATGGTCGACGCCAAGTACGGAAATGAAAGTTGCGACATGTACCGCGATTTTCGTGAACTGCTCGATCGCAAAGATATCGACGCCGTGCTGATAGCCACGGGGCCAAACTGGCATGCGACGATGGCCGCGCACGCGGCCAGGGCCGGCAAGGATATGTATTGCGAGAAGCCCTGCGCCAAGAACATCGCGCAAAGTCTGGCTCTGGCCGATACGATTCGCCGCACCGGACGCGTGTTCCAAGTCGGCACGCAACGGCGCAACCTGCCGCACTTTGCTTATGCCTGCGAGTTGGCGCGCGCCGGGAAGCTTGGCAAACTGAAAACCATTCATGCCCACCCGCGCGGGATGATTACGCTGATGAGCGATTGGTTGCCTGCCGAGTCCGAGCCTGCGAAAGAGGTCGTCGATTGGGACATGTACCTGGGACCCGCGGCCTGGCGGCCGTTCAATGAAACGCTGCTGGATGGATTCAATTTTGAAAAAGGAGGCGGATTCGTTGGCGGACTCAAAATGGAAAACGGGAAAAAGGTCATCGGCGGCGGCGTGTTGGAGTGGGGTTCGCATTGCGTCGACCTGTGCCAGTGGGCCGTCGGCGATTGCCCGGCGCCGGTGGAGTACGATCCGCCGAAAGACGGGCAGCTAAAGGCCCGCTACCAGAACGGCGTGGAGCTGGTTTTCCGCGAAACCGGCTGGCTCCCGCTGGGTTCTTGCCCGGTGCGGTTTGAGGGAGACCAAGGCTGGGTCGAGGCGGGCGATAGCGGCAAGCTGGTGTTGAGTTCGCCCGCCCTGCTGGCCGGTCGAAGGGTCGCTGAGATCGACGGCTATCCCGCTACGTTCCATGTGCGCGACTTTCTCGATTGTGTGAAAACGCGCGGCCTGCCGAAGGGAAATGTCGACGCGGCCTGCCAGGCGCACATCGCTTGCAACGCTGCCAATATCGCCATCTTGCTCGATCGAAAGGTCACCTACGATCATAAGAAGAATGAGTTCGTCGGCGACGCTCAAGCCAATCGTTTGCGATCCGAGGCCCTGCGTGAACCGTGGAGGCTCTAAGGCAGCGAGCCTCATAGTCAGTCATGGATTTTGTCCTTCGCCGCGCACTCACGCCCATTTGACGCTACAGGATCATTGTCATGCTTACGATTCGATTCGCTGCAGGCCGCCTGGTTTTGCTTTCGGCACTGGTGCTGTATTCGGCTGCAATGGCCGAGGCCCAAGAAAACTCTCGGACGGCTCAATCGGTCGAGCCGGAATTGATCAAGCTGCTCGGCTCCGATGCTCCGGCCGCGGCCAAGGCGCTGGCCTGCAAGCAGTTGGCGATCTATGGCTCGGAGGCGGCGGTGCCGGAGTTGGCCAAACTGTTGACCGATGAGCAGTTGGCCTCATGGTCGCGAATTGCCCTGGAAGTCATTCCCGGATCGGCGGCCGACGAAGCGCTGCGTGGGGCAATTCCCGCGCTCCAAGGAAAGCTGTTGGTCGGCGTGATCAACTCCATAGGCATTCGCGAGGATACCGCCGCTGTCGAGATCCTAACCGGTCGCTTGCAGGACCAAGACGTCGAAGTGGCATCGGCCGCGGCGGTCGCCCTCGGGCACATTGCAAGCACCGACGCAGTGAAAGCCCTGCAATCGGCGTTGGTCAGCGCCCCCGCTCCGGTGCGAGCCGCCATTGCCGAAGGCTGCGTGCTGTGTGCCGAGCGACTTCTGGCCGCTGGCAGACGTGACGAAGCAGCCGCGGTTTACGACCAGGTCCGCAAGGCGGAAGTTCCCAGGCAGAACGTCTTGGAGGCTACGCGCGGCGCCATTCTTGCGCGCCAGTTGGGCGGAATCCCGCTGCTCGTTGAACAGCTCAAGTCGCCGGACAAGTCATTTCTGCAGATTGGCTTGCGCACGGCCCGTGAGCTTCCCGGTTCGGAGGTCTCCCAGGCTTTGTCGGCCGAGGTCGCTGGAGCCGCGCCCGATCGCGCCGCGTTATTGTTGTATGTCTTGGCCGACCGCGGCGACAATGTTGTGTTGCCCGCCGTGCTAGAAGCCGCGTTGAGCGGTCCCACGGAAGTGCGGATTGCGGCCCTCGGAGTTCTGCCCCGTTTGGGCGACGACACGCTCGTCGAACCGCTGCTGCAAATCGCCGCGGGGCAAGACGCGGAACTAGCGGAAGCAGCCAAGAACGCGGTAGCCAGCTTGCCAGGCCAGAAAATCGACGCAGATCTCAAATCGCGTTTGGCCACCGCTCAAGGCGCTGCGTCGCCGCTCTTGATTGAAATCGTCGGCCTGCGTCGCATCGAATCGACGCCAGAACTCATCAAGCTGTCAGGGCATACCGATGCCGCCGTTCGTCACGCAGCGTTTTCCGCGCTGGGAGCCACGATTGGTCTGAAGGATCTCTCTGTTTTAATTTCCCAGGTCACCGCTCCCAAGCATCCAGACGATGCCCAGGCGGCTCAGCAGGCGTTGCGCGCGGCTTGCATCCGCATGCCTGAAGGAGACGCCTGCGCCGAACAACTGGCCCTGGCCATGTCGACCGCTCCCGCCCCCACGAAAAGCACGTTGTTGGAAATCATCGGCGCCATGGGGGGCGCCAAGTCCCTGGAAATCCTCAGCACGGCCGGTAAGGCTGCCGATCCGCAACTTCAAGATGTTTCCACCCGAGTGTTAGGCGAGTGGTTGAACCTGGATGCGGCTCCCGTGCTGTTGGATTTGGCGAAGACCGCGCCGGAGGCGAAATACCAGGTTCGCGCGCTGCGAGGTTACATTCGGCTTGCTCGGCAATTCGTCAAGGCCGATGCTCAGCGCGTTGAGATGTGCGAAAAGGCAATGGAGGCCGCCCAGCGTGTTGATGAGAAGAAGCTGGTGCTCGAAGTGCTCGGACGCACGAAAAGTATGACGGCACTCCGGCTGGCCGTCGCGGCGACCGAGAACCCCGAGCTAAGAGAAGACGGCGCCCAAGCGGCGCTCGCCATCGCGCGGAATATTGGAGACAAGCCGGAAGTTCAGGAACTGATTGCCAAGATTCGGCCGAATGACGTGAAGTAGTAGTGCCCGCGATTTGCCACGGGACCAAGCGTTCCGTTCACTGCATTTTGCGGACCAGCGCTGCCTCCCGATTGAACGTGCTGAACCGCTCCATCAATGACTTGGCACGGCAGATCGCAGTCGTTTGGCAGCTGAACCAGCGCGGAAGTACCAGTCAGAAATAGAAACTCTGGTTCCGACGAATTTCAGAATCCATGCGCGCGACTTTCATGGTGGCGGTCGTGTCAAAACTAAAAACAATAGAAAGAGCCATATTCAGCGGCATCCGTCGCTTCACGCCTTTAGCCATACCCCAGCGATGACGAGCCCCGGAAAAGTCTAAATTGACTGCGATTTCAAGGTGAGTCGACACCTGGAATCTGTGTCATCAACTCCGAACACCCTGCGCCGATTTCGAACGCTCCGGCCTCAAAATCGGCCGCTGGGAATCTAAGTTTCCAAAACACCAGGATGGGGGAAAGCTGGTCTCTTATTGGCGGATACATTTCCACAAACGCGATCTAGTGTCCTCAATGACGCCAGGAATAATGGGTATGGAATCCCGCCTGGCGACAAGGATTAACGGAGATGCCTGGCCATATTCTCCTGTTTTTAAGGGATTGCTTGCCTCGGCATTCGAATCTCCCCACGGGTTGTTGCGCTGCTCCAGCCTTCTGCCGGCTTGGTCGCTAGAATGGGCTTCGGGTCTTAATCCGCCAAAATAACTTGCATCATGATTCGGCGATCGGTATGTTTATCGTGAGTCGCACTGTCGCCCGCGACGAGTCTCTCCCGGTTATAAGGAGGGTCGCATGCCCGGAACATCGAAGAAGCTAGTTAGGCCGTCGCCAACCGCGGGCTCAAAGCCCGTTGTCGGCCGAGATGCTTTTGAAACGTCACTCGACATTCTCGCGGAAACCTTTTCAATTCTTGAAGGCGCGATTCGAGTCACGTATCACTTCCGCAAGCCTGTCAAAGTGGGATGGGAACACCATAACTCTGGCAGCTCGGCACCCGAAAAATTGCAGTCAGCATTGCCAGTGGCTGGCTCGGTCATTGCGCCGACTCCAGCCACCGTCGAACAGTTGTTCGCCTTGGTAAGTCCGCTGTTCGACGACCTGAATGTGCACTTCGGAGAAGTGATCTTGCTGATCTCCCGTGGCGCCGTTCGTAACATGCAAGTAACGCGCAGTTATCGGCGCGATGAATTGCATACGGCGATCCCATTTGGCACGGGAAGTGAACTCCGAAATGGCAAAGCCAAGTAGAACAAACCGAAGTCCACCCGCCCGCCCCCGCGCTTGCCCGACCAAAAGGGATGCGTCCCAGGGATGAGCACCTAACAGTCCAACGGAGCAACAAACTCTAAGTTAATATCAACGGCTACCGGCGCTGACAAGGCGAGGTGGGCCGCTGTGCAAGAGACCAGATCTTCGCGAATCCGCGCAAGTTTTGGTTCACCAGCATGGCAGCTCACCTCGCCTTTTTTGTTTTCAGGCGTCGGTCGTTCAGGCATCACAAAACCGCAATCTTTGCGGCGTACTAGGAAGAGGTATCGAGCCGTCGCAGCGCGTGTTCATGATGCTTGCGAACGGCAGTCCGAATTCACAAGGCAAGCGTGGGCATCGTCCCAGAAATTAAGGGAGCAGTCCGTATGTCGACCCAATATGAACTTCATCCCGGCCCTTTGATGGAGCGAGAGGCCAGGTCGTGGAAAGATCTGCCCCACCGGCCGAACATGCCCGCGGAACTTGGTCCGCCATTCATTGTTCGCCAGGAACAACAATTGGTGCTGGCGAAACTTGATCATCCTTCGGGAACCTTGCGCGAGGTGCAAGATGTTCATGACGCCGATGTGGCGCTGCAAATTGCCGACCGCCGGTTTATGTCGCACCTGGTCGTGATGTCTTGGCAGCGATCGTTGCTCGTCAACGGTGTTCCCGCCTTGACGTTCAGCGCGCTCTCTCCACGGGACAGCTTGCTGTTTTCACCCGGGGCGCTGTTCTATGTCACCGAACGGATTGAGCCACATGTAGGCCCGCCCCTGCCGCGCATGGTCGGCCAAAAGTGCCCCTGCTGCCAGTTGCCGATGGAGCCAGGTTCGGTATGCGTGAGCTGCAAATGCGGCCTGATCTACCACAACGAATCGGAGGCTAGCCATCCTGATTTGCTCGCGGACGATCGCTTGAATTGCTTCTCAAAACTGAAGAACTGCCTGGCTTGCAAGCGGGAGTTGACGCAAGAGCCCTACCTGGCCTGGGATCCCACGGAGGTGCTCGCATGAATTGCGAAGCGACCACGCCCGCCCGCTGGAACCACTGGCCCGGCCCTAGCGAAAGTTTGTCGCCGGCTTCTGCCGGCTTGGCGCCAATCGCGCTCAAAGGAGCAGGGCTGGCCTTTGAACTCTTGCCCCGCAAGCGAGTGCTGTTCATAGGGCTGGGCGCCGTGAATGGGCGGACGATGGAACGTCTTGCTCAGTCGGGCATAGGCCACCTGGTCGGGGCAGATCCCGACTCGTACGAAACCGCATCCTGCTGGACCCAGCCTTGTAGCTTGTCGGACGTGGGTCGATCGAAGGCTCGGGTGCAAGGAGAGCGGGCCAAAGCGGCCGGCCCCAATGCCAGCATCCTCACTTGGAGCGGCATCGCTCAAAACTTGCCTTACCAGTTGCTCTGGGACGCCGACGCCTGGGTGGCGGCAGCCGACAACTTGGAAGTACTGGTTTGGGCGGGCGTGCTCGCCGCCGGCATGGGCAAGCCCCTTTTTCAAGGCGCCGTGTTCGGCGAACAATGGCTGGCCGTCATTCGCCATTGGGATTTGCGCTTCGCCGATCACCCTTGCCCCGGTTGTCAATTAAGCCGTCAGGAATGGAGCCAGCAACGCAGCCGAATGGGCTGCGACCCCGGTCTCAAAACGTTGCACCCCACTCAGCCGACGCGCACGTTGCCGTCGGTCTGTGGGCTGGCGGCGGAAATGCTCAGTTGCAAAGTCCTATCGCATGTGTTGGGGCGTGATCCCCCGCTGACCGCCGCCGAAGAATGTCTATTCCCGGCTGCATCGGGTCGGTTCTTCACCACCCTTTTGGAAAGAAACTCAAACTGTCGCTGTCCTCATCAGAGTTGGCATCGCATGGATATAGCAGCATCGCCGAGCTCTCTCACATTGGAAGACCTGGTCGAGCACTTGGGAAGCCGCGCAGCCAGGCGCCTGGGAACGCCGAAACTTCAGATTCGCGCGGAGTTGCCCTGGTTCCATCAGGCCGTCGACTCCGCGGGGCATCTGGTTCCCACCCAGCGTTTTGCCCACTGGGGAACATGCTGGGAGCAAGCGGAGGGCTTCGTCACAACCACCCCTGGCGGCATGGCAAGCACACTGACCGCGGCCGATGTTCGCCAGGCGCGCGCCAAAACCTTAGCACAGCTGGGGCTGCCATCGGGCTACGGCATTGCCATTGAATTCGAAGATCAACTGACATGGCTTTTTACGAATCCTGTCATCTTGACGGCAGCCGAGTCAAGACAAGAAGGCCGTCAATTGCCGAGCCCTATGCAATGCCCCGCATAATGTTATTGACGGTTGCGCCGCCAATGACCCGCAGGCGACCACCGGGAGCCTGGATTCGTGGGCTATTAGCTCGCGGCGGAGGACGTTGGGAGCGCAGCGCTCAATAAGCCCTATTAACAAGTATTGACTCTGATTGATCCGCCCGCAAAAGATTCAGAAAATATCGATTGTAACACCAAATGAAAGTCCGTCGCACGTTAACCCATAGATCTCCTTAGCGAAGCGCAGGTTGCCATGCTTGAACGCCGACCCACGAGTGCGAATTCAGCAAACGCAGAGCCGCACCTCCCAGATCACGTCCACATCAGCTCAGGTTGCGAGGATGCACCGACCATGGATTCGCTACGATCCAAGGAACGATCCGACGTAAAGCAATGTCCCAAAGAGGATTGGCACCAATGGCTGATTCTGCATGCCCTGACGGCAAACAACGGCAATCGAGCTTGGAAGGGATGGAAACAGCAGGCGGCGGAAAGCATCATCGCCCTCGCCAACGCGTCGCCACGGATGAGAGTGCAAGACCTGCGGCTCGAAGGGGAAATGGACGTCATCTATTCGATAGATATGCCCGTCCCCCGTTGGCCGCGGGATGGCCAACTGGTGGTTGGCCGTGAGGCAGTGTTCCATCTGCGTTACGAAGAATCTTGGCGTTGGGAAGCGCCAGCCAGTTGGGGGCCCATCGGCTTGCTTTCTCCCGTGGACCCCTTCCATAGCAATATCCGTCCGGCATTCAGAGGCGCGATCTGCCTGGGGCAAATCGCGCCCGGAACGCAACCCAAGCAACTGATATGTAGCGCCTACGAGGCACTGTGTCTCCAAGACTACTCTCTCGATGAGCTCGATCCTGAGGGAGTGATGAACCTCGCCGCTTGTGAGTTTTTCCGCCTTCATCCCGAGTATTGCCCACTTACGTCGGCAGGGCTTTGTGATGAATGGACTCCGCCCCTTACAGGAGCACCTGGCATATGGCTGCTTTAGAATCTCTGCTGTCGCATACCAAGTCAGCGCAAAAGCTGGCAAGAATGTCCGCGGCGCGTCCCGAATCGCCGCTTTGGACCACGTCACTCGATGGCCGGCTTTGTTGCCGCAAGCCGTGGGAAGGTAGTCACGCCGCGCTGCCTTGCCTGTCGCACGACCTCTGGCTGGGGCCAATCAAAGGTGTCACGGCGAGTGGAAACCGCTATTTGCAAGTTGAGTTCTTCTTGAGTCCGCTGGTCGATCAACATTCCTTAGACCCGCAACGAACCAACGACAGCGCCGCTCTCCTGGCGGAACTCAAAGAATTGGCGAGCGACTACCTCAAGGGTCAGCCGCTCCCCAGTTCCTGGAGTTCCTGGTTGCCCCCGCCGGTCGACTGGTTGCATCAATGCCTCACTCGTCTTGGGTACGAAGTCACCGCCGATGATCTCGGAGGGCTGCGAACTTCTTTGCCGCGGCGGGGCTGTGATCTGCAAGCGCAGGCGACCGTCGGGCCGGGCCAACTTCGGTTCCGCATGCCACTGGGAAGTTGGAAGCACATTTCCCCGGCTGCACGGATCGCCATGGCGGCGCTCATCCAAGAAGCCAACGACCGCACTCACTTGGCGCGGCTGGCGTGGTTGTCGCGCAATGGCGAAATTCGTATCGAGGCTCAAGTAGATCTGACGGCTCTGCCCGCCGATGTTGACCGTCCCGCCTGCGCCGCCCTCTGGGAACACACGCTGACCGTCACAATGGCAAGTCTGGAATTGTTAATGCGGCGGTTGGGCTTGGAATTACAGATTCTGGCCGATCCGGCGCAACGATCACTTGCGGAATACTGTGCCCAGCAGTTGGGACTCGCCCCGCTTCCCGCCATCGAACATTCCCTGGCGGTCGCCCCATCAACGGCAGACGCCGCGGCGTCCCTCGAAATCGTCCCCTCGGCGTACGTGGCTGAGCCCGACGCGCGGTGAGTTGCTTGCATTGGAACGTATTCCTTGGCGCTAGTGCGGCGAGGCGTTCTGACTGTTTTGTGCAAAGGAGAACGACCATGATGACTCAGGCCCCACCGGGGGGAGTGAGCGGCAACCTCGACTTTATGGTTAGCGATGTCACAGGTCTCCATGTTCTCAATTTTGAGGACGTGGACGGACATCGTTCGACAAGCGAAGTGGCCGCATCCATTGCTAGTCTGATGGACTTGCCTCCCAACATTCCCTATGCCCTGAGAGATGAGGCGCGGGCCAAGATGTTGGTCGACGATTCTTCGCTCGGAAGTCAGGTCGACCCGGGAGCGAAGCTGGTGCTAACTCCCAAGGTTCATCTCGGCTAACCGCGGGCATTGAGCGGGAATGGCGCTCAATGCGAACGACTGTGCGGCGCAGGCGTTGAAAACAGTGGCATCGTTGGGGGCAGCGCAGCGAGGCACCACCCGGCCGCACAGCCTGTTTTGGCTTTCGTCTTCTGTCCTTTGAACGCGTGGTTCGCGCCTTACCGGCGAACCGATGAAACTCCTCGATAGGCGTGTCGAATCAGAATCTCACATTGGAGTGAATACGTGATGTCCGTAGCTCATGACGTAGCGGAGACGCACTCCCCGCTTCATCTGTTGTCCGTCGCGATTGTGACGGAGGAAGATCCCGACCGACTGCTATCGCGACTTTCGGTCACTGCCGGCGATCTGAAATACCTCCGAGATGAAACCTGGTTGGCTGGCATGAGGGCCGGCTTGCTCCCGGAGGAACTGTCGTCGCTGGCAATGACAATCCATGCCGGTGAAATTAGCGAGGGGCAAATTCTCAATGGGTTTGAGCTCGAACTATCCTCTAGCTCCTGTTCCTTCCGTAAGCCTTTCACGGTGAACGCCCTGGAGTCGCTTATTCGCTCAGAAGTGGCGCAACTGATCCGCGGCGAAGCATTGAGTGTGAATGACAATTACCGCTACTTTCTCACTCCAACGACGCGCGGATTCGCGCCAGACGCCGTGCGCGTTGAAAGCGACGGACCTCTGATCACGCCAACAATAAATCGAACCGCCGGCAGCCCAACCTTACCTCTGCACGTGAAGAGTCGCGGTGAAAGGCTCACGCTTGCCCGGATGCCCTTGCAGGCTTTTATGCTTCGGAGCGAACCCCTTTTTCGTCAAGGGAAGCCTCCAGAAAGCGAGGACGAAGGGGCGGAGTCTTGGCTGCCTGTATTTGTTTCAGCGCGAGTTTGGGAGGAAGGGCGGCAGTTGGCGCGCCGAGGAGGCGAGAAGGAATCCGCGGCCGTCTGGACCGGTCGTTTGTGCCGCGACAGTCATTCTTCGGAACTGTTTCTGGTGCTCGATGCCTGCCTGGAAGCTGAACACGCGGCCGAGGAGAAGTTCTCGGTGACCTTCTCCGATGAGACCTGGGGAAGCGTGCGGGAGCGATTGCAGATGCGCCGTCGCCGCTTGCATCGCCCGGAAGAAATCATTGTCGGCACCACTCACGGCCACAATTTCCAGCCCGAGGCCGACGCCTCCGGGCGGCGCAGTTGCGATGCCTGTCATCTGTTGGATCACTGCACGCGAACGACCGCCGTTGCCAGCAGCGATGATCACCTCTGGCACCGCTGTGTCTTCGCGGGGCAGCCTTGGGCCGTCCTCTTGGTTTGGGGTTGGAACGCTCGCGAAGAAGAGGATTGGCGACTATACGGATTGCAAGACGGTGCCCTTCGGCCCCGCGGAATTCGTCTCGTTCCCAACGACTTTCCCCTGCTCAACTCGTGACTCGCTCGTTCATGACCATCCACGCCGACTCAATCATCCTCAATCTTCAGGGAGCATACCATGAGCAACGACACCGCCACGGCCAATTCCACGCCGTCT
Source organism: uncultured Pirellulales bacterium (assembly GCA_964445985.1). Lineage (GTDB taxonomy): Bacteria > Planctomycetota > Planctomycetia > Pirellulales > S012-138 > CAYUMU01. The sequence continues at coordinate 22,650 of CAYUMU010000038.1, read as the reverse complement.
CCTTTCACGCCCTTGCTCGACATCTTTTTTGATATCAATCGGCCCGCCGAAATTCGCGCCAAGATGTTGGTGGATTTCTGCAAGCAGGCAGGCGTGGCGCCGAACGAACAACAGGCGTTTGTCACCGCCATGCTGGAAGCCGTTCCGCGCCAAGGGGCCTCGGACGAACTGACCAAGAGCCGCTTGGCGTATGAACAGGCGTTGAGCGAGTTGCAGGAAGGTCCTGTCCGCGCTGCGACGTTTGTCGAAGTATATGAGGAAGGTGATCTGGGCGTTCTGACACGAGTTCACGTCATCACTCCCGATGGTCATGAACGATTTCCGTTTGTGGCGCCGAACGTCGACATTCGCCGCCTTGAGCCGGGCATGACGGTTTATCTCGATGCCAAGGGCGCCGCCGTGGTGGGAGCGGGGAGCCGCGTTCCCCAGGTGGGCCGAGAGGCCACGTTCCTCCGCCGTTTGCCGGGCTCAAATCTGCTCGAGGTCTCGCTCCATGACGAACCCATCGTGGTCTACGGATCGGCCAACGTCTTGAGGGCCGAAGAACAGCACCAGGTCCAGCGGGGCGACCGCGTCGTGATTTGCGCGAATCGCCAGTTTGCCTTCCAGGTTCTTCCCTCGGTATCTGACCGCAGCCACCGCTTCATCGATAACGCGAAGATTCCAGAAGTCGTTGTCAGCCGCGACATCGGCAACCCGCATTGGGTGCTGGGCTACCTGCTTCGCCGATATCGTTTGATGCTCTTTCGGCAGGATCTGCTGGAGCGATTCGGCCTTCGCCCCCGCGTATCTGTCATGATGACAGGTCCCAGCGGTACGGGCAAAACTCTAGCTATTCGTGCGTTCTTGTATGAGAGCCACCGGATGTTGCAAGAGCGGATTGGTCGAACAGATATCCCCAGCCGCGTGGTTCGTGTCAAGTCTGGAGAACTGTTATCGGAGTGGTTCGGGAGAACGGACAAGAATCTAGAAGAACTTTTCGATGACATTCAGCATTTGGCCAGTCAAGAATTCGAGGCTGCTGATGGCGCCCGCTGCAAGTTGCCAGTGACGGTCATTCTGGAAGAAGCCGAGGGACTGGCCCGCCGACGGGGTGATTACGACTCCGGAGTTTATGATCGCACCATCGGCACTTTGCTACAGCGAATGGATGACCCCACGGACGATCTTTCCCAGCTGCCCATCATATGGATAACCACTTCAAATCGTCCAGAGTTACTGGATTCGGCCATGCAAAGAAGATTGAGCGGAGTGCAGGCTTCCTTTAGCCGTCTCGATCGCCTGGGCCTGGTCGCCGTACTCAATAAGAAACTGAAGTGTCACTATCCCTACGCCCATGAGAACGGCGCGGCATCTGCCAATGGGGATGCGATTGACCTCCGCCACGGCGTGATCGACCGCGTTGTCGCCGCAATGTATGCCCCCGCTTTGAATGAAGAGGCTGTTGTGGAGATTACTCTGCGAGATGGAGCCCGCCTGAAGCGGCAACGCCATGATTTCCTCACGGGAGCGGTTGTGGAACAAGCCGTGGCCGCGGCGATCGATGAACTCGTGTTTGCCACCGAACACTTGCAAGAACTCGGCGTCGAGGCGCAGCACTTGGGACTCAATGCTTCGCGAATCGTTCATTCGCTACGCAATGTGGTCGATGGCATCGCGGATATTCTTACGCCACACAACATTCATGACTACCTCAGTCTGCCAGAACACGCCTCGGTCGCCAATGTTCGGCGTCTGCGCCAGCCCGGCGGTGGTCTTCTGACGGTTGCCGGGTAAAGGGGCGCCGCGTCGCCACTCAACATAGGAGGGAAGTCGCATGTCATTTTTTGCCTACGGGGAATGGAAGCAGGCAGGCGCTGTCGGTCCCGACGATGCCTACTATCTGGCGGCCGAAGCCCAACGCGCGGCTTGGGAATCGGAACGCAAGCGGAGTGCTTCCGAGGAAGATTCAGGATCGGCCGATTTGCAATGTTTGCGTCTCTCATCATTTCTTTACAAGGGTTTTGCACATGACACAGGAACAACTTCGCCATGGTCAAGTTCAGCTCGGTCCCTCGGGCGACTCGGATGAATTCGCCGACACCACGACTTCGCATGGCGGCAACGTGCAAGTGATCCACGGGGTTCATGCGCACAGCTTGCCAATTTCTGGCATGACCGTCCGCCAGGCGCGTGCGGAGCTTGAAGAGCGATTAAATCTTGCGCCCGACGCCCTCGCGGTCGTGGACGGCAATGAGGCGGATGAAGACACCGTTCTTACCGAAAATCAGGTGCTGAATTTTGTCAAACATGCGGGAGAAAAGGGGCGCCTGTGGCCAAGCGACTTAAGGGGGAGCGAAGTTTTGCTTCCCCAATTGGCATTGCCACTTTATCAACGCTCGAGAACTCGTCATTCCCGCAAACTCGTCATTCCCGCGAAGAGTCTGCCCTCGTGAAGACGGGGGCGGGAATCCAGTTGCGGCGGATACGGCTCTGTAATCAACATCCGCTGCGCGCGAACTGGATAGTGGGAATCTATTCTTCGGCTCGTCCTTTTCTCTTGATCTCGATCGTTTCTGGCTGTGGCGAGGCCAACGGCATATGGTCTCGACGTCTTGTTCCAAAACATTGCTCAACTTCGGTGTGGAGTGCGCGCCACCATGGCAGACCAACTGTTATTAGAAAACGGAACGCTTTCACTTACCACGGAAGAGGGCCAGCGAGTCGAGCGGCCCGAGTCCGACCTGGTGGAACTACTTCGCAACGAGTTGCTTCCGCCCCTGGGCGCGGCGGCGCTTCCCGATGGGATAAAGTTCGTCGAGTGGCGTAATCCCTACCTGGTCCTTGTGCATCAACTACCGCCACACGTGCGGCGGATGCAATGGATTGCCCCCGACTCGCCACAAGACTTCGGCCCCGGCACCACCTACCGACAAGTTCGGCTGAGCATGCCTTATTCGATTACCTTTGCCGTCTATGGATTGCAAAGGGATCGCCTGTTCTTGACCGGATCGAACGAGTTGTATTTTCGCAATTCACCGCTCCGAGATCGCAGCGACTCGCTCTGCTATCCGGCGTTGCTCAACGTGTCGCGAGTCGATCGCAACCGCCGGCAAGGCGCCTGGATTTGCACGCAGCACCTCGGCCTGCAACCGGAGATGACCTGGACCGGGCAGTTGGAGGCCCTGCTCAATCATTTTTGGAACTCGGGCAGCAACCGCTCCAGCGAGCGACACGAAGGGGCAAGCTGGTACTCGGTTCAAGCGGCGAACCTCCCCTCGATTAGCACAGTCGAAGCCTGGGAGGCCGCCACGCGAGATAATGAGGCCATGGCGCTGCATTTGCCCTGGGCCAAGGCTCCGTTGAATGCGGGCCAAATGATCGACGCCCTCTTGCAGGAAGCAAGCCCCGCGCAGCCGGCCACACAGCCAACCAAAATCCCGGAGCCCGGTTCGAGCCTGCTATCGCGTTTTGTCAATTTTATTCACGGCGCTTAGGGTACGCGGTTCCGCGCGCCTTCATTCTTAAAGAAACTACCCATGCCGATTCCTATTTATTTGAAGACCTCGGCGGATAGTCCCCGTCCGTCCGATCCGGAGTTCTATCTGGTAGCGCAAGATGGGCTATATTTTTGCCGCAATCACACATTCTTTGAAAGTGATGTGCCCGCCAAGCGCAAACCGCGCGGGCTGGCCCCGCACACGGCCAACTGTACGGTGCGGTTCCCCTTGGTACCGATTTCCACGCTTGAGTATATCGTCGCATTCTTCGGCAAAGTCTTCGAACGGTTTCAATCAGAAGCGGTGGTGTTGCTGTATTGGGATCAGGTTGGCGAGCGATACCGCCTGCTTGTTCCCAAGCAAAAGGCCACGGTGTGGCAAAGCCGGTCGGGCAAGCGGTCGCCCATGGATGTGGCTTACGAAGTCCCGCTTACGGCGCCTCATTCCTGGATGCTCGTGGGCGATATCCACAGCCACGGCGATATGGGATGCGCGCCTTCTTGGACCGACAAGGAAGACGAGATCTACCGCGACGGCGTACATGCCATCGTGGGGCGGGTTCATCGCGAACCGCCCGAGTTGTACGTGGCCCTGGCGCTCGATGGGTCGCGGTTTCGGCTCGATTTTGAAGTCCTGTTCCGCGGATATCGGCAAAGGCGCCGGCTGGTCCCCGAAGCCTGGCTGAAACAGGTTGAAGTCGAAATTCAGTTGCCGACGTGGAAGGCTTGGACCTCAAGCAAGGCCAGCTCAAACTTTCTATCGTGGAATGCATCCGATGGCGAATGAACTCAATCACGATCACGCGACAACGATGGCAGAACCTGGCGAAAGTCGCGGGCTCGAAAGTCTGCTCCCGGCGAACAGCCGCATCAAGCTGATTGGCGTGGGCGGAATTGGCTGCGTGGTGCTGGAGTACTTGATGGTCTACCTCAACAGCCTGGCCAGGCCGCTTCGATTGGTGCTCATCGATGGCGACTCGTTTGAACCGTCCAATATTTCGCGCATGTCGTTCGCCGCCTTTGGCAACAAGGCCCAAATCAAGGCCGCCGAGGCCGTGCAGCGCTTGGGCCACACAAGCCTTACCGTGGCTTGGCGCGGCGATTATGTCTCCGAAAGTAATGTCGCGGAGATTGTCAAGGAGGATGACCTGATACTCATGTGCGTGGATAATTTTGTCAGCCGCCGCGTCGTTAGCGAACATTGCCAACGACTCAATAATGTCGCGCTGTTCAGTGCCGGCAACGATGGAGTGAGTTTGCCCGAGCAACGGGGAACGTATGGAAATGTGCAGGTATACATTCGCCAAGGCGGCCTGGATCGCACGGTTCCGATCACCAGGTATCACCCCGAGATCGCCAAAGCCACGCAAGGGCACCCCAACCAGGTTGGCTGCGGGGAGTTGGTCAAAAGCGTCCCGCAGATTCTTTTCACCAACCTGGCCGTGGGCAGCAGTTTGCTGAACGCTTTCCTGGCGTACACGCTCGGCTGTCTGGAGTATCAGGAAGTGAAACTAGATATTCTCGATGCGAGATGCTTGCCCCAGTTCCCCTTGGCCACGCCCCTCGGCCCCGCTATTGGGTAAAAAAATAAGCCTGGGCAAGGTTGGGCGCATCCATCACTGTTTTCCGGATTTGCGTTGACACTATATAAAAACTCAAGAGCTCGTCCGTCTAATCAGCTCGTGCGTTGCTGACAACCAACGAGCCCAAGGGCCTTGCTGCGGGCAAGATACAACCGGCAACTACCGCCTCCACTGCAAGCTAAGGAAGGCCAGCGCGGCCGCGGTCAGCAGGGTGAGGTTGCCCGCTGGCCGTGATCGCCGGCACGCTCTCTGTGACTCCCCCGATGGCAGTTCGTCGGAACAGAACCGAGTGGGAAGCAAGTCCGGCCCGCAAACCTGCGCTGGTCTGCCGTGCCAGCTTAAACCAAAAAAGCGGATGGGGTGGGATTCGAACCCACGGAACGGTTTAAGCCGTTCAACGGTTTTCAAGACCGTCGCCTTCGACCACTCGGCCACCCATCCGTTTGCCTGGCAGCCATCGATGATGGATGCGGCTGTATTTCAAGACGTGGATTCTACAAGACGTGCCAGGGATCGCGCTGGTTCATTCCGCGGGGGCGTTATTTTCTCGGATTGCCCCTCAGGCTCGTAAAAGTTGGCGTTTGTCCTTTTCTTGGCAGATTCTTGCTGCCGCGGGCGACCCTCCATTCATGAGCGAGGATGCCAATTTCCATTCATGGGCGAGGGGTGCCCCATGCCACGGCGGGTGGGGGGGCTGGCAGTGCTGGCGGCGTACCCCCCCACTTCTCCCAGTTTCGCGGTCTCCCCGCAGTTCTATCCCAGGCGGCATGGATTATAGCCGGCCGGGTGCTTTTGGCCAAAGGGGGCTCAATCCGTTGGCGTTTTTCCTTGGAGGAAGGGTGTTGCCCTAATTAAACTCGAATGCAGTCGCGTGTGGCGTTTTGGCCACATGCTGCTTTTGGGACCAAAACGTAAGCACTTGGTGCTACAAAGGATACGAAAAGTGAGCAACGCTGCACGGCTGCCTGTGCTGGAAACATTCTACCGCGACTACCTGATGAACCAGGATTCGGCGGCCTTTATTCGCACTGTTTCCCAGCGGTACTTGGTGGGCTCGCTCGAACGATTGACCGACCACGGCCGGCGCGAAACTCGTCGGGCCGCCGTACTGGCGTTGGGCTTCTTGGGCGATTTCCGGTCCTCGCATATGGTGCTGGGGCGGGCTCTGCGCGACGAGGATCGAGGGGTGAGGCTGGCCGCCGAGAATGGTTGCCGCTCGATCTGGTGCCGCGATGGCAACGACGAACAGCGGCAGCGGCTGAGTATTGTGATCCGCCTGAATAACAGCAAGCAGTTCGACGAAGCCATTCGCGCGGCGACCGAGTTGCTCGATCAGGCCAACTGGTTTGCCGAAGCCTGGAACCAAAGAGCGATCGCCTTCTACAGCCTGGGCCAGTATGCGGCTTCGATCACCGATTGCCGCCAGGCCTTGGAGATCAACCCTTACCATTACGGGGCTGCCGCCGGCATGGGCCATTGCCATCTGCAACGGGGCGATGTGGAATCCGCCCTGGAATGCTTCCGCCGCGCCGTGAGCTTGAATCCCAACCTGGAAGGCATTCGGGCCAACGTGGCCCATTTGGAACGCAAGTTGGGCCGGCAGTAAGGCGGTGGCTTGGCCATCTCGGCCAAGAGTTATCGTGGCTTGGCCGTCTCGGCCAAGAGTTTTGGTGATGGTGGCCGTGGCCCGTGGTTGACGCGGGGTTTGCGACGACGCGGATTCATGGGCGAGGACGCCCATGCCACGGATGTTTGGGCCACGGCAGGTCAGAGCTTACTTCCAACATGCAGCCAGTTTTGATCTTAGGCGCAGGCATCAACGGCGCGGCTTTGGCCCGCGAGCTGGTGCTCAGCGGCGTGCCTGTCTGGCTGGTCGATCAGCGGGACATTGCCTCGGGCGCCAGCAGTCGCTCATCGCACCTCATTCACGGCGGCTTGCGATACCTGGAATACGGCGAGTTTGAGCTGGTGCAAGAATCGGTTTCCGAACGCCAGCGGCTGCTGAGGCTGGCGCCGCAGTTCGTGCGGCCGCTGGAATTGTTTATTCCGGTGAAAGAGCGCGTGGCCGGGTTTGGAGCGGCGGCACTCAAGTTTCTGGGGCTCAAACGCTCGGCCAAATCGCCTCCGCGCGGCCTGTGGCTGGTGCGGATGGGCTTGTGGATGTACTACAAATACGCCCGCGATCGCAGTCTTCCTCCACCCCGTACTCTCTCGGCGCGCGACCCGGCGGCCATTCCGGTTAATCCCCAGCGGTATCGCTGGGAATGCTCCTACTACGACGCGATGGTGGAGTTTCCCGAGCGATTCATCCTGTCGTTGCTCACCGATGCCCAGCAGGAAGCCCAGCGGCAGGGAATCGAGTTCAAGCTGTGGACCTATCACCAGGCCAAGCGGGTGGGCGCCCAGGTGCAAGTGGGTCCTGCAAAGGAAGATGTGTTCGAAGACGCCATCGAGCCCTCGGCGATTATCAACTGCACGGGCGCGCGGGTCGATGACACCCTGGCGGCGCTCGATATTCCGCACAAGCGACTGATGGGCGGCACCAAGGGCAGCCACTTGCATACCAGCCAGCCTGAGCTGATGAAGAAGCTGGCTGGCCGGGGTTTGTATGCCGAGGCCGCGGATGGCCGGCCGGTGTTCATTCTGCCTTGGGCCGATGGGGTGCTGATCGGCACCACCGACCTGCCGTTCGAAGGGCATCCCGGCGACGTGATCGCCCACGCCAACGAGATCAGCTACCTGATTGAAACGGTGAACGAGGTAATGGGGCCGGGCAGTTTGTCGCTGGCCGATGTGGATTGGCATTTTTGCGGGGTCCGGCCGTTGCCTTATGCCGACCCGCGCAATCCGGCGGCCATTTCGCGCCGGCACTGGATGGAACGCCACGCGGAAGCCCCGCTGCCGATGTTCTCCATCATCGGCGGCAAACTGACCACCTGTCGCTCGCTCGCGGAGGAATCGGCCAAAACAATCTTGCAAGCCTTGGAGCGGCCGGTGGTGAGCACGTCGGCCGAGCGTCCGCTGCCGGGCGGAAAAGACTACCCCGCCAATGCCGAGGCCGCGCAGCAAGCCCAGCGGCAGTTGGCGGCGGCCCAGGGATTGGAGCTGAAATCGATTGCGGCCATTTGGCGATTGGTCGGCAATCGGGCTGGGGTTATTCTCCAGGCGATGCTCGCGGAAGACGCTCGATCGGAAGATCGCGAGGTGGTGCTGGGCACCGCCCTCCCGGTGGCCTTTGTGCGGTGGATTGTGCGGCACGAATGGGTGGAGACTCTGGACGACCTGGTTTGCCGGCGGTTGATGCTGATTGCCCAGCGGCGGTTGAGCATGGCCACGCTCCACCAGTTGGCCCAAATCCTGGTGCAAGAAGGCAAGTTGCCGCCGGAGCAAACGGCGGTTGCCGTGGAGCACGCGGCGGCCACCTTGGCCCGGGTATATGGCAAACGGGTGACGCCCGCCGAGGGTTAACGGCGAGTTCTTGGCTTTTCTCTGTAGCATGCAATGTGGCGCTACGCCTTACGGGTAGGTTGTTCGTGGCGCGGGCGAAGGGCGGTTCTGGCTTAAGTGGATTGGCCACCCGAACATGGGCGGGACGCCGCATGCCACGGGAGGATCGTTCCCGCTGGTTGCATTCCTGGTATAATTGTCTGGCCCAGATTTGTTGGCGGTTTTATTGCCCTTTGGCGGCGGCCAAGCGGCATCCAGAGAATAGAGCACTGCGCGCGGCGGCCGCGGTTGAACCGCATGTCGCTCCACTGCGTACTTGGCGGGGGAGACGGGCACAGCCGGCTCCCCAGGGCGGCAATAGGGGATGCGAATGGATGTAGACCAGACACAACTGCAAGACCCTGACCAGCGGGCCAAGGCGCAACACCTGAGCGTGCAGCAGCGCCGTCCGCCTTTGCATGTGGCTGGTTACGTGATGGAAAGCTTCCTTGGCGAAGGGGCCTTCGGCGAAGTTTGGGTGGCCGTTAAGAAGAACACCAACCAGCGGGTGGCGATCAAGTTCTGCACCCGCCGCCGGGCCGAAGACTGGGCGCTGTTGGTTCGCGAGGTGGAAAAGCTGGCTCAGCTTTCCACCGATACGCACGTGGTCAAGCTGCTCGATACCGACCCGGCCTCGGATCCGCCCTTCTTCATTATGGAGTACCTGGAGCGGGGTTCGCTCGACAACGAGTTGCAGGTGAACGGCACGCTGCCGGTCGACCAGGCGCTGGCCATCTTTCGCGATACGGCGATCGGCATTGCCCACTCGCATGGCAAAGGTATTTTGCACTGCGATCTCAAGCCGGCCAACATTCTGCTGGACCAGGATGGGCGTCCGCGGATCTGCGATTTTGGCCAATCGCGGTTGTCCTCGGAACAGACGCCGGCCCTGGGCACGCTGTTTTATATGGCGCCCGAACAGGCCTCGCTGGAGGCCGTGCCCGACGTGCGGTGGGATGTGTACGCCCTGGGGGCGCTGCTGCACTGCATGCTGGTGGGGCATCCTCCCTATCGCTCCGACGCCAACGTGGCGGCGCTGCAAGCCGCGCCCAGCCTGGCGGAGCGGCTGGCGTTGTATCGCGAGCTCATTGGCAATTCTTCCAAGCCGGTTGAGCATCGTGCGGTTCCCGGCGTGGATCGGCTGCTAGCGGAGATTATCGATCGCTGCCTGGCCACCAATCCGGAGAAGCGATTCGCCAACGTGCAGGTTGTGCTCGATGAGTTGCAGGCCCGCGGTGTGCGGCTGGCGCGGCGTCCGCTGTATGTGCTGGGGGCTCTGGGGCCGGCGCTGCTGCTGGGCGTGGTCACCATTTTCGCCGCCATGGGGTTCCACAAGTCGGTCGATGACTCGCAGCATGCCGTGGTCACTCGGGCTTTGGAAAGCAAGGAACAATCCGCTTGGGCCTATGCCGAAATTGTGTCGCGCGAGCTGCAAAGCCGATGGGAGGCTCTTGAGCAAGAACGCGAGCGGCCCGGACTGATGGAAATGGTCAAGGCCCACCAAGGACTGGCTGGCTTGGACGACGAGAGCAACGATTTGGAGACCTGGCTGATTGCAGCCCGCAAACGGCATGCGCACCTGTCGTCCAGCAGTTGGTTCATCACCGATCGCCACGGGTATCAACTGGCGCGGGCGCCCCACGACGACGACACCTATCGCCAGAAATTCGCTTACCGCGACTATTTTCACGGCTTGGGTTACGATCGGCCTCCGCTGATTGAAGGCCAAGAAGTTGAATACTCCCCGATTAGCGAGCCGTACCTTTCCAGCGTGTTTTTGAGCCAGGCCACCAAGCGGCGGATGGTGGCGTTTTCGTGGCCGCTCAAGGAAGTTGACCCGAAGACGGGCGAAGAAACCGTGTGGGGAATCATGGCCATGACCGTGGAGTTGGGCCATTTCACCGAGGTGCAACGGAAAGATCAACCCGAAGACCAGTATGCCGTGCTGGTCGACTGCCGCACGGACAGCCGTGTCGACGGTAAGGAAGGCCAGCCAGGTTCACTGCTGGAACATCCTTGTTTCTTAACGGCCGAGGAAATCCCCCAGCTTTACCTCGATACGAGAATGACCGAGCTGGTCACGGGTATTTGCAATGATGAGGGGGGATCGCCCGACAGAAGCATCTCCGATTACCGCGATCCGCTGAGCGGCGGCCAGTGGCTGGCCGCCATTGAAGCCGTGACGGTGAAAACCCCAACCAACCCGGCCTTGTACACCGGCTGGGCCGTGATTGTGCAAGAGCCGCTCGACAAGGTGCTGGGGCCGATCAATCGGCTCCGCGATACGCTCATGTGGTACGGCCTGATCATGTTGGGCGTGTTGGCCACGGTGTTGGCGGCGCTGTGGGGGCTGGTGATGCTGAACGAGACGGACGGAAAACGCACGCGTTGGCTGCGGTTCTTGCGACGCCGACTGGGTTTGCCCACCTCTTCGGTATCGGTCGGAACCGCCACGGCCACCGCCAGCGCCGAAGGAACCTCGCCCAAGGCCAGCGCGCGCTCCAATGCCGAGCTGCGCAAGTAACATCGCCGCCTGCCGGGCGAAGCGGTCGCTCGTGCCGGCCGCGCCGTTGCCGCGACGGCAGGCCCCAGGGCAATTCCTTTCGTTGTGCAGGATGGATTTCCATGGCCGATCTCATTGCCCAGGGTCAGCAGCCGCAGCAGCGGTGGCGGCGCAGCTTGTTGTTGGGCGAAACCATCACGCTGGGCCGCGCCACCAGCGACTGGGAATGCCCTTGGGACGACCAGCTCAGCCGGCTGCATGCCGAACTCCATTGGCAAGGAGGCCGGCTGCAGGTGCGGCGGCTGCCGTCGGGCCGCAACCCTATCTTTTTTTTGGGCAACGAAAGCAAGGAGTTCGAAGCCCGGCCGGGCGACTCGTTCGTGATTGGGCAGACGCGGTTTACGGTGAGTGCCGATCAGGCCAATATCTCGCTGGTCGAAGGGCCGCGGCCGGCCGAAGAACACACGCTGTCGGCCCAAATGCTTCAGCAGGTGCGGTTCCGCAACGCCGATCAGCGGATTGAGGTGCTAGGGCATCTGCCCGACGTTATTTCCGGGGCCAACTCCGACAGCGAACTGTTTGTGCGGCTCGTCAATCTGCTGTTGGCCGGCATCCCCCGTTGCAGCGCGGCGGCCGTGGTCATGGCCGATCCTCGGGCAGGCGAGCAAGATTCCCTGAACGTGGCCCACTGGGACCGCCGCGAAGGACAGGGGGGCTTCGAGCCGAGTCGCCGGCTGATTTTGGAAGCCGTGAAGCGGCGGGAAAGTGTGCTGCACGTGTGGGAGTCGAACGAGCATGGCACGCCCCAGTTCACCGCCAGCGAGAATTTTGATTGGGCGTTTTGCACGCCGATTCCTGGCGAAACTAGCGCGGGCTGGGCCTTGTACATTGCCGGGCGGATGGCCGGCGCCTGGCGGGGGCGGCTGAGCGACTGCGCCTCGGACCTGCGCGAAGAGGTCAAGTTCTCGGAGATTGTGGCGGCCACGTTCAGTTCGTTGCGGCAGGTGCGCAAGCTCGAACGTAAACACGCCACGCTCAGCCAGTTTTTGCCGCCGGCCGTGATCAAAGCCCTGGAGGTGCAAGACGCCGAGCAGGTGCTGGCCCCGCGCGAAACCCAGGTTGCGGTGCTGTTTTGCGATCTTCGCGGCTTTTCGCGCAAGGTGGAGCAGGGAACCCGAGGACCGGCCGGCAGCCTGATGGAAGTGCTCAAACGCGTGAGCAAAGCCTTGGGCGTGATGACGCATCACATTCTCGATCAGGGGGGCGTGGTGGGTGATTTTCAAGGCGACGCCGCGATGGGCTTTTGGGGGTGGCCGCTGGCCCAAGAAGACCTGGTGCTGCGCGCTTGCCTGGCGGCCCTGGCCATTCGACTGGAGTTTGAAGCCGCGGCCCTGCGGCCTGGCCATACGCTGGCCGATTTCCAAGTGGGCATCGGCCTGGCCACGGGAACGGCCGTGGCGGGCGGCATCGGCACGATCGACCAGCTCAAGGTTTCGGTGTTCGGCCCGGTGGTGAACCTGGCGAGCCGGCTGGAAGGCATGACCAAACACTTCCAGGCTCCCATTCTGATGGACGAAGCCACGGCCGAAATCGTCTGCCGGGTAGCCCCACCCGAGCTGGCCCGCTGCCGCCGCGTGGCCAAGGTGAGCCCCTATGGCATGGATATCGAGCTAATGGTGAGCGAACTGCTGCCGCCCGAAAACGAATACCCGCTGCTCAACGGGCAGCACATCAAAGCATACGAACAGGCATTGGACGACTTCATCGCCGGCAACTGGACCGGCGCTCTGGAAAGCTTGCATAAATTGCCCGCCAGCGACCGGGTGAAAGACTACCTGATGGCGTTTATTTTCGAGCGGAGAAGAATCCCGCCGGAAGGTTGGAATGGCGTGATTCAGCTGCTGAGCAAGTGAGGGGGGCGGGGGAATGCGGAGTGGCGGACTTTGGAGGCCAGCAGTTGGCCGCCGTTGTTCGTTAAACGGCGGGTGAGCCAGGCGGTGGCGTTCGCGAGGGCTTTTCCGCAGCACGCTGTTGGGCGAGTTCGTGGGCGGTCGGCTCTCGGCGGGGTGACACTGGGGAAGTCGAAGTGGGGAGTTCGGAATTCGGAGTGCGGAGTTGGGACGGGTCGGGTCGCGGGGATGCGGGGGCTGCCGATGAGGCAACGGGCGTGGACACTGGCACACGAAGGGGGGAATTCACTTCGCTGTTATCTTCTTTCCAGGCGATTTTCGCCGTGGGCTGGTCGGGCGTCGATGTGAGCTCAAATTCCAGCGGCACGTTCGGCGGAGCAAGGTTGTTTTTGATCGGGAGCAGGTAACGGAGATTTTCCTGCTGGGCGTCGGGGGCGATCCGCCACACGCAGGCAGGGCCGGGATTCGCGGCGATGGTGGCCACTGCCCGATGATTCGCCGCGGCCGAGGTGCTGGGGATGAAGGACATCGTTGCGATGATCGCCACGCCGGTGCGGGCTGCGATGGCCGCGAGGGATTTGAAAATCAAGGGCCAGTCGGGGCGTTTTTTGCGGTTGTTCTTCATCGGAGGCAGGAATTCGCTGAGCGGGTCGATGACGACGAGGCGGCAGTTAGGCATGGACTTGATCTCTTGCTCGAGGGCGGCGAAGTCGAAGGGCGGGGGCGTGTTTTCTTGGTCATCGTCGTTGTTGTTGGCTTCGTCGGTGGGTTGGGCGAACTCGGGCGCCGAGATTTGATTGAGGTTGGCTCCGGCCGCTTCCAGACGGGGGCAAACGATGTCGGGCAGGTCGTCGGCGACGAGCAGCAGCACGCCGGCTGGTTCTTGGGGCTGGCTTGAATCGTTGGGCCAGGGGGCGCCGGCGGAGACGCGGGCCGCCAGATCGAGGGCGAGGAAGGACTTGCCTTTTCCTTGCTCGGCGACGATCAGGGAGAGCTTGCCGAGAGGGACGTGGTAAGGCCAGAGCCAGCGGAGTGGTTGCGGTTTGATGGTGGAGAGGAGGCGCATGGGAAGGCCTTTCGAGTTCGGAATTCGGAGTGGGGAGTTGGTGAAGAAGCAGGGAGTTCGGAATTCGGAGTGCGGAGTTGGAGAGTGATGGTTGCTGTTTGCTTGGGTTGGCGCGGATTGGATTGCAAATTGACAATTGTTGAATGCGATATTAAGCGGGCGAGTGCGCGGCATGCTTACGCCACGGGCGTAAGCATGGCACACAGCGTGGATTCATGGGCGGGGACGCTCATGCCACGATTGCAAATTGAGAATTGTGGGGAGAGGTGATATTGGAATTGAGGTATCTATCAGAAGACAATTTGCCAAAAATGTGCTGCAGAACCTATACGTATTTTTCTGAGGTGGGGGATTTTTTTCTGGGGCGAATGACAGGGGGGTGGTGTCGGAGGGGCCTGGCTGCGGGTCCCCTGGTTTCATCGAGCTGCGGCGGTTTGGGGATTGCCTCGCTCACGCGTGGCGTTGGAAGTGGGAAGGACTGGTGCGCGAGGACTGGCATTTCCCGTATGAAAATGTCGTGTCGGCGCAGGATCAACGTTCACGCCGATCGAGCGTTGATGTGCTTTATCTCGCAGCATCGATGAGACTTCCGTACCTGGGCTGATACCCGTTCGGGTTTGCTGTTGCACCGAAGCGATGGGCGGCGTGGGTGGTATGCAGGGGGCTGCGTACCCTGCGGGCGCTACGCCTGCTTATGGCGACGGCTTGCCGTGGTTTGGCCGTTGATAGTCGGGGGAAGACCAATTGCAGCCGTTCCCGTACCTGAAGGGCGATGGTCTTCAGTGCCAGGGCGTTCAAAAATGAGGGCTCGATCATCGGCTTTTGAACCGCTTGGCGCACCTCCTTGAGCAAGATGTCGTCGATCTCGCGCATGCCACGACGGTCGTAATCCGATTCCAGCGGGAGCCGAGTTGCGAACAGAAGATCGTCTGGGACCAAGCTCCGCCCAGCCTGATTGCTCGAAATCACGCGATCAAACGCGGATTGGCTGCTGATGGCGATCACGTCGCGGCACAGTTGTTGGAACGCGTCGGTGAGAAATTCGGCTCGTTCGTGTGCCGGGTCGCGGTTGGATTGGGAGTCGGCCGCCAATACCTCGAGAGAGTGTGCTTCCACCAGCGCCGTGGCTCGCCAGATGCGATCGCGAACGCTGCGCGGCTGGCCGGGACCATCGAGGATGGCTTTCAAGGCGTCCATCGCTTGCTGCCTGGCTTCCGCAATTTTCGTGGTGCCGTACCATTCCGCCAGAGCCAGCGAGGTTAAGGCCAGCGACCGAGGCGAATGGTCCTTGTCTGAGCGGCGAGCAGTATCGAGCCACTTTGTGGCTGCCTCGACAGACGGGTTGATTCCACCGTCATATCCGATGAGCGCCCACGTGCATAAGGCCGTTCGCTCCATCACGCTGTCCTCGGCTTCGTCGGCGTGCGCCCGCCAGCTACCGTCGGGGGCTTGTTGCGCGAGAATGAGCCGGCATGCTCGTTCGATGGCATCGAAGCGGCGACTGCGCCCGAATGCCAGTTGCGGCTCAACCGCGAGCGCGGGGGTCGTCGACAGGGACTGAGCCGTTAGGAAAACCATCACCAGGCCCAGCAAACCGCGGAGCTTCGACCTGAGGGCATTCATGTTCTCTCTCCATGGCGGTGCTTGGGGACCAACGGTGGAACAGAACCTTCGATCGCTGAATTTTAACGCAACGGGGGAGGGGTAAACCATTCGAGCCCGTTGTTTGCTTGACAACGGCCGCGGCAGGCGCGAAGCTTTGCTGATTCTTATTGAGCCGCCAAAGTAGCCGTTTAGGGAGTGACCACGCCGATGAGTGCCGATGCCCGCGTTAAGGAACTTGGTTTGGAATTGCCCCCTGCTCCCAAGCCGGGCGGGGTTTACAAGCCGGTGGTGGTGGCTGGCAACATGGCCTATGTTTCGGGGCATGGTCCGCTGAAGCCCGACGGCCTGATGCTCACCGGGCGGGTGGGCCAGGATATCGACAAGCAGGGCGGGTACGACGCCGCGCGGCAGGTGGGGTTGGCGATTCTGGCCACGCTCAAGGCGCACTTCGGCACGCTCGACAAGGTAAAGCGGCTGATCAAGTCGCTGGGCATGGTCAACGCCACCGCCGACTTCAAAGAGCACCCGGCCGTGATCAATGGTTACAGCGACTTGATGAAAGAGGTGTTTGGCGACGTCGGCGTGGGTGCCCGCAGCGCGGTGGGCATGGGTTCGCTGCCGGGCGATATTTCGGTGGAGGTTGAGGCGATTTTTGAGATTGAGGTGTAGGGGCCGGGTTGACCATGTGGCTTTTGTCGTTTTGACTGCTCGTTAATTCAGCGTCTGTTCTCGTGCACTGGATCCCCGCCTGCGCGGGGATGACGAGCCAGTGCCCTTGCGGGGATGACTGCGTCCTTCCATTGACCGGCCAGAAGGCCGCGGTTTGCCCCCCATGCTGTTGTTGCTGTTTACCACCGTGATTCTTGTGCTGGGGGCGGTGGGCATTCACCTGCAGGCTTTGATTCTGCTCACGGCCTGGCTGCGGTGGGTGCGGCGGGCGCGGGTTTGGGTGGGCGTGGCGGTGATCTTCAGCATTGCCGCGCATGCGCTGGAGATCGGGCTGTTCGCGCTGGGCTACTATCTGATTGTGTCGGAAGAGTCGGGCATGCTGTACAACTCGCTGGGGCAACCGAGCCACGACTACTTCTATTTTTCGGCCACGGTGTACACCACGGTGGGCTTTGGCGACATTGTGCCGGTGGGGCCGGTGCGGATTCTCACGGCCGTGGAAGCCTTGACCGGGCTGGTGTTGATCGCCTGGACGGCGTCGTTCTTGTTGATGGAAATGCAGCGAATGTGGAAGCCGCAGTAGCGAGCCCCCCGGCGGGCTGGGGCGAGGAATCTTAACCGCTTGCAGAGCTTGACTTTCCCGCTGATTTGGCTATCATAAAAAGCCATCACGCCTGTCCGCAATTGCGCCTGTTCGGCGCGAGACGTTGCCCGCTCAACATTACCCGCTCAACCATGCCCTGCTGCCACCCCGCCTGTTTGGGCAGAATGTTCGAGGAATTGGCTTCATGCTGCACCCGCCTCGCCAAGCTCGATTGTTGACGACCGCTTGGCGGTTGTTTGCCGCCGCGCTGTTGGGTTTTGGCGGGTTTGCTCAGAGGGGCGAGGCGGCGGACTTGCCCGCGGGCAAACTAACAGGCAAAACCGTGCAAACGGCCGAGCAGGCCGAGGTGTTCTTCCAGCGGGATGTGGCGCCGTTTATTTCGCGGTACTGCGCCGACTGTCATACGGGCGAAGACGCCATGGCCGGCGTGCAGGTGGACCACTTCACCAAGGCCGTGCAGGTGCAAGAGCATCGCAAGGAGTGGGAAAAGATTTTGCGGATGCTGCGAACCGGTTTGATGCCTCCGCAAGATTCTGCCCGCCCCAAACTGGCCGAGGTGGATCGCGTGGCCGATTGGATTGAGGACCGGCTGACCAACGTGGATTGCAGCGGGCCGCGAAATCCTGGTCGGGTGACGTTTCGCCGGCTCAACCGCACCGAGTACGACAACACGATTCACGACCTGCTGGGGGTCGATTTTCATCCGGCCGAGGACTTTCCCGCCGACGACGTGGGCTACGGCTTCGACAACATTGGCGACGTGCTGACCCTGCCGCCAATTCTGTTTGAAAAGTATCTCGACGCGGCCGAGGAGATTGTGGATCGGGTGATTGTGAGCGATCAGGACCGCGGCCCTCGGGTGGTGGCGGTAGACGTGGGGAAACTGTCGGGCGGCGACGACCGCGGCGGCTTGCGGAGCCTGAGCAGTTCGGGGGAGGTCTATACCGATCACACGTTTGCTTTGGCAGGCGATTACGTGTTTCGCGTGCAGGCGGGGCAAGACGCGGCCGGCAAGGAAGACGCCAAGCTGGAATTCCGGCTGGACGGCAAAGCCGTGAAGGTGGTGGAGGTGAAGGCCCCGCGGCGTTCGCCCCAGTGGCACGAGTTCCGGTTGCGGATCACGGCCGGCAAACACCGGCTGGCGGCCGCGTTTACCAACGACTTTTACGACCCCAAGAACCCCAACAAGCAAAATCGCGATCGCAATTTGCATGTGGGGAGTTGGGAAATCATTGGTCCGCATGGTTTGCCGCCGGCGCAGCCTTCGGAGGCGGAAAAACGCCTGATTTTTGTGACGCCCGATGGCAAACGCACGGCCCAATACTGTGCCTGGGAAATCTACCAGCGATTTGCCAGCCTGGCCTATCGTCGCCCGGTGGCTCGCGAAGAGATGTTCCGGCTGATGGCCTTGTTCCAACAAGCGCAAGAGGCGGGCGAGGGCTTTCAGACCAGCCTGAAGGTGGGCTTGCAGGCAGTGCTGGTTTCGCCTCACTTTTTGTTTCGAGTGGAAGAGGATCCGGCCCCTGGGCAAACCAAGCTAATCAGCGAATTCGAGTTGGCCACGCGGCTGAGCTATTTTTTGTGGAGCAGCATGCCCGACGACGAACTGATTCGCCTGGCGAGGGCCGGCCAACTGCGGAGCAACCTGGAAAGCCAGGTGCGGCGAATGATTGCCGACCCCAAGAGCGAAGCCCTGGTGGCCAACTTTGGCGATCAATGGCTGCAGATTCGCAACCTCGACACCGTCAGCGTCGATAAAAAGCGATTTCCCACGTGGAATACCGAGCTGAAAGAAGCCATGCGGCAAGAGTCACGGCAGTTCCTGGCCCACATTATGAGGGCCGATGTGAGCCTGTTCGAGCTGCTCGATTCCAACTACACGTTTCTCAACGAGCGGCTGGCCAAGCACTACGGCCTGGGGGGCGTGAAGGGGGATGAGTTCCGCCGGGTGGCATTGACCGATGGGCGACGAGGCGGCGTGCTGACGCAGGCCAGCGTGCTCACGATTACTTCCAGCCCCACGCGGACTTCGCCGGTGAAGCGGGGTAAGTGGATCATGGAGCAAATTCTCGGCACCGAACCTCCTCCTCCTCCGCCCAATGTGCCTGAGCTGAAAGAAGACGGCCCTCTGACCGGCACGTTGCGGGAACAAATGGAGCAGCACCGGCGTAACCCCAATTGTGCGGTGTGCCACGTGCAGATGGATGCGCTGGGGTTTGGGTTTGAAAACTTCGACCCGATTGGCGCCTGGCGCGAGAAGGATGGCAAGTTTGCGATCGACGCCTCGGGCGAGTTGCCGGGCGGCCAGCGGTTTGACGGACCCGCGGCGCTGAAACGCATTTTGAGCGGAAACAAAGACGCCTTCCGTCGCAGCATTGCCGAAAAGCTGCTAACGTACGCCTTGGGGCGAGGGCCAGAGCCCTACGATTATTGCACGATTGAAGACCTGCGCGCGGCCCTGGCCAGCGGCGGCGACCGGTTTACGGCGCTAACCTTGGCCTTGGTGCGCAGCGACGCCTTTCAAAAACGGCACGTTCCGGCGGCGGCGGGGACGGTCGCCGACGAAGCTCGTAAGAAGTGAGCGAACCGCGGAACAACCGCGATTGGCTCTGTTCGCGAACCAGTAATGGAGGTTAATGCCATGACGCAGCCCAACAAGATTTCTCGCCGCACCGTGCTCCGTGGTTTAGGGGCGAGCGTGGCGTTGCCGCTGTTGGAGTCGATGGCGCCCCGCACCCTGTTGGCGGCCGCCGGCTCGCCGCCCCCCGTACCGGCCCGATTGGCGTTTGTGTTTGTGCCCAACGGCATTCACATGCCCGACTGGACCCCCAAGGCCGAAGGCGCGCTGAAAGACTTGCCCTCCATTCTGCAGCCGCTGAATGCGGTCAAGCAGCATGTGAACGTGTATACCGGCCTGGCCCACGATAAAGCCCGCGCCAACGGCGACGGCCCTGGCGATCATGCCCGCTGCGCGGCCACGTACCTTACAGCCAGCCAGGCTCGTAAGACCAACGGAGCCGACATCAAGGTGGGCGTTTCGGTCGATCAGGTCGCGGCCCAGCAGATTGGCAACCGCACGCGGTATCCTTCGCTGGAGCTCGGCATCGATCGCGGCGCGAACGCCGGCAATTG
Source organism: uncultured Pirellulales bacterium (assembly GCA_964445985.1). Taxonomy (GTDB): domain Bacteria; phylum Planctomycetota; class Planctomycetia; order Pirellulales; family S012-138; genus CAYUMU01. The sequence continues at coordinate 2,614 of CAYUMU010000038.1, read as the reverse complement.
CGATTCGGGCTATAGTTGCGCCTATTCGGCCAATATCTCGTGGCGAACCGAATCCACGCCCACGGGCAAAGAGATCAACCCGCGCGCCATGTTCGAGCGGCTGTTTGGCGAAGACGCTGGCGAAATGACGCCGGCCCAAGCCCGGCGGCTGGCCTATCGCAAAAGTATCCTCGACTTTGTGCTGGAAGACGCCAAGGGTTTGCAGAACCGGGTGGGCGTGAACGATCGCCGCAAGCTCGACGATTACCTGTCGGCGGTGCGGGAGGTTGAGCGGCGGATTCAACTGGCCGAGCGGGAGAACATTCCCGTGCCCGACCCCGCCTTCCAAAAGCCCGACGGGGTGCCGAAGAGCTATTTGGAGCACACGCGGCTGATGTACGACCTGATGGCCCTGGCGTTCCAGGCCGACGTGTCGCGGATTTCCACCTTTATGATGGCCAACGCCGGCAGCAACCGCAGCTACCCCGATTTGGGCGTTGCGGAAGGGCACCACGGCCTGTCGCACCACGGCCGCAATGCCGAAAAACAGGCCAAAATCAGCAAGATCAATCGCTTCCACATGGAGCAGTTCGCCTACTTTTTGGAGAAGCTGCACGGTATTCCGGAAGGTGACGGCACGCTGCTGGATCACAGCCTGATCATGTATGGCAGCGCCATCAGCGACGGCAACCGCCACAACCACGACGACCTGCCGATCCTGGTGGCCGGGGGCGGCTCAGGGGCGACCAAGACCGGCCAGCACCTGCGGATGAAGCGGGAAACGCCGGTGGCGAACCTGTTTATATCGCTGCTGCAAGATGTGGGCGTGAAGGTGGGCGCCTTTGGCGACAGCAGCGGCCCCCTGCCCGAGTTCCGCGGGTAAGCATTCGCCGGGGGGCGGCGAACCTGGGCTGGCATGTCGCATCGCGGGGCCAGTCCCCCCCGTTGCGTCGGAAGACCTCGGCCGGCGGCACGGCTTTTTCCTGGCCAGGCGCCAGCGGGGTTGAAATTGCGTTTCAATCTCAGCAAGAACATCTTTTGAGACGCCCTCCGCCGAACGTGATCGACGGGCAACCTAAGAACCGCGCCCCGTCGCCGAGCACATTCTTGGGTGTTGGCGCAACCGCTGCCGCGATCGGTCAAAGAGCAGCCTGCTGCCTGTGAATAGGGGCGATTGTGTGGCAATTTTGCCCGCGGGCGCGCGGCGGCGAGGCTCATCGCTCAACAAATTCTGGCCGAGAGTCGGTTGACTGGCCAATTACCTCGACTACAATCGCGTCCTGAATGAGACTGAGTCTCATTTTCGTTAGACGAACTTTCAGGGGTGACAGAGCCCGGTTCGTTCCCTCACCCAGGTATCCCTACCGATTCTCCCCAGGAGAGGAAAAGTTATGTCCCGCCGAAATGCATTTACGTTGGTCGAGTTGTTGGTGGTGATGGTGATCATCGCCCTGTTGATGGGGCTATTGTTCCCCGCGATTCAGGCCGCGCGTGAGTCGGCCCGCAAAACTACTTGTCGCAACAACCTGTACCAGATTGCCCGAGCCATTTTGAACTACGAGTCTTCGCTCACCCGCTTTCCTTCCAGTTGGATTCCGCCGAATCCCTACCCGTCGGGCAACAGTGTGACGGGCTGGAGCACGCAGGCCGTGCTGCTCCCCTACCTGGAGCAAAAGGCCACCCACTCGGCGATTGATTACAACGCGGCCTATGGGTCAATCAGCGTGATCACGGCCGATAACGTGACCACGCGACTGAGCGCGTTGCGGGTGCCTACCTACTTGTGCCCTTCCGAAATCCAAGACGAAGCCCGCCTGACCGCCGCTGGCGTTCCCGAACACTATCCCTTGAACTACGCCGTGAATTTGGGAACTTGGTTTGTGTGGAATCCGGCTAGCCGCCAAGGCGGCGAAGGCTCGTTCCACCCCATGAGCCGCCTGACCGCCGGTGACTTCCTCGATGGGCAAAGCTACACCTTGGCCCTGGCCGAAGTGAAGGGCTGGACTCCCTACTTTCGCAATGTGCAAGCGGCAAGCCCCGCCATGCCCAGCGTGCCCGGCGACGTGGCCCCCTTGGCGGGTGATTTCAAGCCCAACAGCGGGCATACCGAGTGGGTCGATGGTCGTGCCCACCAGATTGGCTTCACGGCCAACTTCCCGCCCAATACCATTGTGCCGTACACCACCGGCGGCGTGACCTACGACGTTGACTGGACGAACAACCAGGAAGGCGTAACGCCGAGTTCGGGTCCGGTTTCGACCTGGGCCGTGATCACCGCCCGCAGCTACCACGAAGGCATGGTGAACGTGGCCATGATGGATGGCTCGGTGCGTCCGATCGAGAACGATATCAACCTGGGCGTGTGGCAGGCCTTGGCCAGTCGCCGCGGCAAAGAAATTTTGCCCGAAAGTTACTAAGAGCCTGCGGGTCGCTCCCCCCACGCTCTGCTGTTTGCACGCAGGGCGGGGCAGGTCGGATTCAGCCTTCTCCGACCTGCCCCTGGCCCTGTTTTGCCATGAGTACTACTTCTTACCTGTCCTGCCTGCGGTCGCGGCCATGCCCGAAGCCGAAAATCGCAAACTGACGGTCGAACAAGCGGCCCGGCTCATTTTCCACACCACGAGCCCTACGCCCA
>CAYUMU010000037.1:21145-57159 GCA_964445985.1 uncultured Pirellulales bacterium | reverse complement strand
CGTCACCAACCACGGCGACGGCACGTTCACCTACGATCCCAACGGCCAGTTCGAGCACCTGGAAGAGGGTCAGTCGGCCACCGACTCCTTCAGCTACACCATCAGCGACGGCCGGGGCGGTTACTCCACGGCCACCGTGACGATCACGATCAATGGGGTGGACGAGCCCAACACCGATCCGATCGCGGTGGACGACGGCATGGAATCCACCGACGAAGAGACGCCGGTCTTCTTCGACGTGCTGGGCAACGACAGCGATCCCGATGGCGATCCGCTCAACGTGGACAGCATCGACACCACCTCCACCATGGGCAGCGTCACCAACCACGGCGACGGCACGTTCACCTACGATCCCAACGGCCAGTTCGAGGACTTGGAACAAGGCCAGTCCACCACCGACTCCTTCAGCTACACCATCAGCGACGGCCGCGGCGGCTATGCCACGGCCACGGTAACGATCACGATCAATGGGGTGGACGAGCCCAATCAGGCCCCGGTGTTTGACGAAAGCTCCTACAGCTTCGACGTGGATGAGGACAGCGCCGAAGGCACGTACGTCGGCACGGTCAGCGCCACCGACCCCGACCTGGGCGACACGCTCACCTTCAGCGGCGGCAGCAGCGAATTCGAGGTTGATTCGTCCACCGGCCAGATCACCATCGCCGCCGGTGCCGTGCTCGACTTCGAGACCAACTCTTCCTATACGTTCGACGTGACGGTCACCGACAGCGGCGGGCTCACCGACACCGTCAGCGTCACGATCAGCCTCTTGGACGAGAACGAAGCGCCAGAGTTCGAAGCGCCGGATTACACGTTCTATGTCGATGAGGAAAGCGCCGGGGGTACGGTTGTCGGCACGGTCACCGCCAGCGATCCTGATGCTGGCGACACGCTCACCTACAGCGGCGGCAACAGCGAGTTCGAGGTCGATTCCTCCGGAAATATCACCATCGCCGCCGGAGCGGTGCTGGACTTCGAGACCCAAGAGAACTACTCATTCGACGTGACCATCACCGATGGCGGCGGGCTCTCCCACACCGTCAGCGTCTCGGTTATTCTCAATGATATTGAGGAACCCAACACCGACCCGATCGCGGCATACGACTATGACACTACAGATGCCGCAACGCCCATTTCCGTCGATGTCTTCGATAACGATTGGGATCCGGATGGCGACTTGTTCTGGGTCGAGAGCATTGACACCACTTCCACGCTGGGCGTGGTGACCGACAACGGCGACGGCACGTTCACCTACGATCCCAACGGCGCGTTCGAGGACCTGGAAGAAGGCCAGTCGGCCACCGACTCCTTCCGCTACACCATCAGCGATGGCCGGGGGGGAACGTCTACCGGTATCGTCTACATCTTCATCGATGGTTTGGCCGAACCCAACCAGGCCCCCCAGTTCGACGAGCCCGATTACGGTTTCAACGTCGATGAGGAAAGCGCCGAGGGCACGGTGGTCGGCACGGTCAGCGCCAGTGATCCCGATGCGGGCGACACGCTGACCTACAGCGGCGGCAGCAGCCAGTTCAACGTCGATTCGTCCACCGGCCAGATCACCATCGCCGCCGGGGCCATGCTGGACTTCGAGACCAACGCTTCCTATACGTTCGACGTGACGGTCACCGACAGCGGCGGGCTCTCCGACACGATCGAAGTCACGGTCGAACTCGTGGACGAGAACGAAGCGCCGACCGACCTAACGCTGAGCAACAGCGATGTTGATGAGAACTCACCCGTCGGGACGGTCGTAGGTAACTTCGAATCAACGGATCCAGATGGCGGGGATTCCCACACTTATTCGCTCGTCGTGGGCGATGGAGACACTGACAACGGACTATTCGACATCATCGGTTCCCAGTTGGTAACGCGAGAGCTATTTGATCATGAGCTGCACGACACCTACAGCATTCGCGTCCGCACGACCGACTCTAGCGGCCTTGATTTGGAGAAGGTATTCGCGATCTCTGTCAACGATGTCAATGAGTCGCCGCTAATCGACAATCTCCCCGACTTCGTCCGTATTGGTTACAACTGGACGTCAAAAACGAAGCCCGTCCTCTTTATAATCGAAGCTACTGACCCAGACTACGATGACGAGACCACGTTCAGTATAACTGGTGGAAATGAAGAGGGAATGTTCGCAATTGATCTCGAGACTGGACGCGTCACTTTAGAAAAGGATGTGTCCGAGGCAGAAAACCTCTTCTATGTCCTTCGAATCGAAGCCAAAGACAAGGACGGGGCGACCGATGAAAAAGACTTGCTGATTAGAATCAATTCTACCATAGTGGGACTGACCGGCGACACGCAAGCCATCGAAGGCAACACAGATCTCATCCGGGTCAAGATTGTCCGTCAATCAGAAGATGGAGATTACTCGCAACCGTTGACCGTCAGGTTCGAATTTGTCGAGTATAGCCTCACTCGAGAGCACTTCGCGGATACCCTTGGAAAAGCTACCTTATTGAGCGGTGAGGCGGTCATTTTGGCAGGCGAAACGGAGGTTATGATCGAACTGTTCGCCCCGAACGACAATGTAATGTCTGGCTTGAAGGAGGCGACGCTAGAGATCAGTGATACCAGCGACTACGCGAAAGCACAGGGCGGCTCCGACCTGAAGGAGTCCAAGAGCAAGAAAGACGCCTTCGACTTATTTTCGTGGGTGACCCTGCAGGTACTAGACGGTGTCACCCCCTTTGCCGATGGCACCCCGGGTTCGGCGGACGGTTCAAAAGTTGACGTGAACGACGTCCGGCAGGGCCACGTTGGTAATTGTTATTTCCATGCGGTCCTTGCAAACTTGGCTCAATACAATCCGGCGTTTATCGAAAACGCGATTCAGGAGAAGACCGACACGCCCGAGCTTTTCGACTACCTCGTAACTTTCGGTGATCAGACAATTACGGTCACACTCGAATTGGAGCGAGGTCGCGACGCGGTTGAACTGTCCGGTGATTACAACGATCAAGGCGTCGAAGTTTGGACCTTGATCATGGAGCAGGCATACGCCCAACTTAAAGGTGGTTATGCAAACATCGACGAAGGTGGAGGATGTGACGAGGTCTGGGAACTTATTACGGGGGAAAGTGCCTCGCGCGAAAACGTGCAAGGGCCAATTTTCCAGGATACGGATGAACAGATCGCAGAGAAGATTCGTGATGCTTGGATTGCCGGCAAAGGCGTCATGTTCGGCACGCTTCAATCCGCCCCCGATCTACCTGGGAATCATGCTTACTCTGTCACGAAGGTAGACACGGATGCCGCTGGCAACGTCACTGTGGTCCACGTATATAATCCTTGGGGAACGGAACAGCAGATTACGATCGACCGGCTAAACGAAAACATTTCTAATCTCTACATCGGAGACCAGCCGTGATTCCTGATCATTTTCAGAGGCTACCGGAGCTTTTTTTGGCTTGCGGAGTGATTCTCGCCATGTCGCCCGGTATTTTGAACGCCGTACCTCCGTCAGGTCACATTGAAGGTTACTCGGAATATCGAGAAACTGGGGAATATCCTCAACAGCTTGTGTTGTCGGGACACAACGGCGCGCGCGTGGTGATTCCCACGCCATCGCCAAATCAAGAACTGCAGTTTCTTGACCGCTTTCCTGTGTTCGCAGTCAAATCTGAGAAGTCGGACGGAATTACAACGGCCGTGCTTACGATCTGGTGGGGCGGGAAGGTTCCCTTTCCGAGCGCTCTCCATCTAAGTACGGGTTACAGATGGCGTCTTCGCGATGGAGACCTCACTCCAATTTTTGGACATATTTACCGTAGCAGAGTCTTGCCTGACAACTCGGTCTTACTGACTCGGGTAACGGAACGCGTTGACAAGGAGTTTCGCCCACAACCTGGGACGAGACTCATCGCGATGAATTCCCTAGACACCGAATTGTTTTGGGAGAATGATCCGGATCGCGCGCCGTCAACCGAATTCGACTTGCTCGAGATCGACATCAACGGTAACGAAGTTGCGACGATTGAATTGAAACCTCGCAGCCGTAGCAGCCGTCCCCCGCTCAAAGTCCCTACCCGCAAGCCAATGACCATATCGGTCGTCGCCGGCGAACTACTTTCAGCAAGAGGACGAAGTTACAAAGTTCTGAATGTGGTTAAGCCACAAGACATCAAAGGACTCGGTCGGCTTGTTGGCTGGATCGAGATCTCAGCCAATCCTGTTCCAGAGCAAATGTAAGTCAAGTAGGTTATTAACCCCTGCACCGCTAAGTAACTGATGAAAAACAACTTCGGCGTTTCAGCTGTGCTCGCATGGCCCTGCCAGTGAAGGAATTGTAGAAAACCGGAAGTTATTTTTCGTGCGTTCCTAACTGCCGCTTTTGTTCCAGTCGGTACACGAAAAATGTCAGAATTTCCCGATAAAAATGGCGATATAGCAACGTGCCCAATTCCGGATGCGGAGGTTAGTTCCCGTAGGGCAGGCGACCTTGCCTGCCACAATGCGGGTCAGAACTCCAGCAAACGTAGGGCAGGCATTCTTGCCTGCCACAATGCGGCTTGGCAACTGGCAAGGGCGTGATGTTCGGCACAATTGAATCGACCAACCACGGCGACGGCACCTTCACCTACGATCCCAACGGCGCCTTCGAGCACCTGGAAGAAGGCCAGTCGGCCACCGACTCCTTCCGCTACACCATCAGCGATGGCCGGGGGGGAACGTCTACCGGTATCGTCTACATCTTCATCGATGGTTTGGCCGAACCCAACCAGGCCCCCCAGTTCGACGAGCCCGATTACGGTTTCAACGTCGATGAGGAAAGCGCCGAAGGGACGTACGTGGGCACGGTCAGCGCCACCGACCCCGATGCGGGCGACACGCTGACCTTCAGCGGCGGCAGCAGCGAGTTCAACGTCGATTCGTCCACCGGCCAGATCACCATCGCCGCCGGTGCCGTGCTCGACTTCGAGACCAACTCTTCCTATACGTTCGACGTGACGGTCACCGACAGCGGCGGGCTCACCGACACCGTCAGCGTCACGATCAGCCTCTTGGACGAGAACGAAGCGCCGGAGTTCGAGGCCGAACTCTACGAATTTCCCATCTACGAGCAAAGCGTCGGAGGCACATACGTCGGCATGGTCGGCGCCACGGATCCCGATGCGGGCGACACGCTCATCTACAGCGACAACAGCGATGAGTTCAATGTAGACCCCGAGACTGGCGAGATCACTGTCGCTGACGGCATATTTCTGAATTTTGAAATCAACTTTTCCTACATATTCGACGTGACTGCTACCGACGCTGCCGGTCTTACCGACACAGCTACCGTGACCGTAGCGTTCGAGGTGAATGAAGCGCCGACATTCATCAACGAGACCGTCGAGGATGAGTCGTATGGTAAAGTCAACAAACCAATCATCCTTCCATCTTCATTAACTCGCGGCGACAAGCTGGAAGTCCCAGATTTTGGCGCTCGTGATCCGAATGAAGGCGATCAACTCACATACGTCATCACAGGTGGCAATCCTGATGAGCTATTTCGGATCAATGCGGCAACTGGTGAACTTTACCTGAACAAGTATTTGCCAGCTGCTAGCCAATTCGGCCTAACAATTGAGGTGCGTGACAATGGCAACCCCCAAATGTCGGATAGTACTCACGTTCACTTGAAATTCACTACCATAGTTGGAATGCAGGCCGACGCTTTTGCCATTGAGGGTGATGGGGGCGCAAACGCAAACGCAATTACAATCGAATTCCACCGCCTCAGTAGTGATCTGTCGGATCTGGACGTGTACTTCATGGTAGAGTGGACTTTTGACCCTGAGGATGATTATGATATAGAATGGAAGCCTGCTAGTTTAGACGATTTTATTGATGGCGATGGCAAGACCAAGCTTCAGGCTGGGAAGGTAACAATTTCCGGAAACGATCCGGCGATCATAACGCTGAAAGCGGATTTATTCTGTGAAGGTGTCGCCGAGATTGAGGGCCGTGAGAGGTTTCGGATAACACTTATCGAAAATCCTGACAACCCAAACGCCTATGCAGTGCCATCAGCGCCTTTCCCAGTCACGCCCGGATCGCCTGTCATGATGGACCCTTCGAGGGTATTTGACATCCTGGACGGCGTCACTTTGTTTGCATCGTATAACGAGGATTATTCCGGTTGGTCGGACGACACTTCTGGTGGCAATCCCGGCATCGTATTGAACGATATTTCTCAAGGACGAATTGCCAATTGCTGGCTCGCCGCGGGTATCGGAGCGATGGCAGAAGCTAATTGGCAAGTAATCGAGAATGCCATCACTGACAGGGGCGACGGGACCTATTCCGTTATGCTTTACAACGGCGCTGCAGGCCTGCAGGAATTTTATGTAAATCTTAATACGTTGCCTGGAGTCCACCACATTAACTTCTCAGGAGACACCTTCAAGGATCCAGGAAACTCAGATCATCCAAAGACGGGATTTGTTGAGGTGTGGCCGTTAGTACTTGAAAACGCTCTTGGGCAGCTCCTTTCAGGGCAGCCAGCACAGAATAACACCCCTAACGACAGACTTTCCTACAGTACCCTAAGCAACGGAACTGCAGATACCGTTTGGACTGCCCTGCTTGGCGTCGAACAGGGGTTCTTGCTTTTTGAAGGAATGAATGATTCAGAGATATTGGCTGCAATAGAGTCGCATCTGAACGCCGGTGAAACACTGGTGATCGGCACTAAGGACGATGTTCCGTTTGATGAAGAGACCATGATTATCGGGGACCACGCATACGTCGTAACTGGAATGACAACAGTAAATGGCGAGCAGGCCGAAATGCAAATGTACAATCCATGGGGGTACGATGCGAGTCTGCTGATGAGCAGGTTTTCGGAAGTTCTGGAAGCTGTCTGGTGGATAAAGTTCCCCAACCCCTAGAACTCTGCAGGCAGTGACCGATAGCAATTCTCCCGATCTACGCTGGCACATCGGATGCTTGCTCCTCAGGGCAGACCTTTCTTTAAAAACATCTTTTGCTTGTTACGGATGACCTCATGAGTAGTATTCAGCCGCTGGCCTCCGCCTGCACTTTCGTTGTCCTGATCTTGTGGAGTCCAACTGGGGGATTTGAAGCAAGGGGTGGTGGGCCTGCTGCCCCGTCACTGTTCAGCCAATGCATGGAAGCGATGCGCCGTGGTAGTTCGATCGAGCGCGACGAGTTTTTTACTAAGGTGTATGCGAGCGCATGGCGTAAAGACATTAATGAATATGTCTTCGACGATGCCTCAACGGCGGCGGCGCCTGCCACCTTTCGCAAAATTGTCACATTCGCCGTCAAACCGTGGTCAGTTTATGGGCCGATGTCCCCATACCTTTTTTTGAGGACAAGACCCTCACAATGTACTGGTACGGCACCCTCGTTATTGAGGACAACGCTGAGGGGGCCAAAAACCTGCTGATAGGACTGCTGGCCGAGAATGCGTTCGAATCGATACCACCCGAAAAGTGGCAACCTCGTTTTCGGCGGATGACAGTTAACGAAAAAAATGACGTGCTGTGCGCGCAGCGGCGTGTGGGTGCCACGGTCGAAGAGATTGTGCTGAGCAAGTTCGATGGCTGGATGAGTTCGACGTCACCTTGGCGGGTCGAAATTCAATTTGCCGTAAGCCGTGAAATTGGCGATGTGGCTCCGACACTTCGGGAGACGCTGCTATACACTCTTGGTCCGACGGTTAGAGATGACGAATTGGAGGAGTTGAAGTTTCTGTGGAATGCGCCGGTTGAGTCATATCATCACGGTGGAATTCACTTTTCCGTTTCACTTGTCAACGTAAAGAACGCGACGCTTGTTCAACAGCTTCAGGATAATGGCCTGGTGCTCCTGGAAAGGAGCCCGCTAGGGAGCCGATCCGGTGATTTCAGTGGCACCTTTTGGCAAAAACCAGGTTCGTCGATTTGGATCAATGTGAAACCAGATCCTAAGCCACCCGAGCAAAGGTCGGGCGTTCGCTTCTATGTCAGTTCACAAAGGAAACGTACATGATCCTGTATCGCCGGTCACTGGCATGCTCGCAGCAAACGATAGGGTAAGGAAGCAAACGTAGGGCAGGCATTCTTGCCTGCCACAATGCGGCTTGGCAACTGGCAAGGGCGTGATGTTCGGCACAATTGAATCGACCAGCCACGGCGACGGCACGTTCACCTACGATCCCAACGGCCAGTTCGAGCACCTGGAAGAGGGCCAATCGGCGACCGACTCCTTCAGCTACACCATCAGCGACGGCCGGGGGGAATATTCTACCGGTATCGTTGACATATTCATCGATGGTTTGGCCGAGCCCAACCAGGCTCCCGAGTTCGACGAGCCGGATTACAGCTTCGACGTGGATGAGGACAGCGCCGAAGGGACGTACGTGGGCACGGTCAGCGCCACCGACCCGGACCTGGGCGACACGCTCAGCTACAGCGGGGGCAGCAGCGAGTTCAACGTCGATTCGTCCACGGGAAACATCACCATCGCCGCCGACGCGGTGCTGGACTTTGAGACCAACTCTTCCTATTCGTTCGACGTGACCGTCACCGACAGCGAAGGGCTCAGCGACACGGTCAATGTTACGATCAGCCTCAACGACGTCGAGGAGCCGAACACCGACCCGATCGCGGTGAACGATGACCAGGAATGGACGGACTATGATACGTTCATTACTATCGACGTCTTGGACAACGACAGCGATCCGGATGGTGATCCGCTCAGTATCTACAACTTCGACGACTCCGCGACTCAGGGCCTTGTGACAGTCAACACCGATGGCACACTCAAGTACGACCCCAATGGCGCCTTCGATGACCTCCAAGACGGGCAAACCGCGACCGACTCATTCGACTACACGATCAGCGACGGCCAAGGCGGGTTTGACACCGCAACGGTAACAATCACGATTCTCAAGAATATACCGGTCGTTTGGATTGACGACGTCACCGTCAACGAAGTAGATGGCGTGGCCGTGTTTGTCGTGCATCTTCGGCAGGATGGAGAGCCGATCCTAAACGGCGGCTACATTGAGTTCACTACTACACAGTATCCCGACGCAACCGCCACCGAGGATGACGACTACGAACCCACGTCCGGCACGGTGGACTTCTACGCCAATGATTCCACCGTTCAGATCCCCGTGCCTATCATCGACGATTCACTTTCGGACGGCGGCGACGAAACGTTCTACCTGACGATCACTGCCGCGTCCGTCTTCGTCCCAGGCGGCGTCCTGGCGGCCTTCCTGGCCAGGCAAACCGCCCAGGCGACAATTCAAGACGACGAAGCACTGCCCGTGGTGAGCATCGCCGACGCCGCGACCGCCAACGAGGGCGAATCGTCTATCTTTACCGTGACTTTGTCGCACGCCGCCGACCAAGACGTCGTCGTCAAATACCGCCCGCGGAATGGCACTGCCGCGCTTACACAGGATTACAATTGGAGCGGGCAGGGTGAGTTGACGATCTTGGCAGGACAATTGACGGGAACGATCACTGTCGCCACTGAGACAGATACACTAAGTGAAGGAACGGAACATTTTTATGTGGAACTTTACGATTCCACGGGTGCAACGCTTCCAGAGGAAAACGATCTGGCTAACCATCGGACGGCCCAGGGCAATATCGCTGACATGACAATGATCTCGATCATCGCTATGGACAACGAAGCGCACGAACTCGAAAAGGACACCGCCCAATTCGTGATCTTACGAGAGGGCGGCGATCTGTCGCAGTACATTCCGCTGCAACTACTTCTGGGCGGCACCGCCATTCTGAAGGACGAGTACACCTTGAGCACTCATTTCGCGTGGCATTACACCACAAGCGTGCCGCTGCCGCGATTGGCCGACGCCACCGAACAGAACGACCTGCGGACGATCTTGCTGCAGCCCTTCCAGGAGCGGGTTGTGATTACCATCACGCCGGAGACCATGCCAACCTCAGACGCTGATACCTCGGTTATTTTGAAAGTCCTCTCGCCGGAGATTCCTCTTTATCGGGTAACATCCAACCACACCGCTACCGCCAACATTTTTGCGGACGACCTGATCGACGATTGGGTTCTGGTGACCGGAAAAATCGAATACCAGGGAGCCGTTTCCTACACGGATGAATTGCTCAATCTCGGCAACCTGCCCTTAAGGGGCGCGAAAATTGAAATCTGGGACGCCAATGGCGACAATACCGGCATGTCTGACGTTAAGCTGGACGAAACATTTACGGATGAGAATGGCGAATACGCTATTCGAGTGCCCGGCATAGAAACGGGGGGTTGGTTGGATTTTGGTAATGCAGACATCTACATCAAGATCGTTGCGCAATCTCGCGACAAGCAAGAGGTCAAAATCGCGTATACAGTGGGCTTCAAGCCGGCAGATCCGGTGGTTGTAAGTCTGCGAGACCAGCAGACACAGAACAACGTCGCCCTTGGATCGACCGTAACTGCTAATCGCGTGATTCGAGATGTGCCGATAACTATGCCAGGCAAACTCGGCGAATCGATGAATCACGCGGCATTCGCGGTCTTCGACGCCATGTACACCTACGCTCGTTACCACGCTACCCTGCCGGACGTCGCACCTCAGGATGTCACAATTATTGTAACTCGTGGAGATGCGGATCGGTCGCAAACGGCATACAATTCAAGCACTGAAATAATAACGATTCACGAAGAGCACCGCCATGCTTGGGACACCATTGGACATGAATACGGGCATATGGTGCATCATGGTCAGGGTGTGAACATCGTCGGCGCTGCTCATGACCCGGCATATAACCTACGAACCGATATCCCCTCAAAGGCCCTCGTTGTCGCATTTGCGGAGGGGTGGGCGACTTACTTTTCAGAAGTTGCCCAAATGCAAAGCCCCGCGCCCCCGCTGAGAGCTGCCGGATACGCAGATGGAAAGTTCAGCTACGTTGTCTATCTTTCTCGATCCGTCGCGTATGATCTTGAGCATGAGACGCTTACCAAGTTCGGCAATCAGGGAAATCGTATCGCAAGAAGCCTGGGCGAAGACAACGAAGCCTCTGTGTTTCGGATTCTTTGGGATTTGTACGATCCAGCCGACGTCGATGACGCCCTGCACTACGGCGAATTGGCGGTTTGGCGATTGGTGATGTCGTCATCCCCCAAGCTCTCGGAGATCGTCGCGAAGTTAAACGACCAGGCCTCCAGCAACCAGGAGAGGTTTGCGTTAGGGAGGACTCTCGAGGATCATTACGTCGTCTCCGCGCCTCTCAGTGTGCGAGTTGACGGACACGTTACTACAGAAGTATCTACTGAGGATCTCCCGAGTTTCGATGTCCGGGTGCCGTATGGCGTGGATTGGAAGTTTGAGGATTTGGGCACCGTGAGTGTGCGTCTTAAGTTAGATTTCACGATTCAGTTTTACACGAACACCGGTAGCCAACTGATCGTTGACATTCCAGCCGTACTCGTGCCTAGCATTCCGACCGAACTCGCGCTTAACCCGCCGCCGGAAGGTTTTATTGTGACTTTTACTCCGACGGCCGAAGTATGGCAATCCATCGTAGCAGCGGCGGTCGTTGAACCAGAATCGTCGGTTCAGATTTACTGGAGTGTTGCTGACACGGATGTTGATTTCGAAACCAAATTCAAAAGCGGAATCCGGTCCATTACTATTGTCTCCCCATGAGTGCAATCAACCATCCTGACGTGAGCGCGATGGAAAGCGATCGTCGTCCCGTTGGCGTCAAACGTGGAATTCAATTCAGCGTCCGCGGGATGTTCCTTCTCGTAGCACTCTTCGCTCTGTGCATGTACGGCGTGCGATGGGCTTGGGTGCGTTGGGAAGCAAGGGTGCTTTCCTACGAGGGCTGGGTCATTGAGCCGGGGCCGGATGGTCCCACAATGCGACGCGGAAGGCACGTTCAATCGCCAGACGCGCTGCCCCGCATCATTCGCGTTGCCGCGCGAGAGGGTGTCGTTGCGCTGTCCATTTCCGGGGATTTTGGCGGCATGCTCGACCAATTGCAAGGGCTTCCCCAACTGAAACGATTGAGCATGGGAGGATGGAAGATGACCCGCGCAGACATGGAGCAGATCAGCCGCTTGCCCGCGTTGGAGACGCTTGATCTCGGGGACTTTGAGCCCGATGCGCTGCATATGCTCGCCAAAGCTCCACGATTGGAATCGCTGGCCCTTTGCTTCTCGCCCCCCGACTCGTTCGGCGCACTTCCCAAGATTCTTCGGCTGCGTTGGCTCGCCCTGCGCCCATGTCATCCTGCCCAATATAGAGAGATGATAAAACAGATGAAGTATGTGGCGCAATGCGCAAACCTCGATGTGTTAGATATGCATCGTCCAAACCTGACGCCCGACGACGTAAAGGTGCTAAGGGATGCGCCTAAACTGCGGATGCTTAGGCTTGCGAATTCAGATTGGATCGGATCGGACGTCTGTCGCGCCGTGGGGGAAATCGGCTCTCTGCGAACATTCAGCAGCGGAAAAGCGAGGATGTTAGGAGAGGACGCTTTGCGCAAGTCGCGGCCGGACATCCAAATTCTGAAGGATATTGAATATCTTCCCGGCGACCCGTTCAAGTGGAGCAATTGGTGGCCGTAAGAATCGGGCGGCTTTGTTGAGAGTCTTCGGCGCGGGATTTGCCTACAGCAAACGTAGGGCAGGCATTCTTGCCTGCCACAATGCGGGTTGCATTGCCAATCGCCGCTAGTTTGCCCACGATGGGGCGATACCGCGACGAACCAAGGACAGGCACAACTTCTAACACCCTACCGAGTGCGACGAAGGCACCACCTCGAACCGCATCGGGGCAAAATTTGTCATATTAGCACCAAGCAAACGTAGGGCAGGCATTCTTGCCTGCCACAATGCGGCTTGGCAACTGGCAAGGGCGTGATGTTCGGCACAATTGAATCGACCAGCCACGGCGATGGCACGTTCACCTACGATCCCAACGGCCAGTTCGAGGACCTGGAAGAAGGCCAATCGGCCACCGACTCCTTCAGCTACACCATCAGCGACGGCCGGGGCGGAACGTCTACCGGTATCGTCTACATCTTCATTGATGGTTTGGCCGAGCCCAACCAGGCTCCCGAGTTCGACGAGCCGGATACGATTCCACGGATGCCGCGACGCCGATTTCAATCGATGACTTCGACAACGACTGGGATCCAGATGGCGACTTGTTCTGGGTCGTGAGCATCGACACCACGTCCACGCAGGGCGACGTGATGGACAACGGCGTAGGGTGCCACCCAGCCGCCAAACCTCCCCCATTACTCCAACCAGCTAACCTTCAGCAACTCATCCACCCGCAGCACTTGCAAATCACCGGGTCCGCTCATTTTGCACATCACGGCCCAAACCAGTTGCCGCTGGGCGTCGTAGCTAAGGCCCAGGTCGACGGAGCTGCCGGTCCCGCCGCGGCCGATGAATTCGCTGCCGGGGATCTCGGCCGTGCCCCAGCGATTCTTGGCCACGTCGTAGATCGGCAGCTGGTTCGATTCGCCCAGCAGAAAGCCGAACAACACCTGGTTCCGCTCCGGCAGGCAGACCGACTCGCGGGCAAAGCGTTTGCCCACGATCTTATCCGCCCCGGCCGGATGCAGGGCTTTCACCGCTCCGCTCTCGACCCCCACCGACCAGACCTGGCCCGAGTGCTCCGCTCCCGGCGTGCCGCGGGTGGTGGTCAACAGCAATTGGTCGCGCTGGCTGTCGTAGCTGATGGTCGAACCGTCGGTAATTGGCTGGGGAAGCGGATCGCCCGAGAGCGGTAGCGACTGCCAACCGTCGGCCGTGAGCCGCCAGATGCCGGAGGTCGAACTGCCCGGCTTGCTCAGCGCCCACACAACCACGCCCCGCGGCGTGGCGCACACGTAGCTGGTGTACTTGCTGCCGAAGAACGGATTATCGGCCAGCCGCTCCTCGCTTTGCCAGCGGCGGGCGCTCGGATCGTAGAAGTGCGTGTATTCGTTGCGAATATAGACCAGCCGCTGGCGAACCGGGTCGTATTGGTAGGCATGATAGTTGTGATTGCCCCAGGGTCCGCCGTTGAAGGCCCACGGCCCAGGGCCGCTGAGGTCGTAGTTGTAATGCAGGGCAAACTGCGGACGGTAGCTCACGCTCCAGCGATTGGCGCGGGTATCGTACGCGGCCACGTCGTTGCCAAAGTACGAGCTATGCCCTCCGCCGAGGTGCAGCAGCAGCTGGCGATGCGAATCGTATGCCACCGTGCTCCAACCACCCCCCTGGCGATTCACCGGCCATTTGGGCGGTTCCAACTGCGTCCAGCGATTGGCGGGCAGCTTGGCCAGCTCCGCGGCAACGGCGGCGGGGTCTGCGGCGGGAACGTCTTGGCCATACCAGGCCGGGTCGTACGAACCGGTTCGCTGCGTCACGGCGCCGCGGGGCACGCCGTGAGTGCGGGTGCCGGCTTCGTCCCCTTGGCTGGCATCGAGCTGGCAGGTCCAGGTGGAAGCCTCGTCGCGCTGCTTGCCCGGTCCAAACCAAACCAGGCGGTCGCTCGCATCGACGGCCGCCACGTTCGAGCTGTGGGAAACCTGTGCCGGAACGGGGTCGTCCTCGTCAAAATGTTTGATCAGCTGCCAGCGATCCTCGGCCACGTCGTAGGTCCACAGTTCCATCGGCAACGGCGCGTACAGCCGTGCCTGATACGACGTGCTCGAGGTATAGGTGTTCCCGCCGACGAGGACGAGCTTGCCGCTGCCAGGCAGCGCGTGCCAGGTATGTCCAAAGCGAGGCGCGGGGCTTAGCTCGGGTTGCTGCTGTTTCCAGCTGCGGGTTTTCGTGTCGTACAGCCAGGTATCGGCCAGGAGCGTATCGAGTTGGTCCCCGCCAAACAGCACAATCTGCCGCGTGGCCGGATCGTAGACCAGCGGGGCCAGCGCTCGCGGCGGCGGTTCGACGGGCAATTCCAACTTTCGCCAGGTGTTTTGCTCCGTGGAGTAAACCCAGGTGCCCGGCCCTCCCGACTCCGTCGGCACGCCGCAACCGCCAAACAGCACCAGCTCGCGATTGACCGGGTCGGCGCACATCGCCCCCCAGTTCAGCGTCTCCTTATAACTGGCCGCGGCCGGCGCCGGCGATCGATCCGGCGTTAGTTCCTCCCAGGCTTGGGCAGCCAGGTCATACCGCAGCAGATGACCGGCCGAGAGCATGTAAACCGAGTGGTTCCACGGAGCCAACGCATATTGATAGTGCAGCACCATGTGGCGGGGGTTGGGCCGCGTGACGCCCGACTGATCGGTCATCGCAAAGTACGGCGAGGCGAAGCCGGGCGCGTGGACCACGCCGGTCGCCGATCCCCAGCCCTGGCCAGCCGCGGGCAGTTCGTTTTGCCAATGCACCGCTGCCGCATCGTTGCCCAGCACGGCCGGATCGAGCGTTTGCACGTCGTAACCCCGCTCCCCTTGGAACGCGTGCGACACCGTGCCGCCCAGCAGCACGAACCGCTGCAGCTTGTCTGAGTAAACCAGCGCGGGGCCGAATCGTGGGTCGATCTCGTTCTCGATGACCAACTTCCACTGATTAACCGGCGGCGCTGCCAGGCCGTTGTTAAAACCGAGCAACAAAGCGGCGATACCTGAGGTAACCGATAGGAAAAACAGGTTGAGCTTGGTCAAGGATGGAGTCCTGTTTGGTGCGACGAAATGTGATAACCATGAAGCGGCCGGACCCTCCGTCTCATGCCAGACAAACCCTGGTCGCTTCTCGTCAAGAGCGACCGCTTCAGGCATTCGGCCCGGCAGGGCGGCCGGGCCATACCTACTAGCTTTTCGGCCTACGTGACCTGTGCCCGCTGACGCTCGGCGGCGGAACGTCATGCTATTCGCGAAGACGAACCCAAGCAATCCGCAGGTGCCATCAAAGCTGGAATCCCTCTCCCTCAAAAGACGACGTCTGTAGCCGCAAGGGCCATTGCTCGGGCTGGCCGTTCTGGAAGCCGTGGATGGGCGCGGGGAGTTCGTCCATCGCTGCGCCCCACTTGCCGGGTGGCGGCAAAATGTGGGCGTCGGTCCACTCGGCGCGGGTGAAGTAGGGGTCGCCCTCGGGCCTTCGGCATATTGAGTCGCGGCGGTGGACCGCCGCAGCTTGCCGCCTCCTGCTCTCAAGGGGCAACGCCGGTATACTGTTCCTGCCAGCCTGCTCCACGCGAGGGGGCAACGGAACCGGGTCGTGAGGCGAACTTGCTGGCATTCGCCAACCCAGCGCGAGCCAACGGCAACCGGTGTTTACCTTCCTCAATTCTTCGCAACTTGCAGAAATACCGGCACGTAAGCCACGGAAGCATGACCAACCCCTACGAATCACCGAGCCAATCGCCCCACGAAACAAACGCTTCGCCGGTTTGGTACGTTTGGTTTTACAAGGCGTATTGGCCCGCATGGTGGGGCGGGTTGGCGTTGATCGCCTGCAGTCAATTAGACATTCCCAAGCCAATGCTGGGCTGGATCGGGTTCGGATTGGCGGCCACGGCCGCGATAGGATCGTACCTATTGCCTTCGCTCGCCGGCATCAAACCCGACGATTACGTGGTGCTCGATTCTCACCAGTTCCATACCCGGGGCGAGGCGTACCGAAATATTATGGCGCGTTTCCAAAACGGCGCCACGCTAATGCACGATGGCGTGGCGTTTGGAATCTACCCTAACCACGAGATCGCCTGCGGAGTCATCGTCTATTCAACCGAAGTGAACGAAGAAATCGCCGCGGAACTCGCGGGGCACGCGAAAGCGGTCTTCGACAAACTGTCATCGGAATCCCAGGAGTTTAAATCGGTTGCGGGTGGTCGGACATTCCGCATCTCGATCATGACCTACGTGGAGCATACGCCACACGTATTTTGCCGTTTTACCGACGGTAAGCTCGAATGGCTGGGCTAAAGCCGATCAGAAGCACTCCGCAATCGCTCCGCTGGGTCGCCGGCCAGTCTCGCGCTGGCGCCAAAAAACCGCCCCCACCGCGGGCCGTTTCTCAGCGGGGCAGGCAGTATCCTGCTTTCAGCCCGCCGGCCAACGTGGCGGATCTAGCCCTCGCCGGGTAAGATAAGCAGTGGTACGGAAACATTCTCAATCCAGCTCCCGCCGTCGCGACACGCAGCCACGTTGACCTTACCGCCAGGCGTTTCGCCGGGTATCCGCGAAGTAACCCGCCCGCTGGCGTCGATTTCCAAAGGCCAGGGGGGGCCGAGGGCCAACTATGACCATGCTCAACCTGCAACGCCTGTCCCGCGCCCGCCGCGAGGGCTCTCGTGCTCCTTGGGAACGCCGCTGGCGTTCTTGGGCATTTGCCGCCCTAAGCTCGGTGCTGGCCTTTGCGCCTTCTACCGCTCGGGCCCAATCACAACAGGCGCCCTCCCCAGCACCAGCACCAGCGGTAGCGTTGCCAGCGTTGCCCCAGCAGCAAGAGCAGGAGCAGCCAGCCGAACTGCAACAGTACCTTCTGCAGCTTGATTCCAACCTGTTTACGATTCGCGATCAGGCCCGGCGGAACTTTCAAACTTGGGCCGCTCGGCATCCGCGCCGTTCGCAACTGGCCGCCGAGTTGCGCGCGGAATTGGCCAACCCGCGTTGGTCGCTCGAAGCCCGCGGCGTTGTGGAGGGCGTGCTGGCCGGTTTGCCGGCCGTGGATACGCCGCTGCCCGTTCCCAGTGCCAAAGAAATGGACCAGGCCGTGGCGAGTCTCAATCACGCGGATGCCGGAGCCCGCGAAGCGGCCGCGTGGCAGTTGGAACAATGGACCAGGCTCGAACCGCCTGGCATCTGCCTGGTGGTGGAGCAGTACCGCAAGCACCTGGCGGGCGACGCGCTGTCGTTCGACGCCCGGCGTAAGTTGGAGCAGCGGTATCAATGGGCCCGGCGCCGTTGGGTGCTTAGCGACCCAGCCCGCTGGGTAACTTCGCCGGCGAGCGACGAGCAACTCAACACCTGGATTCGCACGCTCTCCCAAGACGAAACCGAGCGCAACCGCCAGGCGATTCGCACGGCCCGGCGGGAGCTGTTGGACCAGATGGTTCAAGACGATCGCGCCCAGCCGATTGGGGCCTTGCTCGACCAGCGGCGAGAAGACCCCGCCCTGTCGCGGCAGGCGGCCGAGCGACTGTACGAATTGGCGGAGTGGTGCCGCCCCAGTTTGGTGGCCGAGGTGTGGAGCGACGGCACGCTGACGACGATTCAGTTCTTGCAAGTCGGCGTTCCGCAGCATCCCTTTGGGGCTCCTCGGATCACGCTGTTCGACCAGGTGAACGACAAGCAGGCCCGCTGTGTCAGCGGCAATTCGCTCGAGCCCGGCATTTACCCCGTGGGCGAAGCCATTCCGCACCCCACCAGTCCCGGTCCCCTGTTCCATATCACCAACGCCACCACGCCGCGCCAGCAAATGGCTTACCGCTATCGTGCCCTGGTTCAAACCGAAGCCGAGCGATTCCAGCAGCTCACCGCGCGTACGCTGGCAAACTGGACGGAAAGCCGCGCCCGGCTCAACGAACGGCAGATCTTGCTGCTCAACACCATGGACTGGGAAGTCATCTCCGAGAAAATCGGCGCGTATTTTCTCGCGGTCGATGATGTTCGGCTCGAGGCCGGCGAAGGCTTCTTCCCCGACGATACTCGCCAATTCGCCAAAATCTGCCTGGTGCTGGCCAATCGCGGCGCCCGCTCGGCGATCCCAGGGCTGCAACAGGCCATCGCCAAGAACCGCTTCTTGCCCCCCAAGGCGGGCGAGGAGCGACTGGAGTGGGTGGCCTTGCTCGCCATTGCCGCTCGCGATGCGGGCGAAGGTTTCGATGCCTGGCTGCTGGAACAGGCCGCATCGCAACAGAAACTCTCCGCCTATTCGCTCGACGCGGCCGAAGATTGGGACGCCACGCTGGGCGCCTGCGCGGCAGGCTTGTTTCTCAAACGCCGCGGGCTCGAGCCCGAAGAACATGGCTTGCAATCGCTCGTGTTTCGTCGCGAGGTGAACAATGTTCCCTGGTATCGTTTTCGCAAACCAGACGACCGCGAGCGGTTTCTGCGGACTTGGGTCAAGCCCGCCGAACCTCGCATTCCTGCCACCCCGGAGCGCGGCCCAGCCAGGCCTGCCGTGCCATGAGTTCCATCCAGCTTCAATCCATCATCGCCAGCAACGTGGCGCGAATTCGCGAGCAGATTGCCGTGGCCGCCGAAATTTCTGGCCGCGGCCCTGCCGATGTTCGCCTGGTGGCGGCCACCAAGTATGCCACCGACGAACAGGTGGAAGCCCTGCTGGAGACCGGCTGCCGCGACCTGGCCGAAAGCCGCCCCCAAGGCTTGTGGCGACGCCTCGAACGGTTTCCCGATCCCGAGATTCGTTGGCACTTCATAGGGCATTTGCAACGCAACAAAGCCCGGCGCACCCTGCCGGCCGTATGGTGCCTGCATTCGGCCGACAGCGAGCGGATTCTGGAAGCCCTGGAAAGCACCGCCGCCGAATTGGGTTGCCGGCCTCGCGTGCTGATTGAAGTCAACATCTCCGGCGACAACAATAAACAAGGGTTTGCGCCCCACGAACTCTCCCCGTTGATGCCCCACCTGGCCTCGTTTCCGCACCTGCAAATCAGTGGGCTGATGGGTATGAGCAGTTTGACGGGCGGGCGGGAGCAGGCCCGCCGCGATTTCGCCGCGTTGCGGCAACTACGCGACCACCTCGTAAAAGAACTCCCCCCCGGCTGCCATCTCAACGAGCTTTCGATGGGCATGAGCGAAGACTTCGACCTGGGCATCATCAAAGGGGCAACCATGGTGCGCATCGGATCGGCATTGTTCGAAGGAACGGAGGATAGCCAGTGAATCAGCAACCATTACGCGCCGCTGTTTTTGCGTGGATTGCCACTGCCCTGCTGCTGCACGCCGGCTCGCTTTCGGCACAACAGGCCCAACCACCGGCCCAACCACCGGCCCAGCGGCCTGAGGCTGGCCAACAGGCCGAGTTCACCGTTGCCGCGCTCGACGCCAATCCCGAATTCTTGCTGGGGTTGGAGCTGCCGCTCAAGCCAGCAGCCCTCGTCCATCACCATGCGAAAGTGCGGCAGGTTGCTGCGCCGCGGCAGGCCGTAACGGCCGATGGCGTGAGCGCGCTGCTGTTGCAAGCCACCTGCGCCGCGCCGGGCGAAGTGACCTTTCAGCTAGGCAACGACTCCCCCGGACGCGTCGTGACGCTGGACGATTTGAAACGTGAGATCCAAGTGGTTGCCACGCATCAGGTCAGCCCTGCCGAGCACGTGGCATGGGCCGTCTACTTGCCGCCGGCCACGTTTTCAGAGCGAGCCGGGTTACCCAAATCCAAGGGCGACCAGTCCAAGGGCGACCAGGTGGAAAACGCCGCGCCAGGCCCAGCCCCTTCGGTCCCCATTCGCTTGGAAGCAACCTATCAACCCACCGCGGCCGCCGTGAAAGGGCAATCGCTCCAACTGGCGTTGAAACTGGTTCGTCCGCCCGTGGTACTGGTGCATGGCCTGTACCAAGACCCCGTGCGCGCCTGGCAAGTGCCGCCTCCCCAGCCGTTGGGCCAAACCACCATGCTGGGGCAGCTTGAGGCGGCCGGTTTTCGGGTGTTTATGGTCGATTATCACCAGACGAATGGTCAAGCCGGCAGCGGTCCTTGCCGGCTGCGCGACAACCAGCAGGTGGTGTGGAAAAATCCCGGCGGCATCGCCGAGGCCCTGCAAACCCTGCGCGGCGAAGGCGTCGCCTGTACCCAGGTCGACGTGGTGGGCCACAGCATGGGCGGACTGCTCACCAGGGCTTACATCCGCGGATACCCGCTGCCCGAGCCGGGCCAGCCTGGGCATGCCCTACCCCAACCGCCCGCCGCGGCCGCCAAGAACTGGTACCTCCGTCCCAACAACTTCCACCAGGGCGACGTCCGTCGTTTGATCACCTTTTGCACGCCGCATACCGGCAGCGATCTGGTGCGGTTGTTTGTCTGTTTCGGCGATGTTTGTCGCCAGGTGGAAGGGGAAGAACTCAAGCAGGCGGCCGAAATGCTGCGGGTCGTGGACGCGACCTTTGGCATGTCGAGTGGGGCCTTTTTGGATCAAGAACCCGATAGCCTGGCCCTCCGCGAACTGGGCGCGACGCCGGTGCCTGCCCACGCCATTGCCTGCCAGGCCAGCCCCAGCGACTTCGAGCATTTTCGCCAGCGCTACCGCTGGGATTTTCTCGCCGTGTACTGCCTGGCGCCGGGCCAACTGCTGGAAGCCATCTTCCGGCACGAAAAAATGCGGCAACCGAAAATGGCTACCAGAATGGCCGAGTTCTTGGAGGCCAATCAGCAAGTTCGCACCGGCGTGATGCTGCGGCTGATGATGGCCCATGCCGGCAACGACCCGCCCAAAACAACGGATCCACAACTGGAAGACTCGCAAACGGCCGCTCTCGCCCTGATGTGCGAAGCCATCTTTCATGGACGGCAGCACGATGGGGCCGTGAGCGTGGAGAGCTCGCTGGGAGGACTGCCACCGGAAGCCACCACCACGCTGGACGGCGTATTGCACAGTTGGGCGGCCCGATACCCGGCCGTGCAGGATCGAATCGTCGAACTGCTCAAGAACGATGGTTCCGCGTTCAGCCAAGCGGGCTTCCCGGCGGGCGAGGCCGCGAACTCGGCTCCCGCCAGCGCGCGGCCAAGACCGTCGGAATGAGCATCAACGCCCTGTTTGTGTGTTCCCGCAATCGCTGGCGAAGCCCCACGGCCGAACGGGTGTTCCAGAACGACTCCCGATTTTCCGCGCGAGCCCGAGGGCTGAGCGATGGCAATCACATCGGCGACCCCCATCAGCTCAGCGACACCTGCACCGTCACGTTGCCCGAGTTGTTGTTCCATTCGAAACCATCGTGCATTGCCAGGAACAGGCTGCCGGGGCGCGGAGAAGTGGGCACGTTCAGCGTGGGATTGCTCGTGCCGATTTCCAGCAACCACCCCGGGTCGATCGGGCTCGACGGCGCATTCTTCGGCCCCCACAGCCCAACCAGCTTGTTAACATTGGTATTGAGCAGCGGAGTGTGGCTGGAGCGATAGTCGATTCGGTGGTATTCCGACCGCGTTGTGGCAACTTTGGCCCTGCCAGCTGCGTCCGACGCGCACGAAGCCCCCGTGCAATGTCGCCACGAGCCCCCATTCACCACCAGCGACACTTGGTTCGCGTCGTCGGGGATGTGCAGTTCCAAGGGACGGCAGCCATGCCCTTGTTCTATATCGTTGGCCAATTGCCGCCCCGACACGATCGGACCTCGAAGTAACGCGTTGATCTTGGGGTCGGGCGCCCATGCAAAGTACAGGCAACTGGTAGCCTGAACATCGAACTGACTCACGCTGGCAGGCGTGCATTCGACCTGGGGAAACTGCGTCCAGTTTGGCGTGCCAAAACAGGGGCTCGACCACGCGACCAGGATGAACGCCCCGTCGGCGCCGGCAACGGCCCCGGGTACCGCTCCCCGAAAGAATGACGTGCCGTGAACGAAGCATTCGACGGCTGTATTGGGGGGATCGTCACCTGGCGCCGGCTCCGTTCCCTTGGCATAAGCCTGGGCCACCACCATCTCGCCCACGTCCATGGTGCCGCGCACGTTCAGCACGGCCCCTCCAAAAACATCCGCCGCGCCAGGCAATGGATGGGTGATCTGCTGGGCGGTCACTCGTTGGGGAACGCTCATAACGACCTTTCTGATAGGGATAGGAGAGAGAGAGAATGGGTCAAGCGTCATTTACTCGAGGGCAACCGTTTAATCTGGGCATTGCGAAAAACGGCGCTACTTTGGTAGTTAAACGTGCCGAAGCCGCCGTGGTAATCGCCCGGTTCAAAACGATCATTCACCGACAGCAAATTCCGGGCGGGGTCCTGATCCACGGTGATCTCTTGCAGGGCGTTGTCCACTACCAAAATGTTGAGGATTTGTTCTCCCGATACCGCATGGGGAATCAGATCGTTCGCAATCTCGGTGGTGCCGGGCACAACGGCGCCGCTGGCGCTCTGTGTCCAGTGGGCCTCGCCGCGGATGAGGCGAAAGCCCAGACTCGCTTCGTCCGGATCGGCATCCATGAATCGTACGTACTGGCACTTCCATGCCACTTCGTCCTCCTTCCCCGGCAGACCAGGTTCGCGCCTCAGGCCCCAAAACACTCCTGAACCGGAGCCCCATGCGTTCTGGTAAATCCCAATCTGGAGTTGGTAATCGCCCGCCTCGATCTTTCCCAACTGCACCAACGCGTAACGACCGGCATTTACCGTCAGTTGTTGCAGGTGCTGATCGTAGCTGACATTTCCCAGCCCTTTCTGGTCGATCCAAATGCCTCGTATCGGTCGAGCGAGCAGGAGCGGTTTCCACTGGTGGATGGGCACGCCGCTGTAGTCGTCCTTAGCCGCGGTCAAATTCGTGGGACGCTTTTCGTTCGGCAGAAGTGGCAAGTCGAACCGACCGTCTGGCGCCGATTCGACCGCCGCCACGATTTCCGAAGGTTCCACCGCGCGCGGACGCTTCCAGGCAATGCCCCAACTGGCCATGCTCACGAGCGATGCAAGTCCCAGTACGAAAGCCAGGCTGCGCCACGACCGCCACCGCGATGCTCCGGGGGGCGGCGAGGAAGCGGTGGACTCGTTGGCCGGCCAGCGTGTCGAAGACGACGGACCCAGGGGGCGCGTCTCCACCGTCGCCGCGGGCTCGTCGGTGGACGAAGCGGGGAATAGCCTCACGTGCCGCTCGGCCAGCGGCCGGAGCGTTGTCTCCATGCACAACGGTGTGACCGCCTCCACCAAATCGCGAGGATGCTGATACCGGCGTGCGGGATCTTTTTCGAGGCACCGCATTACCACCGCCTCCATTTCGGCGGATACTCCGGTGACATCCAATGGCGGAACCGTCGTCCGACAGTGGGCAGCAATCTTCTTCGGCCACGAGTCGTACTCCGGCAGCCCGAATGGCGGACGGCCACGTAATAGCGCGTAAAAAGTGCAGCCGAGGCCATACAGGTCTGCCCGGATATCCACGAACCGAGCTCCCCCAATCTGCTCCGGGGCCATGTAGTCGGGGGTCCCCAGCGCGACGCCGGTGCCGGTCAGTTCCGGCTCGCGTGGATCAAGTTCCGTGAACCGCGCCAGGCCAAGGTCGAGAATCTTGATGGTGCCATCGCGCGCCAACAGCAAGTTGGAAGGCTTGATGTCTCGATGGATCAGCCCCGCGCCGTGGATCGCTTCGAGACCAGTCGCCGCCTGGCGCACGATCTCCGCGGCCAGCGGGCCATCCACCGCTCCCAGCATGTCAAGGAGCCGCTTCACGTCCGTCCCTTCGCAGTACTCCATCACCAAAAAATGGAATCCATCCGCTTCGCCGGCGTCCGTGGCGCGAATGACGTTTTCGTGCTCAACCGCGCCCGCTGCCGCCATTTCTCGATAGAATCGATCGATGGCCTGAGGGCTGTGAAACCGTCCTGGCGGCAGCAGCTTGAGAGCGACGATCTTGTTGAGGTTGGTGTGCCGCGCGCGAAACACCGCGCCCATTCCACCCTGACCGAGCTGCGCCAGCAAATGGTAATTGCCGACGCGCTTCGGCCCTTCCGCGGCCGGTTCTCTCAGCAAAGCCCTGGAGGAGGCTTCTTCGCGCGGCATGATCCCCTCTCAATTGCCCTATACGACACGCCATTGGACTGTACCCGGAGGGACGGCTAGACTGGCAATGATGTCGATCCACCCAGCGTGATTGTGGCGTTGCTGGCGATCATTATCAAGCAAATTGAGCGAGATCTTTTCCGGTAAAGCGAGGATCAGGATCGCGGATCAAATAACGCCCCCGCCTTCGTCCCCGCTTTCGTCATCCCCGCGAAGGCGGGGATCCAGTGCACGAAACAAGGCCGATTGAATAAGTCGCGCATTTGACCCCGAAGGGGTTTGCAGCCAGTAGCCGGCGGTTGAGCGTGGCGACACCGCCGGAAAGCCTGATGGTCGGCATGTACCTGATGGGAAAATGAGCATGACCAATCCCGACTACGTCCCGGAGCGACGCCCGATCTCCTCCCGCGACCGCGCGCTCTCCATTCGCGTCGCCAGCCAACTGGCCGCCTGGGGGATTTCTCCCAATGCCATCTCCGTCGCTGGCATGGTCGCAGGCTTATCGGCGGGCGTGGCATTCGCCCTGACAACGCGGCCAACCACCCCCTGGCTGTTCTTCGTCGCCGCGGCCGTCTTGATGCAACTGCGGTTGCTGGCCAACATGTTCGATGGCATGGTCGCCATGCAAGCAGGTCGGGCTTCGCCGCTGGGAGAGCTGTTCAACGAGGTGCCCGATCGGGTCAGCGACACGGCCATCTTTGTTGGCGCCGGCTACGCCGCGGGCAGCCTGGTGGAATGCGGCTACCTGGCCGCCATCGCGGCCCTCTTAACCGCCTATGTGAGGGCGGAAGGCAAAGTAGCAGGCGCCCCTCAAGAATTCTGTGGACCCATGGCCAAGCCGCAACGCATGGCGCTCATGACCGTCGCCGCACTCCATGCCGGATTCGCTCCCGCACTCTGGCAATTCCGCTGGGAGTCGTGGCCCGCGGCCGGTACGATGGCCCTGGCGCTGTTGATTATTGCCGTTGGCAGCGCGATGACGTTCCTGCGAAGATTGATCCGGATTGGTCGCGTGCTGCGGAAGGCCCCTTGAACTGCCATTGGCGAGTTGCTTTTGGTCAATTGAACCGAGGGGCTTCCAACGACTTAGAGCCTATCCAATGACTCCCTCGCCCCTCGCGGGAGAGGGCTGGGGTGGCCTGATAAAAACGTCCTCGTTGGCGGCGAGTTGGAGAATTTGGGCCGCGCCGAAGTGGTTGCGCGTTGATCGTCACTTGCGCTCAACCCTACCCGGCAAATCCAATGCACATGGCCTACACGCCGCATTGGATTGCAAAGATGCCAAATAAAAAAACCTTAGCCCCAAAAACTTTTTCTCCCCTCTCCCCGGTATTTCCGGGGAGAAGGGAGCAAGAAAGGTCGTTAGCAACCAGCGAGGAATGCCGCGAGCCTCGCTGCTATTCTTAACCCGACGCGTTAGCGAGGGAGTCCCCCCGAACGTCCCTCGCTAACGCGTCGAGCTTGCAAAGAATCAGGCACTCAAAACACCGGGGCCAGCCGCGAAAAGCCAGGGAAACTGCACCGCACCTGGAAAACGGTAGGGTGAGTCAATTTTCAATATGCGGTTGAGGTCGCGGACCATTCGGGATCGATCCGCTCGAACCCGATCCAATGCCAAGCGGCGCAAGCACACCCCGCCGCGCAACCAAACCTGAGCATGCCACCAACCGTTTTTCATCAGGCCAGGGCTGGGGTCGGGGGGGAAACCGGGTTCTCGGATAGGCTCTTCGAGCCCAAAAGGCAGGCTTAGCGACTTGCCGCTGTCTTGGCAGCATCCGACCGATCAAGCATGCCTTCCACGACGGCGATCAGAGTGTAAATTCGCCTCCGGAGCGACCAAACCTCGTCTCCATCTTCTTTCGAGGTGGCCGAGTGATCATCGCCGATCCGCCGCGACCAAGCCAGCGCGTCGGGTAAGCAACCGTGGGCCCCGTGGGCTCGTGCCAGCGCGAAGATCACTTCCTCGGAAACAGCATCGTCATCGAGCAACTTACCGTAATCGAGTTCTGGCTGAAGCGCGATCGCCCGCGCCAGTCTCATCGCGCACACCGCGAGTTCGGCAGCACGTTGGTTCGAGAACTCGCGAGATAGCGCCGTACTTCCGCCGCCTTGGTCGTAGTTTTCGAGCCAACTCTCGGGGCGTCGATAATCAAACGTGTGAACGGGATCTTTCCCAAAGATGTTGGATCCGCCCCTCAACTCGATCCGCGACGCTATCTCGTACGCCCCTCTCTTATTGCCAGTATTGGCGTAAGCGGTGGCCGTTTTAAGCATTGCGGACGCCCTCCGAGACGGGTTGTGAACTTTTTCCGCCGCACGGAGGGCTTTCATGAAATTCCCCTGCTTGATCTGATCTTCAACGACTGCGTGCAGCGCTTCGTCGCGATATTGAAGGAAATACGTAACGGATAGCGCGGTGTGGACGGCGCCGTCTGCGTCACCGGCCTGCAACTGGGCCTCCGCGATACTCAACATTGCTCCCTCGCGGTCTCCGTCCTGCCCGAAGTGCGCATCACGGTGCGTGATCATGCGAGCCGTGTTGAGCGCATCTTCGATGTAGCCGACGCGCGCTTGAGCCATCGCGATCAGTTTCACTGCCCCCACCTTGTTGTGCGACTCCACTCCTTGACTCGCTTCGATCGCCTGCCGAAACGCGGAACTTGCCGCGGGTCGGTCCTTCAAATCCGCGAACAGCACGGCGGATTCTCGCAGGGCGGCAACCTTTGCCCAGGCTTCCATTTTCTTGGCCGCGGCGACAAGCTGGCCGGTTGTCACCTTCGCGCCATCGGCGGCTCCTACGGATAATTGGGCCTGGGCCAGTTCCCACAAGGCGCAGGCGTGGTCATAGTCGTTTGTTGCCTCGATCGCATCCAGGCCGAGCTGGAAGTGCGCCGCGGCCTGGGCATGGTCTCCCGACTTCGCGTAGGCCATGGCCAGCGCGCGAAATCCATGAGAGCGCCGTTCCTTCGATTCGACCCCGCGGGCTTCCACTTGTGCCGCCGTAAAATCGCCGGCTGCGATCAGGTGCTCGATCCAACGCAACCGAACACCGTCGTTAATGAGAGTTTGCTTCCACCCGTGATCGGATCCGAGTTCCCGTAGCACGTCGAGCGATTCCTTTCGCTTGCCCGCCGCGGCCAGTCCTTCAGCCAATCGGATCAGCGCTGCATTACTACCATACGAATCGGTCGAGGGTCGAATCGACATCCTCGCGCCTTCCAAATCTCCGGCTCGCAATTGTAGTTCGCCTATTTGCAGGAGCGTTCCCATGGTCCAAATGTGCTGGTCCTTGCCTTGTTGCGAAACTAGCTCACTAGCTCGTCGCAGCAGATCTTTGGCGGACGGGAGATCCTCATTGGCAGCATGGCGCTGGTTGGAACCCTCTTGCGCGAGGCACGACACACTTCCCCACAACAGCACAGCCCACGACAAGGTGACGCGAAATCGCATGATAGACCACTCCTTTGCACTCACCGAGCTACCTGCCCTTTCAGACCTCCACCATCCACCTATCATGGCCGATGCTTTGATCGGAGCCAAGATCGCCTTTTTCGGTGGCTCTTTCCGCGATCGTTAAAGGACCCCGACGGCCAGGGCACGCTGATGATTCAGGCCGACGAACGCGAAGGGCTCGCCGGCCATTGGCAGAAAACCTTCCCCGTGACCGGCGGCACGTACGTTCGCTTCTCGGCTCTCCGCCGGGCAAATGGTATCGACGGCATCCGCCGCGCCGGCCCCGCCCGCATTCTCTGGCTCGACGATTCCGGCCAGCGCGTCCTCCGCGACGAACCTTCCCACGCTTCGTACCGGCCAGGAGAACGCCCCCGCGCCGAGCCCGAATTCCCTGGCGATGCCGAAACCAAGCAGGGCTGGACCACCGTCACCGGCCAATACCGTGTCCCCTCGGCCGCCACCCAGGCGGTGGTCGAACTGCACTTCCGCTGGAGGCCGCCCAACTCGTCCATCGAATGGGCTCAAATCTCGTTGCCAGAAATCGCTCCGCCCCAGCCCCGCCGCGCGCGTCTGGCCACCGTTCACTATCGCCCCACCCAGGGCAACACCCCGACCCGAACTTGAAGTCCCGCTACCACGCGCTCCGGTAAATCTCCAGCAACTCCCCTTCACTAGGCAGCCGCGGATTGAGCAGCATCAACCGCTTGATGGCGAATGCCTTCGCCGCGAACTCCGGCAGTTGCTCGGCACTCCCGCCAAGCTCCCGAATCCGCCGCGGAATGCCGATCTCGCTCCGCAGTTTCTCCACGGCAAAGATGGCGCGCTCCGCGGCGGCCTGTTCGCTCAGCCCCTCGGTCTTTTCGCCCAGCCAGCCCGCAATCCGCGCGAACGTGGCCTGCCTGACCGGCAAGTTGAACCGCATCACGTAAGGCAGCAGCAAACCGTTGCCCGCCCCGTGCGAAACATGCAGCGCGCCCCCCAGCGGGTACTCCAGCGCGTGTACCACCGCCACGGCACAATTCGAAAACGCCATGCCAGCCAGCGTGGCCGCCAGCGACATCCCTTCGCGCGCGTCCAAATTGCCAGGCTCATGCACGGCGGCCGGCAGGTGCTCCGCCACCAGGCGAATGGCCTTCTCTGCCAGGATTTCTCCCAGCGGATGGCGGCCGTCGTAAGGGCACGATTCATGCGGCGGCACCGCCAACTCCGCAAAGTCAATCGCCGTGCAGGCCTCGATGGCATGCGTCAGCGCGTCGATCCCGCTATCGGCGGTTGGCTTGGCAGGGCAGCTCAACGTCAGCTCCGGATCGACCACCGCCACGGCCGGACGCAGAAAGTTAGATAAGATACTGACCTTCATTTGGGCCGCGGTATCCGTCAACACCGCGGCGTGCGAAACCTCGCTCCCCGTGCCCGAAGTCGTCGGCACGCAAATCAGCGGCAGAACCGGCCCCGGCACGTTGTTCCAACCAAAGTAACGGGAAAGCTCGCCGCCGTGTGTCAACAGGGCCGCCGTGATTTTGGCCAGGTCCATGTTGCTGCCGCCCCCCAGGCCCAGCACCGCGTCGGGCACAAACGCCCGAGCCTGATCCACCGCCGCCAGCGCCGTGCCCAGCGAGGGCTCCGGCTCACCGCCATCCCAAACCGCCACCTCCAAGCCAGCCGCTTGCAGCGGACCCACAATCCGCTCCGCCAATCCCGCGGCAACCAACACGGGATCGGTCACCACGAACACCCGCCCCACCCGCAAATGCGCAATGCAGCCGGCCAACTGCTTCACGGCGCCGCGACCAAAGTTCAACCGACCGGCCGAATAAAAATTCCACGAGGTGCGTGTCACGGGCAATACTTCAAGTTAGGAAAGGGGTGAGGCAGCGAACCGTTATTCCCAAGAATACTTCCGTCATTCCCGCCACTACTTCCGTCATTCCCGCGAAGAGCCTGCCCTCGTGAAGACGGGGGCGGGAATCCAGTTGCAGCGGAAACGACTCTGCATTTCCCATCCGCTTGGATGCGATCTGCGAGGCGGGAGATTCCTCTTCGGCTCGCCCTTACTTCGCATCGGCGCGCCGCTCCAGCGTGTAGTACCGCCGCCGAGGCTGCGAAAGCTCAAACACCACATCCTCCAGTTGGGCCACCAGCGGATCAAACTGTGGAATCTCGCGGGCATTCTGACCCTGCTCGTGCTTGCGAAAGCCAAACAGGTACGTCTCGTTTTGCGGCCGCCAACGATGGAAGAACCAGCGATTCTTGTTGATCACGGCCGACCTCAGTTCTTCCACCTGCTCAAAGTCGGGGCCGCGCCAAATGGTCACGCCGTCGGCCCATTCCTTGGCCGATCCCGCCGCAATAGGCTGCCGATCGATCAGCAGTTGATACTCGCCCGGCGGAAGCCCATCCACTTGAAGCACGCGGGGCGGCACACTTGCCAGATCAGGTTTGACGCCCTCCCCAGGAAACGCCGGAGCCGGGAGCGAAGTGTCTCGCAACGACCACGTAAGATCGCCTGGCCAGGCGTCCTTCGTCGAGCCCTGGGCCAGCCCCGTCTCAATCACGGCGGTCCCTTTTGCGGAAGTCGCCACAAGCTCCGAACCATTCAGCGAAAGCTCCAATCGCCAGGGCGAGTTCGCCGTAAACGAGTTCGCCGTAAACGAGTTCGCCGTAAACGGGGTCGCCGCGAATGGGGTCGCCGCGAATGGGGCGGCCACCGTGGGGGCCGATTCCCAATAACCGGCGGCCGAAAGATGCAGGCCGTTGTCGGTTCGCGCCGCCAGAGAGGAGCCCGTTCGTGATGGCCAACTCCGCGGCAAGTCCACAAATTCGGCATCCCAATCCTCGGCCGCCTCTTCAATCGCTTCGCGATACAGGGCCAGATCGCGGTTCCGCGCCGCCACGTCTACGCCCGCTTGCCCGACATCCTCGCCAGGCGTAGGGCTCAGCAACACCAGCCGAGGGCTGCCGGCCGAACTGAGATCGTCCAGCAACCGGTTGAGGCCCGTCTTGAACTCCGCCAACCCTGCCTCGCCAGCAAACGCGGCGTTATTGCCATAGCCCACCACCACCACGTCGGGCCGAGCGCCGCGAACTTGCGCGATCAGCTTTCTGTACCCATCGCGGGCCGTGCCAAAGCCGGCGCGGGCGTCGCCAAACACCGTATCGCCGCTCCAGCCCAGGTTGCGAAACTGATACCGCGTGTGCGGATTGGCGGCCAGCACGAAGGTTTCCCAATAGCCATACCGCTGCTCGCGTTCGATCAGCGTGTTCCCGATCAACACGACCCGTACAATCGTCGGCTCGTCGGCCGGGGGAGCTTCCACCGGTTCGTTCTCATCGACCAGTTCTCCGTCGTCAACCGGCTGCTCGTCCGCGGCAATCACGGACTGCAACTCTTGCGCATTCGCAACCCGGCCGCCGACCATCGTGGCGAACAGTATTGCCCAGGGAAGTGCTGCCCAAGCGATACTTGTTCGAGCAAAGTTCGCTGTCATAAAAGCTTCGCCGCAAGGTGGAAGAAACCAGGTGGGAAGGAGCCGGCGGCCCGCAATCGTTCGTCGCCAGTGTAACCCGGCCACGGCAGACGGGAAAGCAACCCTGGCTCGCTCCACTAGCTCGCTCCACCGGGAGGAGCCCAATGCAAACGCATGGGGAAGATGGAACCGCGGCCCACCCCCTGGTACAACCTACAGCGTCTCGCCGGTGGCTCAGCAACGCACTTCCCTTGATCATTCCAAAGGACCACACCCTTGATTGGCAAAGCCCTCAAACAAAAAATCGTGCAAGGCGAAACGGTCTTCGGCACCTTCATTCAGCACGCCGTCACGCCGGCGGTGGTTGATTATCTCCCCGCGGGCGCGCTCGACTTCGTCATCTTTAGCTCGGAGCACAACGCCCTCGACCTGGCCGAGTTCTGGCCGCTGAAATACGCCCTGGCCGCCAAGGGCATCGCCTGCCTGGCCCGCGTTCACAGCCGCGACCCCGACGATGTCTCCAAGGCGGCCGACTCCTTCGATGGCGTGGTCGTGCCCTATGTGGAAGACGTCGAACATTGCAAGCAACTCGCCGCCGCGGCCGCCTATCGTCCGCTCAAAGGCAAGCTGTTGCAACAAGTGCTAAACGGCGGCGCCTGGCCGAGCGAAAAGTCCCGGCAGTATGTCGTCGAACAAAAATGCAAAGACACCATCTTTGTGCCCATGATCGAATCGGTGCCCGGCGTCGAAAATCTCGACGCCCTCTGCGCCATCCCCGGCGTCAACGCCGTGTTCGTGGGACCCAACGATCTGACCGTCAGCATGGGCATTCCCAACGAGTACGACCACCCCGACCTGATTGCGATACTCAAGCGGATCGTCGATACGGCCGACCGGCATCACGTCGCCGCCGGCTGCTGGTTTGGCAAACGCGATCAGGCCCTGCGAACCATGAACCAAGGCGCCCGCTTCGTGGTCTTCTCCAACGATTCGTCGCTGCTCGGCGAAGCCGTCGGCGACGCCTTTTCGCACTTGCGAAAACCGTAATCGCCCCCGCGAGGCAACCATTTGCATGCTCCCCCTGGTTCACTTGGCTCGTCCGGCGATGGCCTGCCTGGTCGAAATTTGGCTCGCCGGCCCCGACGCCGAGCACCTGGAAGCCGTCGGCGCCGCGGCGCTCGACGAGGTGGAGCGGGTCGAACGCTTGCTGTCGCGTTTCGATCCGGCGGCTGAAGTGGCCCGAGTCAATCGCGAGGCATTCCGCCGAGCGGTGCGGGTCGACTACGAACTGTTCGCCGTGCTCCAGTCGCTCCAAGCCTGGACCGAGCAAACCGAAGGCTTCTTC
Source organism: uncultured Pirellulales bacterium (assembly GCA_964445985.1). GTDB lineage: Bacteria > Planctomycetota > Planctomycetia > Pirellulales > S012-138 > CAYUMU01. Next base: position 24,284 of record CAYUMU010000037.1, on the reverse strand, counting down.
GATATCTGCGCCACCAGCCGCGCGGCGTCCAACGAACAAAGCACAGCGTCCCAGGGCATCCCAGGCTACCTCACCCATGTGATCCTCGACGCAGCCCATCGCACCTTGCGATTCACGTCGCCCCACGCCCAGCTCGACCTCGGCGGCTTTGGCAAAGGCTACGCGCTGGATGCCGCGGCCCGGCTCATTGCCCGGTTCGGCGTCACTTCCAGCTTGCTCCAGGCTGGCGCCAGTTCGGTGGTCGCCCTCGGTAGCCGCGACGCCGATCTCCCCTGGCAGGTCGGCCTGCGAGACGCCACCGCCCACGACGGCAACCCCCTTCTGTTGCCGCTCGCCGACCTCAGCCTGAGCGTCTCCGGCCGGTATGCACAAGGCGCCGTGGCCAGCGATCTCATCATCCCCCCGGCTGCCGGCCAAACTTCCAGCACCGGCCAGGCGAGGAGCCCAACGCTTGAAAATCCCCCCGATCAGGCCATTTGCATCGTGCTTTCATCCTCCGCAACCACGGCCGAAGTCCTTTCCACCGCCCTGTTGCTTATGGGAAAGACCGCCGCAACCCGTTATCTTAAAAGACGGGGGAACACGCTGGGCATCGCAGCCGTGGGCTGGATCGACTTCCCGTCGCGGGTCCCCGGCTCACATCCCACGGTCGTTCAGTCCACGGTCACTCAATCCGAAAAATTCGAATGGATTTGGGGAAGCCCACCATGCAACCGCCGCAAACCGACCGACGCCGGTTCTTGATCGAGTCGTCGTCGCTGCTGGCCGGCAGCGCGCTCTCGCTGGCGGCGCTGGCCAACGAGCCCACCGGCGAAAAGGTCCGCCTGGGCGTGGTGGGCACCGGCGCCCGAGGTTCCGACCTGATCCGCGCGCTCACCACCATCGAAGCCGCCGACATCGTGGCCGTGTGCGACGACTACGCCCCCCACCTCGAACGCGGCGGCGAATTCGCCGGCCCCCAAGCCCAGCGTTACGCCAGCTTCTCGCAACTGCTCAAAGACGCCCGGCCGCAGGCCGTGGTCGTGGCCGTGCCGCTCCATCGCCATGCCGAGCTGTGCCTCGAAGCGCTCGATGCTGGCTGCGACGTGTTCTGCGAAAAAACCATGACCTACAACCTGGACCAGGCCCAGCAGCTGGCCGCCGCCGTGGCCAAACACCAGGCCGTGTTCCAGGTGGGCCTCCAGCGCCGCGCCAACGCCGTTTATCGACAAGCCGCCGCCATGGTGCAGACCGGCATGCTAGGCCAAATCGCCGCCATCAAATGCCAGTGGCATCGCAACAACAACTGGCGGCGCCCCGTGCCCGTGCCCCGCGCCGATCCGCGCTTCACCGAGCTCGAACATCGCCTCAACTGGCGGCTCTATCGCGATTCGTCCCACGGACTGATGACCGAATTGGCCAGCCATCAACTCGACGTCGCCAACTGGCTGCTCGGCGGCCCGCCCCGCCGCGCCCTCGGCTCGGGCGGAATCGACTATTGGCATGACGGCCGCGAAGTCTTCGACAACGTGTTCTGCATCTACGAATACGATGGGCCGCAAGTGCGCTCCCAGCCCGGCCGCATAACCCATTCCACGGCCACCACCAACGCCGCCGCGCCCTCCGAAAAACCGCAACCCTACACCGTGCGCGTCACCTACTCCTCACTGCACCACAACGCCTACGAAGGCGCCTCCGAACTCATCATGGGCAGCCGCGGCACCCTGTTCCTCACCCAAAAGAAGGGCCTGTTCTACCGCGAAGGCGCGGCCGAAGATCCCGGCTGGAGCAAAGACGGCCGCGTGAAAGAAGACGCCGCCCTGCTCACCGCCGGCAAAACGCTCAAAATGACCAACGACCCTTGGGCTCATCGCGGCGCCCCCTACGAAATCGACGCCCACGGCGACGACACCCGCGATGAACTGCTGGCCTTCCTCGACTGCGTCATCCGCCGCGACCCGGCCACCATTTGCGATGTTCACCACGGCATGCTCGATACGGCCACCGTGCTCATCGGCGATCAGGCCATGCGCGAACAAATCGCCATTGACTTTCCCCCAGGCATTGTCTGACCTCGCCGTTGAGGGTCATCGATCATTTACTTTCGGAATTGGAATTAACACTCTATCAACCGTCGCGAACTCGTCATTCCCGCGAAGGCGGGAATCCAGTTTAGTTCGCACGCGAAAGCAATCATCAACCGCACGCTGCCCAACAAATCAACATAAGGAACCACCGCCATGTCTTCCGATCAACCCCACGCCCCAGGCTTTGGCCGCCGCGAGTTTCTCGCGGCCGCGGGCATGTCGGCCTATTCGCTGTTTGTCTTCGGCGATCAGAGCCAGGCCTTGGCCGCCGCCGAAGGCGAGCCGCGATCGGTGCCCGATATTCGCGAATCGTTCGAAGACATCTGCCCCGCCGATCCGGCCGCGGCCGCGCGGCGGTTCGAAGGCGAGCCGCACATGACGCTCGTCGATTTGGCCTGCGACGTCTTCATCGCCGGCGGTGGGCCTGCCGGCGTGTGTGCCGCGCTGGCCGCCGCCCGCAACGGGGCCAAGGTCGTCCTCGTGCAAGACCGCTCGCGCCTTGGCGGCAACAGCAGCAGCGAAGTCAAAATGCACATCGTCGGCGCCAACAACCACACCGGTCGGCCCGGCTGGCGCGAAGGCGGCATCATCGAAGAACTCCGCCTCGACGACGCCGCCAACAACCCCCAGCGCTGCTGGGAACTATGGGACCTGCTGCTGTACGACAAGCTGGTTTCCGAACCCAACGTCACGCTGCTGCTCGATACCACCGTCTACGCCGCCGACGTGGCCGACGGCAAGATTTCCCGCGTCATGGCCCGCTGCGACAAAACCGAGCACCTCTACCGCGTCACGGCCAAAAACTACGCCGATTGCACCGGCGATAGCCGCCTGGCCCTCGAAGCCGGCGCCACCATTCGCTGGGGGCACGAAGCCCGCGACGAGTTCGGCGAACCGCTCGCCTGGGACAAGCCCACCCGCGAAACGCTCGGCAGCAGCGTGCTCTTCACGGCCCGCGACTTCGGCAAGCCCATGCCCTACACGGCCCCCCATTGGGCTCGCAAAATCGGCCCCGAGCAACTTCGCTTCCGTGGCATCGGCAGTTGGGAATACGGCTACTGGTGGATCGAGTG
>CAYUMU010000037.1:0-21135 GCA_964445985.1 uncultured Pirellulales bacterium | reverse complement strand
TCGAGTGGGGCGGCATCACCGACACCATCCGCGACAACGAACGCATCCGCTTCGAGCTGCTCTCCATCGTGACCGGCGTCTGGGACTACATCAAAAACAGCGGCAAGTATCCCACCGCCGCCAATTGGGCCTTGGACTGGGTCGGCATGGTGCCCGGCAAACGCGAAAGCCGCCGGATCGAAGGCGACGTGATCCTCACCCAGCAAGACCTGATGGGCCTCAACGGCGATTGGGAAGACGCCGTGGCCATCGGCGGCTGGGGGCTCGACGAGCATCCCCCCGGCGGATTCGACGCCACCGACCAGCGCCCCTTCGTCAGCACCAAACTCCCCGAGGTCTACAACATTCCCCTCCGCGCGCTCTACAGCAAAGACCTTTCCAACCTGTTCATGGCCGGCCGCAACGCCAGTTGCAGCCACGTGGCATTCACGTCCACCCGCGTGATGGCCACCTGCGCCGTGATGGGCCAGGCCCTGGGCACCGCCGCCGCCCTCTGCGGCCGGCACGGCATCACGCCCCGTCAACTCTACGAGCAAAAGCCCCGGCTGCGCGAACTGCAACAAACCCTGCTCCGCGACGACCAAACCATCAAAAACCTCAAGCACGGCGACCCCGCCGACCTGGCGCAAAAAGCCAAGGTGACCGCCTCCGGCGCGACCAAGGATTCGCAGGCCAAGAACGCCACCAATGGTCTGGTGCGCGACATGTACAGCGAAGTCGGCAATCGCTGGATCGCTCCCCTCACCGACGGCAAGGCCTGGATCGAACTCGCTTGGGACAAACCCCAACAAATCGGCGAAGTCCAACTCACCTTCGATACCGGCTTCCACCGCGAGCTCACCCTCACCTCGTCCGACCATCATTCCAGCCACATGGTTCGGGCTCCCCAGCCGGAGACGGCCCGCGACTATCGCGTGGAAGCCAAAACGGCCGACGGCCAATGGACCGAAGTCGCCAAGGTAACCGGCAACCACCAGCGCCTCCGCCGCCACACTTTCGAACCGCGGATGACCAGCGCCATCCGCGTGGAAATCACAGCCACCAACGGCGAAGACACCGCGCGACTATATGAAATTCGCTGCTATGCGTAGGCCGGATCGCGCCCTCCCCAAAAAAATACTCATCGCCCAAAAAATACATATTGGTCCGTCCATATCTTTTTGGCACATTAGGGGGGACGTCGATCATTCGCGGATCTCATCATTCTCGCGAACACATGGTTTCAGTTTGCAATCCAAAACAACCCAGCCCCACCAAAAAACTCCCCTCTCCAACTCCCCTCTCCAACTCCCCTCTCCAACTCCGCACTCCAGAGGCCCCCATGCGCACCCTCGCCACCTTCCAATCCAAACCGCTCCGCTGGCTCTGGCCTCATCACTTCCCCCTCGGCAAACTGTCGCTCATGGTAGGCGAACAAGGCGCCGGAAAGTCATTCATGGCCGCGGATCTGGCGGCCCGAGTATCCGCCGGCTTGCCCTGGCCCTTGCAGCCCGATCAGCCCAACCCGGCCGCGGGCGTGCTCTTGTTGACAGAAGAGCACGATCTCGCCGACGTCACCCTTCCTCGTCTCGAAGCGGCCGGAGCCGACCTCGCTCGCATCATGGTGCTGACGGACGTTACAAGTTCCGACAACAACCCCGCCCATGCGGACGCGGCCACGGAAACCGCCGAGCCGTTTTCTCTGGCGAACGATTTGACCCAGCTCGAACAGGCCATTGCCAACACGCCCGGCTGCCACCTGGTGATCATCGACCCGCTCAGCGCGTTCCTGCCTCAAGCAACTGGCCGGAAAAAGCCCGACCTGCCCACCATCTTTAAACAGCTCGCCGCCCTCGCGGCCCGCACCGGCGTGGCCATCGTGGCGGTCACCTCATTCCTCGCCAGCGCCTCGGCGGCAACCAATCACCGTACGGTCGCCACCCTCGCCGCCCACCCCGGCCCAACCTGCGTCTGGCGCGTCACCCCCGACCCGCAAGACAAAGCACAGCGCCACCTGCAACCCATAAAAAACAACCTCGCCCCGCCCAACGCCCCCCTCGACTTCACACTTCAATCAACGCCCGCGGCACCCACAGCCAAAATCACCTGGCAACCAACATCAAGCGACCCAGCCTCCACCCCACCCACAATTCCCCAACTCCCCACTCCGAACTCCGAACTACTCCCCCACTCCGAACTTCAGTCCCCCCAGCCCCCAACCACCAGCCACCAATCCCCAGCGATTAAAGCTGATCGAGCGGGGGACATCGTTGCCGTGGCAACATGACGCGGCAACTTGCGGCGCAGGTCTCGTCCGCGCCATGGCTCAGTGTCAGATTTGACCCAATGATGGCGTCCGCGCCAGGGAGCGGCACGGCGCCATCGGCAAATCGTTGACCCTCGCGGCTGGAATGGGTTCAATGCCTTCTAGTTGCAAACGATTTTCTAGGGCACCAACCTGCGCTGAATGGGAGTAAACCGTGGGGGAACCTGCCGAGCCACAACACTTGTCGGCTCAAAAGTATCAAGCCTTCTTGGAAGCCCTGGGCTCCGAACTGGCTCGTCAGCGCCCTGGCGTCTTTGAAATTCGATACGGCAAACCCTCTTCGACGGTCGTCGATGGGCTGATGATCACCAAGCCAGACGTCGCCGGCTACGTGTTTGTTACCGGCTTCAGCAAGTGGCCGGGAGGATGCCAGGGCGGCGTGTTGCGACGAGGAGCAACGCATGAGTATGCTGCCAGCATTATGGCGAAACGCGAGTGGGAACTTCCCAGTGTATCTCACTGGAGCGTGAGGTGCCTTGAGTCGCGATGTTCGCAAGACGCGAGCGCCATAGTCGATTGGCTCATTCGCGACTGGGCCTATGAACGTCCTTGGATTTCTCCGCCGGCGATCGATCGGAAAGCCGAACGCAAACGACTGCAAAAAATTGTCTTGGGTTGGCAATCTCGCGGCGAGATTGCCGTGGTGGTTGATGAGGGCGCGCGGCAGAACCACGGTTTGACCACTGCCGGTGAAGCCGCCCTCAACCATGACCTCGATCACTTGCTGCCGGCGCGGATTCGCGAATGCTTTCCGTCCGACAATCGCGGCAGGCTGGCGCTACAAACGACGATTCTTCTGGCCAGCTACGATACGGCGGAACCGCCGGCGCGTGACCGCCAACGCTGCCTGGCGGCGGTTGGTCCGCAACGTCGGGCGGACGCACAAGAAATTCGGCTATGCCTGCAGGATTTGATTCCGGCCAACCAGGACCATCGCTGGGAAAGCGAGCGCTGGCGTTGGCACGCGGCGTCGGAGGATGCATCGGAGGGAACTCGGTGGGGATCCCCCGTGCCAATGGAAGCGATTGCAGAGGGAACGCTTTCCTTGCCGCAACTGATGGCGAAGAGCGAAGCGGGTAAAGCCGACGAAGGTGAGCGAGCGGCCCTGGCGATTTTGCTGCAAGAAGAGGGCCGACTGCTTGATGCCATGCAACTGTTTGGAGTTGAAATCGACGAAGCTGTGAAGCGACTCTGCGGCGGACAGAAAATCTACCCTCCCGCGAGCTGCGCCTATGCCGATCAGGCGTGGGTGGCTAAGGCCAATGATTGGATGAGAGCCTGCGCGCCGTGGTTGTTGAAACAGGCTGTCCGTCGCGAGGCAGAACGCATTGCCGACTGGGCAGCGGAAAAGAAGGGCCGAAAACGTCGCCTGCCGTTACTCAAGTTGTTGATTTTTCCAGGGCAGCACCACAGCCGCAAAGCCTGTTTGATGCTGACTTCGACGGATATGAACGGTAGGCAACCTCGAATTGAAATTCAGGCGACCGCAAGTAACGTCCGCCTCCATGAGTCCGGGTGGAAGCGTCCGCTGGAAATCGATATTCGTCGATATCAGCTATGATTTATTGAGCGCTGCGCCCCCAACGTCCTCCGCGGCCAACGGAAAGCCAACGAATCCCGGCTCCCGATGGTCGCCTTCCGAGCATTGGCGGCGCAACCGTCAATCAGGGCTTTAGCCCCCGGTTTTGTCAACGGCATGCCCTTGGCAATCCGACGCGTCAACGAGAGACTTCCTAAAAAAGCCTCGCTCTCGCCCTCAAAACATCACCAGCATTCAGCCTGCACTCCAAACTCCGAACTCCCCACTTCAGCCCCCACCAGCCCCTAGCCTCCAACCCCTAGTCCCTAGCCCCAGCCCCCACCTTATTCTTCGCCAGCCACAGCGCCACCAACCCGGCCAAAAACACAAAGCCGGCTAAACTGCCGTAGATAATCCGATCGTCGCTGAACAGGCCCGCGTAAGTTGCTCCCAGCCCGCCGATCCCAAAGGCCACGGTGTTGCTGAATCCATAGCCCAGGCTGCGGCGGCGAAGCGGCACGTACTGCGCGATCAAACTGTTATAGAGCGGCTGCTGCATGAACAGCACAAAGCTCACCGCGGCCACGGCCCACAGCCGCTGCGTCCCCTGGGCGTATCCCATGGCCACCAGGAGCGGCAAGGTCGCAAACAGCACGCCGGCCAGTTGGCGTTCGAGCTTTTCCACCCGGCCAATCTTGCCAGCCAGGTATTGCCCGGCCACGCCCACCAGCAGCACGCCTCCGGCCAAGTAGTTCTTCATGCTGCGCGGGTTCGCGGCGGTAATTCCCAGGTCGACATTTTCCAGATAACGCGGCAAGAAGTTGACCAGCGCCGCATACGTAAGCCCCGAAAGCGTGCCGCTGATGGTCAGGATGAAAAATCCCTTCCAGTGGCCCGGCTCCTCGAGCAAGTCCGTCGGCGGAATGCCCGCGGCCGCGTTGGCTTTGGCCGCCACGCGATGGTGTTCCACCAGAAACAACGCCATCAACAACGCGAGCACCGCCCCGGGCACGGCAATCACCAGGTAATACTGCCGCCAATCGAGAACCTCCAGCACCACGCCCGCCAGAAGCGGCGCCGAGGCAATGCCGAGAGAACCAAAGATGCCGTGGTATCCCAGGGCCCGGGTGCGGTCTTGAGGACGAGTTTCTCGCGAAATCAACGACAGCCCCGCCGGATGGTAAATGCTCGCGCAGGCCCCCATGCTGAACATGGTGATGAAGAGAATCGTCAAATTGGGCGAGGCCCACGTGGCCACGCTCGTCAGCGCGCAACCCACCAGGTAGCCCACCAGCAACCACTTGGCCCCGTACCTATCCACCAGCCATCCCGCCAGCAAGGCGCCAAACCCAAACGGCAACCGCCACGTGCTGCCAAGATAGCCCATCACGCGCTTTCCCAACTCTCGATTGTCGCCAAAGTACTCTTTGGCAATCAGTGTTTCGACGCTCGGAAACGACAACTCGTAAACATGCACGAGCGCGTGAGCGCACGAAACCAGCAAGACGAGTCGGATAGTGGCTGGGGTCATGAACCGCGACGATACAAAGTTAGCGAGGCGTGACGAAGGTTGCCCGTGCGTTTCGACGGAGCCCATGAACTTTTGGGGGGCGTCCGAAGTCGAAACCGGCGGCACGTCGGGCAGTATAGCGTCTATTGACGGTTGCGCCGCCAAAGTCCGGAAGGCGACCATCGGGTGCCTGGATCCGTGGGCTATTCGCTCGCGGCGGAGGACGTTGGGAGCGCGGCGTTCAAATAAGCGTTGTCGCCGTCGAAGGACAGGATCCCACCGGGTCGAGAACGACGGCAAAAACTTGCCGTTTTTCCATCATTCTGGCATTGACCCATTGAAGTCGCCCAGGTAATTAACCGCCTCGCTTCTACCTTCAAAACACAGGTCCGATTCTCTGGCTGCGCCAGAATGCTCCGCGCTCACGTTGCCGTTTGGCGGCGGCGGGCTCGGCGTTCGCGGCGTTCGCCGCGGAGGGACCGGTCTGCTATCGCAGCGCGGCTGGCGGAACACCGCCCGGCTCCGCGAGCGGTGCTGGCTGGGGGCTGTTTTGCTGGCGGAAACTACCAAATCACCTTGGGCGGCGCGTTCGCGCCAAGCCAGCGCGGGCGGCAGCGTCCGCGGAACAATAGTTGAGGGAGCCGTCGGAACGATTCCGGCGGCGTACACGTGGGCGTGAGGAAAAGGAGTTCGTCTTGAAACTCAGCCATCGATTTCTTGCCGCCTGTCTGCTGGGGGCGCTCAGCGCGCCTTTGGTGGCCCAGGCACAGTCGGGGGACGAAGCCCCCCGAGGTTTGTCGCGGTTTATGCCCAATTTGGGCCGCAACAATCAGCCAACCACCGATCCCTTCTCGGCTGCTCGCGGCAGCAACGAGAACCCTGCCGGGGCAACTTGGCCCTCGCCAGAACCCAGCCAACTTCAATTGGCGCAGGCCCCCGCCGCCGGCCTGCCGCCGGGAGCGCCCGGTGCATTCGGGCAACCCGAGGGACAGCATTTGTATCCCTCGGGCGACTTGGGAAATCCGGCCCAGCGCCAGGCCAGCGACTCCCTGCTGATGCAGGCTCGCAAAGCCCTGGCGGTGGGCGACGTTCGTCGGGCTCGGCAGCTCAACGAGCAGGCCAAGGCCATCGGCTACAGCTACACGTTCCAAGACGACCAGCCCGCCAAGGTGCAGGCCTCGATCGAAAAGATGGAACGCCTTCAGCAGATTCAAGGCGCCGACACCGCCACGGAGTCCTACCGCCGGCAATACAGCCAACTGCTGCTGGAACAGTCCGACGCCTTGCTGCGTTGGGGCGATATTGAAGAGGCCGAACGCTTGGCCGTCGACGCCCAAAAAATGCAGTTGCGTTACAGCCCCTTTGAAAACAGCCCCGAGGCCATGCTCTCGCGGATTTCCGCGGCTCGGCAAACCGGGGGAGCGAGAATCCTGCCCCAGCCAGGCCAAAACGCCATGCCCATGGGTCCCAACCCCATGCTGCTTGGCGGCGGCTACGGTGGCCAGCCAACCTACGGTGGCCAGCCAGGAACCAGTGCGCAGCCAGGAACCGGTGCGCAGCCAGGAACCGTCGACGCCAAAGCCCAGGTGCAGGCGCTCGTCGCCAGGGCTCGCGAAGCGCTCCAGCAAAACGACATTGCCCGCGCCCAGCAATTTGCCATTCAGGCCGCGGCAATGAACATTCCCGATTCGGCCTTCACACCCGGCGAAGACCGCCCCAGCTTTGTGATGGTCGATCTGAACCGCGTGCGGTTGGCCGTTGGCCAGATGCCGGGCGCCCCCTATCAGGCCAGCCAGGCACTCTACCAGCCTGGCGTAAACCCGGGCGCGGTGCAGCGCGTGCAAGGAGAAGACTCCCCGCCCATTCCGGGCCCCACCATCGATGGTTCTTCGCCTGGCAGGGTTGGCCCCCTGGGCCCGGTTGCTCCCACAACCGACCCCCTGAACGCCGGTTTGCAGCCCCTCACGCGTGGCATGCAACTGGCCCAGCAGGGCGAGCAAGCCTTGCAGAAGGGCGACCCCAACGCGGCTCGGGAACTCTTCAAACAAGCCATGCAAATGCAGACCGAATTGGACGCTGCCACCCGGCAGTTGGTGCAAGGACGGTTGCAATACCTGGGCGAACCGGCCGCGCCGGTCGATGAAGCCGCCCTGCAGCTTGCGGCCCTCCGCCGCCAAATGGGCGCCCGTTTGGCCGATGCCGAACGTCGCGCTCGCAACGTGCAACAGGCTTACCCCCTGCAGTCGTTGCAAATGCTGGAACAGGCTCGCGCCGAGATCGACCGCTCCAACATCGATCCGAACTCGAAGCAAGAACTGCTCCGTCGGGCCGATGGGGCCATCGCCAGCATGCGGGCCTACATCGACGAAAACCGCCCTCGCATCGAGCTCGACGAACGCAACAAAGCGGTGATGGACGCCCGTGAACGCGAGCGTCAAACCAAGATCGAAGTCGAACAGTCGCTGGCCAACATGGTCGATGAGTTCAACAAGCTCATGGATCAGCAGCGGTACGCCGAAGCCGAGGTGGTGGCCAAGCGGGCCGCCGAACTGGCGCCCGACGAACCCGTGGTTCTGCAACTGAAGTGGCAGTCGCGCTTCGTCCGCAACTTCAGCTCGCAAATGGATATCCAAGACGCCAAAGAACAGGCCTTTATCCGCGTCACGGAAAGCGTGGATGAAGCGTCCATTGCCTTCGACGATCGCAATCCCATTCAGTTCAGCCACAATTGGAAGGAACTGACCGACCGCCGCAGCAAGCTGCTGAAGAGCATCAATCGCCGCAACGAAAAAGAAGTGGAGATTGAGCAGAAGCTGCGCACGCCAGTTTCGCTTCGCTTCAACGAAACCCCCCTGGCCGAAGTCATGGAATACCTGGCCCGCGTGGCCAACGTGAACCTGCACCTCGACCAGCAAGGGCTGTCCGATGAAGGCGTCAACCCCAACACCCCGGTCACCATCAACCTGACGGGCGACATCCAGCTCAAAAGTGCCTTGAACTTGATCCTGCAACCCCTCCGGTTGAGCTACGTGATCAAGGACGAGGTATTGAAGATCACCAGCGAGCACGCTCGCGACGGCGAAGTCGTCGTGCTCACCTACAACGTGGCCGACCTGGTGATTCCCATTCCCAACTTTGTGCCCTCGGTCAACATGGGCATGACCAGCGCGATTAACGAAGCCTATAAGCAAGCAGGTCGCTTGGGCGCCGGCATGGGTTCGCCCATGGTGGCCGCGGCCAGTGCCACCGGCGGCACGACCAACGCCGTGCTCGATCCGGGCGTGCTCGCTCAAATGGGCGGCTCCGGCAGCTTCAATGGCTTTGGCGGCCAACCGCCGGTTTCGCCAGGACCGGGCGGGCTGGGCGGCGGCGCCGAGCCCGACTTCGATAGCCTGATTCAACTGATCACCACCACCATCAAGCCCGACAGTTGGCAAGAGACCGGCGGACCCGGTTCGGTGGCTCAGTTTGAAACCAACCTGAGCCTGGTCATCACGCAAACCCAAGAAGTTCACGAACAGATCGCCGATCTGCTCGACCAGCTTCGCCGTCTGCAAGATTTGCAGGTCACCATCGAAGTTCGCTTCATCACCCTCAACGACAACTTCTTTGAACGCATCGGGGTCGACTTCGACTTCGACATCGATGACGACATCGATCGTCCGTTCCAGGTGTTTGGACGCCCCAACCTAGGTCCCTCGACGAGTTACTCCCCCGCCAACAACCTGGCGGTCGGCTCCGGCAACCCCTCCCGCGACGTGCAAGATCGCGATCACGGGAAGTCGGTTTCGGTCGGTATGTCGGCGCCGGGCGTGTTCAGCGCCGACCTCGATATTCCCGTGGCTCAGGGGAGCTTCCCCTTGGCCGTGCCCCAGTTCGGTGGTTTCCAACCGGGCGCCGGCGCCACGGTGGGCTTTGCCATCCTCTCGGAGATCGAAGCCTTCTTCTTCATCGAAGCCAGCCAGGGCGATCGACGCAGCAACGTGCTGCAAGCTCCCAAGGTGACCTTGTTCAACGGCCAATCCGCGATCGTGTCGGATACCTCGCAAACGCCGTTCGTGATCAGCGTGATTCCGGTGGTCGGTGACTTTGCCGCCGCCCAACAACCGGTGATCGTGGTCCTCAACGAAGGCACCTTCCTCAACGTGCAAGCGGTGGTCTCCGACGACCGGCGGTTTGTACGCTTGACCGTGGTGCCGTTCTTCAGCAGCATCGGCGAGGTGAACACCTTCACCTTCACCGGCAGCGAGACCACCACCATCGGCAGCTCGCAAACGGCCGACGACCGCACCCTGCCCCTGCAGGATCGGCCCCGGTCGGTCAATCGCTCGGGCACCACGGTGCAGTTGCCCACGTTCTCCTTCGTTACGGTCTCTACAACGGTGAGCGTGCCAGACGGAGGAACGGTGCTTCTGGGCGGCATCAAACGCCTCAGCGAAGGCCGCAACGAATTCGGCGTGCCTATTTTGAATAAGGTGCCGTACCTCAACCGGCTGTTCAAAAACGTCGGCATCGGCCGCGAAACGCAAAGCCTGATGATGATGGTCACGCCACGCATCATTATCAAGGAAGAGGAAGAACAGCTGCTCGGACTCACCCCCGTGCCGTAACGACAGACGCCCACGACCCCTCAACTGGTTTGTGCGTCAATTTCCAGCCGCCGCGGTCCTACCAGGGCCGCGGCGGTTGTTTGCATTCCGGCTCAGAGCCTATCAAATACTCCCTCGCCCCTGGGCGGGAGAGGATTGGGGGGGCCTGATAAAACATTTCTCACGACCTTTCTTGCTCCCTTCTCCCCCGGTACTCCGGGGGAGAAGGGCTGGGGATGAGGTTTTCCTCGGGCTTGAAATTGAGTATCCAACTCCGCTCCTCAAAGACCCCCGGAAATACCGGGGAGAGGGGAGCAAAGGTTTTTGGGGCTATGGTTTTTTTATTTGTACATTTGCAATCCAATGCGGTGTGTAGACCATGTGCTTTGGATTTGCCGGCAGAGTTGAACGCAAGTGACGATCGCCGTGCAATCACACTTCGGCGCGGCCGAATTTCTCCAACTCGCCGCAAACAAGCACGTTTTTATCAGGCCACCCCCCACCCCGTTGATACCGCGCCGCCTTTCTGGCACATTGTCTGCCATACCCGATCGATCGACGAACCACGTTTCTTGTTGCCGCGCTGCCAGGCCAGGCCGCCTGGCTGGCTGGCGTTGTTTTCGCGGAGTTTCATGCCCATGCCTGCGTTCGCCCACATTGAAAAGATTCAATACGAAGGCCCCCAGTCCAAGAATCCGCTCGCCTTCCGGCACTATCGGGCAGACGAAGTGGTCGAAGGCAAGTCGATGGCGGACCATCTCAAGTTCGCCGTCTGCTACTGGCACACGTTCCGAGGTTCCGGCAGCGACCCCTTCGGGCCAGGCACCATGCACCGGCCCTGGGAAGGCCCCGTGGATAATGTCGAAAACGCCGTCAACCGCGTCCGCGTGGCATTCGAGTTCTTTGAAAAACTCGGCGTCAATTATTACACCTTCCACGATCGCGACATTGCCCCCGAAGGCGCCTCGCTCAAACAATCCAACGCCAACCTCGACACCGTGGTCAAGGCCCTCAAAGAAGAGCAGCAGCGAACCGGTATCAAGCTGCTCTGGGGCACGGCCAACCTCTTCAGCAATCCCCGCTTCATGCACGGAGCGGCCACCAGTTGCAACGCCGACGCCTTCGCATTCGCCGCCGCGCAGGTCAAAAAAATGCTGGAAGTCGCCCACGACTTGGGGGCCGAAGGTTACGTGTTCTGGGGTGGCCGCGAAGGCTACCAGAACCTGTGGAATACCGATCTCAAACGCGAGCTCGACCACCTGGGCCGGTTCATGCGGTTGGCCGTCGACTACGCCCAGAAGATCGGCTTTAAGGGCCAATTCCTCATCGAGCCCAAGCCCAAGGAACCGACCAAGCACCAGTACGATTCCGATGCCGCCAGCTGCATCAACTTCCTGAGGGCTTACGGTCTGGCCGAGCACTTCAAGCTTAACCTGGAAACCAACCACGCCACGCTCGCCGGCCACACCATGCAGCATGAAATGGAATATGCTGGCTACCAAGGGTTCCTCGGATCCATCGACGCCAACACCGGCGACCTGTTGTTAGGTTGGGATACCGACCAGTTTCCCACCGATATCTACGTGACCACCCAGTGCATGCTCAGCATTCTCAAGTACGGCGGCCTGGCCGGCGGCATCAACTTCGACGCCAAGGTTCGCCGTGAAAGCTTCGAGCCCGAAGACCTGTTCCACGCCCATATCGGCGGCATGGATGCTTTCGCCCGCGGACTGAAGATTGCCGCGGCGATTCGCGCCGACGGCGTGCTCGAGGGGTTCGTCAAAAACCGTTACGCCAGTTGGGACACCGGCCTGGGCGCCGAAATCGAAGCCGGCCAGCACAGCCTGGAATCGCTTTCCGACCACATGCTCAAGCAAGGCGAGGCGGCCCCCAATCAGAGCGGCCGCCAGGAGTACCTGGAGAACCTGATCAACACCTATATTTGAGTTGGGCAGCACACCCATTCAGCTTAAGATGCGTCGATCATTAACTGTCTGGATAGTCATTGAAACTCTTGTGTCGCTCGCGAACCCGTCATTCCCGCGAAGCCTGCCCTCGTGAAGACGGGGGGCGGGAATCCAGTCGCGGCGGATACGGCACAATTAGCATCGGCGTGGATGCGAACTGAAAAACGGGAAGTTATTCTTCGGCTCGCGTTATGATGGAACCCGAACTTCCAAAGAAACGCCGGACACCGCTGTGTTGCTGATCCAGCTTTCAGCATCACTGGCCTACATCTCACTCGATTTTTTCCCGAGGCTCTCTCGCCATGAATGACAAAGATGCAGCAGGACCTCCGGCCGGAGCAGACCACGGATACAAGATGCGCCCCGAGGAGGAGCGAAAGCTTCCAGACGAGGACAAGCCTCAGTGGCACGTCGCCACCAAAACGGGCAACCAATTTGGCCCTTGGCCGATGGTCGAACTGAAACGTCGCGCCGAAGGGGGCGGACTCGCGGCCGACGACCTCGTTTGGCGGGTAGGCTGGCCCGAATGGAAGCCTGCCCAAGATATCCCCGAGTTGGCGCACTGTTTTCGCCCAGGCGCCTTTGCGCCGTCGCCCGGCGCCATGTCACCCGGCGCCATGTCACCCGGCGCCATGTCACCCGGCGGCATGCCCCCAGGAAGCATACCCTCCGGCGGAATGCCGCCAACAACTGGTCCGCTAGGGCCGCCGCCCCCCGCGTATGGCGGATCGCCCTACCCGGGTGTCCCCCCGCACATGCCCGGCATGCGGCCCGAAGAAGCAAAGTCCTTCTCCGACTGGTTTGGCGACCCCGATTTCCTCCGCGTTGCCGCCATCATTGCCGGCTGCATTGCCGGTATTTTCTTGCTGTTGGCCATCGTCACCTGGGCCACTTACGGCCCGCTGTTTTTCACGCACTCCATGATCATGTTCTGCCAGTTCATCGTCGTCGAAATCCTGGCGACGTTCTTGGAACGGCAAAAAGCCATCAGCACGCGCCTGGAAAAGCTCGACAAATACGTTCGCAAGCAAGAAACCGAGTAGGCCCAGCTCTACCCGAGAGCGGCCTAATCAGCGGGAAAATGCCGCGAATCCGCGCCGTCATTCGCTGGTGGACGCGGATGCGATTACGCATGCCACTTCCGTTGGTCACGTACATGTGCAACTTGAACAAGGGCGCCCGAACGCAACAGCTGACATGCACCCCTCAGCCAACGAAAGTTGCAACTGGGCTTGTTCGCTCCCCTTCCACTTCGTACGATTGCCACCCCCCACGGGGAGCCCGGGCTTGGCCTGCGCCGATTCCCAACTGGCGTGGTTCGAATGGCGACCATGGTTTTTGGCCGCCGGCGATTCACGGTCATGGCCCGTTATTCATGGTCCTCATGTGGCAACCTTAGTCGGCCATCGGCGAACCCCATCGGGGCGTTCGTGGGCGTTGGCCGAGGAGCCGCGCACTTGCAGTTCGTGGAAAGGCCTGTCGTTGTCATGCCGTTGTCTGCGACGATGCTGGCAGTACGCTCATTGATCCTGGTCGTTTGCCTGGTTGCCATACCGGCAATTGCTCTGATCGGCGTACCGATTTCCAGCTGGTTTGAAACCGAGTCCGAAGAGGAGGCGAGCTCTGCCAATCCTTCGCGGGCCGCGGTGCGCAAACACGAACTGGACGAGCTTCAAGAGTTGGCTGGCGTGTCGGGGAACGACTCCTCCGCCACCACTCCGGGTGGCAAAGACGGAGTTATGCGAGTTCCATCGGCAACCGTGCCCGCCTTCTGGGGCGGTGGGGGCGACGAGCGTAGCTACTGGGAAGGCCAAGTTCACCAAACCGGTTCCGCGCCTCCCCAAAACCATTCGCCGGGGGTGGCCAATGTGGGGGCGCCCCAAGCTGCCGGGCTGAGTGCGACCGACGTGCTTGCCCACGCAAGTTCGCGGAACGCCGTCCCCGGTGGGCGTCTGGCCGAACCCCAGAATCCATCGGCCGCGTCCCAACCTCGACGGGTTCCTTGGGCGGCCGCTAGCAACTCGGTCAACGCGCCCCAACCCCATCCGGGCAACAATTCGCCGGAAATTCCTCGAACAGCGGAGGGTTCAGGTTCCGAAGCAAATTCCCTCACGGGCACGAACACGGCAGGGCCATTCGCCACGGCCGAAGTCGAGCCGGAGGCTCTGAGCGCGGGGCCACCGCACGGCGCCAGGCAAGGTCCGAATGCCGACCCCTCGCGGCACGATGCCATGCAGGCTTTAATCCAAAAGCTGCGGTCCATGGGCGCGGCCTACTTCCGCCTGGAAACCTGGGGCCAGGTCTCCGAGTTTCGCTGTGAAATGCCGCTGCCCGAAACGCCCCGCTATCACGCGTTCTTCGAGGCCAGCGACCCCGATCCGCTGCGGGCCATGGAGCAGGTTCTCGTCAAAATCGAGCGCTGGCAGGCCCAACAAGCCCAACAAGCCCAACAAGCCCAACAAGCTCAACAGCGCCAGCCGTCCGTGCTGGCGTCGCCGCCCGCGCAAGGTCTGCGACGCTAGCTTGCCAGCCGAGGCAGAACAGCCGCTCTTGATGCAAGGGGCGGGAGGCCGGCGCCAATTCTTCCCCCTTGCCACGGCCTGTTCGATTGGCATACTTAGGGCTTTCCAGGCGGCTCGGCGGAGTGTAACCCACGCAGACAGCCGGATATGCGAACGGATTATAGCAGGAATTGGCGGCGTCGCGGCAGCGGTTGGCCCGGGCGATCACTCGCTTCGCGGCCCGTCACGGCGCCCTGGTTTTGGAGACGCCGCGGCCAGGGTCGCGACGCGGGCGGCCCCACGGACCAGGCCCGACTGGAAGCAATATTATTTCTGGCGACGGAGCCCCTTCCGAGCCGAAAGTTGGCCCAAATGGCCAGCCTTGCCGATGGTACTCAGGCTCGAACATTTGTCCGCCAGCTCAATCAGCGTTATGATCGCCACGGCTTTGCGTTTCGCGTGGAGGAGGTTGCCCAAGGTTTCCAATTGCTCACCCGCCCGCAGTTCGGGGCGTGGCTCCGCCGGCTGCATGCAACTCCTCTGGAGGTGCGGCTTTCGACGCCAGCCATGGAAACGCTCGCCGTCGTCGCGCATCGCCAGCCGGTGTTGCGGGCCGAGGTGGAAGCCATTCGAGGGGTGCAGTCGGGCGAAATGCTCAAGCAGCTCATGGAACAAGATCTGGTGCGAATTTCGGGCCGATCGCCCGAACTGGGCCGGCCGTTCTTGTACGGCACGACAAAAAAATTCCTGCAAGTTTTTGGGCTTAAGAACCTGGACGAATTGCCGCGAGCCGATGTACTAAAGCGAAACGTAATACAGCCAACCCAGGGGGAAGGCGAATCCAATATTTCCGAGTCAACGAACCCAACTGTAGAGGAGACTGACGTGAGAGTTGAGTTGTGGGACGAGCCTTCGCAGGAAGACGCCTTGGAGCAAGTCGCGGTTCTCACTCCGCTCATGCCAGAATCGCCCCGCGCTGCCGCCGATGAGGACGAGGACGACGATCTGGCGGCCGACGACGATGACGACGTGGCGGACGACGACGATGATGATGAAGACGATGACGACGACGAAGCGGATGATGAAGAAGAAGAATTCGAAGACGAAGACTGGGAAGAAGTAGACGACGAAGATGAAGAGGAAGACGAATGGGACGATGAAGAAGAAGACGACTGGGACGAAGAAGACGACGATGATTGGGACGACGACGATGATGATGAGGAAGAAGAAGAAGAAGACGAAGAAGACGTTCCCTGACTTCAGCTAGCTTTGCAAGACTCGCTGTCGTGCAACTTGCCTCGGCTGCTGGCAATACCGCCAGCCACCAGAATCCAGTTGCCAGCCGCGAGAAAGTTGACCCCAGTCAGCTTGCATCCCACTCGACCTTCGTTCCAGGCTTAACGGTAATCGCCAGGCTGGCCTGGGCGGGGCGAGTTGGGACGGTGGAAGCGCGGGGGGGGCTCTTGCGCCCAGCGCCAAAGCACGCGGCGCCAGCCCAACCATCGCCACGCGGCTGCGCAGCCCTGTTGCCGCCGCGCAATTTTGCACGCCACGTACGATTCTCCCCGCAGGAATTTAGCTCCCATGTTGCGTTGGCGGTTGCTGCTGGGAGTTGTGTTCATTGCGCTACTGATCGGGCATTTTTGGCTCGATCACCGTGCGCCCTGGCCAGGGGTGGTGCTCTTTCCCCTGGCGCTGCTGCTTTCCTGGCTGGCCGCCGGTGAGATGCTGTGGCTGCTGGCCGCCCGAGGTCTGTCCCCCAGGCCGGGTGTGGTTCGCTTTGGCTGCCTGCTGATCGTGGCCACCAATCTGGCGCCCGTCGGCTTTCCCGATACTCCGCTGCTGCTGTTGGGCTGGCCCCTGGCCGGATTTTCGCTGGCGGTGTTGGCGGCGTTCCTGGGTGAAATGCACCGTTACGAGAAGCCGGGCGAAGTGATGGAACGCCTGGGCGCGACCGTTCTGGCCCTGGCCTACGTGGGCTTGCTCCTCAGCTTTGTCACCCAGATGCGGCTGCTCGGCCCCGCCGGCGGCACGCTGGGAAGTTGGGGCGTGGCGGCGCTTGCCTCGCTGGTCATCACCGTCAAAGCGGCCGACGTGGGCGCCTACACCTTGGGGCGGCTGATCGGCAAACACAAGATGTCGCCCGTGCTCAGCCCTGGCAAAACCTGGGAAGGCGCCCTCGGCGGCGTGCTGCTGTCTTGCCTGGGGGCCTGGATCTCGCTCAACTTGCTGGCGCCCGAGCTCGGCGTGGAGCCCCGATTTGCCTGGTCGTTTGTGGCCTATGGCGTGCTGGTGGGCGTGACGGGGATCCTGGGCGATCTGGCCGAATCCCTCATCAAGCGCGACATGGGCCGCAAAGATTCCAGCGCCTGGATGCCCGGCTTCGGCGGCGTGCTCGACTTGCTCGACTCGGTGCTCTTTGCCGCCCCGGTGGCCTTCCTGGTTTGGAAGCTGGGCCTCATCGTGGCCAACCCGGCCGCCGGCTAAAGCTGTTCCCCCCGAACGCCAACCCAATGGCGGTTGCCTCAGCGGCTAGAATAAAGACCGGTTCTACCCCAGGCCGGCGGCAGGATCATCGGAGCCAGCGGAGATAAAGCTTTGGTAAAGGAACATGCGGCCGCAAGAATGCCAACAGGCTCGCTTCCCCATCGGCGGTCGCTGCTGGGGTGGGGATTGGGATACGTGCTCCTGGTGGGCATCGCCGTGTTCTGGCTTTGGTCGGCCCGGCAAAGCGTGATGGCGCGGCTGGAAAACGAGGCTGCCCAGGAGCAGTGGCAAGAATTCAAAGCAGAGGCCACGCGCAATCAAGACAACCTCCGCGCCCCCGTGGCCCGGAAACCGCCAACCAGCAACGAGCCCCCCTCGCTGATCCTCCTCCGCGATCACTTCGGCGGAATTCTGGCTGGCGTGCTGGTAGTGCTTACTTTTCTGTACCTATTCACGGTGTTCATCGTCCGCGGGGTTCTTGCCACGCATGCTCAAGAGGGGTGTTGCAAAAGTGTTGCGCGTTGATCATCCCTTGCTCCCTTCTCCCCCGGAGTACCCGGGGGAGAAGGGAGCAAGAAAGGTTGTGAGAAACTTTTTGTCAGGCCAGGGGCCGGGATGATGGGAAAAACAGGGTTTTCGGATAGGCCCTTACTTCCGCACTGGCTGCGGCACCTGCGCCTCGATCGTGACCGGCACTCCTTTGAACGCTGGCGTTTTCGATTGCGGATCGAGAGCCCGCGACACGAGCACGTTGGCCTCCGGGTAGTACATCAGCACGTTGCCGGCCCGAATGTCGGGGTAAGGACGCGCCAGAATGTTGGGCATGGCCCCCGTGGCCGAGCGGACGGTTACCTTTTGATCGGCCTGAAGTCCCAGGCGGGTCATGTCGTCGGGGTGCAACAGCACCACGTCGCGGCGATCCTGGCCGCGGTAGTAGTCGTAGTCTTCGTACACGACGGTGTTGAACTGGCCTTCGCTGCGGACGGTCATCAACCGCAGTTCGTGCTCGCCGCCCATCAAGTCGGGCAAATCGTGAACGTGCAGGTTGGCGCGGCCCGAGGGCGTGGCGAACCGCGGGGCGTGGAACGTGCGGCCGGGAATCTGGAACTCGGCCTTGGTTTCGTCAATATTCGCCAGGCCTTCAAAGCCGGGCACAATTTGAGCGATGGCCTCGCGAATGCGGCTGTGGTCTTCCATGGCCTGCCAGTCCACCGGGCCGTCGATCCCCAGTGCCTCGCGGGCCATTCGGGCGATCACGGCCACTTCCGCCTGAGGGCCAGCCAGCCGTGCCGGGCCGCCGTCGCTCATTCGCACGTAGTTGAACATCGATTCTTGCGTGGTGGGCTGCGGTTCTTCATCGCGGGCCAAGACGGGCAGAATGATGGTTTCATTTGCCAGGCCATAGGCGTGCCCCGTGTTGAGCGTGGTGCTCAAATAGACCAGCGTTTCCATGTTCTGCATGGCCTGCTGGGCAAACCGCGAATCGGGGTTGGAGCCGTACAGATTTCCGCCCAGGCAAACGCCAAAGCGGGCCTGGCCGGCCGCCGCGGCTTCCATGCAGGCCATGGTGTCGAGCCCCGGCGTGGTGGGGAGTTGAACCTGGAAGTGCTTTTGCAGCCGCTCGAAGACCGCCTGCTTGAGTTGCGGCGTGACGCCCATCGAGCCAATGCCCTGCACGTTGGAGTGGCCGCGAATCGGCAGCAAGCCTGACTTCGGTTTGCCGACCATGCCCCGCATCAGGGCCAGGTTGCCGATCGCCTGCACGTTCTTCACGCCGTGGGCATGATGGGTGATGCCCATCGTCCAACTGAACACGGCGGTTTTCGCGGCGGCGTAGGTTTCGGCGATTTGATCGATTTCAGCCTGGGAAACGCCGGATTTCTGGTGGATTTCCGCCCAGGAGAGCTTTCGCAGTTGGTCTTCGAGATCGGGCCAGCCATGGCAATGATCGCGCAGAAAGGCGTCATCCACCGCGCCCATTTCGTCCAGCCGCTTGGCAATTCCGTACAGCAAGGCCAGGTCGCCGCCGATATGGGGTTGCACATACTGGCTGGCGATCTTGCTGCCAAACAGCATGCTGCGCACGTCGCTGGGTATGTGGAAATTAACCAGGCCGGTTTCGATTACCGGGTTAATCACGATCACCTTGCCGCCGCGCCGCCGAACTTCCATGAGCGAACGCATGAGCCGTGGATGGTTGCTGGCCGGATTGCCGCCGATGACAAACACCAGGTCGGCGTGGGCCAGGTCTTCGAGCAGGATGGTGGCCGTGCCGCTGCCGGTCACGCTGGTCAGGCCCACCCCGCTGGCCTGGTGGCAGTAGTAACTGCAATTGTTCACATTGTTGGTGCCGTACAGCCGGGCGAAAAGCTGCAGCAAAAAGCCAGCTTCGTTGGAACTGCGGCCGCTAAAGTAAAAGAAGGTTTCGTCCGGCGACAGGGCTCGCAACCGCTGACCGATGCGGCTATAGGCTTCGTCCCAACGGATGGGGCGATAGTAGTCGCTGCCGCGCTCGTACAGCACCGGCTCCACCAACCGCCCGCAGCTTTCCAGCTCGCGCGGCGAGAATGCCTGCAATTGCGGAATGGCATAGGTGCTCCAGAAATCGGAGCGGATGGCGCCCTGCATGTCGGCGGCCATGGCTTGGAGCGATTTTTTGCAGAGCTCGAAGTGCCGGCCAATCTCGTTGACCATGCCCCCCTTTTGGCCGCCCATGCCCACCGCGCAGGTTTTGCAGGCGTTTTTGGACTTCATGGCCTTCCACATTTTCCACAAGCCGCCGGCCTCGCGCGACTTGCTATAGGCGTAACGGATTGCGTGCCAGCCGCCGCCGAACTTGGGTTTTTTCATCGCTGCCATCCGCCTGGGCGCCTCACGAACTCGAACCAATTTCCGCGTCTTGAGGAAAGTGAATGCCGTGCCTGCAATATACCACGGCGCCGCCGGGGATGCGCCCGAAGTCGCTCCTCTCGCCAGCGGGCAAACAAGAGAGCAAACCTGGGGCGCAGATTGTGGTCACCCAGCCGACTACACTATCCACATCACCCAGGGGGGGCCTTGTGGCACGCAGCGGCGCCATCATAGACGTTGCCCGCGGCCACGGGGGGATATTACGCTGGGCTCGGTTTCACGAACCACCGATGGCCCGGGGTGCCGTGTTTTCCATCCATTCGCGCGAGGTTGCCATGAAGTTACCACTGTCCAAGGTTCTGTCCCATGCCGTCTTGTCGTGCCTGGTATTTGCCGCCATGCCGGTGAGTGCCGCTGAACCATCCGCGGATTGGTCTGGCGAGCAGGCCAAAAAGCTTCCCAAGTCGGAGAAGCCCGTTTACCTTTTCAACGGCAAGGATCTGACGGGTTGGGAAGGGCAGATCGAGAAGTACTGGAGCGTGGAGGATGGCGCCATCGTGGGCCGCAACGACCAGGACAACGCTCCGGTTGCCAGCACCTACCTGGTGACCAAGGATAAGTACCGCAACTTCCGGCTGATCTTTGAAGGCCGATTGGTCACGAGTGAAATGCACACCGGCATCGCTCTGTGGGGCAAAACGGTGGAGAAGTCGGGCGATCCCCACAGCTACGAGGGGCACCTGGTGATGTTCCCTTCTGGATATGGCTTCTACGACCTGTACCGCCGGAACAGCATTTACAAAGACGCCGACGGAGTCGCCAAGCGGGCCGGCCAACAGCATGAATGGAATCGGATGGAAATCCTGGCGATTGGCGATCGCATTCGCCACGTGATCAATGGCGTTCCGGTTGCCGATTGGACCGACCCCAAGCCAGAGCTGTGCGGCACCGGCCCCATTGGTTTGCAGTTGCACTCGAACAAGGTTCCGCAAGAGGTTCAATTCCGCGGACTGGTGCTAACGGTCGACCCAGAGGATCAACTGATCACCGTCAAGAAGTAAATGCAGGGTAGGCATTCTGCCGGCCTTATCGTGACTGGTTTAGCGGATAGGGTCCGCACCCCGCCCCGTACCTTTCGGGTGGAGGACCGCAAGACCGCCCCGCCCGCGCACGCCTTTTGCCGTTCAAGGGGCGCCGGGGCACATGTCAATATTTTCCCGGACACTACTGGGCAGAGCCAGTGGCACTCGAAAGAAAAAGAAATTGCCTCACCCAACCGTTTTCCAGGTGCGGTGCAGTTTTCCTGGCTTTTCGCGGCTGGCCCTCGGTGTTGTGAATGCCTGATTCTTTACAACCCGACGCGTTACAACATTATGCAAGTGCTAGCTCCGGATGTTTAAGCATATA
>CAYUMU010000036.1:0-57287 GCA_964445985.1 uncultured Pirellulales bacterium | reverse complement strand
TCAATATGCGGTTGAGGTCGCGGACCATTCAGGATCGATCCGCTCGAACCCGACCAAATGCCGAGCGGCGCAAGTACCCGCCGCCGCGCAACAGAACCCGAACACGCCAGCAACCGTTTTTTATCAGGCCAAGCGGGGGGCCTGCGATCAGGCGCCTCCTTGCCAGCAGCGAAAATGGCGCGAGAATGTTTCTGTACGGCCGGCAACTCCGGCCTGCCTAGTCGTTCACCCAGGTTTCCAAAAACCGAGCCAGGTGGTGGAAGTCGCTCTTGGGTTCCACATAACGAACCACCGTCACCAGCGTTTCAGGATCGACCAGGGTTTCAAAGGGCACGTAGTTCAGGGCCAACTGCCCCGTCACCGAGACCATCACGCCGTTCAGCCCTTGCTCCACGAGAGCCCGATAGGCCCCCACGCCCAGTTGGCTCCCCAACATCACGTCAAAGGCCAGCGGCCGGGCACAGCGAACCTCGTATCCGAGCTGCAATCCGGTGATCTTCTTTTTCTTGCCGGTCTGTTTTTCGTACTCGGCCGCGATCAGCTTGGAGAGCAGCCTGGAAAGGTTGATGTTGCCGATCGCCAGGTGCCCGTGCTCGTCGCGGGCCACGCCTTCGATATACTTCTGCGGCAGCAACTCGGCCAGGCCTTCGGCCAGCACCAGCACGCCAAAGGGCTTGCCTTCTTTTTCCTCGCGGGTGCGCATGGTGGCCACCGTGCGTTTGATCACCTGATCCATGTTCATCACCGGCCGGGTGCATGTTTTGCCTTCGGCGTCGGTGTATTCTTCCTGCTCGCGGTACTTGCCGGTAATGTCTTCCACGCTGGCCACAAAACTGGCCTCGCCGGCAATGGCGGCGCCATAAGCGAGCCAGCCCGCCGTGCGACCCATGGTCTCGGCCAAAAAGTAATTGTTGTTGGCCTCGGCGTCGGCCAGCAGGTTGCGAATCTCGGTCGCCAGGTTGTCCACGGCCGTAAAGTAGCCAAAGGTGAAGTCGATGCCCATGTAGTCGTTGTCGATCGTCTTGGGCAAATGCACCACGGGAATCCGCTTGGACCCGGCGGGCAGATACTCTTGAAACGCCTTGAACTTGTTGGCGCTCTTCAGCGTGTCGTCTCCGCCGATCGAAACCAGCGCGTCGACTTCCAGCGAACAGAGTGCGTCGTACACGCGCTTCAGCGGGGCCGTGCGCTCGGCATCTTCTAAATGACTGTGATGCGAGACATGCTTGCCGGGGTTGGTGCGCGCGGTGCCAATCATCACCCCTTGCGTGTTTCGCGTGCGCTTCAGCTTGGTGGAATCGAGCGAGACATAGTGCTTGCCCTCCTGAAGCGGCTTGTCGGGCGAGTAGTCGGCCAGGTTGGAGTAGCCGTTCAGCACGCCCACCACGCTGATCCCCGCCTTAAGAAACGACCCGGCCGCGGTCGAAATCACGGCGTTTGCCGCCGGCGCCGGTCCTCCGGCAAATAAGATCGCAACCTTGCGAATATTGGTTTCCACGTGTGCTGGCGCCGACATGGTGGACGTGGTGGACATGGTCTCGTCTCCCAAAGCAGATTAAGTTGCAGTCAACCATCGGCCGAGTTGGCGAGAGGGTTCACCCGCGGCCGAGGCTAAAAAATTTGGTTTCGCTGGCAGTGCTCCTCGGATCGGCACGCTGGAAAGCGAACCGCTAAACACCGCTTCCAACAAGGCTCGCAGCCAGATCTCCAGCGCAGCCAAAGCGGCGGCCGTTCGTGTAGATCATGTCGAAAGGGGTCCGGCTTGTAAACAGCCCCCAGTTGCGACCCAGCATGATCTTAAAGAGTGCAATTTTACCCGCCGCCGACTCGCTCTTGCGGCGACTGGTTTTACCAGCAATCCAAGTCGCCCATCCAGCCCAGGGGGCAAGCCCTACCTGCGGCCCGGTGCCAAGGCGGTGCGGCATCCCCCCGGTCTTCGCGCCGCGGGGGAAATCTAGGCCAAGATATCGAGCGTTTTCCCGCGGTCGCCTTCGGGGTCGAGACTCGCCCGCGGGTCCGTGTCCGCCGGTTGCTCTTCCGCCTGCTCTTCGTCGGAACCTGCCGGATGCGCCAACACCTGGCGGCCATCGGCATCGCGGTCGCTCGTTTGCACGTCGTCGGTCTCCATGGCCCCAATGCCGGCCGAGGCCTCGGCCTTCTGCTGGTTGGCCGTTTGCCGGCTCGACGCGGCGCTGCTGGCCGCTTCTGTCCCTTCCGACGCCGCGCGTTGGGCAGAGCTTTGCCCGGCTATGCTGGCGGCCAATCCGGCCATGGCTCCAATTTGCATGACGGCGCTCCTCTCGAAGAATTTCGGGCCTGTCGAAATCCATTCCGTTCGGGCGGGCGTACCTTGCCGACGCACTGTTTTCATCGGCATAATCGCCACAAACCGTGACAGCATTCCACCGCAAACCCACCTATTGGGGGCTGCCGCCTCGGCAGGGGGCCGACCCGCGGCCGGCGACGCGCCGCTATCATCAAGCATAGCCCCCAACAGGCAGGGCGGCTTAACCTCCTTTTCCGCAAGACCCCAGCGGAATCCCAGCGGGAAGTTTCCGCCGCGGGGGGAGTTGCCACAGGCAACCGCTGGCAGCGGCATGGCTGGCAACCTAGAATTGAACCCGGTTGGGGATAGGCATCTGGAAGCGGATCGGAGCTATTTTTCCAATCGGCAAGTTCCTGAGCGACCACCGTGCGCAATACGCAAATCCCAATTGGGCTCACGGTGACAGCGTCCTTTCGTTATTCCCTCGGTTCCCGCAAGCAGGGAGGTCCGCCTGTGTTTGGTTCGCTCCTCATGGCGTGTGCGTTGCTCGCTCAGGCGCCAGCCAACGACGTTGCGCCCACCCCAGGTTCCCCAGCAACCGAGGCGGCGAACGAAGCCCTGGCCAAAGAAGTCCGGGGCCTGTTGCGGTTGCTCGCTTCCGACCTGGCTGCCGAGCGCGAAGAAGCCGAGCAGCGGTTGATTCAACTCGGCCCCGCGGCCCTCGATCACCTGCCGGCCCGCGGCGATGGCACGCCCGCCGACCTTCGCCTGCGATTGCAGCGCGTGGAAGAGAAGTTGCAGCTTCAGGTGGCCGAGGCGGCCGGCAAAGCCTCGACGGTCACGCTGCAAGGCCGCATGCCGCTGAGCAAGGCCGTGGCTGCCATCACGCGGCAAACCGGCAACCGGCTGATCGACTATCGCGGCAATTTCCAGCAGCAACAACCCGACCCCGAAGTCGATGTGAATTTTGCCAAAACGCCTTTCTGGCAGGCCGTCGATCAACTGTTCGATCAAGCGAAGCTCACCATCTATGCCTTCGCCGATGAAAATGGCGTGGCCTATGTCAATCGCGACAACACCGAAGCTCCCCGCGCGGCGAGAGCCACCACCTACTCCGGACCCTTCCGTGTGGAAGCCGTGGAAATGCAGACCCAGCGCAGCTTGCGGTTCCCCAACAACCAACGGCTCGATCTCCAGTTAGAACTGGCCTGGGAACCGCGAATTGAACCCATTGCCGTGAGCCTGCCCCTCCTGGATGTGGTGGCCACCACCAACGACGGCACAACGCTCGAAATCACCGGCCTGGGCGACCGCGGAGCCGAAGTCACCCCCGACACCGCCTCCATTGAGCTCACCCTCCCCTTCGAGTCTCCCGAGCGGGGTGTCAAATCCATTGCCCAATTGCAAGGCGTGTTCAAAGCCCTGGTGCCGGGCCGTCAAGAAACCTTCCGCTTTACCGACCTCAAAACCGGCAAGCGCGAAGCCCAACGCAAGGCCGCCGCCACGGTCACGCTCGACTCCATCCGCAAGAACAACGACGCCTGGGAAATACGCGTGATCTTGGCCTTTGACGAAGCCGCCGGAGCCCTGGAAAGCTTCCGAGGTTGGGTCTTCAACAACCCCTGCTATTTGGAAACGAGCACCGGCGAAAAGGTCACGGCCTCGCTGACCGAAACCGTGCGACAAACCGAAAACGAGGTCGGCATTGCCTACTACTTCGATCTCGAAGGCGGCCTCGACGGCGCGCAGCTTATCTACCAAACGCCCACGGTAATTTTGCCGCTGGATTTCAAGTTCGAATTGAAAGACCTGCCGCTGCCTTAGCCGGTACACAGCCCTGACATGGCGTCCCGCGATGAACACGGTCACCGCGGGGGGTCAAACCAAAATTCCTGACTCTAACGGATTCTAGGTGTGTCCCTTTCGCGTGGAAAGCTGCGGGCGCGAAACGCATTTCTCCCCTCTCCCCGGTATTTCCGGGGAGAGGGGTCGGGGGGAGGGGTCTTTGGGAGCGGAGTTGGGTCTGCGATTCCTTAGCAAGCGAACCGGGGGAGAGTCCAAGCGATGACGTTCAACCAAACCGGCCTGCGAATTGCCTTTGCCTGCTTCGTCCTGGGTCTTAGCCAATGGGTCGCCCTCCCCCCTGCCCTGCCCCAGGCCTGCGCCCAATCGCCCGCGGCGCCTGCCCCAACCAATCCAGCCAGGCCCGACCAGGCCGCCTCGCCCGAAACGCCCGGCTCAACCGCGGCGGTCGCTGCCACCGTGAACGGCGAGTCCATCACCGTGGCCGAAGTCGAGCGACTCCTCCAAGAATCGTTCCGCGGCCGCAAGATCGCCCCCGACGCCCTGCCCCGCTTGCAAGCCGAAGCCCTCCGTCAGGCCATCGACCGCCGGTTGGTGCTGCAATACCTTCGTCGCTCGAAAGAAGGCGTCACCGCCGAGGAAGTCACCAGCTACCTCGATCAAATCAAGAAATCGCTCGAGCTGCAGAAACAGTCCTTCGCCGACTACCTGCAAAAGGAACAGCTCACCGAAGACCAATTGCGTGAAAAGTTGCTGTGGCAAATGAGCTGGCGGCGATACCTGGCCCGCCATATTACCGATGACATTCTCCAGCGGCGATTCGAGCGCGACCGCAAACACTTCGATGGCGGCGAGATCCGCGTCAGCCACCTGCTGCTCAAGCCCCCTGCCAATACCGACCTGGCCGGCAACGCGGCCCAACTCACCCAGCAGGCGGCCGAAATCAAAGCCAGCCTCGACAACGGCGACCTCACCTTTGCCCAGGCCGTGCAAAAACACTCGCAAGGCAGCACCGAAAACGGCGGCGACCTCGGCTTCATTTCCCGGCACGGCAGCATGCCCGAGGACTTTTCCCGCGAAGCTTTCAACCTGCAGCCGGGCCAGGTCAGTCCGCCGGTGCTTTCCAACTTTGGCGTGCATTTGGTCTACTGCGCCGAGGTCAAGCCCGGCAGCAAAACCCTGGCCGATGTTCGCGGCGCCGTCGAATTCGCCGTCATCCAAGACGGCTTCCAATTCCTCGCCAGCCGCGAACGCGCCAAGGCTCAAATCGATTTCACCGGCGCTTGGCCCTACCTGCGGCCAACCTCGGGCGACCTGGTTGTCCCCCGCTAACGGGGCTTGGCTTGGCCCCCCAAGGCGCCGGCATTTTCAGCCCTGGGGGGCGTAATTCTGGCGGATGCCATTGCGCCGGCCCTTCCCCCAGCGCGTACAATAACAGTCGAACGCAATTTGCGGGAAGCTCCCCCCTCGTAAGAGAATGTTCGCATGACGGGAAAGCCGCGCGTGGGTGGCATCATCCACACCTATCAAAAATTCGATCCCCAAAAATTCCCCAGCCCCACGCAGCCCCCGCCCGACCTGGTTTCTCCGGCGTTTGAGCACATGCTCACCTACGGCAACCTCCGCGAGCTCACCGAAGAAGAACTGGCCCGCGCCGTCAAGCTCGATCCCAGCCAGTTCACCAACCTGGGCCCCAGCCTCGACGCGCTCATGGAACTGCTCAAAGAGCGCAAACGCAAAATCCTGGCCACCTACGAAACGCGCCGCGTGCTGGCCGAAGCCCGCAAACGCTACCGCGACCTGGGCGAACGCCTGCGGCCCTCCAAACGAGTCAAACTGCTCTACCAGCAAGGCTTTGAAGAAGAACAAATTTACGACCTGGAGCGGCTCTGGTATCGCGTGGAATACGACGATCCCCGCTTCGCCTCGCAACTCATGCAGCTTATCGATCGGCTCGGCGACAAGTACCAGATCGACGAACTGGCCAGCAAATACACCTTCACCGGCAGCACGCCGCTCACCGTGCCCGAGGGGCTGGAAGTCAAAGCAGAGCTGGAAAAGATCGACCGGCTGCTCGAGCAGCTCGAACAAGCGTCGAAAACCGCCCAGGTCGGCATCATCGACCTCAAAGAGCTTTCCGAATTCGCCGAGCCGGGCGAGATCGAAAAGCTCAACCAGCTACAAAAACAGGTCGAAGACTATCTGCGCGATCTGGCCAAGACCCAAGGGCTGGATGCCACCCACCGCGGTTTCCAGCTCACGCCGCAAGCCTATCGCCTGTTCCAGGGCAAGCTGCTCGAACGCATCTACAACGACCTCCAACCCTCGCGCACCGGCCGCCACTCGGGCCCCATCGTCGGCGAAGGCGCCGTCGAGCTGCAACAAACCAAGCCCTACGAATTCGGCGATTCCGTGGCCAACATGGATATCCCCGCCTCGCTGGTCAACGCCATGCTCCGCGCCGGCGGCGGCCAGCTCCCCGTGCGAATCAAGCCAGAAGACATCGAAATCCATCGCACCCGCAACTCCCCCAAATGCGCCACCGTGGTGCTGATGGATATGAGCGGCTCCATGCGCTACGAAGGGCTTTATGTCAATGTCAAACGGATGGGCCTCGCCCTCGACGGCCTGATCCGCAAGGAATTCCCCGGCGACTTCCTGCAATTCCTCGAAATGTACACCTTCGCCAAGCCCCGCCGCTCGAGCGAACTCATCACGCTCATGCCCAAGATGCCCACCATTCACGACCCCATCGTGCACCTCAGGGCCGATATGAGCCGGCCCGACATCAGCGAGATGATGATCCCGCAGCACTTCACCAATATCCAGCACGGCCTCAAGCTGGCCCGGCAATTCCTCACCACGCAAGATACGCCCAACCGCCAGGTGATTTTGATTACCGACGGCCTGCCCACCGCCCATTTTGAAGGCGAGCACCTGCACCTGATCTACCCGGCCGACGCTTCCACCGAACAGGCGACCATGCGCGAGGGCCAGTTCTGCCAGAAAGAAGGCATTACGATCAATATCTTTTTGCTCCCCAGTTGGGCCCAATCGCGCGACGATATTCAGTTTGCCTACCGCCTGGCCGAAGGCACCCAGGGCCGCGTATTCTTCACTGCCGGAAAGGACCTCGACCGCTACGTGGTGTGGGACTACATTCACCGCAAGCGCGAAATCCTTTCGGCATAGCATGGAAGTTTGAATTAGGTCACTATGGCTTCGTCATTCCCGCAATCCCGTCATTCCCGCGCAGGCGGGAATCCAGTCGCGGCGGATAGGACATCGCGTTGGAAGTGAACGGTAGGTAGCGATGTTATTTTTCAACGGCCCCCCAACCTGGTCTTCGTTGCCAACCAAACAGCCGGACTTGCCCTTCATGGAAGAATTCCTCAACAAACTCGAACCGGCGCACGCCAAATTCTGCGAAGCCCGCGTGGACGGCATTCCGCGCTATCCGGCCAACACCTATAGCAATCTCGCGCCGCTGATCGCCGGCGTCATCATCATTTACCTGGCCCGGCATCGCTCGCGAGGGCTAAAAATGCTCGGTTGGGCCACCGCCTATACCGGCATAGCCTCGGGCCTGTTCCACGCCACCGATACCTTCATTGGCGAAGTGCTCGACCTCAGCGGCATGTACCTGTTCATTTTGAGTTGCCTCAGCCTGCAGTTGGGCCGGATCGAAGCCCTGCCGCGCAGCCGCGTGGTCCTGTTCTCGCTTGGCTCCTGCGTGCTATTCACCGCCCTTTCGATCATGTTCATCTACGCGGCGGTTCCGCTGTTTGCCGTGGTCGTGGCGGCCGTGATTATTTTGGAGCTGCGTTCCAAGCAGGTGACCAGCTTCAAGTGGGCCTACGCCAGCTTTGCCGTTCTCGGCGTATCCCTCATTTTCTGGCTGCTCGATTTCTTTCATATCATGTGCAACCCGCACAATCATTTCATCAATGGCCACGCCCTCTGGCATATCCTCAGCGCCTTCACATTCTTCTTCGCCTACCTGCATTTTGCCGAGAATAGCAAAAAGTAGAGCAAGCCGAGGCCGAGGCTGCCCTCTCTCAGTAGCATGGGCGTCCCCGCCCATGAATCCGCGTGGCAGCGTCCTTCCCACGGCGCGTTTCGCTGCCACGCTGGCAAGCGAATGAAGACGCGGGCTCGCTGCAACTGTCCGGTGAGGGAGGCCGCTCTCGCCGAGAGCTGGCCTACGGGCCTATATTTTTTAGCTTTCGCCGATAGCCGCGATGCCAGATTGTAATCTCCGGGGCAAGCGAAGCCTCCAGGGCATCGATGGCTTCGGTGGTGACGTTGGCGCCGGTCAAGTTGAGTCGTTTCAAATGAGGCATATTATGGAGATGCGACAGGCCAGCGGAGGAAATTTTGGTGTTGGCCAGTTGGATCTCGGTTAGCGAGGCGATCTTTCCCAGGTGCGACAAGCCCACATCGGTCAGCGGAGTCTGGGTGAGTTGAATGACGTACAATTGGCCGGCGCTGGCGAGATATTTCAGGCCGTCGCCGGTGATCGAGGTCTCATTCAATTCCAAGTTTTCCAGGGGCAACTTGCTCAAATTCTGCAAGCCGGCATCGGTAATCTTGGTTCGCGTCAACGACAGGTGGCGAAGCTGAGCGCACCCCTGCAAATGCTCAAGCCCCGCGTCGCTGACGGCCGTGCCGTTCAGGTTGAGGTACGTCAGTGAAGCATGGCCAGCCAGGTGAGCCAAGGCCATGTCATCGATATATTTATCACGATCCAAGCTGAGAAAGGTCAGCGGGACGCCTGCCAATCGGGCCAAGGTGGCTTGGGTGATCGATGTCAGAGCTGCATTGAGATGCGTTAAATTTGCCGCCGAGTCAATCTGCGATAACATCCTATCATGCACCTGCGACCCAAAGATCTCCAGATGGCGCAGTTGAGGCCACGCCTGAATCGGTAGCACGATTTCCTCGGCCGCCCGGAGCGACGGGAGCGACCAACGCAGTTGTTCCAGGTTGTGCAGCGTCGCCAACTGTTCGATCAAACGGCTGGTTGGTCGCGCTGTCAGCTTGAGCGAAGCAAGCTGCGGCGTTCCTCGCAACAGCGCAAGATCGCCCGAGGAGCCTTCCCACGTAAGACCTCGCAGTTGCGGCAAATCGTCGATGGTCACCCGCGGAGCCCTATGGGCGTTGGAAGACAGTTGCAACTCGAGAACCTTGGGCAATTGCGCCAGACTCAAGTTCTCAGGCATATAATTCAGAGAAATGGCGCCGATTAATTCCGGTAGATTGTGCAAATAAAGCCTCTTGCACGAATAGGCGACTTGAATCTGGAGGTCTTTCAGTCGGGAAAAGTCAGCGAGTTCCACCGTTCCAGCCAAATTGCAGTTCCGCATATTGAGCGACCGCAAGGTGTGTCGGAAGGGCGCTAAATGTTCGAGATGCTCGGAAGCCAGCCGCGTGGATTGCAGCGACAACACCTCGAGCGGAGCCCGAGATAAATGCTGGAGACCTTCTCCGGTGACATAGGTGCCGTGCAGCGATAACCGCTTGAGCTTGGATAGATTATTCAGGGGCTCAAGATGCTTGTCGTTGATGTTCGTGCCGTGCAACGACAGGCTTTCCAGGTTCCTTAAGTTGGCCAGATACTTGAGCCCGCGGCCATACACGCGATGCGCGTTGTGCAGGTCCAAGTGCTTTAGTTCGCTGAAGCCCGATACCAAATGCAGGTCGCCATCGGTGGTTTCGACGGCTGGCAGTGAAACATGCGTTACCCGCACGTGGTCTTCGCCAATGATGGCATGCCACCAGGCCGGCCCGAGCGGTTCCACGGTGACGCTGCCGCCCAGTTCTTTGATATCGCGCACGGCGTCGCCCGTGGCCTTATAGTGCCGCCGCTGCCCTTCGATGATGCCCATGCCAAGGCCCACGGCCAGCATCAGCAGCAGGATCGAGCCCACGCCAAACTGAAAGAACCGCCGCCAACCGCGACGGGGAGGCACGGGCGTTTCCGGCAAGTCATCCATCATCTAGGGTTCGCTCCTTGGGCCGGCGTCGTTCCGCGCTGAAGAGCGCCGACCCGCATCGGAATGTCTAAGGACAAGAAAGAGTCCTGCGGTAATGTCTTACGCACCCGAACTGCTTGACACCAATGATTCGCGGTAAGTTGGCGATAGCCCTAGCCTCCTCTTGGGTCAAGGCCGTTCCATCCACGTCCACATATTGTAAGTTCGCCATCCCATGTAAATGCTGCAGGCCGGCCGCGGTGATCATCGTTTCGGCAAGGTGCAGGTTCTCCAGCGAAACTATCTGTCCGAGCAGCTTCATTCCCACATCGGAACAATACGTATGATTCAATTCCAAAGTCGTCAGGCTCGTCATGCCTGTTAAATGTTGGAGTCCTTCACCACGGATCTCCGTCTGGTTCAGCTTGAGATACTTGAGCGGCAGTCGTTTGAGATGCATCAACCCGGCGTCGGTGACCAATGTTTGAGAGAGATCGAGCTCTTCCAGCGCCGGCAGATCGGCCAGGTGGCGTAAACCTGCGTCGGTGATGGACGTTCCGCGCAGTGTCAGCTCTTTCAAATTCCGATGGACCGCCAGGCGAGCCAAGGCGTCGTCGTCCACGGCTTTTACGTCGCCCAGGTTCAGCGACGCCACATGATGCAATGCCGTGAGACGCGCCAGCGTGGGATGGCCAATCTCGGTGTGGGAGAGATCCACATTGGTCAGCTTTCCAGCCGCCACAATCTCAACCAGAGTTTCATCGTCGACCCAGGGTCCATTCAGGCTAAGCGACTCAAGTTCTGCCCAGTAACCGAAAGGCAGCCGCATCGAGCTTTGAGACCAAATCTGTCGGTAGTCCCAAGCCAGGTTCTTGAGATCGCGCAACTCTGCTAGATCATTGATGAGCGACGGCATGGGATAATCGACGAGTTGCACCGCGGTTAGTTGAGGAACACCGCTCAGGCGCAGAAGTTCACTTCTCGACCCGCACGTTCGAAATGACGTCAACGCCGGCAAATCTTCCAAGTGCACCGAGGCCAGGTCTTCGCCCACAAGTTCAGTAAGGCTGGGCAATCTCTCCAGCCGCAGGGTCTTGGCCTTTACGGTGAGCGATGCCAGGTTCAAGTTAGGCAGATCGTGCAAGTACAGCTCATGGAATCGGGATCCTTCCAGTCCCAGATACACCAGTTGCGGCAGGTCGCCAACCTCGACTAGCCCGCCATCACATTCGCCAAGTTCGAGTGAGCTCAGCGTGTCACGGAAAGCCTTCAAGTCCAAGTGGT
Organism: uncultured Pirellulales bacterium; assembly: GCA_964445985.1. Taxonomy (GTDB): domain Bacteria; phylum Planctomycetota; class Planctomycetia; order Pirellulales; family S012-138; genus CAYUMU01. Next base: position 45,959 of record CAYUMU010000036.1, on the reverse strand, counting down.
TCAGCGGGGTGGAATGCAGCGAGAGTCGCCCTAGCGGCGCAGTGGCAATGTCCTCCAACCATTTGCCACTCACCCGCGTGCCATCCAGCAGCAAGCACTCCAGGCGGTTAAATCCGCTGAGATGAGCCAGGTCTTCGTCTCCAATATCGGCGCCTACCAGAGACAGCAGTTGGAGGCTCGCTGGGCAAGACAGATACTTGAGACCTCGCCCATTCACTCGCGCGTTGTCCAGAGTCAACTCCTGCAAATCCGTCATGCATGCCAGCAGCCGCAAATCGCCATCGGTGACTTCTTCGCCCGTCAGTGAAACATGCGTCACCCGGATGTGATCGTCCCCCAGCACGGCGTGCCACCAGGCCGGCCCGAGCGGTTCGGTGGTAACGCTGCCGCCCATCTCGGCGATTTCGCGAATGGCGTCTCGCTGGTCTTGATAATGCCGCCGCTTCCAATCGACCCAGCCGGTGCTGAAGGCAATGACCAGCATCAACAGCAGGATCGAGCCCATCCGGAACTGGAAGAACCGTCGCCAGCCGCGGCGCCGCGGAACGGGTTTTTCAGGTTCATCGTCCATCGTTGGCCTGCCTCCGATTGATTCGACATTCGCCCGCCAACGCTCGGGGCGTTCGCATCTATTCTGGGCGATCTTTTCCGCCCCGTCGATCCTTTCTTCGTGCGGCCCGGCAACACCGTCGTGGCTTTCTGGCTCGAAATTCCCCCAACTGCCAATTAAGATAGTCGCTTGGCTCGCGATGGCGGCTCTCTGGCTGTTGTGCCTAATAGGCCAGGCTCGCCGCATCCGGGTTTCCGATGAGCAGCCGCAACGGTTCTACCCCACGGCTGTTTGCCCCCCTGCCCTGCCGCCCGCTCGAAAACTCATGACCGATTCCAAATCGCCCATCGATTCCGATCGCCAGCGTTTGCTCGAAGCCCAATCGCGCGGAACCTTCTCCACGTTGGGCGCCTATTTGCGGATGTCGGGACCCGGCTGGCTGCAAAGCGCCATCACCCTGGGCGGCGGCTCGCTGTCGGCCAGCTTGTACCTGGGCGTGGTCGCCGGGTTCATGTTTTTATGGGTGCAACCGCTGGCCATGATCCTGGGCATTATCATGCTCAGCGCCATGTCCTACGTCACGCTCTCCACCGGCGAACGCCCCTTCCAGGCCATCAACAAGCATGTGAACCCCGTGTTGGGTTGGGGCTGGGCCTTGGCCTCGCTGTCGGCCAACATGTTTTGGTGCTTGCCGCAATACGCCCTGGCATCGAGCGTAATGGAACAGAACCTGATGCCTACGGTGTTTGGCGTCGACGGCAGCGTGGCCCAATCGTTTGCGCGGACGTTCGGCGAACAAAGCTGGATGGCCGCCAACGGCGCCAAGCTGATCATCGCCGGCGCCATCCTGATCTTTTCCACGATCATCACCTGGAGCTACGACAGCGGTAGCTGGGGCATCAAGCTCTATGAATGGATCCTCAAGCTCATGGTCGCCGGCATCGTGCTCTGCTTTTTTGGCGTGGTCTTCGCCTTGCGAAATGAGCTCAATTGGGGCGAGCTCTTCGCTGGTTTTATCCCCGATTTCAGCAAGCTATTCGAGCCGGGAGAAAAATTCCTCCACATCCTCAAAGACACGCCGCATGTGCAATACTGGACCGATAAAATCGTGGCCGAACAGCGCGACATGATCATCGGCGGCGCGGCCACGGCGGTGGGCATCAACATGACCTTCCTGTTCCCCTACTCGCTGCTCCGCAAGCGCTGGACCAAGGAATTCCGCGGCCTGGTCACGTTCGACCTGGCCACTGGCATGTTCATCCCGTTCGTGCTGGCCACCAGTTGCGTGGTCATCGCCGCCGCCCAGGGTTTTCACGCCCAGCAGGTGCAAGGCTTTTTCGGCGAGACCAACGCGAACGGTGAAGCCATTGTGCCCACGCCGAAAGCGCGCTCCGACTACTACGGCTTCCTTGCCCCGCTGGTGGCGGACCTTTCCCAATCGCCCACCCCGCCCGCCGGTTTTGCGAATGTCCCCACGGCTCAGTCGCAATTCGACCAATGGCTGAACCAACTGCCTGAAAGCGAGCGCGCCGCCATCTCGCCCGAAACGCGCAAAGCCATCTTGGCCGACTTCCAAAAGGTGGGGACGGAAGAGAAGATTGCCCTGCTCCCCGAGGTCGATCGCCGCGTGGCTTCCATGTTGATCAACCGCAGCGCCTTCGACCTGGCCAAGGCCCTGGAGCCGCTGACGGGCGACAAGATTGCCAACCTGGTGTTCGGCCTCGGCGTGCTCGGCATGACCCTTTCCACCATCACCATTTTGATGCTGATTTCCGGCTTTGTGATCGTGGAAATGTTCAATCTGCCCGAGGGCGGTTGGGCTCACCGCCTGGGTTGTTTGGCCGCCGCCACCGGCGCCTTGGGACCATTCATGCGGGCGGAAGCTGCCTTCCGCCTGGCCGTTTATGTTTCAGCCTTTGGACTGATGCTGCTGCCGATTGCTTACTTGTCATTCTTCTTCTTGATGAATCGCAAGGACTTCCTCAAGAGCGAAATGCCAAGCGGCTCGCGGCGGCTGGCCTGGAATCTAATCATGCTCGTGGCGGCCGGCATTACCACGCTGGCCAGCGTGTACACGGTTTGGACCAAGCTTGGCTGGGGCGGAATCAGCGCCTACATTGCCTTTATTCTGCTGGCGCTGGCGGTGGGCATGGCCCGAAAGATGAAGAAGCCCCAGCAATATGAATCGCCCTATTAAGGGCCTATCCAATGACTCCCTCGCCCCTCGCGGGAGAGCTGGCTACTCCGAGCGCGATTCCAACCCTTCCCAACGCTCAAATGTGCCGGCCAGTTGATCCTCCAGCTCGCTCAGTTGCGCCTTGTCGCGGGCAATGGTTTCGCCACCTTGCTGGTAATACCCGGCCTGCCCCATCTTGTCGTGCAGCTTGGCAATTTGGGTTTCCAACTTCTCAATCACGCCCGGCATGGCCAGCAGCTCTTGCTTGTCTTTGTAGCTCAGCTTGCGCTTGGGCTCGGCGGTTGTGGCCGCCCTGCCCTGCCCTGCCCCTTTGCCATCGGCGCCCTTTTGGGCGGCCGCGGCGTCGGTTTCGGCCTGCGAGCGGGCTCGAATCCAGTCGTCGTACCCGCCCACGTATTCCTTCACGTTCCCCTGCTCAAACACCATGGTGCTGCCGACCACGTTGTTCAAAAAAGCCCGATCGTGGCTCACCAACAGCACCGTGCCTTCAAACTCCACCAGTCGGGCTTCGAGCAGTTCCAGCGTTTCGGCATCGAGATCGTTGGTCGGTTCGTCCAGCACGATCACATTGGCCGGCTTGGTAAACAGCCGGGCCAGCAGCACGCGGTTCCGTTCTCCGCCGGAAAGAAACTTGATCGGCGTCCGCGCCCGCTCCGCCGAAAACAAGAAGTCCTGCAGATAGCCAATGATGTGCCGCGAGCGGCCGCCCACGTGCACGGTGTCGCCGCCATCGCCCACGTTTTCTTGCACCGTGGCTTCCTCGTTCAATTGCTGCCGCAGTTGGTCGAAGTAAGCGATCTGTAGATTGGTCCCCAGCTTGACCGTGCCGACCTGCGGCGTGAGCTTGCCGAGGATGATCCGCAGCAGCGTGGTCTTGCCGGCGCCGTTGGGTCCGATGATGCCCACCTTGTCTCCGCGGAGAATCGTGGTCGAAAAATCTTTGACGATCGGCCGGCCTTCGTAGGAGAACGAAACCTGGTCGAGATCGACCACCAGGTTGCCGCTCCGCTGGCCCGATTGGATTTCCATGCGCACCTTGGCGTCGGGCGGGCGGCGGTCGCCGCGCTCGCTACGCATGGCTTCCAGCGCTCGCACGCGGCCTTCGTTGCGCGTGCGGCGGGCTTTTACCCCGGTCCGAATCCAGACTTCTTCTTCGGCCAGCTTCTTATCGAACAGGGCCTGCTGTTTTTCCTCGGCGGCCCGGGCCGCCTCTTTGCGTTCCAAAAAGGTGTCGTAGTCGCACGTCCAGTCGTACAACCGGCCGCGGTCAATCTCCAGAATTCGCGAAGCCAGCTTGCGGAGAAACATGCGATCGTGCGTGACGAACACCAGCGTGGTATTCCAGCGCGCCAGAAAGTCTTCCAGCCAGCGAATGGCGTCGATATCCAAATGGTTCGTCGGCTCGTCCAGGAGCAGCAAGTCGGGCGTCGAAACCAGGGCTTGCGCCAACAACACGCGGCGCTTCATGCCAGAAGACAGCAACTCAAACTTGGCTTCGCCATCCAGACCCATCCGCGACAAGATCTGTTCCACCCGCTGTTGCCGCTGCCAGTCGTGCTCTTGGTCTTCATCCTCCGGCGGCAATCCCAAGGCGATCACGCCCGACACGCTGCCCTGCAAATGCCGCGGCACGTCTTGAGGCAGCAGCGCCACTCGGGCCCCCGCCGAAAAGCGAATGGAGCCGGCGTCGGGCTCAACGTCGCCGCAAAGCATGCGCATCAGCGTGGTCTTGCCGGCCCCGTTGCGACCCAACAGGCCAATCTTTTCGCCCGGCTCAATCTGGCAAGACACGCCCTCCAGCAACTCTGGACCACGGAAACCAATGTGAAGCTCTTGAATCGTAACCAGGGGCATAAACTTGAACGCTAGCGGGGGGGAGGGCCATTGGGGAACAACCAACTTCCGGAGCGCGTCGCCTGCCTCTTCCCGCTTAATGCAGGACCAAGAACGCACGTAGCGGCGCCGGCCGGAATACCAAAGTCTATCCGTTTCAGCCCTGCACGCACAGGAAGGGGCCGCACCCGATTCTCACGAACCGCCGACCAAAGACGCCCCCCCCAGGCTGGCTGGCCAGGTTAAGATAGCTGAAGCCACCAACCACCAGCCACCAGCCACCAGCTACTAGCTACCAGCTACCAACCACCAGCCACCAGCTACCAGCCACTATCCCCCCACTTTCAGCCGAGCGCGGTTGACGTCCGGGGCCGGCTTCATTATTTACCCACCTTCGCGCCGGTGTGTCAGGCGGAGCCTGATGCTGGAGAGTCCTCTGGCCGCGCCGTGCGAATGCACTTTCCAGTTCTGACAGGGCTTGCTCGCGGAGCAATCAAAGACACGGATGTCGCGCCTGCTGCAGACCGCCGCCATGGGGGCCGTTTGGATCGGCCTGTTGTGCTGTCGCCTCGCTTGGGGACAGACCGCCGGGCCGTCGCGCGCCTTTCCCGAGCCAGCCTCGCTGCCCCAATTCGAGGCCGCCGAGTTTATCCGCCAGAATCCAGCCCCGTCGCCACAACGAATCAACCGCCCCTGGGCACGGCCCGACGCATCGCCCCCCTCCACCGAACGGCCGCCGGTTCGGAACGTGGCCCAGCTCGGCTGGGAAACGTCCGACCGTTCGATCGATCCGCCCCAGGACCGGCCATTTCGAGAACCAACGCCCCACGATCCATCGCCGCCGCGCGTTCCAATTCAACCGGTGGCCCATCAACAGGCTCCCCTGGCGACGGAAGCGCCCGCCGCGGCCAACCGGCCGCTGCTCACGCCGCGGCGGCAGTTGGAGGCGCGCGATTCAAATTCCGGCGGCGCCGAAAACGGCGCCAGCAAGCCCGCGGCACTCGATCCGGCCCGCAGTCTGCTTACCACGGGCGGCGGGCTGGCCATGGCCCTGGGGGCGTTTTTTGTGCTGCTCTGGCTCTGGCGCAAGCGGATGCCCCAGGCGAACCAGAACCTGCCCGGCGGCGTGCTGGAAGTGCTCGGTCGCGGCACGCTCGATGGCAAGCACCGCCTGCACCTGGTCAAGCTGGGCGGGAAACTGCTGCTCGTTTCCAGTAGTACTGCCGGAGCCGAGACCTTGGCCGAAATCGATGATCCGGATGAAGTCACCCGGTTGATGGGCATGTGCGTCGAAGGTCGCCCCGGCAGTTCCACCAAGGCGTTCCGCGACGTCCTCAGCGAGTTGGCCCAAGAACGCGGCGCCCCTCGCCGCGGTAAAAAACTGCTGGGCGGAGACGAACGCAGCAACCTGCAAGCGGCCCTCCGCAGGGTTCAGGAGGACGCCCGTGGCTAAACGCCGAACCCCGTCGCCGCGCCTTGTGTCACGCCGCCAAGCTTCCCTCACCCACAACTGGTGGGCGAAATGCCGGCCGCGGTTGAGGGCCTGGTTGATTGCCGGCCCCATCCTGCTACTGGTCTTCGCGCCCGCCATGGCGCCCATTCTAGGGCAAGATGCCGCCAATACGCCGCGGCAGCTAACGCCAGCACCCGTGGCAATTCCCCCGTTGGGAACGCCCCCTGGCACGCTGCCGCTGGGCGAAGCCCTGGCCGAGCAGCCGCTGGGTTCGCCCTCGATTGCCATCCAACCCTTTCCGGCGTCCGCTGGCACCGCGCCCGCCGGAGACTCGACCCCCAAAGCGTGGCTCGACGAAGCCGTAGGCCCGGCCGGCCTGAGCAGTTCGCTCAAGGCCATGCTGCTGCTCACGCTCATCTCGCTGGCCCCGGCCGTGCTGATGATGACGACCAGTTTCATCCGCATGGTGGTGGTGCTCTCGCTGTTGCGCCAGGCCATTGGCACCCAGCAATTGCCCCCCTCGCAGGTCATTACCTCGCTGGCGCTGTTCCTCACGCTGTTGATCATGACGCCCGCCTGGCAACAGGTGTACGACGAAGCCGTGGCCCCCTACTCGGCCGGAACCATCTCGCTGGAAGAAGCCTGGAACCGCGGGCAGCAACCCATTCGACAGTTCATGGCCGACCAGATCGAACGCGCCGGCAATACCGACGACGTGTGGCTGCTGCTCGACTATATGGCGCCCCCATCGGCGGGCGACGCCGATCGCCAGTCCGCAAGCGCCGATCCTCACTATGTGTATTTTGGCGCCGACGCCTCGCGGGGTGAAGAGAATGTGCCCCTGCAGGCCTTGCTGCCGGCGTTCATGCTCAGCGAGCTCAAAACGGCCTTCATCATTGGCTTTCAGATTTATTTGCCCTTTGTGATTCTCGATATGGTGGTGGCCAGCGTGATGATTTCGATGGGCATGTTGATGCTGCCGCCGGTGCTGATCTCGCTCCCCTTCAAACTCCTGTTGTTCGTGCTGGTCGATGGCTGGCGGCTGGTGGTGGAAATGTTGCTGCAAAGCTTTGAGCCCTTTTTGTGACGTGGATTTCGTTGCCGGCCTGGTACTCCCGGTTCCTGGATTCCCGCCCCCGTCGTCACGGGGGCAGGTTCTTCGCGGGAATGACGGAATGAGTGGTCGATTCTCGGTTTAGCATGAGTGAATTATGGGAGCTCAAGAAGCTATCGACCTGGGCCAGTCGGCCATGTGGATGACGATTCTGGTGGCTGCGCCCGTGTTGATCACCGGGTTCTTGGTCAGTTTGCTCATTGGCCTGCTGCAAGCTCTGACACAAATTCAAGAGTCCACGGTCTCCTTCTTTCCCAAGCTGATATTGATGGTGGTGGCTCTGTCGGTTTCGCTGCCGTGGCTGATCGCGGTGATGGTCGACTATTGCCGAAACCTGTTCGAAGGCATCCCCGACTTGATGTAGCGAAGCCCATTCTCCCCTTGTGGTAGCACCGGAAAAACGGCGACTCGCGCTAGTCAAAACGCGCGAGGGCGCGGCGAAATACTCATGCCATCGTTCCTGCAAGACGCGCAATCCCTGCTTTCCCCACGGCACGTGCTGGTGCTGGTGCTCACGCTGTCGCGCATTTCGGGGCTGGTGATGATCGCCCCGGTGTATGGCTCGGTGGAAGTGCCCGTCAAAATCAGGGCCTTGTTCGCCGCGTCGCTGGCCCTGATCATGCTGCCCGTCAATTGGAGCGTGAGCGTTCCCCAGCCGGCCACCATGCTCGACTTTCTCATGTATGTAGGCACGGAGCTGATCCTGGGGTTTGCCTTGGGCGCCGGCGTGTGGCTGCTGCTGACAGGCGTGCAATTGGGCGGCATGCTCATCAGTCAGGCCAGCGGTCTCTCCATGGCCGATGTGTTCAACCCCACCCTCGATAGCAGCACCCCCGTGCTGGGGCATTTCTTGTACCTCATGGCCACCGTGATCTTCCTCTGCGTGGGCGGACATCGAGCCTTGATCGCGGGGCTGCTCGAATCGTTCTCCACCGTGCCGCTGGGGCAAAGCCCCGTGACATTGCTGCTGCCTGAAATGCTGAACGATATTACCGCATTGAGCTTTGGTCTGGCCGTGCGCGTGGCCGCCCCCGCCGTGGCCGCCCTGCTGCTGGCCACCGTGGTCCTCGGGCTCATCGGCCGGGCCCTGCCTCAGCTGAATGTGATGACCGTGGGCGTGGGTCTCAACGCGCTGTTGGCCGCGGGCGTGGTCGCCTTGTCGCTGGGTTCGGTAAGCTGGGTTTTTCAAGATGAATTGGAGCCTGTGCTGCAACGCCTGTTCGACACCATCGGCACGCAATTGCCCGACGACTGGCTCACCTGACGGTTTGATCCGTCGCTGGCATTTAGAGCCTATCCAAATACTCCCTCGCCCCTCGCGGGAGAGGGCTGGGGGGAGGGGGAAACAGAGTTCTCGAATAGGCTCTTAGCCAGAAACCACTCTGACACTTCGCTGCATGGCGCATGGAACAGCAAGGCGATAAAACACATGACGCGACACCGCACAAGCGTCAGCGCGCGCGCGAAGAAGGCCAGGTTGCCAAGAGTCAGGATCTGGGCTCCGCCGCTCTGCTGCTGACAGGCCTCGGCATTCTGCTGTGGCTGGGCAAGGAAGCGACGGACTTCTTCCACAACATTACCATGAGCCATCTGGGGGGCGAAGCCTGGGTGACCCTCGAGCCCGAGTTCGTGGTCTCCCAGTGGCATCAAATGGCCACCAATCTGGGCGGCATCTTGTTTCCCATTCTGGGCTTGATGTTTCTCACCGCCGTGGGCGTGCAGGTTGCGCAAACCGGAATCATGTTCGTGCCCACGGCAGTTGGCTTGAACTTCGGTCGCGTGAACCCGATCAGCGGATTCGGCCGTATCTTTTCCATCTCGTCGTTCATGCGGCTGGTGTTTGGGTTGGTGAAGGTCTGCTTGATCGGCGTGATCGCCTATCTCTGCCTCTGGCAACGGATGGACGACGTGCTCACGCTGGCCGATTTGAGCGTGGCCCAGATTGCCTGGCAAATGACGGATTTGATGCTATGGACGGCCGTCAAGATCGCGGTGGCCCTCTTGATTCTGGCCGTGCTGGACTATGGCTTTCAGAAATGGAAGCATGAACAAGATCTGAAGATGACGACGCAGGAACTCCGCGACGAAATGAAGAACACGCAGGGCGATCCCATGATTGCCGCCCGGCGGAAGCAAATTCACCGTCAGATTGTGGAAAGCCAGTTGGCCACGGCGGTTCCCAAGGCAGATTTCGTGGTGACCAACCCGACCGAACTAGCCATCGCCATCAAGTACGACGACCAGACGATGGCCGCCCCGGTCGTCGTGGCCAAGGGCGAAGACGCCATCGCGCAGCGGATTCGCCGCCTGGCGCTCGAACATGGTATTCCCATCGTGGAGCGCAAACCGCTGGCCCGAGCCCTATACGCCCAGGCGGAACTCAACCAGCCAATCCCCACCGATCTGTGGGGCGCCTTGGCGGAAGTGGTCCGCTACATTTGGGAACTCAAGGGCAAGAAGTTGCCGGGCGCCTAAGTTCGGCTTTCGCGGAGCGAAAGGCGACTTTCCGTCAGTTCGTTCTAAGGCTTCACCACGGTCACGCCCTTGGCTTCCAGGGCAGATTCGATGGCGGCTTGAGTCACCTTGCTGGTGTCGATGGTGGCCGTGATCAGCCCCGCCTTGAAACTGGCGGTTGCCTGCGCCACGCCCTCCAGCTTGGCCACAATTTCATAAGCCCCCAGGCAGCAACCTTGGCAATCGAGCCCCGCCACGGCGATCTTGATATGTTGGCGCTGTTCGCGAGGGATCTCCAGTCGAGGATGCAGGCTGAAGGTGCTGCCTGGCGCCTTTCGCAAATTCTGACTCAAGCGCTCCAAAAATTGCTCTGGCTTGGCGCCTGGCAACGCCACGGCCGGGTCGAACGACAGGGTGGCCTCGCCGGCCGCGAAATCGATGCTTACCAGTTTCACATCCGCCATTTGGGCCACGGCCGCGCGGAAAGCGCCCTGGCGATCGGGCGCGAACAGGCCCATCACCCGATAGGTTGCCGTTCGCGAATTGTCAGAGTTTGCATTCTGAATGTCTTGAGCGTCTTGGGCGGAGCCAAATTGGGCCGCGCTGGCAAGAAATAATGCCGCGACGATCATCAAGGCCTGTCTGACAGTCCGGTTCATCTTGACCTGCGCGGGGATGACGATTGATTCCACGGAACTTGACTACTTGGTTTGAAAGATCGCGCTTTGCACCAACTCATGAATCAGCGCGCGAATCCCGCCGCCCTGCTTCTGGGTCTTGGCGACCAGGTTCGCAATCGCGTCGCGCTCGCCGAACATTACGGCGTGGCCGGTGCTGTAAACCGTGAGTTGCTCGGCCAGGTTGGCCAGCAGCAGCGGTTGTTCCGTCGCCAAGATCGATTGAAACTTGCGGATATCCGCAAACTGCCGGCCGTCGGGCAGCACGCCGGAGCTATCGACCGCGGGCCCTAGCTTGAATCGAACGGAAATGAACGGATCGATGTTGCCCCGCGGCGCCGGCTCGCCATCGCCAATCGAGCGGTAACGCTCGCGCCAGCCGCCGATCACGTCGAAGGCTTCCAAGGCAAAGCCGGGCGGGTCCAGCTTGGCATGGCAGCCGGCGCAAACGGTTTGGTTGCGATGCAGGTCCAACTGTTCGCGAATGGTTTTCGCTCCCCGCACGTCGGGCTCGATGGCCGGCGTATTGGGCGGGGGCGGGTCGGGCTCCTGGCCCAGCAGTCGCGCCATCACAAAGGCTCCTCGCGGCACGGGCGAAGTCGTGGTGCCGTTGGCAGTCACCTTCAGAATGGCGGCCTGCGTTAAGAACGGCCCTCGCGGATGATCGGCCGGGAGCTCCACCCGCCGCACCTGCGAGCCGCTCACGCCGTCAATGCCGTAGTGCCTGGCCAGCTTTTCGTTAAGCATGGCAAAGTTAGACTTCACCAGGTGGCTCGCCGTGAGGTTCTCGCGAATCAACTCGCGGAAGTAGGCCCTGGTTTCGGCCACCATCGAGTCTTGCAAGTAAGGGCTGAACTCCGGATACAACTGCCGATCCGGATCGTTCGCCGCAATCTGCCGCAGCTTGAGCCATTGGCCGAGGAAGTCTTCAATAAAGCGATCGCTCTTGGGATGCTTAAGCATCCGCTCCACCTGAGCTTTTAATTCCTCGGGTGCCCGCAATTTGCCGCCGTTGGCCAGGTCAATCAGTTCCTGGTCGGGCAGCGAATTCCAAAAGAAGTACGAAAGGCGGCACGCCAGGGCATGGTCGTCGAGTTGCCCCGCCGGCTCCACGTGATAGAGAAAGTCGGGCGAGCAGAGCGCGGCCCGATACGCGTAACGCATGGCCAACTCAAAGCAGTCGCCGGCCTGCAATCGCTCGGCCACCAATTGCACATAGGCTTGGCGCACTTCGTTATCGACCGGGCGGCGAAACGCCTTGGGCAGAAACGCCGTCAGCAACCGCTCGGCGTCGGCCAGCGGGTCTTCGCTGTGCACGGTCCACAGCCCGGCCACGGGAACCGGCCGGTTGGTCGCGCTGATAATTTCTTGCTTGAGCGGCGTTCGCCGGGGGCCTTGCATGTTGGGGTGCTCGGCCGCTTTGAACTCCTCCAGCGGAAGTTCGCCAAACAGCAGCCGATGGCTGGCGGGGGGCCAGATGTCGTGCAGCGGACCCTCCACTTCTAAATAGTCGCAGGCGATGCCTGGCCCGGTGAAGGCCATCGCCCTGCCCTGGCGGGTGTAGTTGACCACCGGCGCCAGCGAAGAGGCATTGAAGCCGAACGTTTCCTTGCGATTGAGCCAGGTCACGAACTCATGCACCCGCGGCTTGTTGGGCGGAGCGTCGAAATATCCGAGCACGTAGCTGGGGTGCCCTCCGCCGCGGCCGTTTTCGGTGAGCTGAACCGCCGAGAGTCGCGCGGCCTCCACGCCGCGAGCGGGAAGCACGCGGCCCTTGTCCCACTGAAAACTCCAGAACGATGCCCTCACGCGATACTGGCCGGGGTACAACGCGGCGAACGCTTGGAACGTGGGGCGGAACGACTCGTCTTCGTGCCGAAAGATGCCGACCGAGCTTTGCTCGTTGAACGAGCCCATCCGCGCGTGCGCCGTGGGATCGATGTGCTTGTGTTCGCCCGAGGGGGGAAAATCGGGATCGGGCTGGCCGTCTTTGAGCAACACCGCATCGCCATTGAACAAAATCAACCGCACAATGTATTGGCTGGCCAGCGAAATGCGTTGCTTTTCCAGCGGGGGCGGCTCGGGCTGCGTGGCAATGGCCAGGTCGAGCGCGAGATCGGCCGCTTCCACATACCTGGCCATGTTCACGTGCGAGATATCGAGGGCGTCGGCATTCTTATCGAACCCGTGCGCCGAACCGTCGGCCGGCAAACCGCCTTGCACCGCCAGGCCAGGCATGTCGAACAGGTCGCGGAGCGTGTTTTCGTACTCCGCCCGCGTGAGCCGACGAATACCGGTGCGCGGTTGCTGGCGAAGCCGAACTTGCTCGGCCTGAATCAGTTGACTTTTCAATCCGCTCACCACGCTCGCCAGCTCATTCGCCGCAGGGCGAGGGCTGTCCTGGGGAGGCATTTCACCAGCCGCCAGGCGATCGTGAATCTTCACCCATCGGGCAAAATTCTCGGCGTTCGCCCAATCGATCGGCAGCGCTGCCAGATCGAGGCCCGCCTCGGCCTGGCTGCCAGCGTGGCAATCGAGGCAGTGCCGCGCAAAGAATGTTTGCGGCTTGAAATCCGCCGCCATCGCGGGCGAAGCAATAGACATCGCGGGCGAAGCAATCGCCGCCAGCAAGACCACCGCCGCCGCCGGAAGGAGGTTTCGCATCATGGGGCCTGCGTTCATGCCAGTTCCAATCCTCGCATGGCGCCGGTCGATGTGGAGAAGGCGCCCGTCTCAATGCCCAACCGGTGCAGCATGGATAGATAGAGGTTACTGAGCGGATAGTTCTGTTGTTTGTCGAAGGCCAGGTGCTGGCCATGCCGGAAGCCGCCGCCAGCCAGCAGCACCGGCAGGTTAACGTTGGAATGGCTGTTGGCGCTGCCCATGCAGGTGCCGTAAAGAACCATCGTGCGATCGAGCAGCGTTTCGCCTTGTTCTTTGGAATCGGCCAGCGACGTGAGGAAGCGGTTGAGTGCCCCGAACTGGTTTTCTTCGTGGCCTCGCAGTTCGGTCAGCACCTCGGGCCGATTGCCGTGGTGCGTAATGTTGTGGATCACGGTGGTATCGATAAACACCGACACCAGCCGGGTGGAATCGGTTTCGATGGCCAGCTTGATCACATCGAACATGGCATCGGTTTGCAGCACGAACTCGCGCGCGTCGGTAATGTCTTCGGGCGGTTTGGCTTCTACCTGGGGTTTGTCTTTGTATTCCCATTCTTCGGCGCTGTTGAGCCGCCGCTCGAGCTCGCGCACCGACGAAAAGTATTGGTCCATCCGACCTTGATCGGCCGGCGACAGCGACCGATTGAGCCGCTTGGCCTGCTCGCCCACAAAATCGAGCATGCTGCGGCCTTGCTTCAAAGCTTCCACATTCGCCGCGACCTCGTTGGCCTGGCCTTGCACGAACAGTTTTTGAAACAACTTCTTAGGGCTGCGCTCGGCCGAAATGGGCGCGCCGCTCCGGGTAAAGCTGAGCGTTTGTCCTCCCTCGTTGCTCACCGCCAAAATCAGCGAGGGGTAGCGCGTGTGGTTCCCCACGTGCTCGGCCGCGAACTGATCGAGCGAAACCCAGTTGCGAAATCCGCCGCGCTCGGGATGGGGCGTGCCGGTCAAAAAGCATTTCTCGGCCGCGTGCGCGCCGGTGACGCCCGGCAGGCTCACGCCCGAAAAAACCGTCATGTTGTGGCGATGGGCCGCCAGCTTTTCCAGGTACGGCGTGAGCTCGTAGTCGCGGCCCGTCTGCTCGGGAAAGAAGAACTGCGGCAGGATGCCCATGTTGGTTTCGATGGCCACCATCCGTCGCGGCGGGGCCTGCGCTGCACCGGCCCCAAAGGCGGGCAGCATGGCGTCCAGCATCGGCAAGCTAAGGGCCACGCCCGCGCCGCGGAGAAACGTCCGGCGTGAAAGCGGACCCCGGCCTAATGAGCGAATACGTGCCATCGAGTGCATCCTTCCACAGTTGGGGAATAGCCAAGCAGGGGTTGCCAGGGCGGGGAGTGGCATGGGGCGGGAGCGAACGAGTCGCCGCGCGCCATCGTCGCCGATTGCTCCCCGTAGGGAACCCATGAAGAATAATTTTCGGGCATAGTCGCCTTTCGCTCCGCGAAAGCCGACTTTGTTTTTCGTGCCATCCTAGATTTGATTCTGTCTCACCCCCGCCCAAGGTGCAACTTTCTTGGCAGCGGGTAGTTTCTTGCTCGTTATCATCTCTGCAAGTTGCAGAGAACCTTAATGCCTCCCGCGTTCGATTGCCGTTTACCCGCGTTAAGATCATACCTACCACAAAAGCCAGGCACGTTCCTACCTGTATTTTTTTGGGAATTTTGGTGAAGCCCAACGTGAGCAAGGCGGAGAGGGGTGGGCCGCGATTGCCGAACGGCCAGATTCCAGCGCCCTAAAAAGTCGTTTCAACATTGCTCCGCCCGACCGCACTGCCGATAATTGCGGAATGGAGGAACCCATGCAACTTTCCGAAGATCAACGCCAAGCCATCGAGAGCGGACAGCCGATTTCCGTGGTGATCGACCACACCGAGTGCGTGTTGATTCGCAAAGACGTTTACGAAAAAGTACGACGGCTTTACGACGACTCTCCCTGGACGGCTGGTGAGATGAACGCCTTGGCGAATCAAATGTTTGACGACGCCGACTCGGCAGGGCCGATTGAATGAAGCGCGGCGACGTTTATATCGCCGCCTTTCCCACCGCGGACGGTTCGTCTCCGAAGGATCGTCCGGTTCTGGTGGTCCAGGCCGACTTCGATCCTCGCTTGCCTCAAGCAAATCGTTGGCGGTCCCTAAGCGAGGAATCGGAATAGATGGCACCAAAGAATCTCGCGCCCAGCAAGATAGCGTGCGTCTATTGCGGAAATGCTACAACTGGAGCAAGGAGAGGGGAACACAT
Organism: uncultured Pirellulales bacterium; assembly: GCA_964445985.1. Taxonomy (GTDB): domain Bacteria; phylum Planctomycetota; class Planctomycetia; order Pirellulales; family S012-138; genus CAYUMU01. The sequence goes on along the minus strand of CAYUMU010000036.1, from coordinate 30,778 downwards.
TGTTGCGAAAGCAATTGGGGGAACGCTTACGATTCGCGATGAATGCCCCAGCCGCAATGTTTGCAAAGACTGCAACAATGGAAAACTGTCGGAACTAGACAACGAGTTTTGCACTCGGTCCCCAATTGCAATCGCGGGAGCGGAAGCATTCAATTCTGCGCTTCTGCAAGCTTGGGAAGTCGACCAAACATCTGGAAATGTGTTGGTCGAGGCAAAACCCGATCTCGAAACTGAGCAAATGCACGTCTATCCACAGATTCTGTTCCTTGCTTCCGGGCCTACCCTAAGATTCGACTACGCTGAAGCACTTCAATTTGGAATGGAAAACACTGCTCATGTGATTGTGAAGTCGGCATTCAGGGCGTTTCAAAAACACATCGAGTTGCCGAAAAAGAAATGACTTATCTTCGAGCGGATCAGCGATCTTGCCGCGATCGAACTTGGGTTTCGCTTTCCGCCGCGGATGTTCTCGCGAACACCAATTTTTGAATTGGCGTCAAGCCTACGGAGGGACGAGAGGGCATCCTTTATTGTTCGATATAAAAACAATGATGGCCGGCGGCTTTGCCTGCATCAACTTAGTGAGTTTGCGTCGCTACCGTCTACACGGTCATTTGATCGTGAAGTAGGCTCAACGAGTCCATCGTTTCGCCTCTGTTTCGATATGCGTGTCGTGCTTAGAGCATTGATGAAGCTTGGTATGAATTTGCTGGCCGCGTACTGTCCGAATACACCTGTAAACCGAGATTGCTTTCGTAATACAATCGAGTTTATTCTCGACGAAGTCGCGGCAGATCCCACTGTCTTTAGCAGGAATGGATTTGTAGATCCGTCAGCTGTCCAAGGCTTTCGTGATTTTAGTGGGCACGCGTTTCGGCTCCAGCACATTGACGGTGATTGGCATGTCGAGTCGTCCTTTTTCGGCGGAAGGGTGGCGAGCTTCGTTCGGATACCGGGTCCTAACTTGGAATCATGGTCGTGGAAAGAAATTCGAGTGCCATTGAAGTCGCGAGATTGGCTCTTCGATTCAGGCACAATCACTGTTCCATTGAATCCACGCATTATTTGGGACGATCTTAAGCGGATTGTGCCCTCAATTAAGTGTGAGGTAAAAACGCGAATGCGACCAGACAGGGCCTCCACAATGAAATGAACGCAGTTTCTCCAAGCCTATTCTATTCTATCGCGTTGGAGATTTCTTACTGCGGATCGAGCAATGGACGCCGTTCACTTCTCCAGCGTCTTCCAATCCTTAAACGGCTCCGCAAACGGCCGATCCGCCTGGTAGCGGTGGAGCGTCATCCAGGCGAATTCGCGTTTTTCCGCGTTGGCCGGGTCAGGCTCGGGCAGCGGTTCGCCATCGGCCTCGGCATAGATGGTTCGCACCACCGAAACCGCACGGCTGGCCTTGGGCGCCAGCTCGTAGTTGGCGCCGCGGGTGAGCAGCAGCCAGCTATTCTCGCGAAAGCCGGCGTGCAACCGGGCCTTGGCCGCGGCCGCGAGTGTCTCCTTTTGCGCGGCCGACAGCTCCGCCGCCGACTGGACCTTTTGAACCAGCTTTTGCGTTTCGGAAAGGTCGAAGCTCACCCAGCCGTAAGGCGGCAAGTAGGCTTCCAGCTTGCAGTGCGAAGGCGAGTTCTTGGGCACCAGCGACAGGCCATAGGTTACGCGGGTGGGATAGCCCAACTCGCGGCCCAAGGCGGCGCACAAACCGTGGTAATCGCTGCAATGGCCGCGGCGGGTGGTCAACGCGCGGTTGGGGTCGGCGCGGAGCGAAGCGTTAGCGTGATCGTAGCTCACATTGGCGTCGATCCACTGCATGGCCGCCTTCAAATCCCCCAATCCCTTGCCGGGCCGCGGCACCAGATGGGCCACCAGGGTGTCAAACGCCTCGCGATTGCCCAACTCAGGCTGCTTGAAGTAAGGCGCGAACGACTCCGGCCACTCGCCGGGCTTCGTCACCTGCTCGGCGTTCACCTTCCACCGCAATTCGTGCAGTCTGGCAGTGAACTGGTGCCGAATCATCTGAGCGCCTTGCGGCTCATGAAACTCAAAGTAGGCGAACCGATTGCCATAGGTGGGCTCGGTGTCGATGGTGGGCTTCACTTCCATCGGAAACGTGGTGAGCCGCGAGTCGCTGATGATTTGAGCATCGTCCGCGGGCGGCAGCGGCAGCCACACCTTGAGCTTTTGGCAATGATAGGGAGGCGTGACCACCACCGAAAAATCGACCTGGTGCGTCACCGGCTTGGAAAGCTCGGCCTGATACGGTTGAGCGGGCGAAAGACGGACGACCTCTTCAGCCCACGCGCTCAAGCAGAGCAGCAATAGGACTAGGAGCGGCAGCAACTGGCGACAAGGGAAAAATGCTTTCACGATGACTCTCCCGCCTTGGCTGGGCCGGGCGCGTGCGAAGAATGGGGTCGCAGCAGTTTTTGATACAGGCCAATCCCGGTCACGCCGCCAGCAATGGGGGCCAGCAGATACACGGTGAAAAAGCCCGTTGGCGAGCGCAAGCCTGGCAACGCCACTTCACCCCAACCGGCGACCGCCGCAAACAGGCGCGGCCCAAAGTCGCGGGCCGGATTGAAACAAGCCTGCGTCAAGGGCGCGATCACGCAGATCAGCGCCGCCACGGTAAAGCCAATGAATAGCGGCGCCATCCGCTGGGGCCCGAGCAAGCTGGCGTCGTTGGTCACGGCCGCCACCACCATGCCCAGGATCAAGGTTCCCAGAAACTCGGCCAGGCAGGCGGTCCATTCCGAAACCAACGCTTGCCGGGCAATCAGTTCCTCGATATTGAGCGGCCCCTCGCCGCTGGCCAGCGCGCCGGGGTTGGGGAAGAACTCGCAGTAGCACATGGCGGTAATTTCGCTGCCCAGCTCGCCGCGGACCACGCTCTTGGCGGCTTCTTTTGCGGCCAACTGCGGTTGAAACAGCGCATAGAGGGCCGCCGCCGCCACAAACGCCCCCGCCAATTGCGAAGCCACGTAAGGCAAGATTCGCGTGGCCGGAAACAACCGCCAGGCCGCCATGCCAAACGTAATCGCCGGGTTGATGTGGGCTCCGCTGACCGCCCCCACGCTGTAAATGGCCCCCATGATCGCAATGCCCCACACCACGCCCACCTGCCACAGCCCGGTGAGGTCGCCCGTCAACACGGCCACGTGCACCGCGCCGCAACCCAAAAAAACCAGCAGAAACGTGCCAATGAATTCGGCCACGCAGCAAGCAAAAAGTGGTCGGATGATCATGGCAACGCGGCGAGGGAAGGACCGAGGGGCGGGGCCTGCAAAAGACGTTCTTATGAATAGTTGAATATCAGCCCAAAATCAAGCTGTCGGCGGAGCGCGGCGAAACTTGCCGACAATTCACATGGTCGAAGGGGGCTGATAAGGATTGTCGCTCACAACCGTGAGCATGGGCAGGTCTTGTGCCTGCCGCCGATGCTCAGCCATGCCTTGGAACATGGTCACCGTCTCCAAAAAGGCTTCGGCCTCCAATTCGCTGGAGAATGCGCTGACAGGAATCACCGCCACGGCTTGCGGTTGAATGCTGTAGATCGCCAGCAGGTCGCCTACCTGTTGAGCTCGGCCGATCATTTCCCAGCGGGAATAGGATTGCCAGTCGGGTCCGGTCCACCACAGACCCTCTCGCGTGAGCGTCAACGCGCGAGGGCCGAGCAGGGTGGGCTCGGCAAACTTTTCCCAGCGGGTGCGAGCCCAGAGACGAAGCAGCGTCAGCACGGCCAACATCAACAGCATAAACACCGCAAACTGGATCATCAGGTTTGGCTCGATACCGCGTTCCACGAACATGATGGCGATGCCGCTTCCGGCCGAAAGCAAGATCGATCGCACCGCGGCCCCAGTGGTCAACGGCTTGGCGTTGGGCGAGGCCGCATATTGGTTGGCGTCGTGGAACTGCACCGCCGTGGTAACAAAGCTCACCTGCGTGGCCACGTCGCCCGCTTGCTGGATCAGCGCCAGGTTGGGGGCCTGCGGCGCCAGCCTGGGCACGGCCGAGCGCGCGCCCGCGGCAACCAGGCGGCGAAGCTCGGCGGCGAACCGCTCACCTTCCGCCGCCGACGCGAAAGCCGCCTTGGGCACGGCGTAGTAGTGCCCCTCCCCGATCGTCATCAACCAACATTCGGCCGATTCATACACTTGCCGCACGCCCGACCAGTCCCGTTCCGTCCAGCCATATTCGGTTTCGGCACGCAGGCAATCGGGTTTGAGTTCAATGGCCATGCGTTGCAGCACCGCAACCAGTCGGCGCTCGGCCCGCCGCTGGAGCCACCAAAACAACAGGCAAATGGCGAGCATCCCCATTCCGGCCGCGATCAGTCCCCCCACGGTTCCCCAGATCGACAGCAATACCGCGCCGGGCAGGCAGAGCATCGCCAATGTTCGTAGCGCGCTTCGGAACCGTCGCCAGCGCTGCAAAAGCGGAAGCGCCCGCGTGTAACGGGAAAAGTCACCCGAATAAATTTCAAACTCGACCCGCACGTTTTAAGCTCCGCGGACCATCGATCTTTGCCGCCGCCCAATGGCAGCATCGTGAAGCCAACACCATTACTGCCAAGAGCGCTCGCCCACGCTTGGAGAGTGGGCCAACCAGGCCTGCATGCAGCCTCCCCTCTTTATATCGCATCAGGCGGTTGCCCGGAATCGTCGTCAACCACCGTCAATACGCCCGCCGACCGTTCCTGCCGTTTGGCCAAGGCTTGAAAAGCGTGGACGGCCCGCACAAACTCGTCGGCATCGCTGGCACTGGCGAAGGCCGCCAGGGGGATGATCGTCGGCGTCCTTCCCTGCAGGTAGTACAGCACGACTTCCCGGGGATGGTTTTCGGCCCTCCCCAGACTGGCCCAGGTGCTAAAGGATCTCCACGTCGGCCCAACAAAGCTGAGCCCGGCCGTCGAGATGGTGAGCGTCCGCGAATCCAGGCTCAGGCTGTCGAGCCCCCAGCGCATGATGATGCGTTGAATGGGACCGGCAGCGGAGAACAGGGCCAGGTTGAACACAAAATAGGCGACCAAGCCCACAACGCTCACGAGCAGCCAGTGTGCATCTTCTACCGCGAACATGATGACAACGGCCAAAAACGCCCAGGGAAAGGCGGTGCCAATCGACCGCGGGAAGGATACTTGTTTGGGGTTGGTCGAGTGGCGCGCTTCCATGTAGTCAAACTCCCTCTTCGGGTCGGGCTGGTAGGTCACCTGCATGTCCCCAGGCGTTTGTTCGTTGGTGGAAGCTTGGGGCGCGGGAATCGCCGGCTGGAATCGAGGCGACGACAAACGGGCGGCGGCCACCTCGCGGCGGACCACCTGCGCGAATTGCTCGAACGCTTCCTCCGTGGAGAACGCCTGCTTGAAAACGGGTAGCAGCGACGATTTGCCAACCACGATCAACAGCCCGGCGCCGGAGGACATAACCTTGCGCGCGTGGGACCAGTCCCATTCCGTCCAGCCTGGATCGGCTTCGCTCCTTAAACTTTGGGGGCCAGCGCACACCGTAAGCTTTCGCAAGCGGTGCAGGTGGGACTGCTGAATGCGCCGTTGCCAAACGATGAATGCAACGGCACCGCAAACCAGGCAACCCGTCGCCACCGCCAAGGCAGACCAGGCCCCAAAGGCGGCTAACAAACAGGTTCCTGGCAGGCCGATCAATGAGAAGATCGTGACGTAATTCAGGGCGCCCCGGAACCGCATCCCAGGCGACGCGACCCGCCGCCAATGGGCCAACTCGCTTGCCGATATTTCACACGTAACATGCATAGGGTTGACCGCTTTAGCATCACCTGAAGAATAAGTATCGAGGACGGAATAATATCCCTAGGTAGTCGTCATTCCCGCGCACGCGGGAATCCAGTCGCGGCGGAGAAACGATCAATTTGGCAAACGAGGGTCCAAAACCTTGACCGCATTTACCCCGCAGGGGTTTGCAGCCCGTAGCCGGCGGCCCGAGCGCAGCGACACCGCCGGAAGTCCAAGCACCAAACTCTCATCGACCTCCGTAATAGGAGTCGCAGTCGCCGATCTCCGGGGGAAAATACTTGCTCCATTGCTGCCAGTTGTCCGCGCCCATGAATGTGCGGACGGCCCGCACAAACTCCTCGGCCGCTGCTGCATTAGAGAAAGCTTGGACGGGAACGATCAATTTTGGGATCGGCCGGATGTCAAAGAACACCACGTTTTCGGCATCGAGCGCCACACGGCTAATATAGGCCCAGCGAGCGAAGGCCATCCAGCTCTGCCCTGCGCAGTGCAACCCCGCTGCACTTACCGTGAGCGTCTTGCGATCCCCTGCATTTCCAGCAGCAAACCAATGAGACCATGTTTCCAGCAACACAAACGCGAACAGCATCGAGGCAAAGAAGATCAAAATGAAGGCAATGCATGCCACGACAATCTGGGCGACCCCCTGCCCCGCCTGGAACCAATGTAGGATGCCCCAGCCCAGCAATGCGCAAACGATGGCTCCCGCCAATCTTTGCACAACTCTCATGTTGCCACGATGCTGCATATCCGAAGGCGTCTCATACAGCCACGATTCGCTCGTGGTCTTTTGAAAGGTCACTTGCATGTCGCCCGGCAGGTGCGGGTTCACGCTTGCCCGGGGTTGCGGAACCTCCGGCACGTAGCACGGCTCGCTCAACTTCGCCCCGCCGGCAATCAAGCTTCGCGCCTCCAAGCAGAATGCTTCCATGACTTCTTGACTCGCGAATGCAGCCTTGGGTATGCGAGGCAAGCACACGTCGCCGCACTTGAACCTCAAACTATGTTTCGATTCTGCAAGCCGCCCTATCCATGACCAGTCCCATTCCGCCCAACCCAATTCCGACTCAACACGAAGATCCCTGGGCTTCAGGGTGACCATCGTGCGACCGGTTACCAACAACGGATCCGGCGGTTCTGGAGCCTCCTGGCAGAGCAGCACAATAATGAGAACCGCTAAGGCCCCCTCCGCAATCCACAGGGCAAGCCACGCTTGATAAAGATAAAGAACCCAAGCGGCAGGCAACGTGGCCAACGAAATCGTGAGCAGGCTTCCGAAGACAAAAACAAGCCGTTTGCGCCAGTAGTTCAGATTGGCGATGTCGTCGGGCGAAGATTCAAATACGACTTGCACGACTCCCCTCCCCGCCTGCATGCCGTTTTAGTCGTTTTGAACAGGCGCTCTCCAAGTCCCATTGCCCTAGCCAGCCAATCTCCGTTTCTTCACGGCCCAGACCGCCGTGCCGCAGGGGTTGTCGTTCCTTACAAACTTCGCAAAAACGCCAGCAAATGCCGCAGTTCTTCCTCCGCCAGCGGTTCCGGCAACTGGTGCTGAAACTTCACCAGCACCTCCTCCAGCGAGGCCGCGCGGTTGTCGTGGAACAGGGCATCGCGTTGGCTGACGCCGCGCAGCGAAGGTGGGTTGAACTGCTTGTTCCCCAGCTTGTCGGCCAGGCCCACATCGTAGGCTTCCCCCGAAGTGTACCGGCCGGCCTGGTGACAGTTCACGCAGCCCTGCGCCTGGAAGATGGACTGCCCCGCGGCGATGGCTACCGGGTCGGCCTCGTCGCGAGCGGCTGCCAGCGAGGGCGCCGGCTGGATGGTTTTCAAATAGGCCACCAAGGCCGCCACGTCTTCATCCGCCAGCGGCACGCCCTGCATGGTGCTTTCCACCGAGCGCCCGATTTGCTCCGTCAGGCTGGGCTGCTTGCCCGTCCATCCCCAAGGCCCCGTGTGGGTGACATCGCCCAGCGGCAATACCCGTTTGGCCGCGCCAAACGAATGGTCGCCGCGGGTATCGGCCAAAAAACCGTTCGATTGCCCATCGGTATGGCAACTGTGGCAACTGAACCAGCCATCGAGCGCAATCCGCGCGTCGTAGAACAGCAGTTCGCCAATCTCCGCTTCACTGGCCGAACGCCTGGCGCCGAGCGACAGCGTTCGCTCCACCTCGCCCCGCTCGATATCCACCACGCTAATCGTGTCATCGAACGTGTTGGCCACGTAAGCCGTTTTGCCATTTGCTGAAATCGTCACGGCCGTGGGTCGCTGGCCCACCATCACGCGCCGCAGCGTGAAGTCGGTCTCGTAGCCAATGCCAACTTGGTTGACGCCCGAGAGCGCCACCACCGCGCAGCCGTCGGCGGTAATGGCCACCTCGGCCGGATCGCCGCCGGCCGAAGTATTATCGCCCGTGAGGTGCACGTGGCTCTTGGCCAGGATGGGCGAGGTGGAATCCAGGATGCCGCCCAGCGGAATCCACCGCAGCACGTTGGCCATCAGCACGCCCCAGTGCACGTCGTTGTGCGTGGTTTCGGCCAGGTCGTTCAAGATTTGATGGGCCACCAGCACCCGCTCGCCATCGCTGCTGAGCGTTAGTCCGCGGATATGATGGGCAGGCAGTTCGCGAACTTGCTCGACCTTGCCCGCCTGGGTGTCGAACATGGCGAACCGGCCGGCAAAGGCGTCGGCAATCAGCAACCGCGCCCCGGCGTTGGTCAGCAGCAACCGCCGCGGCGCGAACGGTAGATCGATGACCTGTTCGACCCGTAACCGCGGCGGATCGGCTTGCAGGTCGGCCGCCACCACCGCCAGCCGCCGCGACCAGAGCGAACCGACATAAACCTTGCCTCGCGCGGCATCCACCGTCAGGCCGACGGGGTACCGCGGAACTTCCACCCTGGCAGCCAGGCGAAGCTTCTTGCCCGAGCCGTCGATCAGCGCCAGGGCGTGCCCCGTCTCGTCGGTGGCAAAGACCCAGCGTCCGTCGGCCATGCTGGCCAGGGCACTCAGCCGCTCGCCCACCGCTAGTTCGTCGACCACCTTGCCGCCGGCCAGGTCGAGCCGCTGCACCGAGCCGCTGCCGGCGCCGGCAACCAGCAGCGAACGATCGCCGTTGGCCAACTGCAGCGCGATGGGGTCGCGGCGAACCAGCGTCCCGTTCTTGGCCTGGCCAGGGGACAAACGCGAAGCATAAGCCCGAGGGCTCGCCTGTTGGCGGTCGTAATAGTCGTCGGCCAGGGCCGTTGGCCCCACGACCGGCAGCGCCAGCAGACCAACCACCACCAGCCGGATGACGGACAAATGGCCAAACAGCAGGGACAGCACCGGCCTGGCCTGAGCTTCGGGGGAGGAGGGCACGCAAGCAGGCAACCGTGGACAACGAGATGCACGCACGAGGGTAAGTCCTCCCCTGCAAAGCGGTTAATTCGGTGGGGCTGGCCGGCGGGCATTGGGGGGGGCGCGGTCAACCGGCAAAAGGTTCCACCCCCGCAACGCCACGGCGAATATCAATGCGACTGCCAGAATAGAGGCCGGCCGCGTCCGGGTCAATTTTTGTCTGGCCGGCTCCACCGCCGCGCGTGGGCCCGCCGCCAACCCCGGTCCAAAGCTCAGACCCGCTTCTTCTGCCGAAGCCGCGGCAATGGGGATAACTCCTAGCCAGCGGCGCGACCTCGTTGGTAGACTGGCAGAGTCTGGGGAGGGAGGGCAGACAACAACCGTTCCGCCGTCGCCCTATAGGCCCGTGCGAGGCGTCGTGGATTGCCCCCGGGTGCGATTGTGCCGCACGAACGTGGTTCAGCCGCGGTTCCGCGTTTCGATGATGCGAGCTCGTGTCAGCTTGTGGCTGGGAAACTTCGGCGCGTAAATTACTTTGATCTCGTCGGCGAGTGCCTCGGAGCTATGCATGTCTGCGGTTGTTGATTGCCCCGCCTGCCATGAAAGTCTGGAATTGCCAGACGAATTTCTCGACGGCGTCGTCTGCCCTCACTGCGAGGCGGCGTTTCTCCTGAAGCTGGTCTTGCTCAACGACGATGGCGAAGAAATACCGTCAGGCCCCACCGGTCTGTCGGTATCCGATGGCCCCGCCGCCGCCCACAGCGCGGGTCACGCCACCATGCCCAGCTCCGGCGATGTCTCGGGCTCCGGCAGTTTGCAAGTGACGACCGACGGGACCAGCCAAGACCACCAGAGCGACAACGAAAGTAATACGTCGTCTGCCAGCGAGCCCCACAAAGCCTCGGCCGATGCCGACGACGACTCGCCTTGGGCCGGCATGGGAGGGGTTGTTGCCGGCAATAACGCCGAGCCGGGCGACAACGACAGCATGTCGGCCAAGGCGGCCCGCCAGCGCAAGAAGCAGGGTCCCGGCATTCTGGTGCAGGCCGTTGGCGTGTTTGGCGGCGGCGCCGTGGGCCTTTACCTGGGCTACTGGCTGCTGAACTTCTTCGGCGGTCCACAGTTTTACTTTGTGAAGCTGCCGCTGCCGTTTGTCAGCCATGCCAGTTCGCAAGAAACGGAGCCGGAGGATTTCCCCGAGCCACGATCCGGCCCCTTCACCATCGAAAGCCCTCGCAATAAACCCAAACCCAAGCCCAAAAACCGCACCAGCCTACCGCTCGACAACTCGCAAACGCGGGCTCCCGCGCCGGCGCCCCTCGTCCCAGGCCACGCCACAAAAGTTGCCGTGCAATCTGCCGCGGACTTTGCGCCTATCCAATGACTCCCTCGCGGGCTCAGCGCCTTTCGCCGTGTTGGGATGGCACGAAAAACAAAGTCGGCTTTCGCGGAGCGAAAGGCGACTATGCCCGAAAGTTATTCTTCATGGGTTCCTTGGCCTATTTTGCAATTTTCGCTTCAGGCAACGCGCCCTGGAGCTTTTCGATCGCCGCGGCGCTGAGGTTGCCGTTCTTTAGTTCGATGTAACGAAATGTCTTGACTTGCGCCAGGTGATCCAGGGCAGCATCCGTAATCCCCGTGGCAAACAAGTTGATGCCCGAAATGTTGGGTAGCGCCGTGAGGCGCGCCAAGCCGGCATCGGTGATTTTGAAGTTATAGCCTATATCCAGGTGCTCTAACGTGGAGAGCTTTGCGATGTGCGCCAGTGCGTCGTCGCTGATGCGCGTGGCATGCAGGTAGAGAAGCTTCAGAGATGGCATCCCTGACAGTTTCTCCACGCCGGCATCGCCGATCGGCGTTCCCCGAAGATTCAGGCTGTTCACCGACCGCAGGTTTGCCAGTCCCTCCAGCATCGCGTCATCTAATTCTGAAGTTTGCGCGCTCATCACAAAAAAGTTGATCGCCAGCAAGCGAAATTCAAGGGGCAACTCGTCCACCGAGCCGATGCGGCGCTCCTTGCCCGCTTCATCCGCGATGGTCACCTGGCCGCCAAGCGAGAGTGTCCATTCCGCCGCGGCGCGATCCGCCTGGGCTTCCGCCGTCAAGGGGTTGGGGACCGGCCGACCGCGAGGCAACGGCTCAACCTGCACGGTAAGCGATTGCTGGGGACCGGGCTGAAACGATTCCACTTGCCAACGATGTTTGCCCGCGGCAACGTGGGTAAACGCCAGCGTTCGTTCGATGGAGGGCTCATTCCAATTGTCGAGCAGAACCTTGTCATCGAGTTTTACGCGAACCGACCTGCCGGCGCCAACGCGAACCCGATACCAGCCCTCGGGCAACTCCGACTCGGACTGGGCCACCACGGCGAATGGTCCCGGCGGTAGATTGGGCGGTAGCGAATCGAGAGTCCAATTTCGTTTGAAGTGGTTCATTTTCTCGGCCGCGTTCGAGTTTTGTTTCGCCACCGCGGAAACGTGTTCCGGCAACAGGGCGTCTTTTGGCAGCGCGTGGTATTGGACATCCCACGGCGCGCCATGCAACCATCCCCTCACGGGAACGGACGTTTGGTAATCGAGAAAATGAATTTGAAACGAATAGTAAGTTGATCTTGCGGGTTTGCTGCGCACCCGAAGAATGGCCGGCGAAACGCCTGAAGTTGGCTCGATCTCGAATTGGCCGTCAAGCTCTTGCACGACGAACGGGCGCGGGAACCCAGAAATAACAATCTCGGCTTCGCCAAACGCCAGTGGCAGCGGCGCGTAAACCACTGGAACCTGATCGAGATACTGCACCTGAACGTCGCGAAAACGACATTGAACCCGAGAATTCAGCCAAAAACTTCCGGGCGCTTGATAGGTATTGTTCTTGAATTCGGCAACACGGTCACCATTAGCGAACACGTAGAGTGTGTTCCCGCGTGCCAGAGCCGTGAGTTCAATTACGTCTTTCGCATCGCCGCCCCACCCTGCCCAACCTGGAGCGTCTTGACTTCCCAGGTGGTTCCAGCCCGTCGCCCTGTCCAATCCTCCCCAAAATTGGCGCGCCCCCCAATTGATTCCCAAGGTATAGCCTGAATTGCTCGCCGACTTCCGGAGACCAATGCACATTTCATTTCCGCTGGAGACAAGCGCTTCGACTCGGACGCGAATTGCATAGTCGGCACCGGTGATATGCTCAGCCGTTAGGGGGCTTTTCCAATTTGGGTGTTCACTATATTCCCAGGCGTTGCCCACAAGTTTCAGAGTGGATGGATCTCTGGGAACGAGTGATTTGGGATCGACATCGTACCAGGTTCCGGGAAGAAATTGACGATATTCCGCCGTCTCCCGATACGGGGCGGTTGAAGATTTTTCACTCGCCGCGGGACGGGCGGGCGATGGGTTCGTCGCCCCGGAAGCCGCGTCAGGCTGGGTCGTGGTGGCCGTGATGCCGGGTTCGTGGCCCTGGGCCAGCAGGCCTGGCGGCGGGGATGTTGCCTCAATTGGCTTGCCTGAGCCGATGTTGCTTCCATTCGCCAAAACTTGAATTTCGCCGTCGAGCCATTCCACCTTGGCGGTGACGGTTTCTCCCCGTTTGAGCGTGAGCGAGCGCGTTTCGAACGTGAAATCTCCCCGCTTGACCACCAAAGTCTTCTCGCCCGGATCGAGTTGAATGGGCTGGACATCGGCGCCCGTGAGCACGAAGGTGGTTCCCTTCACATGCACTTCCACGTCGTCGCTGGCGATTTCCACGCGTAGCGTTCCCTGGGCCGTGGGAAAAAACAGCACGATGCCCAAAAACAGAACCGCGGCGGCGCCTCCGAGTGCCATCACCGCGCGGCGAATCCGGCGCGAATCGCGCGGATGGCGTGACTCGGACGCCCCGCGAGACACGGCTGGATTGACTCGCGCGCCACGCGGGCCAACTTCGCCGCCCACGGAGTTTTCTTCCACCGCGACTGCGGCTTGGAACTCGGGCGCTAGAGATTCTGGCGGTTGAAACTCGGGCGGCACGTTCGCGACTGGCGGCGCGGCCATGGCAGCCGATGCGGAAACGCGCGAATCGGCGAGGGGGCCCTCGCTGGAATCCATGGAAATGCCCTCGTGAAAGCCCGGCGTCACCGGCACTTGGTTCGAGGAGTTTACCATCGGGCATGGCGGAGATGGCCGCTCGTCGATCGCCGTGGTGGCATTCGATTGCCGAACATCGGTATCCGCCGCTAGCGGTTGGTCGCCACCGCGCGCGAAAGTTCTGAGATAATCCGCCAATGCCTCGGCTACATCCTCCATCGAACCATGGCGGCCCTCAACCGACTTGGACATCATCTTCAGGCAGATCGCTTCCAGGCGGGGACTGCAACCGGGACGCCACCGCGAGGGTAGATCGGGCTCGCGGGTCGTGATCTGTTTGAGGACCGCCATCAGCCCTCCATCGAACGGCAATTTGCCGGCGAGCAGTTCATAAAAAATGACGCCCAGACTATAGATATCGGCGGCCGGTCCAACCTGTTGAGAGTCGCCTTCCACTTGCTCGGGCGACATATACGCGGGCGTGCCAATGATCGCGCCGCTATGCGTTACGTGAGCTTCATTTCCCATGGTGCGGCGGGCAAGGCCAAAATCCATGATCACCGGTTCCCCCCGCCGGTCGATGATAATGTTGGCCGGTTTGAGATCACGATGGATCACGCCTGCCGCATGGGCCTCCGCCAAGCCGAGAGCCAGCTTGCGAATAATCGCGGCCGACTGCCGCTCGGGTTGTGGCTTGCCGCGATGAATAAAGTCGCGCAAGGGGCGACCCTCGATGAACGCCATGGCGATATAGTGCTGGCCTTCGATCTGCCCCACGTCAAACACCGGGCAGATGTTGGCGTGGCGCAACGCGGCAGCGGAACGCGCCTCGCGATAAAATCGCGCCAGGGCGTCGTCGGAATCTTCGCCCGAAAATTTGGGAATCTTCAACGCCACCTGGCGATCGAGTTGTGTATCGTGCGCCAAATAGACAATGCCCATGGCTCCTTGGCCGAGCACCTTGCGAATCCGGTAACGACCGAACGATTTTCTAATGCGGGCCTGTTTTCCCTCCGACCGCACAAGGGAGCCGCTGGTGGAGGCGGCAGACTCCGTGTGCGTGGCTTCCTTTTCAGGCATGTCCTCTTCAGGCATGTCCTCGCCTTCTCCCCCGCGCGGTGGAGTATTGCGAGGCAATGGATTTCGCACGGCGCCCACTTGCCGCCCGGCCATCGCTTCCACGATTTCCGCTCCATCAAAATAAGCTTGCAGTTGGACAGCGAAATCGGCGTGTTGGGCGAGGAACGCCGAGCGGTCGATGCACTCGCCCTCGTCGCTACGGCGCAGGTAATCCACCAGAATCTCGAGGAAACGATCGGCTTCGGTTAATTGCACGCTGTCACCCCTTTGCCATCGGTCCAAAACGCTGATTTCGCCGCTACCTGGCCCGGCCTCGCCACGATCCCTTCAGTTCTTAGTTGCGTTCTTTGCGGAGCCGCTCGCGCAGGGTGACCAGCCCTCGATTTAACAGCGCGGCAACGGCGCGATCGGATCGATTGAGCTGAGTCGCGATCCGTGCGAGCGACCAGCCTTCCAGGTGTCGCAAGCGAACGGCTTCGCGTTGGTCGCTGGGCAACGATTCCACCGCGGCCGCCAACTGCAAAGACTGCTCCCCCTCCAGCAAACGCTGGCTGGGGCTACTGGCCCGTATGTCAACCGCGATTGTGAGGGGCGCATGGGATTCGTTCTGGACGCTCCGTTTTTGGGCCAAAATATGCTTGCGAACCGCGTCTTGGAGATTGCGGTCATGAATCTGGATAAGCCATGCCCGAAAGTCATCTGCTTCATCTCCCAGGAACTTGGCAAAATTGCGGAACACCGAGAGCAGCGTTTGTTGAACGATATCCGAAGGGTCGACGCGGGCCGCGCATTGGCTATCCAATGCCCGGCGCGACAGCAGCCGCAACAGCGGCCGATACCGTTCCAATAGCCCCCCCAGGGCCGCTTTGTCTCCGCCGCGGGCCCGATTCAAAAGCTGCAGAAAATCCACGCCAGGGGGCAACCGAACCCCGCCTTCAATAGAGAGAGCGAAGAAAGAACCTCGCCTTCACGCGCAAAACAGCAGAAAAGTGAGATTCGCCAAAAATCGCAGCGCCATTATTATTCCCCCCATCGGAACTGCTGGTCAAGCGTCTATCGAAACGGACGTAGTGGAGGTAACGGATTCCAGGTGTGTCCCTTTCGCGGGGAATGCGAGCCTTCGCCGCGGATTCACAACCCGACGCGTTAGAATGTTATGCAAGTGCTAGCACGGCTCACCATGGTGTAAGAAGTTAAGGATGCTAGCACGGCCAATGTCGAGCATTGCTAGCACACTTAAGTCCTTATGAATCGGACGATATACTAGCACTTGCATAATGCTGGTTAGCGAGGGAATTCACAACACCGGGGCCAGTTGCGAAAAGCCCGCAAGGCGCGTAAGGCACGCACGGGGTGCGTGCCTTACGGCCGTTGTTCGCTTAATCCTGCAGCTCCACGTTCCAGTAGGCCTCGCTCAAAAAGCGGGACCAGCTTTCCACGCGGATGTCGTGCGCGGCGTAAATCGGCCGCCACTCCGGGCGTACCGGCCGCTTGCGCAGCCGAAAGCCGGCTTCGTCTGGCATGCGGTCAGCCTTGCTGTGGTTGCAAGCCACGCAGGCCAGCACGCAGTTGGTCCAGCTCGATACGCCGCCCCGGCTGCGCGGCACCACGTGGTCAATCGTGAGCTCGCTGCCGCCCGGCTGCACGCCGCAGTATTGGCAGGTGTAACGGTCGCGCTTGAACAGGTTGCGGCGGCTGAACGGCACGTGCTGGCTGGGAAGCCGGTCGTAGTCGGTCAGCGTTACCACCTCGGGCACCCGCAGCCGCATGGCGACCGCTTGAATGTACGGTTCACCATCGGTCGGCCGCAGCAACGACCAATCGTTCCAGTCGTAGGTCTGGTAATCGTGGGGATCGACGACCCGCGCCGATTCCTTCCACACCATGAGCAATGCCCGAGCCACGGGCGCCACGCGCACCGGCTGCCAGTTGCGGTTAAGAACCAGTGTCGGCCGTTCAAGGACCGATGCCTGCACCATGATCGTCTCCTGTCTACTAGGCGAAGGATCCAGCCAACAACGCGAGCGCTGGAGCCTCGGCTCCCACGCGGTTACTAGCGTTCCCTCCCGCCTGCATCCGGCAAGTTTCCAGGAGGAACGCCACCCGCGGGTAACCCCCAGCCTAACAGAAGCCAGGCCAATGATGGGAGTACCCCGCATATTTCCCGCCGCGGGTTTTGCGAATCCTTCACGCTAAGACAACCTCAACGCCCTCAAGGTTCTGGGCACACCTCGTCAAAAGAACACCAACCCCCCTTCGCCCCAAAACCACTCCCCAGTCCCCAGCCCCCAACATTCGCATGCAGGCTGCCCGGTGGATTACAATCCCATGCCTGGCGAAGCCCGCCCCC
The DNA here is from genome assembly GCA_964445985.1 of uncultured Pirellulales bacterium. GTDB lineage: Bacteria > Planctomycetota > Planctomycetia > Pirellulales > S012-138 > CAYUMU01. The sequence continues at coordinate 14,178 of CAYUMU010000036.1, read as the reverse complement.
CCCTTTAGACGAAATTCCGCTCGGCAACGAGGCAAACTCGGCCCATGAATCCCTGGCGAATCCTCACCCAGCGCCCCGCGCATGGCGGCAATACGTTCATTCCCCTGACATCGGCAGCGCGGTTGGGCTTTACGGCGCGGTTGGGCCTCACCCTGCTGGCGTGGACCTTCCCGCTCCTGTTCCCGCTCGTCTGCCCTGCCCCGGCCAGGTCGGAGCCCGGCCAGCAAACGGTCGATTTCAACAGCGACGTTCGCCCCATTTTGTCGCGGCACTGTTTTGCCTGTCATGGGCCAGACGCCGAGCACCGCGAGGCCGAGTTGCGGTTGGACAGCCGCCCGCATGCCCTGCAAGCGGCCGCCAGCGGCGCGGCGGCCATCGTGCCCGGCCAGGCCACCGCCAGCGAGTTGGTCGCCCGGATCACCTCGACCGACGACGCTCTGCGGATGCCGCCCGCCGAGCACGGCCCGCCCCTTTCGCCCCAGCAACAGCAGACGCTACGAACCTGGATCGCCGAAGGGGCTGCCTACGACGTGCACTGGTCGTTCGTGCCGCCCGTTCGCCCCGCCCTGCCCTCGGTCAGCCGCCGCGACTGGCCGCGGACGGCGCTCGACTACTTCGTGCTCCAGCGGCTGGATGCGATCCATCTGCCCCCCAATGAGGCGGCCGATCGCCATACGCTCATCCGGCGATTGAGCCTCGACCTCCGCGGCCTGCCGCCCAGCCCTGTCGAAGTCGCCGCCTTCGTGGCCGACGACCGCCCCGGAGCATACGAAGCCCTGGTCGATCGCTTCCTGGCCGATCCGGCGTACGGCGAACGCTGGGCTCGCGTGTGGCTCGACCAGGCCCGCTACGCCGACAGTGCCGGCTACGGCTCCGATCCCCTCCGCACCATCTGGCGGTATCGCGATTGGGTGATCGAGTCGCTCAACGCCAATCAGCCCTACGATGAATTCACCCGCGATCAACTGGCAGGCGACCTGCTTCCCCAGGCCACGCTCCCTCAGCAAATCGCCACGGCCTTTCATCGCAACACCATGACCAACACCGAAGGCGGCACCGACGACGAAGAATTCCGCGTGGCCGCCGTCAAAGATCGCATCGACACCACGCTCCAGGTCTGGATGGGCCTGACCTTTGGCTGCGCCCAGTGCCACAATCACAAGTACGACCCCATCTCGCAGCGCGAGTACTACCAGCTGTTTGCCTTCTTCAACCAAACGGCCGATCGCGATCAGCCCAACGAATCGCCCACGCTGCCAGCCCCCACGGCCGAGTTTGCCCACGCGCTGGCCCGCTTCGAAAACGAGCTGGGCAACCTCCAAACGCAACAGGCCGCGCTGCTGCCCGACCTGGCCGCCGAGCAGCAGCGCTGGGAACAAACGCTCCGCGATCAGATCGCGGCCTTCGAGAAACAGCGACCCCAGCCGCCGACCGTGCCCATCATGGTGGAGCTTCCTGCCGATCAGCGCCGCGCCACCCACATCATGGTTGCCGGCAATTTCCTCAACTTGGGCGAAGCCGTGTCGCCCGGCGTGCCGGCCGCGTTTCATCCGCTTTCCGCCCCCTCCACCGGCGAACATCCAGCAGGGCAGCCCACCCGCTTGGATGTGGCCCGCTGGCTGACCGACCGCCGCAATCCCTTAACGGCGCGGGTCGCGGTGAACCGGATTTGGAGCCAGATTTTTGGCGTGGGCCTGGTGCTCACCGAAGAAGATTTCGGCACCCAAGGCGAGCTTCCCAGCCATCCCGCCTTGCTCGACTACCTGGCCGTGGACTACATGGACTCTGGCTGGAACACCAAGCGTTTGCTCCGCGAAATCGTGCTCTCCGCCACCTACCGGCAAACCGCCCACCTGAGCGCGGCCCATCGCCAGCTCGATCCGCAAAATCGCTGGCTGGCCCGCGCTCCGCGTTACCGGTTGGAAGGCGAGTTGGTCCGCGATCAGGCCCTGGCGCTGGCCGGTTTGCTCAGCCGGCGGCAAGGAGGACCCAGCGTGTTTCCGCCGCAGCCCGACGGCCTCTGGCGAGCCGCCTTCAACGGCCGCGATCGCACCTGGACCACCAGCGTGGGCGCCGATCGCTATCGGCGAGGGCTCTACACCTTCTGGCGGCGAACCACCCCCTACCCTGCCATGAGCACCTTTGACGCCCCCAGCCGAGAAATCTGCAACGTGCGTCGCCTTCGTACCAACACGCCGCTGCAAGCCCTGGTGGCCTTGAACGACCCGGTATTCGTGGAAGCGGCCCAGGCCCTGGCCCGGCGCATTGTTGAACAGGGCGGCGATCAACTCGGCGACCGCTTGGGCTTCGCCTGGCAACTCTGCCTGGTGCGACCGCCCGCCCCCACGGCAATCGAGTCTCTGCGCCGGCTCTACCAGTCCGAATTCGCGCACTTTCAAGCCGATGCCAGCGCCGCGCGCGCCATGGCCACCGATCCGTTGGGACCACTTTCAAACGGCGAAGACCCAGCCGAGCTGGCCGCCTGGACCGTGCTGGCTTCGGTGCTGCTCAACCACGACGGAGTCTTGTCGCGGAACTAAGTCCCCCGCGAATGCAGCCTTATTCGCGCGTGATCAGCGACGTGCCGCTCTGGATAAAGTCTCTAGGAGCCGGCAGGAAAGTCCCCCGGTAATGGATCCGTCGCAACGCATTGCCATACACGTGGAAGGGGCGGTAGGGACGTTCGGTGATGGGGGTGGATTTGATCCGCTCGCGCTCAGCGCCTTGCGCAAAGACCACGCCTCGCCAGCCGGGCTCGCCCGCGACGACCGGGGTGGCAACCAACAGAACCCAAATGGGGATCAATCCGCGCATGCGTATCTCCGCGCTCCAGCGGCCAAACCAGGGTGAGGGAAAACGATTTCAATAACCCTAGCTCACGCCAGCGGCGGGTGGGCGGCACTCTTGTCGTCGGCCCCAGGTTCCCAAAGCGCCGACAGGTCCGGTTCTTCCGCATGTGGCGATGGCAACGCCAGGGTCGTCCTCCAGGTTGCTTTCCTCGCCGCGCCTCGCGTAGCGCATAAAACTTGCGCAGCGCATAAAAAACGCCGTCAGCAAGCCGCGGGGAGGGGTGGGCTTGCGCCGCTTGGCATTGGATCGGGTTCGAGCGGATCGATCCCGAATGGTCCGCGACCTCAACCGCATATTGAAAATTGACTCACCCTACCGTTTTCCAGGTGCGGTGCAGTTTCCCTGGCTTTTCGCGGCTGGCCCCGGTGTTTTGAGTGCCTGATTCTTTGCAAGCTCGACGCGTTAGCGAGGGAGTCCCTCGCTAACGCGTCGGGTTATGAATAGCCGCGAGGCCCGCATTCCCCGCGAAAGGGACGCACCTGGAATCCGTTAGAGTCAGGAAACTTTTTATCAGGGCTGGGTGAGGGGGAGGCAGGGTTTTGAGATAGGGCGCTAAACCTTCAAGAACTCTTGGCCCGGCGCCCAGTTGCAAGGGCACAGCTCGTCCGACTGGATCGCGTCCAGCACGCGGAGGACTTCGCCCACGTTGCGTCCCACGTTCAGGTTATTGGCCGAGGCGTATTGAATCACGCCCTGCGGATCGACAATGAACGTGGCCCGCAGGCAGACGCCCGCGTCGGGCTCCAGAATTCCCAGATCGACGGCCAGCTTTTGGGCTCCGATCAGCGGGAACTTGAGCTTGGCCAGGTCTTCGTGGTTTTGGCACCAGGCCAGGTGGCAGAATTCGTTGTCGGTGCTGCCGCCGATCACCACCGTGTCGCGGTCGTGGAACTCGCTCAGCTTCTTGTTGAACTCGCTGATTTCGGTGGGGCAAACGAAGGTGAAATCCTTGGGATAAAAGAAATACACCGCCCATTTGGCGGCGAAGGTCTCGTTGCTGAAGTCCTGCAGACTGTTCTTGTCGGGGCCCACACAGCCTCGGGTGGCGTACTCGGGAAATTTCTGACCAACGGTCAACATGCGCGGTTCCTTTCCAAATTCAAACAAGCGATTTCACAGCCAGATAGATTACCGCAACAGGCGGCTTTCCGGGAAGTAGCTTCACGGTATCCTTCCCCAGTGGGGGCGGCCGCGGGGATCGCCCTCGGCGATGCGGCCCACCGGTGCATCTTAGGGCTGGACTTGCCATAATAGAAATACATAATTCCTATGAAACCCATAGGAGAAACCAATGGAGATGCACCAGCTCCAGTATTTTGTCCGCGTGGCCGAGGCCGGCAATTTTACCCGCGCCGCCGAAGCCAGCTTCGTCTCGCAGCCTTCGCTCAGCCAGGCCGTCCTCAAACTTGAAAAGGAGCTAGGGCAACCGCTCTTTCAACGCCTGGGCCGCAAGGTCCGGCTGACCGAGGCCGGCCACATTCTCCTCGTTCGGGCCCAGCAAATCTTGGCGCTCGTGGAAGACGCCCGGGCTCGCGTCGGCGACTCCGGCGATACCGGCCGGATTGCCCTCGCGGCCATTCCCACCGTCGCCCCCTACTTCCTGCCGAAGCTGCTCAAGAAATTCACGCAGCGGCACGCGGGGGCCAGCATCGACGTGCACGAAGACGTGACCCAAACCGCCATCAAGCGGCTGCTGGCCGGCGAGCTCGATGTGGCCATTCTCGCCCTCCCCATCGACGAAGACCAGCTTCAGGTGGAGCGGCTGTGCGAAGAGGCCCTCTGGCTGGTGCTCCCTCCGGACCATGCCCTGGCCCACAAAAAACGGGTGACCGTCCGCGACGTCCAAAGCGAACCCTTCGTGCTGCTCAACGAAGCCCACTGCCTGTCGGACCAGGTGCTCGGTTTCTGCCATCGGCGCTCGTTCCAGCCCATCACCACCGGGCGAACCAACCAACTCGCCACCGTGCAAGAACTGGTTTCGCTAGGGCATGGGATTTCGCTGGTCCCCGAAATGGCCCGCCGCCAAGACCGCGGCAAGAACCGCGTCTATCGGGCGTTTTCCGGCGAAAAGCCGACCCGAACGCTGGCCATGGCCTGGCATCGCCAACGCTATCAAAGCAGCCTGCTCAAGGATTTTCTGGCCGCCGTGCGAACTTATGCCGACGAACTAACCCAAGCCTGGAAAACCGCGGCGTCAGCAAAATACCCCGACGCCTTTTAAAAAGATATTTTCGTTTGCCGTGGAGACGGATCTGGCAGTCTGTGTACTGGAGTTTTCACCAGGCCAACTTCTTTTAGCCGCTCCGCCAGTATATAGAGCTCGTTGTCCTCAACGTAAAACCGCTCCGGACGTTGAGCCTCTACGGTAGCGAGGATTGAAATATCGACTTTAATTCGTGCTTTCGTGCTTCCTGATTCACTCCGTGCTTTATTCCAAGCTTCTTTTTGGGCGAAGAATTCAGCAGCTAGAATCGCGGCCCTCACATCAAACGCTGGAACGAAGAATGCCGCCTCGATTTCAATTGCCGCCGCAATTCGGGCATCTGGAGCATATTGAACCAAGCATTCTGACAGCACCAATGACGGAACCATAATGATTTCATGGGCCTTTGCGGCGTCAGAAATCATTTGCTCCGCGCGCGCAATCATATGCTCGCGATTCTCCGTCGCAGTTTTCTTTATGCCCCATATGAAAACTTGCGAATCCACGGCAATCATTCGGCATGCTCGTCATCACGCAAGTCGCGAATGTACCTGTCGGGGTCAATGTCATCCCATGTGCCAGGCGCGATTAAACGTAACGCGTCAAATGCAGTCCTAGGATTTGCGCGCGTCTCATTAAATGCCCCAATCTCTCTGATTCTGAAGTGACTTAACTCAAGTGATTTTGTGTACCAGCGCGCATCGCCATTGAGTGAAACAAACTTGTACAACATGTTGCCAAGCTGTTTCGCAAGCTCCACGTCGCCGACATCAGCGGTAAAGAGCTTCGCGTTTGGCAACTCAATCTTTGCTCGTGGTCTGCGCCCGCCAACCCCCATTAACTTTCCGAAAACCGTAGTCGTCCCTTTAATGACTGGGTCGGCAAAGATCTCTCGATCCGGCTCTATCTTGGTTGAGAACGTCGCATTCCCAAATGTAATCGACCAGCCCCGCTTAACGGCCCTGCGGTGCATGTCGCGAATGTGTTCCGTCGCCGGTTGAGGTAAGATTTGGGCAGTTTGTGCCTCGATTGCAGTTGCAATTTTTTCAGCCGCGTTTCGAACTCGCATACTGCCGCGAAGGTGCCAGCGGGCCAGTTTCCGCTCCATGCGAACCAGGCTTATCTTGACGTCACTGGCTGGATCATGGCCGGGGTTCGCGGTTGAAACCAGGGCGCGTTCTAAATCGGAAAGGATTTCGATTAGATCGCGCAACCGAATGCACTGGACCTGTGCTCCAGGCCCAGAGATTTCGACAACAATATGCGCTGGCTTATTCATGGCGAGCCAAAAAGATCGCGAAGGGGTACTACCTGATTATACACCCAAGACAGCTGGCCGCATTACCTTTCACGCGAGGGAGTGGCCCGCGTTTTCGTGGCGGCAGCAGTGAGAATGCGCTGCCGAAGGCGCCCGTATCCATGCCTGGATTGCAACTCCTTCTCCCCGCTAAGCTGGTTCGAGTTTAACAGGTGTAGCACGGCTTCGGTAATTGCATACGACCGACTCCAGCCTTTTTTATCCACAAGTGCATTACAATTCGCCAATAAGGAAGTCGGAGCCAAAAAAACAACCGAACGCGCTGGCTCCCTGGATTGCGCTTGCGGTAGGCCGGAATTCTCGGATGCTCGGATCAATCACATGCAAATCCGTTGATTTATCTCTGCCGAGGCAAGCTTTGCCCACTTTTTGGGATGGAATTGGCCGAAACTCAGGTAAACTGAAAGTCGTGAACCTACCCCCCCCTTGAGCGTACGATCGGGGCGCCGCCTACCATTCCGCAACCATCGGCTCCCCGGCTGGGCGCGGCCGTCTTACCTGCCTGCCATATGACGATGCCTTTCGTAGCCACGACCCCACCTGCCGCTCGGTTCCGTTCCCTGGCTCGTTTGGCTCGTTGGTCCCTGCCAGCGATTCTGGTCACGCTCGCGGGGCTATCGCCATCACGGTGCGTGACGGCTGCCGAAACCGCTCCCGGCAGCGCCGCCGCAGGGCTGGCCCCGCACGTGCAGGCGTACTTCAAAACCAACTGTCTCGGCTGCCATGGCGAAGGCTCCAAACAAAGCGATTTCCGCATCGATTCGCTCTCCGGCAAGGTCGGCTTTGAAAACACGCCGCAGTGGCTGGAAATCATGGAGCGGATCAGCTCCGACGAAATGCCGCCCGAAGACGTGCCGAACCGCCCCACCGCGGAGCAAAGCGCGGCCATTGTGGAGTGGCTTTCGGACCGCATGAAAGCAGGCGAAGCCGCCCGCCTGGCCGCCCGCGGCCGCGTTTCTTACAACCGGCTCACACGCGACGAATATGTGAACACCGTCCGCGACCTGCTTGGCGTGCATTTCGACGCCACCGATCCCGGCGGATTCTTGGAAGACGCCGAATGGCGCGGCTTCGAGCGGATTGGCTCGGTCATGACGCTCTCGCCGTCGAATATTGAAAAGTATCTCAACGCCGCCGAAGTGGTCCTGGCCGAAGCCTACCCGGCCACCAAGCCGGAGCCTGTCGATTTCTTCCGCCCCGCCGTGCTCGAAACCCAGATCGAAGAGTCGCATCGCGAACGCCTGCGAGAGCTGGGCCTGCTCGACAAGGTGCGCTTTGAAATGTGGGCCGGCGACATCTTCCGCTACACCGGTTCGGTTACGCTTCCCGAGGCCGGCATCTATGAAATCAGCTACACCCTCAGCGGCCTCAAGCCCGAAAACGGCCGGGCTCCGCGGCTGTTTGTCTACGAAACCAAGCTCGATCGCGTGCTGCACCAACAAGACGTGATCGCCCCCGAAGACGCCCCGACCACCGTCACCTTCACGGCGCACCTGCCCAAGGGCCGCCCCAGCATCTTTGTGATTAACGAAGTCCCCGGCCCCTCCAACAACCCGCGCTCGGGCCGCCACGGACGCCGGCCCTTTGTCAGCATCAAAGACGGCCGCATCCCCTGGCAAATGAAACTGACCGACGAGCAAGGCAATCCGCGTTACCCGTTCCTGATTTTGGATTCGCTCACGATCCGCGGTCCGCTCATTACGCCCGAAGAGCAGCAGCGGCGCGACGAGTTCTTCCCTCCCGAATCGTTGCCGCCGGTGGCCAGTATTCCTCCCGGAGGCAAGAAGCCAGCCAGGCAACCGCCCGTTGACCCGGCCACCGGCAACCTGGAACTGGTGCGCGACGGCTTCCGCCGCATGACCCACCGCGCCTTCCGCCGCCCTGTCGCCGAACAAGAGCTCGACGGTTACATGGCCATTGTGAAAGACGAACTGGCGGCGGGCGAACCATTCCCGGACGCCGTCAAGGCCGGCATGCTGGCGATTCTGTGCTCGAAGAGCTTCCTGTTCGTTGCCGAAGGCGATGAAAACTCCGACCGCGCCACGCTCAACGACTGGGAAATCGCCTCGCGGATGTCGTACCTGCTGTGGAGCACCATGCCCGACGACGAACTGTTGGAGCTGGCCGAGCAAGGCCAGCTGCGAGACAAGTCCGAGCGCGCGAGGCAGTTTGCCCGCATGATCGCCGACCCCCGTGCCCGGCGGTTCAGCGACTCGTTCGCCACCCAATGGCTCAACCTGCGCAAGGTGGGGCAATTTCCGCCCGACAAACAGCTCTACCCCGATTACGACGCGCACCTTGAACAGAGCATGATCGGCGAATCCAAGGCATTCTTCCACGAAGTGCTGCATAACGATCTTACCCTCCGCGAGTTCATCCACTCCGACTGGACGATGCTCAACGCCCGCCTGGCCGCGTTCTATGGACTGCCCGACAATGGCTTGCCGCGAGACGACTACGTGCGGGTGAACCTGCCTGCCGATAGCCGCCGGGGAGGGCTGCTGACCCAGGCCGCCATCCTCTCGCAAACCTCCGACGGCACCCGTCACCGGCCCGTGCACCGCGGCAAGTGGCTTTCGGAAGCCATCCTCGGCAAGACCCCGCCGCCTCCGCCGGCCAATGTCGATCCCATCGAAACCAACCCGATCGACGCCCCCAAGGCCACGCTGCGGATGAAGCTGGAAGCCCACATTCACGACCCTCGCTGTGCCTCGTGCCACGCCAAGATTGACCCGCTGGGTTTGGCCTTCGAAAACTACGACGCCATCGGCCGCTGGCGAACCGAAGAAATCGTGGAAGGGACCGGCCAGAACCCGAAGGTCAACCCGGCCGGCAAACTGGCCGACGGCCGCGGCTACAATACGCCTGAAGAATTCAAGCAACTGCTGCTGGACGACGTGGATACCTTTAGCGCGGCGCTGATCGAAAAACTGGCCACCTATGGCCTGCGGCGAACGATGTCGTTCGACGACCAGGACGAGCTGGCGGCGATTGCCGAGGTGAGCCGCGACCACAATTACCGTTTGCGTGAAATTGTGAAAGCCCTGGTGCTTTCGGACTTGTTTGAGAAACGCTGAAGCGCGGGACTGGTGGCTGGTAGCTGGTAAATACAGAACTAGCCACTAGCAACCAGCCACCAACAACTAGCTACCTCCCCAGGAACCTAGCAACATGAGCAATATCCTTTCCAATCGCTGGCGCATGAATCGACGCGACGTGCTGCGGGGCATCGGGGTTAGCATGGCGCTGCCCATGCTCGACTGCATGGTCTTGGCCGGGGCCGACGGCAAGCCGGCCGAAGCCAAGCCCAAGCGGAGCGTGTTTCTCTATATTCCCAACGGCGTGAACACGCTTACGTGGCAAATCGAAAAGGCGGGCGCCGACTTCGAGTTCTCTGGCCCGCTGCAGTCGCTCGAACGGCATCGGCAAGACGTGACCCCGATCAGCGGCCTGCACCATCCCCTGGTGATTGGCAAACATCACAATTGCGACAAGGTGTGGCTCACCGGGGCCGATGTGCCCGGCGACGGCGGCGCCTTCCGCAACACGGTCTCGGCCGACCAGCTGATGGCCGAAGTGCAAGGTCAGACGACCCGCTTCGCCTCGCTCGAAATGGCCGTGGAAGGCCACTCGCTCGCCTGGAGCCGCGACGGCATCCAGATCCCCGCCGAACGCAACACGGTCAATATTTTCAATACGCTGTTCGGCGTGGAAAAGGAGAGCAAGGAGTCGATTCGCCGCCGCCTGAGCCGCCGCGGCAGCATTCTCGACCTGGTGGCCGAAGACGCCCGGAAGGTGACCGGCAAGCTGGGCAGCGAAGACCGCAACAAGCTCGATGAATACCTGACCGCCGTCCGCCAGGTGGAAGTTCGCACCCAGCGGGCCGACTCGTGGTTGAGCGTTCCCAAGCCCACGCTCGACAGCGACGACGCGGCCCACCTGAGCCGCAAGATCGATATGAGCGTGGTCTCCGAGTACCACCGCCTGTTCTACGATCTCATGGTCATGGCGTTGCGGACCGACTCCACGCGGGTGATTACCTGCATGATTTGCAGCGAATCCAACGGCGGCGCGATCCCCGATATCGGCATCTCGCAAACCCGCCACGGACTGTCGCACCACAACGGCGACCCCGAGCAGCTTCGCCGGCTGACGCAAACCGATACGTTCCTGGTCGAGCAGCTCAGCTACTTCCTCGACCAGCTCAAGGCCACCCAAGACGAACACGGCCAACCGCTGCTCGATACCACCCAAGTGCTGTGGGGAAGCGGCATGGCTTACGGTCACAGCCACGGCAACGCCAACCTGCCCACCTTGCTGGCTGGCGGCAAGGCGCTGGGTTACAAGCATGGCCAACATGTGGACTTCAACCTGCCCAAGATCGGTCAATACAACGTGGCCGACGCCCAGAATCACTACCGCATTTGCTCGCGGCCCGTCGATAGCGACGCCCGCCTTAGCAACCTGTTGCTCACCATGCTGCAGCAAGCCGACGTGCCCGCCCAGCAGTTCCAAGACAGCGTGCGTCCGCTGACGGAGCTGATGGCGTAAGCCGGGCTTCACCGCAACATCCGCACCCGGGCAAGAAGCACCGCCTTTTTGTCCGCCGGTTGTATCCACAAACGACCGCCATCCATCCACCGAGACACCCGTGCTCGCCATGCGCCTGTTCCTTGTTGCTCTCAGCATCTGCTTCGCGGCCTCGCTCCTGCCTGCCCAAGAGCAGCGACCCTTCCGCACCGACGCCGATGGACCGGTCCAGCCCCAGAAGCCCAAGAACCCCAAGGACAAAACGCCGACGCTCGATTGGTATGCCCTGGTGGATGGCCAGTTTCCGCCGGCTGGCTCCGCGCATGCCATCTCGGGCGAGTTGATCTGGGTGGACCATTTGGAACGGCGGTTCCACCTGCGCGTTGACCGCAATGACAGCCAGGACCGCGGCGTGTGGGACCTGCCGGTCGATGCCGTGATGCTGCCTTACGGCGCCATTTACTACCACGGGTCGCCCGCCGCGCTGCAAGATATTCCCCTGGGGACGCACCTGCACGGCCTGTTCTATCCGCGGGCTCCCGACGACAACAGGCCGCCTCCGCCCGCCAACAACAATCGCAAGACGCCTGAGTTCGACTTCGGCCGCTGTTTCCAGCTCGAAGACGATTTTTCTTACCACGCCCGTCAACGGCAAATTTGGAACATCGATTCGGTGGACCTGGCCGCCAAAAAGCTCGTGGCCACGTTGCAGCAGGGCGGCAAAGCCATCGGCAAACCCCAGGCGTTCGATCTGACCACGGCCAGCCGCGTTTACCAGGGCCAGGGGTTCGCTCATCTCGACGCCTTGGCCGCCGGCCAACAAGTGCTGTTCAATCTCACCTGGAGCACCCTGTATGGGCCGGGCCGGATCCTCGACGTCTGGCTCGACGAATCCAGCCGCCAGCAGGCCACGGCCCATCAATTGGAGAAGCATCGCAACCACATTCGCGAGCGCGGCCTGGCTGGCTGGGTCGATGCGGTGGACGACAAGGCCCAGATCGTCACCGTCACTTTCTTTGGCGGCGTCGATCCCAAGCTGTTCGACGAGTTGACCTTGATTCCCGAGCCCCCCGCCGGCACGCCCTTTGTGGCGGTTACGCCGGGCGCCAAACCTCCCACCCCGCGGGGCGGACTCGCCGTGGCCCGCAAGAGCCTGATGACTTACGACCCCGTGAACGACCGCAAGGGCGCGGCGATTCTGGAAGTTCAAAGCGTGCCTGTCGAACCGGGCGGCAGCGGCGTGCAAGTTCGGCTGCAATGCGACATGCTGCTGGAAGGCTACCGCCCCACGCACATCGTGCGGTTCTACCCCGGCACCTGGAGAGTCATTGCCCTGCCCCGCGAAGAACAATTCTTCGGGAGGGAATAGGGAATAGGGGCTGGTGGATGGTTAGGCGGTGGTTGGTTCGGGGAGCGACCAAACATTAACGCCGGGGAGGCCGGAGGGCTGGGCGTGGATGTTGGCTTTTTCCCTGGCGAGATTCAGGATGCGGGGCGAAATATGTTCCAACTCGGCGGAGTGGCGAACTTGTGAGGCGGAGAGGAGGCCGCCGTGGCTCTTGAGCAAATCGACAAGCCAGGCGGCCGTGCGCTGGATGGTGTGCTGCCGGGGATTCTCGCTGGGCTTTTGCGGGGTATTGGGCAGAGTATGGGATGGGGCGCTGGCTTTGTCTGGTGAGGGATTGCGCTGGGCTGTTCGGCGGGCCGGGCGAAGCGGGTCGAGGGGCGCGGTGGCGGAGCGGGCCTGGTTCCAGATGACCTGGGCCGCGGATTGGTCGGGCGGGGAGGCAAGCTCGAACGCCAGCGGCATGTTTTTGGGGGCCAGGTTGTTCTTGATGGGCAGCAACCAACGCAGGCTGGGTTCTTGCGGATCGGCGGCGACGCGCCAGACGCAACCGGGGCCGGCTTGGGCCGCGAGCGTGGCGGCCGTGCGGTGATTGGCCGCCGGGGAAGTGCTGGCGATGAACGACACCACGGCCACAATGGCCACGCCGGCGCGGGCTGCCAGCGCGGCGAGCGGCTTAAAGATGGCGGGCCAGTCGGGCCGCCGGCGGGCGCGGGTTTGAGGCAGAAACGCCGTGAGCGGGTCGATAATCACCAGGCGACAGTCGGGCGTGCTGGCGATTGCCTGTTCGAGCGCGGCCAGATCATTGGGCAGCGAAAACGGCGGGGAGTCGTCCGCCGGGGATGGCTCGTCTGGAAAAGGCATGATGCGGTCGAGATTCGCTCCGGCCGCCGTGAGGCGAGGGCAAATGGTGTCGGCGAGATCGTTTTCCGCCGTTAGCAAGAGGACGCCGCCGGACGAGTGGGGCGACTCGTCTGAAAGCGGCCAGGGCAAGCCGGCGGAGGTTCGAGCCGCCAGATCGAGGGCCACGAACGACTTGCCGGCGCCGCTTTCGCCTACCAGCAGCGACAGTTTGCCGAGAGGGAAATGATTGGGCCAGAGCCAGCGCAGCGGCTTCGATTGGATGTGAGCTAGAGACAGCATGGGAAACTCTTCGGAGTGGGGAGTTCGGAATGGGGAGTTCGGAGTGGAGAATGGGGAGTTTGGAGTTGCAGACGTGGTTGTTCGGAGTTGATGCGAGAAAGGGGGCGTTGGATTGCAAATTTGAGAGGGTGTGGAGGTTCGTTACTTTTGGATCGTGGCGGGTGAGTTTTTTGGGTTGATAGATGTGGCTGGTGGGGTGATGGGTGGCCTTGGGTCGTCGGCCTGGCGATCGAGATTCGCGGCGAGCTGAAGAATGACTTCCGGTGATGCCGTTCGCTTCCGGGCCAATGGTGTTTGCAGAGTTGCATCCGCCGGCCTGGATTCCCGCCCCCCCGTCTTCACGAGAATGACGAGAGTTGCGACTTAATGACGCGCCCCCTAATGTGCCAAAAAGATATGAACGGACCAATATGTATTTTTGGAGAGATGGGCATTTTTTTGAGAGGGGCGGTGGGGGCCGGCGGCTATGAGGTAAGGAAGCAGGCGTACCGTGGCGGCGTTGCCTTGGTGGCTATTGTTTTTCCTCGCCCTACCGTTTTCTAGGTGCGGTGCAGTTTCCCTGGCTTTTCGCGGCTGGCCCCCGGTGTTTTGAGTGCCTTATTCTTTGCAACCCGACGCGTTAGAATGTTATGCAAGTGCTAGCACGGCTCACCATGGTGTAAGAAGTTAAGGATGCTGGCACGGCCAATGTCGACCACTGCTAGCACACTTAAGTCCTTACGAATCGGACGATATGCTAGCACGGTGGGGACTGGAAAAAGTGAGCTTGCGCTCCAAACCTTGTAATAG
>CAYUMU010000035.1:0-57314 GCA_964445985.1 uncultured Pirellulales bacterium | reverse complement strand
GCATGCCAGCATCGATGCCGCAAGGCATGCCAGCATCGATGCCGCAAGGCATGCCAGCATCGATGCCGCAAGGCATGCCGGCATCGATGCCGCAAGGCATGCCGGCATCGATGCCGAATCAATACGCCACGCTGGCCGCGTATCAACAAAGCGCGGAACCCGCGATGCCGATGCAAGGCCCGCCAATTCAACCTGCTCCGGCCGCGCCGCCAGCGGGCATGCTTCCGCCGCAAGGCCCGCTGGCGGGTGGCATGCCGCCTCAAGGAATGCCACCGCAGGGCATGATGATGCCGCCTGGCCATCTGATGCCGTCGGGCCAGGCGATGCCCTATCCGGAAGAAGTCACCACCGGTCCCTGGCGGCCGCCCGGCATTGCTTGCCCTTGGCCGCGCGATGAGTACCTGTTCGATGGCGGCGACGACCGTTCGCCCGTGCGCGTATCGCCCGACTTCACCGTGCATGGCTTGGAGATGGAAGACACGATCGCGCATTACGACCAGTTGGATGGCCGCACGTGCGTGAGCCCTTCCAACAAAGTTTGCTTGTATGCGCCGCGGTTCATGGCCGTGCGCAGCGTGACTGGCCTGGTGCAAGAAGAACAGATCGAGCAGCCGTTCAATGCCGATCGGCCGACCATCATTGCTCAAAGTGCCGAGGTTCAAGGGGCGGTTACCCGTTTGCAAAACCTGCAGCCGGGCGCCGAAGTGGCGGTGAAGGGTCCCGACCTGTTCCTGGGCCGCGATATACCGCTGGCCGTATCCACCCGGCGGCCCACCGTGGAGTTTGCCCAGGGCTTTTTGCCGCATGAAAACTTCCGCTTGTTGCGCACCGGCCAGATCGACGACGCCGAGCGTCCGTTCCTGGCCGTCAATGCCAAGAACGCCATTGCCTGGGTGCATAACCAGGGCGTGCAAGTTCTGCTCAAAGACCAGAAGGCTGGCAACGTGATCGGCGAAGATCACGTGATGGGCGTACACACCTTCGCCCCCCCCTGCCCTGGCAAGATTCGCATCTGCAAAGTGGCTTCGGCCAAGGGCGCTTTGCCGGGCGAGATTGTTGATTTCACGCTGCGTTACGACAACGTGGGGGCTTCGGAGGTGGGCAATGTGACCATCATCGACAACCTGACCACGCGGCTCGAATACGTGCCCGATACGGCCCAAAGCAGCCGCGAGGCCGAGTTCTTCACGACCGAAAACACGGGCGGCTCGCTCATCTTGCGATGGGAAATCATCGACCCGGTGCCCGCGGGACAAGGGGGTATTATTCGCTTCCGCTGCCGGGTGCGGTAAGCACTGAACTCGCTTGCCGTTCTTTCTGCCAGGCGTGAATCTGCTCCTGCACCGCCTGGCGGTTCTCTGCATACCAGCGGAGTCTTCCAACCGTGCCATCGTTGCGAATCGAGAGTTGAAATTTGCCTCCGGTGATTTTTGACAACGTCGTGCACGTTCCTGCCAAGAGTAACGGATCTTCGGTTCGCAAGCCAAGTTGAATCAGCGCTTCGATGGTTGACTGGGGAGAGGCGACTCCCTTGCGCGACAGCATGGAAATGGTGGCGAGCCCACAACTGCACACCTGGGCCTCTTTGTCTGCAACCATGCGATCGAGCACCTCCCAAAGGTCGGTGGGAAGTTCACGGTTCAGGCGAAGTTGCAGGTCTGTCAAGACGCGAACCATGACGGCCCATTGCCAACGGTTCTGGTCGTCTGCCGCGGCGAGCCTTGCGAAAGTGTCGCGAAAGCATGTCTGAGCATCTCCGGCGACAACCAGGTTGATCATGGCGGCTTTCATTAGCTCAAAATCACCGGTCGTCGCAGCCAGCTCGTAGAAGCGTTGGCTGTAGTTCAAGGTTAATAGTCGCATGTCGCCGTATACGACCAGGTTGGCTGCGTGTCGCTCCGCGATCGATGCCAGCGGATCGAGGGCAATCCTTTGGGCCACGCCCGCCAGGATGGGCCAACTGGCGTGGTCGGTTTGGACCGTCTCTTGCAGCACCGTCAACATCTCAACGCGAGCGGGCCTCGACGCGCGGTTCAACATGTCCACGAGTGCTGCTTGCCCGGCTGGGGCCAAGGCCAAAGCCCACAACCGCCGGCCATCGGGAGCCGTTTCCGCGATCGCGGCGGAGGTCCATCCAACCATCTGCGATGCGTGCCAATCCAGTTGCCCTAGCAGCGCCAAAGCCTCAATGACTCGTGTCCGCAATCGCGGTGAGATATCGGGAGCACGAGCCATGCGGTGGAGCAGGTCCATGTCGGCTTCGGTTGCTGCTCGTAATCGCGCGCGAACCGTGGCCAGCGTTGCTGTGATCGCGGGATCATTCGCCGCTTGCACCGCACGCTCGATCCGCGGCGTGAGGGGAGACCAAAAGGGAATCCCGAACTCCCCCAGCAAATCGAGCGCCTCGGCGCGCACATCGCTGGCCAGATCCGGATTGTCAACCACTTTGGCCAGGGTTTGCCGCAACCGGGGCGTTAGCTCGGGGCCAAGCACAATCTCTGTCTTGCCCGCCGAAAGTAAACGAGCGTTCTGAGCCGCGACCGCAGGGCTTTGGGCCGCATCGTAGTCGACCTTCCCCCAGCAAAATGTCTCACCCTCAGTTCGCAGCGAGCTTAGCAGCGGGGCGAGCTCATGCGGCGCGGCGCGGTCCATGCGATCGAGCAATGCTTGCACCGAGGTTGTTTTCTCCTTCGCCAGATCGGCAAGCGTTCCCGGCAGGAACCTCCGCAATAGTTCTTGGCCTACCTTGCGTGAGCCAGCGTGGCTTTCGTCAAACGACGCTCCCAACGACACAAAGTTCGATTGATAAAGCTGCCGAATGCTCATTTCCTCTGCTTCGATCGGGTCTTCATCCAGATCGGGATGCAGAAGACTGCGCGAGATGTTGGCGCCGATGTGAATATTGGAAATGGCAATCTGCAGGATCGGCTTCCCCGTTTCATCGGCCGCGTTGACCGTGCATGCCTGAATCGGAAAGTCTTCTCGGCTTCCCGTGTCACGGGTGTAGAGCATCAACTGCACCCCGCCGGGGCTGGTAACGCAAAACCGGCGATTCGCCGCATCCCATTCGTAGCGCGTTCCCTCGCGAACAAAGACCTGCATCAGACTCGCAACGTCGAGCTGCGCGCGTGTCCCACTTTCCGGACGAAAATTGGCAGCCACATGCAAGAAAATGCCACTGGGCTTGGGGACAACCGCGTCCAGCTCAAAACCGTTGCACTTGATGAGCGAAACGGTTCCTTGGTCGATGACCCAAATGCCCTGGTTGGTGAGCCAGGAAGTGGGGAATCCCCGCGGGGAAAGCAGCATCGCTGCCGCTTCCCTACCTTGGCGCTCCGCCACAAATCGCACGTACGTGTGAGGGGACGTTCCCTCGGAGCCTTGAAAGAGCACCTCGAATTGAAAATTCGAGTGCGGAGACTCCTCCGCAGTAGTCAATATGAGAGACCGCGCGATCAGGTCGCGGAAACGCTGCTCGTCGCTGGGGTTAACCTGTGCCAGCCCCACGTTTGCCAGGACCAACAACAACGGCCCAACACACCAGAATCCTTCCATCAGCCGACCTCCTTCCCTGTCGTTGATGCATGGAATTGCCAGCATCAACATAGTGGCAATGGTGCTGGTTCCCCAAGTGCAGTTTTGCGGCAGGGATTGCGTCAGGTGCACGGCCGCCGCGGGCGGTAAGAGGGAAGGACCTAGCTGTGCTAGCGCGCGTGGCACGCTCCCTGAGCCTACGCGAAGGGCGTGGTTTGCGTCGGAGACGAACGTGGCGGGCATGGAGAACCGCGGCGCTGGGTGATCGGCGACGCGGGCGGTACGCATGGGGATGCGTGCCCTGCAAGACCTTACTCATGACACGAATTCGACGCGGGGCCACGAGCTCGCTAGGAGAGCTCGGCCGGCATCATTTATGGAAAGCCGCGGCAACACCACTCGCTGAATGCTGGGAGTCCGCGTGAGCAATTTCTGAATCCCCTCTTTCGTCACCAGCGTATCGTAAAGATCGATATCCTCCAAAACGGCAGCGCCTGCGAGCAACACCAGCCCGGCGTCGGTTATCGCGGTGCTTCCTAGCTTGATCCACACCGCATGCTCGAAGACTTCTCTGATTGTTGTCAGATCGCTGTCGGTTAGGCTGGCCGGAAAGCTCATTCCAAACCCAACGGGCGAAACCCATTCGATGGTTCCACCGACCCTGGCAATCACGGACTCGGCCTGCCGTTCATCGTCACGCATCTGAATTCTTGAGATCAATTTGTGGGAGGCGGGAACTGCCGGAGTTGACGTGCAAAACCGTGGACCAAGGCACGGTTGCCGCGCTGCCCGATTCGATGACATTCACGCGTCGCTGAAGTTCATCCGCCCAAGCAGGGTGCAGGGGGAAGTCGGCGTCGTCTGGGACCGTTTGCCACAGGGCTTCCATCAGCCGTATGCGGTCGGCCTCCGAAAGTTGCTGGGCTTCGTGCAAGATGGAATCGAAATCGGCCATCGCTGTTTCTCCATGTCTCGGCAATACGCCAATTTTCAAATGAGTAACTACCGCTATGTTCGCACCTCAAGGCAGCATGGGCAATGGCTCGGTGCGAGGGGGGCTGGTGCTCATGCCTCTTATCACGGCAGTTCTGACCGTATTTTCTGATAATACTCCGGCGTATTTTCCGCCTGGCGCGAAATCTCCGTAATATTGGAGCGGCGGCGGAGCTCTTCAAAGGGGATCGAGTTATTGACCGCGCCGACGCTGTACAGGTAGCGGTCGATCCAGCCGTTGAGCAAGTGGCCGATATGGAACCGGCCTTCGCGGCCGGCCTTGTTGGCGTACCGAACAATATTCACCGTGCAACTGTCGCTCAGCAAATGATAGAACTCAGGCTTGTCGGCCAGTTCATTGATTCGGGTAAGATACACCAAGAATAGATTCCGCGCGGCCTGCGCCGAAACGCGCAGCGGATAGAGAAATACTTCCTCATCACGAAAGTTGGTTCGCCACCGCACCTGGTCGCGTTCATCGCCTACTACATAAAACAGCTCGAACTGCTTGAACATGGAAGCGATCGGTTTATAGACTTCGCCGACCTCTGGCCGGGTTTCGATGGAAATGCAGACCGGCGGCCCATTGTCGAAATTGAAGCTCACGAACGTATGCCCCACCGGTCCCGGCATCCAGTAAGAAATATAGAGATCGACCCCGATTAGGTGGGATAGATAGACGTCGCGCTCTTCGTAGTTGACGGTGAACTCATCGCGAGCGCGGAAGTCGAAGTTGCGGTAACCGGTGAGTCGCACCAGATCGCCTTCGATGATGGCCCGAGGCTTGACCGCCACCTCTTGTCGCCACTCGCGGTCGTCCTTGGGCGGGATGCTGATGAACCAGGCCAAGACCACCAGGAACAGGCCCGCGAAGAGCCACTTCATCGATCTTTTGGTGGTGAACCACAGCGCCCAAATGCTAAAGCCGGCAAAGGCCAGGGCCAAGATCAACCGGGCCCAACCCCAGGGCAGGTTGGAATAATAGAGAGCGAGCGTCGCCCAGGTGGCCAGGAGAAAACATGCCAGGAATACCAGGCCTGCCTTTAACCAACGAAACAACTTTTGCGACCAGGCAACCAAGAAGTGCCTCGAAGGGGTGTCGTCATTGGCGGAATTGGCGGACGTCATAAACTGGCTGCCTTGGCGGTATGGGGGGAGGGGTAATTCAACTGCCGTCATTGGGCATTGCCGATGGCAATGTCGAACAAAGTCGTGCCGTGTTCAACAGGGTGGAGGCACAAAGCTTGCTTCGCGACTGCACGCTGCCACTCCTTCTACGCGGCGATGCTCCATTCCGACGATTTTACGCAGTGCCGCGAGTTCACACAGCAATTCCTGTCGTCCATTTTCGATTCCCGGAAGGCACCGGCCAGAATTGGGCGAAAACCTTTACTTGTAAGGCTTTGGGTGGTTAGAACTTGCGATGGGAGACCCGGCCTGGGGATTCGTCTAAATATTCGTGCCACTCTCAGGAAGCCGGCCCGCCCGAAATGGCGCGCCGGTCCTTGTTCCCAAAACCCCGGTTGCCCTGGCCGTGGTTCTGGCAACAATGCTGGTAGCATGTTGCCTTGCACTGTCATTGCGTTCCGCGCGAACTTTTCGGGAGGTTGCTGTCCATGGCGATTCCACATTTGCAGTCAGGCGAAGTCGCCGACCTGCTTCCGCAAAGCAACGAGCCACAGAAAACCACGGTGCTGATCAAGAACGAATCACTCGAGGTGATTCGGCTGGCGGTGGAGCAAGGCAAGCAGATTCCCGAGCATCGAGCCCCCGGTCAGTTAGTGCTCCAATGTTTGGCAGGGAAGGTGGCCGTTACCTGCGGGGAACGAACTTGCGAGTTAGGAGCAGGACAGTTGCTGTATCTTCCCAAGCGCGAGCCGCATTCGGTATCGGGCATTGAAGATGGCTGGCTGCTGCTGACGCTCATTCTGCCCGGCGTCAAGGCATACGAAGAGGTGCAAGAAGCTTCGGAAGAGTCGTTTCCGGCGAGTGATGCGCCCGGCTGGACCGGCGTGACTGGCAGCTAGTGGCTGGTAGTTGGTGGTTGGTGGTTGGTGTTGCCAGGGACGCCGCTTAGAACCGCATCCACCGGGGCACGAAATTCTTCATGCGATCCACGAAGCCGGTTCGCGGTTCGGGCGGTGGCAAGGTGGGTTGTGGCGTACCTGATGCGACCGCGGTACTTGGCGATGCCATCGCCGGCGTGCTCTTGGCGATGGCCGTTTGAACCCGCGGAGAGGGCACATTGGCCAGTAAGTATCGTGACCAGTGACCATCGAGCAAACGCAGGCAATCGGTCATCTCGTTGTTTTGCAGTTTAACGCCAGCGAGCGTCAATAGCTTCGAGAGTTCGATCAGTTCTTCGCGGGTGAACAGCAGGTCAAAGCATTGCACTTCGTCTACCCAAACTTCGCCTTCTCCTAGCAGGTCGAATCGCACGCGCAATTGCGTGAGGCCCTTGGGCGGCAAGTCGTGCACCTGAAAGATGAATTGCGTCCAGCGATCCTGTACCTTCACCACGCGCTCACCGGCGCCCACCGCGGCGTGGCGATAGTATTGGCCTCCGTTCAGCACGCCGTCGATGGCCAGGCGCAGCATCGGCTGACGGCTGGGATCGGGCGTGCGAAGCCAAACGCTGACGGCAAAGCGGCCAGTTTTAGGGGTGGCGAACGGTTCGCTGGCAAAGGTAAGCAGCCCGCCATCGCTCTGCAGTCGCGCGTGATGCGTGCCCTGGTAAGGTTGGCTGGTTTCGAGCGTGACCGAGGTGCCTGGCAAGGTGGAGGCGATCCAGAACGGGATCGGGCTAGCCGTGGCCGGCGTGGTGGCAGCGCTGCCGTCATCAAAACTTCGGTTGGGAATCGCCAGCGGAGAGGGCGGATTGCGGAGCGATGCGGCTCGAGCCGCCAGGTCTTCCAGCCTGGCGGTCAACGGCGGCCGGCAATCTGGCGGAAGCTCGACTTCTACTTTTGCCACTTTGGCACCAATCGAGTTGAACCATCCGCCCGCGAGCGCGAACGGTTCCATTTCCACCTTCCACACCAATCCTTCGGAGGTGATCTGCAATGGCACCAATTTCGGGTCGAGCCCCAGTTGCTGGAACTGGCAATCCGACGGGGATTGAAAGTGGACTTTCACCTGGGTTCGCCAGGGTGAATCGTTGACCAGATAGATCCAGGAGCGATCGGTAGTAACCGCCGTTCGCACCGTGACGGGCTGCGATGCGGATTCAAAGGTTTGAAAGCCGGTGGCGGGCAATTCGCGAAGCACGGCCAGGAATTCGCTGAGCGACTCTTCTTGCCCTAGCGGCAACATCAGGCCGCCGTCGAAGAACATTTGGCTGTCGAATGCCGCCAGGTGGCGAGCAAATCGGCGGCGATTGAACTCCGCTGGCGGCGTCAGGTGCGCGGCCATCCAGCCTACGCCCTGGGCAAAGGGAGTCTGGCTAGCGAATGAGGGGACTTGCGGATCGAAGGTGGGGTGGTGAAACAGGCTCCCCTCAAACGATCCGGCGCCGCGTGGGCCGCCGAGAGCCGAGGCGATTTCCCAGCTGAGTTGCGGGCCGGTGGTATCTGCGCTGCCCGTGCTTTGCACGGTTTCTGGACGCAACAACACCAGGCCGGGCTCGCGATGCAGTCGGGCGTCGAGCCCCAGTTCCAGCAGCACGTCTTCCGCTCGGGTGCGTTGAGGCAGCGTGGGCACCAGCCGTGTTTGCCAGGGTGGTCCGTCCAACAGTCTGCCGCCCGCCAACACCAGGTGCGCGTTGGGTTTGGCCAGGACCACCTCGCGACGAATGTCTCGATACAGATTTTTCATCACCCCAGCCCGCCAATTCATCCACGCCAGGCGTTGCGGCCCCAGCAGAAATTGGGAGCGAGTGGAAAACCGATCGGGTCCGGCGCCGGGTACTTCGATGCCGGTCTCGGTGGTGAAGCGGGCAATCGTGGTGTCGTCGAAGCCCCAATCGGCCCCCGGCAATTGAGCATAGCCAGCGGCCGAGAGTTGCAGGGCAAGTCCCTGGAACGAGGGGTGTTTGGCCGAGCGCTGGCAAACTTCGCGCGCCACTTGCAGCATGGCAGCCTGCACGCGGGGGTGGAGCGGATTGTAATAGGCGGTGGGACCCGGTCCTGGAAACCGCTCCCGCCAGGAATGACCATCGCTCCCCACCCAAACCAGTCCGTCGGCGTCCCTGCCGCCCGCGCGAATGACGGCTTCCAGCTCTGGCAAGGTGCTTGAGAAATCGATCGCGGGAATCAGCTTGAGTTGATTGCGATCGAACAATTGCAGCAACATCTCCAGAGCGTCTTTACGAACCACATCTTGGCCAGAAACAAAGAACGCGCCGGTATCGAAGCGCGGTGTCGGCTGGAGAATGTCGCTGGGGTAGATGGCGCTGCCATCGCCGGCAACGTTGATCATCGCTCCGCCGTAGCCGAGGTGCCTGAGGTACTCCACCAGCCGCGTTCCACCCTGGTAGAACGTCGTCCAGTCGTCCAGAGCGCGGCCGCTCCAAACGTCGAGCGACTCGGCCCCTGAAAAGTTCTTGTTGAACAGCGGCTTATCAAAGTAGGCGAATACCGTTCTTTCCGCGGTAGTTTCTGCTGGCGGCCGCGGCGGCAACTGCGGAGGACCGGCGAGCAACCGGACTTTGCCGAATACGGCCGGCGCGTCGCTCCGCCGGTTATGAAGCAAAACCCAGGGGGAGGACGTGCGGGGCCAAAACACCAGGCGGTGCTTGAGCCAGCGAGTTGCGCCGTGCGTGGGCGTGGCGAGTTCAAAACCTGAATCGAGCGACACGGCCGGCGTGGTGCGACCGGGGCCTGCTTCCAGCACGCTGATTCCCAGCGTTTGCGGCAGATCGCTGGGGAAATCGATTTCGAGAATGTGGGGTTGCCCGGGCGAGGCAACCGAAAGTGGATAGGCTTGCCAGCACGGCTCTGGGGGCGAGTTGGGGGCAAGCTCCAATACGCGTCCCAAAGCGTGATCGCGTATCCGCTGCTTGCCGGCAGAAAGGATGTCGGCCCGCAGGCCAGGCAACGGCAGGTCGGAAACACGTTTGAGCCATGACGGATTGGCCGGATCGAACTCGTGGACGGTTTTCCAAGGCGCTTCCCCCCCCCCTGCCGAAGTGCCTGAAAGCACCAGCATTTGCACGGTGCGACGACTAACCACTTGCTTGAGGCCCAGACGCGAGCGGAGACCTACGGTGGAGGCTTCAACGACCAGGTTGTACACGCCCTCGCGGTCTGGCAGGGTGAACTCCACCGGCAGCACCTTGCTCAGGGCAGAATTGGCTGGCGCGGCGTTCCCGACCGCGGCGATCACCGGCACGGTATAATCTTGATGCTGAATCCAAGCTTGTTCGTCGGTAGCGACCGAGCGAAGTTCGAACTTGAACCGGATCTTCGTATCGGCGGGGACGGGCAACGCCAGCGGTCGCAGTTGCCCTTGGAAGATTTCGCCAGGGGCGAAAATTAGCGAGGGGCGATTCGTTTCGATGCGGAGAGGATCGCCTGGGGTGCGGCGAATCAGTAGTTGATTGCCGGTATCGTCGATGGAACTGCAGTGGTATTGCTCGACGAGCTGTTGCAGCGGAACTTCGATTACTTTCGGTTCGCCAGGCGCTGGCCCTGAGTGACTGAGCCGGATGGTAAGCGTGGCGTCGGCGGGCGCGAGCGTTGTGAGGTCGAGACCGTCGTACGTTCGAGGGCTTGCCTGGCGAATGACGAGGCCGCCCCCTTCGCACCACATCGATCCGGGTTCGTCTACTTCAATCCCCAGGGGAGCGTGCAAGCCTAGCGTGCCATCGCTGATGGTAATGCTACCCTGCCACTGGCGCGCGGCGCCGCCTCCCCAGGCCACGCGCAGATTCCAACTGGAGACTTCGGCCGCGAAGACGGACGAGCCAGCCACCGACACCAGCGCCAGCAACAGCAGCAGCAGGGCACCGCACAATCTGCGGTTGCAAGCAGATGCCACCGCGGGGGCCAAGCGCGCGCGGCCACGAAAGCCGCCTGCGATAAACGCAGAGTGCGGTTGCTGGCCCTGGGCATCTTTGCGAGCTACGTCGTGCATCCGTGCCTGACGCGTGACCCGCCGAGCCGCAAATCGGCGCTGGCGAATCGACGTTCCTGTCGAGTTGCTATAAGTGCCAAACGATTGAAATATGCTACCTGGTTGCCGCGACAGCGATGCTGCCTGCCTTCCTTGACAGCAGAATCTCTGGAATTAGAGGGCGTGAAGTATAGTCCGCACCGCAGGGCGTACCTAGGCCGATTCCCCTGATCCGAGATGGTCTTTGAACCTGGTGACGAACGACGGTCGGGCTCCGCCTTTTTGCTCCTGGCCGTCAACTTTCTTACCCGCTTTCATACCCGCCTGGCACGACGCCCGGTGAGCGCTTTCGCGGGAGCCATCCCCCCGCTTGGCCGTGCGGCGCAGTCACTGGGCAGGGACCGCGGGTGAGCAACCGACGGAGCGAGCTCGCCCTTCGGAACCCATGAAGAATAACTTTCGGGCATAGTCGCCTTTCGCTCCGCGAAAGCCGACTTTGTTTTTCGTGCAATCCTTCTCGAGTGGCCCCCCTGCCCTTCCCTTTCGGCGGCGCGCTCCCCGGCCGCGGGCGCCGCGCGTTGCCCAGCGGCTGTACTTAAAGTTGCCGCCTGGCATGTGGGGAGGGCATCGCCAACGTGGTTTATGAATGACTTGTCACGGACGAAACCGTAGCGTTCGCGGAGCCTGATCCGATTCTCTATTCAGCCAGCCTCTTCACCCGTGCTCTGATTTAAGAATGAGGCCTGAAGATGAACATTTTGTAATGTTCGACCCCCACCATGAATCCATCGAGACGCGGAATGGGATGAACGAGCGACTGGAAAAGGCGCGCTGGAGAGGCCGCATTCCATGGACATGAACGACTTGTAATCTTCACCGTCTGGCCACTGGGGCAATGGCGATGCTAGAAGAGTAAGGAGTTGACACGCCCTTCAGGCCACACCACCTGTGGCCGAAGAAACCGCGATGTCGACGGAAGACTTGCCCTGCTATGTGGTCGCCCGCCCCGCCTCCTCACTCGCCGCTTGCTCGCCCAAAAAGTTAAGGCTGTTTCTGCTTCACGAACCGCGCCGACCATCCGGGCTACCTGCCCAAGGCAACGACGCGTTCGTCGCATGGATTCGAACGATTTATCCCCGGCAACCAAGTTGAACCAGGTTTCTCTGCTATGAGCCAGAAATTGCCGTCTCCGGAACTTTCAGCGGACGAAACGCCCATCGGCACGTTGAGCAACCTGGGGAAGTACTGGAAGTTTGACCTAGTCTCCGGGTTCCTGGTGTTCTTGATTGCACTGCCGCTCTGTCTGGCGATTTCGATTGCGTCGGGCTACCCAGCGATCGCGGGTATCTTCACGGCGATCATTGGCGGAATAATTGGCGCAGTGATTAGTAACTCAGAACTGACCATTAAAGGCCCCGCGGCCGGTTTGATTGTGATTGCGGTTGGTTGTGTGACCGAATTTGGCTTCACGGGCGGCAAGGATCTTGCCGCCGACATGGCGGCCTACCGCATGGCGTTGGGTGTGGGCATGGCTGCCGCGGTGCTGCAGATCATTTTTGCCTTGTTGCGCACCGGGGTGCTCGGCGAATTCTTTCCAACGTCTGCCGTGCACGGCATGCTGGCGGCGATTGGGGTAATCATTATCGCCAAGAACATTCCAGTTTCGGTGGGCCTGAAGCCCAGCGGCGACCCGTTAACATTGATCGCAGGCATACCCCAATACCTGGCGAACATGAACCCAGAGATTGCCTTGATTGGACTGGTAAGCCTGGTCATTTTATTTGGCAAACCGCTGATCAAAGGCAAATATGTCAAACTGGTGCCGGCCCAATTGATTGTGGTGCTGGTGGCCATCCCCATGGGCATCGCCTTCGATCTTACCCACGAGCACACCTACACACTCGCTGGTCATCAGTACCGGGTTGGCGAGCAGCACCTGGTGAACGTGCCCTTCAATATGTTGGCGGCGATCACCACGCCCGATTTCTCGGTGTTAGCGATTCCAGCCGCTTGGAAATGGGTGCTGATGTTTTCGTTGATTGGCACGCTGGAATCCTTGCTTAGCGCCAAGGCCGTGGACTTGCTCGACCCTTGGAAACGCAAGACGGATCTCAATCGCGATAACCTGGCGGTGGGCGTTGGCAACCTGGCCTCATCGCTTGTGGGCGGACTGCCGATGATCTCTGAAATCGTTCGTAGCCGCGCGAATATCGACAACGGCGCCCGCACGCGGTTCGCGAACCTGTTTCATGGCATGTTCTTGCTGGCCTGCGTGGCGTTGTTGCCGGCCGTGATCCACCGCATTCCGCTGGCTGCCCTGGCGGCCATGCTGATCTACACCGGCTTCCGCCTGGCTCATCCGCGCGAATTCTTACATGTGCTCAAGGTAGGTCCGGAACAGTTGGCGATCTATGTGACCACGATCGTGGCGGTCTTGGCCACCGACTTGTTAATTGGCATCGGAATCGGTATCGCCGTTAAGCTATTAATTCATATTGTGAACGGCGTACCGCTGAAATCCATATTCAAACCCTATATTGATATTGAAGAATTGAACGAAACCACCTACCGCATCGTGGCGAGTCAGTCGGCTGTGTTTAGCAACTGGATCCCTTTCCGACGTCAGATTGTGGACGCAGGGCTCGTGCATCATCACAACATCATTCTTGATCTGTCGAAAACCAAGCTGGTGGATCATACCGTGATGGAAAAACTGCATGAACTCGAACGCGACTTTGAGCGAGAGGGGTTAACGCTGGAGGTGGTCGGCTTGGACGACCACCGCTCACTTACAACGCATCCGCTCTCGACGCGAAAGAAAATGGCTGTCATCGGATGAGTTTGGACATCGACGCCATTGCCAACGGATTCCTGGCGCTGGAATTTGGCAAGGCGTTTTGGCTTGCTCACGGCCTGACTTGAACCCCTGTAGAATCACCACCATGGCAGAGACCGTCACTTCAGCGTCGCCATCGTTCTCACGGCAGCAGGGGGCACAACTTCAGGAGTTGCGCGAGATCATCGAGCAGGCCGCGCTCTTGCTGCCGTCGCAAGGACCGATCACCGGCTTCGCGTTTCTCAACACCTTGCAAGCTTTGGAGGATCGCCCCTTCCACGAGGGGTTGGTCTATGGAGCGCAGGTCTATAACTGCCAGCCCTATCTCAGCGAAGAACGCTATCACGCCGAAATGGCCCGCGACCGCATTCGCGTGGACGACCTGGCGGCCGTATTGCGGGAAGACCTGCAACTGGACTTGGATGACTCGGCGATCCCCTTTGGCACGACGTTCGATCTGCGGATGGCCATGCTGCGATATCCGCTGAGCTCTGGGCCCGATGCCGAAATGCACTGGTTCATTGCCGAGACCGATGCGCTATCGCGAATGCGGCGGGAGGTTAGCTCCGAAGCGCGCGAACAATTTGTACGTCAAACGCGCCACTGGATGATGCGCGACATCTGGGGGCGCGAAGACGACGGGGCATCGAATCACGGCATTCGCCTGGGCCTGGTCGATATCGTAGAGCATTTCGGCGCCCCCATCGAACAATGGTCTGAGTCCACTTGGGAATCATTCGCATTGCGCGTGCTATGGCGCGTGTGCCGACAAGGCGTGCAGGGAGTGCCGCGGCCGAAACTACCACCGGCGCCGCTGCAACGCCATCGCGATGCGGTCCTCGAAATCACGGGGGTAGACAGCGATTCCACGGTGAATAGCGTTCTGATTCCCTTCTGTGCCTCGTTTATCGATCAAGGATTCGCCCCGCGGTCGCTGCCAGAACGAGAGCTGGGCATGTTTCGCTCGTTTTGCCGCCTCTACGGCCACACGGCTTGCGCGTCGCGCTGGCTGAAAGGTCTCAAGAAAGAACTTTGTCAGTTTGAGGAATCGGGCACGACGCCGCTGGAAAGCATCGTTGAATCTCTGCGGATCCTCGGCGTTGCCAAGAAGGATTGGAACGACTATTTGACAATGAGCTTGCTGGCGACCCGCGGCTTCGCTGGCATGATTTGGCAAATGGAAGTTCGCCCCGATCGCGTCCCCTTTCCGGCTTCCCCGGGAACCCTGGTCGAGTTCTTGGCAATTCGTTTGATCCTGGATCGCTACGCGCTCAATGATATTGCGAGTACGGAGCGGGCGGTCACCAGGCCGCTGTGCGATTTGGTTCGTCACCCCGTCAATCGCAAGAGCGTCACGCGGGGAGTGGAGCAGCGGGCCTTCTCGGTCTTTCAGTTGGCGCAGATTCTCGGGTGGCTCCCTCAATCACTGCACAACCTGACGAAGCAGCAGTGGACCACGCTCGTGGAAGAAATTGACGCTTTTTCGGCCTTGGAGCGTCGCCGAGTTTTCCACCTGGCCTATGAGCGACATTACCGAGTCGAAGCGCTCGACGCCTTGGCTTGCTATGCCAGGCGTCCGCCGGATCGGAGGGTTGCCAACCCCAGTTTCCAATCCGTGTATTGCCTCGATACCCGCTCGGAATCGCTGCGGCGGCATTTAGAAGAAGTTTTGCCAAGCGCCGAAACTTTCGGCACGGCCGGATTCTATAACATCCCTATCTATTATCGCGGAGTGGCAGACGCCTTCTTTGCGGCCTTATGCCCCATCGTGGTGCGCCCCAGCCACTGGCTAACGGAGAACGTCGTTTTCACATTTGAAGACGAGAACTTACGCCGGGCGCGCGCGCGAAAAGCCATCGCCGCGGCCTCGCATCAAATTCATTTAGGCAGCCGAAATGTCGCCAGCGGAGCGCTGCTTGCGGCCGGTGTGGGTGTGCTGGCTTCGATACCCATGGTGGCCCGAATTCTATTTCCGCGGATGACCGCGGTGCTGCGACGGTGGGCTGACCGTTTCGTTCAACCGCCCCCCAATACCCGTTTGGTCATGGAGCGGCTGGCCGACGAGCCAGGGCACGAGCCAGATCAGATTGGATTTACCTTAAAAGAGATGGCCGATTTTGGCCAACGAGCGCTGACCGACATCGGACTGACTCGCGGATTCTCGCGGTTGGTCATGTTTTTTGGGCATGGTTCCCATTCGCTCAACAACCCTCACAAATCGACCTATGATTGCGGCGCCTGCACTGGCAGTCCCGGTTCACCCAACGCGCGGGCCTTGGCCGCGATGCTGAACGATATACGCGTGCGGCAAATGCTGGCCGAGCGTGATTTGATTATTCCCGACACCACTTATTTCTTGGGCGGCCTGCATAATACGGGTGATGACTCGGTAAGCTTTTTGGACCTGGACTTGCTGCCACCTTCGCATCTGCAAGACTTCAAGGCAGCGAAGGATGCGCTCGCTGAGGCATGCCGTCGCAACGCACACGAGCGCTGCCGGCGCTTCGACTCCGCTCCCCTGGATATATCCGTGGCTGCCGCGCATCGCCATGCGGGCGATCGTTGCGACGATTTGGCCCAAACCCGGCCTGAGTACGGCAACTGCACGAACGCCATGACGATTGTGGGGCGTCGCGACCGCACGCGCGGACTGTACCTGGACCGGCGCTCGTTCTTAATGTCGTACGATCCAGAACAAGATGACGACGATAAGACTATTCTGGGGCGGATCCTCGCGGCGGTGGTGCCGGTGTGCGAAGGGATCAACCTGCAATACACGCTTTCCTATATCGACTCCATGGGATTTGGCTGCGGCAGCAAGTTGCCGCATAACATCACGTCTTTGCTGGGTGTGATGGATGGCGCCAGTAGCGATTTGCGCGCCGGATTGGCCTGGCAAGGCGTCGATATTCATGAGCCGATGCGGATGCTGTTTGTGCTGGAGACCACGCCCGAGGGAATCCGCAAAATCATGGCCCGCGATGATAATGTGCGCAGGATTCTGGAAAACGGCTGGGCTCAGCTGGCACTGCTGGATCCGCACTCGGCCGACATTCTGGTTTTCCGCCACGGTGAGTTTCATCCCCATCGGTCCTCCGTGGATAAACTGCCCACGCGGGAAACCTCGATCGATTGGTATCGCGGTTGGCGAGGGCACCTTGGCTTTGCTGAAATTGGAAGTCTAGAGTCACCTTCCGCGGAACTTGCCGACTAATGGAAAATGATCTCATCTTTCGCGTTGCCGGCTTGATCGCGGTGATTTCACCCTGCGTGCTACTGGCGGCTCTCGGCATTCCTACCCTGCTCGACCGTCCTCTCAATGAACGTGCGATCGGCCGTTGCATTCAACTGTCGGTTTGGACGGGCCTGGCGGCTTCGTGCGTCATGCTGGCCGAAATGTTGATCCTGGGTACGCGCCATGTGCCGATTGAGATCGGCAACTGGGCCGTGATCCCGCATTTTCACTTCGCCTTGAAACTGGTGTATGACCGGCTCTCGGTGCCGCTGGTGTTGTTGTCATTTTTGCTGTGCGGCACGATTGGCGCATTCGCCACCAAGTACATGCACCGTGAGCAGGGGTTCAATCGGTTCTTTGTGCTTTATGCCATGTTCCTGCTAGGCATGGTGCTCAGTTCTCTGGCTGGCACGATTGAAACACTGTTCACCGGGTGGGAACTGGTCGGCCTTTCCTCGGCGCTGCTCGTGGCCTTCTTCCAGGATCGCGTGGGGCCGGTTCGCAATGGTTTACGGGTGTGGGCCGTGTACCGAGTTGCCGACGCGGCCTTTCTCGTGGCCGCCGTGGCATTGCATCATATGATCGGCGAGGGCGATTTCGAACGCGTGATGGGCGCCGGCCCCTGGCCCGAAGGGCACTCATCGTTATCGGCGGGCCAGGCGCTCTTCGTAGGTTTGTTGCTGCTGGTGGCCGCCGCGGGAAAATCGGCGCTGGTGCCATTTTCTGGCTGGTTGCCTCGGGCGATGGAAGGCCCTACGCCTTCGAGCGCTGTCTTCTACGGCGCGTTATCGGTGCACCTGGGCGCGTTTCTCTTGTTGCGTGTTAGTCCTCTGCTTGAGCGGTCCCTGTTGTTGTCGGTGTGCGTCGTCAGTATTGGGCTCATCACCGCCATCTATGCCGCGTTGGCCAGTCGCGTGCAATCCGATATCAAGTCGGCGCTTTCCTTTGCGTCACTCACACAAGTGGGCCTGATTGTGGCGGAGATCGGACTGGGCTTCCGCTACCTGGCCCTGGTGCATATTTTGGGCCACGCCTGCCTGCGAACCTTGCAGTTCTTGCGAGCCTCGTCGCTGCTGCAAGACTATCGCTACTTGGAGAACGCCCTGGGCGCCAAGCTGCGAGCCGCCGGCTTTCTTGAGCGGACCATTCCGGAACGGTTGCGACTGCAGATTTACCGGCTGGGAATTGAGCGGGGATATCTTGATACAATTCTGACAGACTTCATTGCCCGGCCGTTTCTGGGGGTCTTTCAGTTTTTTGACAGACTGGAGCGGCGCTGGACCAACGCGCTCGCCGGCGGCGCGTCGCGAGAGTCGGATTCCGTGGCCCCCAGTGCCGGAACGATAGAAGACCTAGCATGATCCAACTGCATTTGCCCTGGCTGGAACTCGCGATCGCCATACCGATGATCGGCGCCCTATTCCTGGGGCGGCGGCGGGATTCCGATTTCGCGCATCGGTGGGCGAGCATTCTCGCGGGCCTTTCGCTGTTCTGCGCGGCATCGGCCTGGCAAGACTTTGGCTTGCTGCATGCGAGCGAAGCCCACGACCGCTGGGACTTGCTGGGAACCGTCTTCGGCGAAGACGTGTTTGTGATCGATGACCTGAGCGCCCCGCTGCTGCCGCTCACGGCTTTGATCTATACGCTCACCATTTTGGCCACTCCCCGCAACAAGCAGCGACGTTTTTCGTTTGCCTGGAATCTGGCTTCGCTCGGTTTGCTGCTGGCCACGCTCAGTTGTCAGGAGCCGTGGGCGGTGATCGTGCTGCTTTCAGCCGGTGTGATCCCCCCCTACCTTGAGCTCCGCGCTCGGCAGAAGCCAACGAGAGTCTATGTGATTCACATGACACTCTTTGTGGCTTTCATGTCCATTAGCTGGGCAATGATCGAACTCGAAGCCGATGCAGAGCAACACTCCATATGGGCGCTTTTGCCGCTGCTAATCGCCGTTTTCATTCGCTCCGGCATGGCGCCGCTACATTGCTGGATGAGCGATCTGTTCGAGCATGCCACCTTCGGCACGGCGTTATTGTTTGTGACGCCGATGGCAGGCGCCTATGCGGCCATTCGCTTGCTGTTGCCGGCTTCGCCCGACTGGGTGCTGCAAAGCATCGGGGTTGTTTCACTGATCACGGCCCTTTACGCCTCGGGCATGGTGTTGGTGCAGCGCGAGGCGCGACGATTCTTTTGCTATCTGTTTCTCAGCTACTCTGCCTTGGTCATGGTTGGGCTGGAGAGCGTAACGCCGATTGGATTGACAGGAGCGCTATGCGTGTGGCTGTCGGTCGGCATATCGCTCACCGGCTTTGGCCTCACGCTCCGGGCCATCGAAGCTCGCACGGGGCGCCTGTCGCTGATGAGTTTTCACGGGCTGTATGAGCATACGCCGACGCTGGCGGCGTTTTTCCTGCTCACGGGACTGGCCAGCGTCGGCTTCCCTGGTACGTTTGGATTCATCGGCACCGAATTGTTGATGGACGGCGTGGTCCAGGTTTATCCCTACCTGGGAATGGCACTGGTGGTGGCCGCGGCCATCAATGGCATTGCCGTGGTGCACGCATTCTTCAAGATTTTCACGGGTCGGTTATATGCGCCATCGGTAAATCTGCGGCGAAAGCCCCGCGAGCGGTTGGCCGTGCTGACATTGGCCATTCTCATACTCGGGGGTGGAATCTATCCACAACCGGGCGTTTCTTCACGACACCATGCGGCGTCATCGCTGTTTGCCCAGCGGGCTGGCAACGTGAAGACAGCGGTGGAACATGCCGAGAACGAGGAGCCCAAGCCGCTGTGGCCAATCGATTAGCGGGTGTGCTCAAGAGCCGAGCAGCCCACTGGAAGGCGGAGCAAGGATCGCACGAGCAATAGAGTCGGCTTTCGCTCCGCGACAGCACATCCTTTCGCGGAGCGAAAGGCGACTATGTCACCCGGCCAGTTATTTCAACTGGACGGGGATCTTCTTAATGGCAAGCAATCCGCTGGCAGATCGCCCGAGCTAGGTATACTGCTTGACGTCGGGCTTTACGCCCTCTGGCGTGGCATCGCTTTCGATCTTGAACCAATTGGGATCGAACTTCATCATGCCGCTTTCGCCCTTCTTGGCCCGCGCGATGGCGATGTTCGTGGTGAGTGCGATCACGGCATCGCCCAGGGCCACGGCCGGATGGCACTTGGGCTGATTTTCGGCCGAAGGGTTGCGGATGCACCAGGCGAAGTGTTCCATTTCCTCGGTGTAGCCGCGACTGATCGGGCCGGAATCCAGGGCGGCCTTGGCCACGGCCGCGTCACCGCCGCCGCTGGCCGTGGTGTCGAGCACCGCGGCATCTTTCTTCTTGCTCACGCCCACGCGGGTCAAGCCTTCTCGCGGATACAGCAGCACTTCTTGCTCGCGCTCGAGCACCAGCGTGCCTTCGGTGCCCATCACCACTTCGCCGTAACCGCCGAAGCCGTTGCCGTTGATGCTGGAGTAGGACACGCCCACCTTGTTATGGTGCGTGGAGGGATCGTCGGGCACATAGGCGGGGTTGGGGAACTCGTACATGCAGTACACGTGATCGTCCACGTCGCGGTCGTGCGGGAACAGCGACCGGCCGCCCATGGCCGAAACCGTGAGCGGCAGGGCCTTTTTGCCGCCTTCTTGCATGGCGCTGATGAAGATGCCGGCCGCGTCGAGTTGATGGCTGCCAAGTTCGGCCATCAGGCCGCCACCGGTGCG
Source organism: uncultured Pirellulales bacterium (assembly GCA_964445985.1). GTDB lineage: Bacteria > Planctomycetota > Planctomycetia > Pirellulales > S012-138 > CAYUMU01. The sequence continues at coordinate 36,950 of CAYUMU010000035.1, read as the reverse complement.
ATCGAACAACCGCCAGCGAATCAGCTCTTCGAGCGGCGAGATTACCAGCTTGCCATCGGGACCGTAGCCGGTTTTCTCCTCGTAGCCGTAGGCTTCGGCCAGGGTCTTGCCGGTCTTTTCGTCCTTCACTCCAAGGATGGCATCCTTGGCCATTTCGATATACCGCTTTTGACGTTCCTCAAGCACGCCGATGGTGTAACCATCGGTCTTGGAATCGTTGAGCCGCTTATCAATGGCTGCCAGATCTTCGATGATTTTGGCAGGAAGATCGGGCTGCCAGCTATCGTTGCCCGGCAAATTGCCGCGGTGCCACTGAGCCCGAATGCTGTGCAATTGGCCAAGCAAGCCGTCGCGAATCATGGCCACGGCGTTATCGTACAGCACGCTGTAGTGGCGCTGATGGCCGGTGGCCAGCAGCAGACCGGTTTCTTGCGACACCCGCGACATTTCTTTGCACTGATGCACGCTGTGGGCCATCAGTTTTTCGGTCAGCACGTGCTTGCCGCGTTTCATGGCCTCGATCGCCACCACGTGGTGCAGGTGCAGCGGCAGGGCAATGACGACGGCTTCCACGTCGTCGTCGTCGAGGAGGGCGTGGTAGTCCTGGTCGTAAACCTTGACCTGCTTGCGAGCCTGCTCTTCCGACTTCCAGTCGTACTTGTTCAGCAACCCCGGCCGCACCAGGTAGGCATTGGGCGAGCTTTGGTCGCCGTGGAACGCCCGATACAGGTTGTAGGGGCGAATATCGGCAATGGCCACCACGTTGAGGTATTCGGGATTGTGGGCGCCGATCAGCACGCTGCCTTCGTCGCCCGTGCCGATGAAGCCCACCCGCACGGGGTTGCCCACGCTGCGGCCGTAGCCAAAGTAAAAAGCGCCCAATCCGCCGCCCGAGACTAACCCGGCCGCGGCGCTGCCCAGCAGGAATTCGCGCCGCGAAAGGTGAGGGCTGGCGATGGCGCCGTAAAAGTTTTCTTGGCCAATGGCCTTTTCTTCGGGAGTCGGACTACGCATTGCCACGCCCTTTGCCAAAAATGGGGAGTGTGACGAGATAATGAACGAAGAAGTCGAGCCCTCCCCAGCGGCCCACATGCGTGGTCGCCAAGGCGAACAAGACGAGCATTTCGATAACTTCTTTATTGATGATGAGCGAATGCCCGGCCGAGGGGGGCAACTGCGGATAGTAACCCGGCCAGGCAACTTGTGCCAGCACCACGGCTGTGAGCAGGAAGATCGCCCCGCCCAAGGCCGCTAATCGCGTGAACAGCCCCACCATCAGGCAAATGCCAATGATGATCAGACCGTAGGTCGTCATCGCTTCTAAAATGTCGAGCCGCGTCCACTGGGCGGGCTCCGCTTCCAGCAATCGCAGCCAAAGCGTGGCATACGCGGCCACGGCCAAAAGCAGGTGCAGCCCACCTTGTACTCCGGCAATGCGAGGGCCGCGATCCGAGGGAATTCCCCCAGCATACATCCGCCCTCCCACGCCAACAAAAAACGCAAAATTAACGAGCAGCGCCAACAATCCCAAGGCGCTCAGCACATCGAACTGCAGCAGCATGCCGGCCCGACCAAATAGCCAGGTGGTCAAGCCCAACAGGGCGAAGGTAATGGAAAGCGAGAACACATTCGCGCCCGTCACCAGCGCTAGCGCCTTGAACAGGCCGGGCGGACTTTGCCCAGACACCCAACAACCAACGTAGAACAGTACGCACGACAAGGCCCACCAGATCGCGGCTCCGATCGAAAAAGCAACCCAATCGGGGCTAAAGCCGAGGGCCGAGCCCACGCTCGACTGCCGCTGGGCAGGCGTCACCATGCGGCGCAGATCGTCGGCAAAGGCCTCGTCGACTTTCGACACGCTGGCCAGCAGGGGAGCGATTTTTCCCTGGATTTCTTGCCACTTTTTCCACTGCCGTTCACTTTCGAAGGGGATTTCGCGGGTGGTGGCCAGGCCGGCTTTCTCTCGCCAGTTTTCCAGCGAGGTCTGATATTCCACCACCTCTTGGCTTTCCACCAAGATGGGGTTTTTTTGTTCGTCTTCGCTGGCCTCTTGAATCAGGTCCGAAAGCTGCTTCTTGCGGCGTTGCAAAGCCCCGTCGGCAGACTGCTTCTGTTCATCGCTAAAGTTGTACCGCAGCACGTAGCGGTCGCGCAGGTCTTCCCACCTTGCCGACATCCGCTCTTGGCTCAGACGTTCGTCGCCATAGTAATCGGGGATCAATTCCCGATACCAAACGGCAAACGGCCCTCGCGCTTGTTTTAGGAACGGTTCGGCGGTGAACTTGGCATGCCGGTATTTCCAGGTGCCTTCGTAAAGAAAATGCCAACCAATGGCCACTCGCACAATCACGAATGCCACAACAGCAACGATGGAAATCTGGAAGCGGCCGCTCAAGCGAGGCGCCCTCCACTATGGCAGGGACGAACGACAATCAACATGCACGGGATACCAAACGTGGGAGCAGAAAAATTCAAACGCCACTCGCACGGTTGGTCGCTCGCGAACAACAAGCGATCGGTGTTCCTGGTCAGGCACAGATCCGACCGCCGGCAGGCGGGATGGATAAGCCGGCTTTGACCCATGCAAAGCCCTGCTTGCAATTCCGCACAATAAACATGCGCAGAATTGCACCCCGGTCACTCATTGTAAGCAACGCTGGCAGTTTCCACCACCCTTTGGCCGCCAAGAACTTCATAAACTGCGCAAGAATCGAACCAAATCGGCCAGATCCTGCTTGGGCAAGGCGTTCTTCAATTGATGACCATGCTCCACAAATAGCGACTCCAGACCAGCGGCTCGATTGTCGTGCAGCAATCGATCGCGGTGCCCCACTCCCAGCAGCGACGGCGGATTGAACTTTTCCGCCCCCAATTCGTCGGCCACCCCAACCTCAAAAGCCCCTTGCGTGGTGTATGTCAACGGAGGCACGTGGCAATTGGCGCAGCCTTCGCGATGAAAAACAGCCTGACCGCGGGCAATAACCTGCCGATCGGCCTCGGTTCGGGGCGGATCGAGGGGGGGCGGCGGTTTGAGCGTGAACAAATAGGCCACCATATCTTGCACGGCCTCCGCCGAAAGCGGCTGGCCGTGCATGGTGGAATCGATCGACTTGCGAACTTGCTCGTGCAGTTCTTTAATGCCGCCGTTCCAAGCCCAAGTGTCGGTCTGGCTGACACCCAGCAAACTGAGCACGCGCTTCGGGGCACCGTAACTTTCATCGCCCAGCGTGTCGACCAGGCCGCCGGTGCTGTGACCGTCGGGGTGGCAACTGTGGCAACTGAGCCAGGTATCGTGCGAGGCCCTGCCGTCGTAGAACAGCCGCTCACCGCGATCCTTCGAACTCAGCTTGGGCATGGGACCCAATGAAATCTGCTTGCCAACGAGGCCGCCCGTCTTCAGATCGATCACCGATACCGAATCGGAAAACTGGTTGATCACGTATGCCTGACGCGCACCCGGCCGAGGCAGCACCTGCACCGGCCGCAGACCGACGGGAACAAAATTCAACACCGCCCGCTGCGACGAAACCACGGCCACCTCGTGCGAGCCACTCAGGGCCACCACCCGCCAACCACCCGGCTCGATGAACAATCCTCCCGGATCGGCCGCCCCCAAGCCCTGCGTGCTCAGCGTGATCCGATCCCCTCGGGCAATCTTCTCGCGAATCAGTTCGTCCACCGACTTGGGCGATTCCTCTTTCAACAGGGCCTCGAGCGGCAAGTTGCGAATCTGGTTATCGACCAGAATGCCCCAGTGGATGTCGTCAAAACTCGCCTGGGCAACCGGGTTCAGTTCCTGGCAACCAAACCACAGTCGCTCGCCGTCGAACGCCAGCCCCCGGATATTATGCACCGGCAATTGTCTGCTGCTGGTCAGCTCCATGTTCTTCAAATCCACCAGCCCCACCCGGCCGGCAAATGCGTCGGTGGCAACCAGGTGCGTGTCATCAACCCAACACATCAGCCGCGGCGCAAAGGGAAGCCGCAGACGAAAAGCCAACCGCCAGGGACCGGCTTCCCCCGAGGCCAACTTCGGCGAACGCTCGAGAAAAATCAGTTCCCGCGACCACACCGACGACACGCAGGCCCGGCCGTCCGGCAACACCACCACATTGCCAGGGTACGCGCCTGGGATCGGCAATCGCTGCGAAACCGCCACGGCCGCGCCGTCTTCGCCGATCGTCAGTTCCAGCACCTCGCGAGCCGCTTCGTCCACGGCCAGCAGCGATTTTCCCGAAGAACTGGTCGCCACATCGACCAGTCGCTGGCCGCCGGGGTATTCGCCCACCACCTGGTGCTTGTCGGCATCGAGCACGGAAACCGTGCCGCTATCGCGATTGACAATGAACAGGAACCGGCCATCGGGTCCCCACGCCGCGGCGGAGGGCCGGCGCAAATACGTGGACGAGGGCGAAATCTCGACGGCCGCCGCGGGCCGTTCGGCCGTCTCACCCGTGAGAGCCGGTTGCCGGCCCGACCAAACGGCGAGTCCTACCAAGGCGGCGAACACGGCCGACGCGAGCGATATCATTCGGTAAGGGGCAATCATGTTCTGCTTCCCAGCAAGGTGGTTGCCAATCGAGAATCACGCGGACGGCACTCCTCCTCCCCATCGACGCGACCAGACTACCATGTTAACCCCTGCCTGGGGTTGGCTCCAAGCGAAGCTGGCGTTTGCCAGGCATTCAGGCCGCCGGTCGCCGACCGCCGCCTCATCAGCGGGCAGTTGCACCAAACCCGCGCCGTCATTCGCCGTTTGACGCGGAATCGCAGGGTGTGCCATGCTTACGCCCATTGGCGCAAGCATGCAAAGCGGGCAACTCTTCACCATCCCCTTTCCCAGAAAACCGACCATCACATATTGACACACGCTCACGATTCATGTACTATACATCAGTACATTACTGGCCGCCGCGATCCAATGGGTTGGGGACGCGTGGCAGCCGGGAGGGATGGGCTGGTTTGTTTCACAAGTCATTCACCATCGAGGAGCAACGAGCCGTGCATGCTTAGTGAGTGCCAATTTATAACTTCCCAATTGTTTCTATACACATGGGTCCACATAAGTCGCGCAGCGACCTCTATCTCCCTCCCCCAGGCATGGGGGAGGGCCGGGGTGGGGGTGCTGCAGCGGTATCGATCCCACTATTTCAATCAATCTCGATCGTGATTCATGAATCGGGAAGTTGTTTTTCGCCGGCCCCGCAGCGGAGAAACCGTCAACGATAGGCCCGGCGATGTCTCTCATTTGTATATCATCATCGCATATGAATAGCGCTGAGCTGAGTAAGAGCAAACGCGCCTCATACATATTTAACCCCGCAGGGGTTTCCAGCCAGTAGCCGGCGGCCCGAGCGTAGCGACACCGCCGGAAAACCAACGAAAAATTCCCATCGACCCCGCCCAGGGGTCGCAGCCGCGTCGGTCGCTCGTTCCACCCTGCTATCACCCTTTCAGGATGAACATTGAAATGGGAACCTGCCCGCGGAGGGCGAGAAACCACGCTCCCAGTCATTAAGATATTGAGGCCAGGAATTCGTTTCCCAGTGTGGCACGCCGGGAGTTGTACCAAGTAACAGCGTCTTTCAAATCCGCCTCCGCCAACGGCGAAATGACAACGGGCATTACGTGTCCCCTCGAAGCCGGGTTTCAACTTCGTCCCAGGTCGAGCCTGCTTGCGGATTGTCGCGAGAGGCGTCCAATCGACGCTCCAAATCGGCACGTTGCCCATCGGTGAGCGGAATGCCTTCAAACTCCGCGGAAACGCTTTCCCACAACTCTTCCGCAAGCAAAATCCGCTCGTCAGGCGTTAGATGGTCGAGGCCGAGTGATTTGATGGATACAGACATGCCGGCTTTCTCTCTGGATGGTGAACACCAGGTTCCATTTTACGACTCGGCCGACATGAGTTCCAGCGAAGAATGCCGTGCCGCCCCTTGCGGTGTGGGCGCCCTCGAAAGTAGGTGGAACGCCAGGGCGGCAAAAGCCCTCCCCCCGCGCAGCGAGGAACGAGCCCAATCAAGACATTCGCGCGCGGGGGAGGATTGGGGGGCCAGCAGCGGGTACATGCTCGGCAATCCCAGCGACCAGCCGTGGATTTCCCGAAAACGCTACCCACAAATTAGACGCTCACACAACCTGCGCCGAGCGCCTCAAACCGCTTCGACTGCCCGGCATCCTCCAACTCCAGCAAACGCTCCGCGGCCAACTCTGGGACGATGCCATCCAGCATTTGGAAACTGGCAAGCACACCCGCGCCGCGGCCCGCAAAATCAAGGACTTGATCCTCTCATGAACCAACGGTCATTTACAGTTTGAGTTATAATGGAGGGCATCCACGTTTCCTTAAACTGCGGCTTCATTAGGTTTCGGCGCATTTCATTTCTAAAGTGAGGCGGCAGACGATGAACACAAACGACCAGCCCCAGTCGCGGCGTCGAAGGTTCCGGTTCACGCTCCGCACGTTCTTTATTCTGTTGACCATTTTCTGCCTGTGGTTCGGCTGGCAGGTGGACAAGGCGCGGAAGCAACGCGCCGCCGTCGCCTGGTGCCGGGCGATGGGCGCAACGGTTGTGTATGACTACGAATGGGATGATGACAAAGGAATCCTGGAAAATGTTGCGCATGGAGTGCTGGACAATCTGCTCGGCATCGACATGACATCCAAGGTCGTCTGGGTGAATTTGAGTTCGACTCCAATTTGTGACATATCGCCGCTAGCCGATTTGCCGGATCTCGACAACCTTCAACTTTCTGGAACGGACGTTCGTGATATATCCGCTCTGCGCAACATGAAGAACCTTGTGTGCTTGGACCTCGATTCCACAAAAGTTCGTGATCTTACACCATTATCATCATTAAAGCGTTTACATTCCTTGGAGTTGCGCCACACCAAAGTAAACGATCTATGTCCACTCAGCAACCTGCCACATCTCACCTATTTGAATCTCAAGGGCACTCCAGTGAGGGACATAAGCCCTTTATCCAATCTTCGTTCGCTTGAACACCTATATCTCGATCACACGGATGTTGATAGCATTTCTGCTTTGTCGGGCCTGCAACACCTTCATCATTTAAGCCTCAGGTCGACTCCGATAACCACTATTCAAGAAGTGCGATGTCTCCAAGGCTTAGTAACGCTCGATATAAGTTCCACATCCGTCCGCGATATTTCGGCTGTCTCCGAGAATCGCACGCTCGAGGTTTTGATCATTAGCGAAACGAGGGTGACCGATCTATCACCACTTTTGGAATTGCCTGCGTTTAGGCACATCGTACTGGGCGCGGAGCAATTGGAATCCCCATGTGCAACGGAAACCTTGTCCACGATGACAGGTTTATTCCTAATATCCATTTACGGTGATGGTATAAGCCGCAACGATGCTCTGACATTCGCTGCCAACATCCGGCCCATGCTGCCGAATTGTCATATCCTTTATGCTTCTGATGAACACTCACCGGAGCGTCTCTTTCCGTAAATTGCCTTCGGGGCCAGAAGTCGGAAAACTTTGTGCCACATGCCGTCTACCTTTGGGCGCGCCGGGTGCCACTCTACGCCGTCAACCCTTTTTCTAACCGAAAATCACGCAATAGTTTACATCGACCTGCAATTTAGGAACGCACGAAAAATAACTTCCGGTTTTCTACAATTCCTTCACTGGCGGGGCCATGCGAGCACGGCTGAAACGCCGAAGTTGTTTTTCATCAGTTACTTAGGGGGGTCTTGGCTGCCGAGAAATCTCGGGAAACTGCGTAATCTCCGAACCAATAAGGTTAACGGCGTAGCATGGCACGCGAGCACGCGAGTTTGGCAACCCACCCCACTCACCTTTCCTTACAGCCGCGCAATTTCCTCAAATGAATCTTTCAGCGCCGGATAGAGTTTCTTATATATCGAATAGTGCTTCTGATAGACCTCGCTCGTGCGGGCGTTCACCGGCGTTTGCCCCACCACGCGAATCGTGGCTTGGCACGCTTCCGAAATATGGCCGTAAGCCCCCGCTCCCACGGCCGCCAGCAACGCCACGCCAAACGCGGGGCCTTCTTCGGCCGCCAGCGAGCCGACCGGTTGGCCGAACACGTCGGCCTGAATCTGTCGCCACAGCTGACTGCGCGAGCCGCCGCCCGACGCCCGAATCTCATCCACCGGCACTCCCAATTCGCGAATGATTTCCAGGCTGTCGCGCATGCTATAGGTCACGCCTTCCATGATGGATCGTGACATATGGCCGCGGCCATGTGTCAGGGTCAAACCGATGAAACACCCCCGGGCGTTGGGGTCGGCATGCGGCGTGCGTTCGCCCGAGAGATAAGGCAGGAAGAATAACCCCTGGCTGCCTGGCGAAACCTTCATCGCTTCCAGCGACATCAAGTGATAGGGCTCGAAACCTTCGGCCTCGCTGAACTTGACAAGCGACTGACAGAGCTGATTGCGGAACCATTGCAGGCTGCCGCCGGAGGAAAGGTTCACGCCCATCATGTGCCAACAGCCATCCACGGCGTGGCAGAACGTATGCACGCGGCCTTGAGGATCTACCTTCACCTCATCGGAGTGCACGAACATCACGCCCGAGGTGCCGATGGAGGTGCTAAGCGTGCCCGCGGTCACAATGCCATTGCCCACGGCGCCCGCCGCGCAGTCGCCGGCCCCGCCCACCACGGCACAACCCGAAGGCAGCCCCAATTGCTCGGCTGTTTCGCCGGTTACTTTGCCCGACACCAGATGCGATTCGTGGCACTTGGGCAGCAGGTCGCGATCGAGCTTTAGCTTGTCGAGCAGTTGATGCGACCAATCGCGTTTGCGCACATCCAGCAGCAGGGTGCCGCTGGCATCGCTCACTTCGGTGGCAAATTCGCCCGTCAGACGGAAGCGAATGTAATCCTTGGGCAGCAGCACCTTCCGCAGTTTTTCAAAGTTGGCCGGCTCATGATTTCGCAGCCAGAGCACCTTGGGCGCGGTAAAGCCCGTCAGGGCCGGATTGGCCACCATGTGCAGCAGAGCTTCGCGGCCGCCGGCGGCTTTCTCAATTTCTTCACACTCGGCGCTGGTGCGTTGGTCGTTCCAGAGCAAGGCCCGGCGAATCACGGCGTTGCGGCCATCGAGAAACACCGAGCCATGCATCTGCCCCGAAAGGCCAATGGCCCGAATCTCGCTGGCGTCGCTGCCCAGCATATCGACGACCCGCCTCACGGTGGTCACGGTGGCCTGCCACCAATCTTCCGGGTCTTGCTCACTCCAGAGCGGTTGGGGATGATACAGGGGATAAGTGGCCGTCGCTTGCGCGAGAATGGCGCCCGTTTCGTCGATCGCGAGGGTTTTGGTGCCCGACGTGCCAATATCGATGCCGAGGAGAATCATGGCGTGCCTGAAGTTCTGGATAAGTGGGCGTGAGGGCTGCTCAAAAAGTTCGCCGCGTTGCTTGCCGAATCAGTCGCCGATTGTAGCCGAGGCTCTACTTGGAAACGAGCCGCCCTTGCCCCCGCGGCGCTCCACTTCCAAGCAGGCTGCAACCGTGAACGTCTGCCTGCCTGGTTAGATTTACTTCCCGCTATCCGCTTGAGTTGCCATGCGTCGAACATCGCGTTTTTTTTCCAGCGCCCGAAGCCTGGCTTGGCTGCTGGGATGCTTGCCGCTCTGGGGTTGCTCGGGCGATTCGCGCCCACCCGAGGAACCAAGCCAACCGGCATTTGCAGGGCAGAGCCTCAGCGTGGTGGTGGTAGACGATGCCCCACTGGCGAAAGTGGTGGAACAGCTTAGCCAGGAGTGGTCGGCCCGCACCGGAGCCAAGGTCACCGTGACCCAAGCCAACAGCGATGAGCTGATTCCCAGCGGAATGGAAACGGCGGCGGCCCCACTCGGCGATGTGCTGCTTTATCCGGCATTCATGCTGGGAGGGCTGGCCGAGCAGAACATGCTTGCCGAGTTCCCCAAAGCGGCCCTGGCCGATCCCTCGTACAACGCCCGTGAAGTCTTCCCGGTGCTGCGCGATAGGGCCGCGGTTTGGGAAGGCAAAACCATGGCGATTCCCTTCGGCTCGGCCCTGGCCGTGTTTGCGTACCGACCCGATCTGTTTGAGAAGCACGGCAAGACTCCCCCTAAAACTTGGGAAGAGTATCAAGACCTGGCGACTTTCTTTCAGGCTCAGGCAACAGCCGATTCAGGCAGCGCCGATGGCCTGGAAACCGGCACGCTCGAACCGCTCGCTCCCGGCGAGGCAGGGCATTTGTTCTTGGCGCGCGCGGCCGGATACGCGCTCAACCCCGAGTTCTTCTTCACGCTGTTCGACGAAGAAACCATGGAGCCCAGAATCACCAGCCCTCCCTTCCGCCGGGCCATGGACGAATTAGTGGCTGCCGCCCAACTGCGGGCAAAAAACGCCGCGCCGCTCACGGGCGAGCAAGCCCTGGACCAACTGCTCCAAGGCCGGGCGGCCATGGCCATCGTGTGGACCCTGCCCCGCGCGGCAGCCAGCAGTGCCAAAGCGGCAAGCGCCAACGGCAAGGATCTGCTCCCGGTGGAGTTCGCCCCCCTACCGGCAGGCAGCACCGTGTACACCATGACCGGAGCGCCCGGGGGCATGCGGCGAAACCAAATTCCTGTTTTGCCGGGCTGGGGACGGCTCGGTTCCGTCACGACCCACGCCACCGCCAGAGAGGCGGCCACCCAATTTCTGATTGCCCTCTCGGGCGAAGAATGGGGAAGCCGCGTTTCCGCGGCTAGCGAGCGCACCACGCCGTTCCGTCGCAGCCAGGTGGCCGCCGCGCGCGATTGGGCGCCAACTTCCAGCGCGCAAGCGGCACGCAGTTGGGCCACGAGCCAGGCCGAAATGCTATCGCTGCCGCAAGTGCTGTTTTCGCTTCGCATTCCTGGCCATAAAGAATACCTCGAGGCGCTCGACCAGGCGGTGGCTCAAGCCGTGGCAGGCAAGGCCACCACCACCGAGGCCCTCACCCAGGCCGCCCAAGCATGGCGAAAAATCACCGCCAGGCTGGGGTTCGCCCAGCAGCAACAGGCCTATCGAAAAAGCGTGGTCTATCTGCCCTAGGTCGAATGCTTCTGGCTCTAACGGATTCTAGGTGCGTCACTTTCGCGTGAAAGCAGCGGGCACGCTACCCTTTTCTCCCCTCTCCCCGGTATTTCCGGGGAGAGGGGCCTTGGAAGCGGAGTTGAGTATGCTATATCGCGGGCCAACCTTCCAGTTACCATCGACAAGACATCCATGGATTTATCATCATCGAACCCCGTTGACTCAACCCTCATGGAAATCGCTCCGCCGTCTTCGGCCCTTTCCGAGTTGCGCGTCGCCGTGATCGGCGCCGGGGCCATCAGCCGCGATCAGCATTTGCCCGCCTGGTTTGGGCATCCCCATTGCAAGCTGGTCGGTCTGGCCGATGTGTCCGAAGCCGCCCTGGCGTTTGCCGGCGACAAATTCGAAATCGCCCGCCGCGCCACCGATTACCGCGTCCTCCTCGACGATCCCGAGATCGACGTGGTCGATATCTGCGCCCCCAGCGCTCTCCACGCCGAAATATGCGTGGCGGCATTGCAAGCAGGCAAGCACGTGCTCTGCGAAAAGCCCATGGCCACCTCGCGCTCGGGGGCTGGCGTGATCCTCCAGGCCATCGCGGCCTCGGGCAAGAAGCTGATGATCGGCCAGCACATGCGCTACGAACCCAGCGTGCTCGCCCTCCGCGACTTCCTAAGCAAAACCGATGTTGGCCATATCTATTACAGTCGCGCCCAGTGGCTTCGCCGGCGCAGGCTGCCTGGCAAACCGGCCTTTGCCGATCGCCGCCTTAGTGGCGGCGGCGCTCTCTACGATATCGGCGTCCACATGCTCGACCTGGCCTGGTGGTTGATGGGCTGCCCTCGCCCCATCTCGGCCACCGGCGGCGTCTACAACTACCTGGCTCGCAGCGGCCAGGTAGGCAGCGAATGGGGCGATTGGGACCACGAAACCATCGATGTCGAAGATTTCTCCGCCGGCATGATTCGCTTCGCTGGCGGCGGCACCCTCACGCTCGAAGCCTCGTGGCTGGGTATGCAGCCCGAGTCGGAGATGCAACGCTTGCAAATGTTTGGCGAGCACGTGGGCTTTGTATGGCCCGACAATCGCATCGTCGGCGAGCGCGACAAACGCCCCTGGGACGTGCAGCTAGCGCCGGCCACCGGCGAAAAGGCCCATCGCGCCACGATCCGCGCTTTCGCCGATGCATTGCTGGCAGACCAAGAAGTGCCGATCCCGCCCGAGCAAACCGCCCTGGTGGTGGCCATGCTCGAAGCCATCTACACCTCGGCCGCCCAAGGCTACGAAGAACCGGTCCAGGGCTTCGACCGCTTTGCTGGCAGCTAGCGGAAAGCCCTCCCCCCGCGCAGCGAGGAACGAGCGGAGTGCGGGGGAGGGTTGGGTGGGGGGCCAGAATTGGGTACTCGTTCCGCCATCCTTAAAAGACCCAGCGGTATATCTTCTGAAAACGCGACCCGCAATTTGGACGCTCTCACCACCCCCGGCCTGCTATCTGTACTCCTGCATCCATTCGCTTAGGGGGAACGCCCTGCCCTTTTCCGTTAGTGAAGCCAGAATCGGCCGACACCTGTCTTGCTCTCAAAACCAAACCGATGGTACATTCCCACCCCTTCGGTGAACCAGGGATGGGGCGCCGCGGGAAGCATTCCCGGGGGGGAGCCGCTAGCAGCGCTGCGAATCGATTCCGCATGCAGCGCACGGGAAGCGGAAAGAGTTTGCGACAGGGAGGTCGCTACGTGCTGTCAACTTGGCCCATTCGCAACAAACTGCTCCTCTGTCTGGTGTTGTTGCTTGTGATCGTTTCCACGCTCTGCTGGAGCGGCTTCCATGGCTTGTACGATTACCGCGGCCTGCTCAAAAGCCTGTTCCGCGTGACCGAGCTTCCCTTGGCCACCGAGCTCAATCAAGAAGTGAGCGACCTCCGCGTGGCCGCGCTCCGCAAACCACGTCAGCAAATCGATATCATCCGCGGCTCGCACACGCTCTCCTGGCAACTCGCCCGAGCTGAGTTCTTGCAGCGGCTGGACGCCGTGGAAGACACCGTGGCCGACTACGAGCAACAGCTCGACGCCAACCGCAAACAAGAGTTCTTCTTGGGCGACGATTTCCAAGAGCGACACACTTTGGGCGAGATCAAAAGCCTGCTGGCGGCCGCGGCCAAGAGCGCCGTCGATTGGGAAGACGCCGAGCAATCCGCCAAGCTGGATAACCAGCTCATGCAACTTCAGCGAGAAGTCAGCGAGCTCCCCCGCTACCTGCAAGAACGCATGAACCAGTTTCCCGGCCAGGTGCGCGACCGCTATCGGCATCGCGTGTGGCTGGTGTGGGTTACCAGCGCGGCCTGCCTGGCCATCCTCGTCGCCTTTTGCTGGCTCACCTACTGCTCCCTTCTGCGGCCGCTGCGGCTGCTTATCAAAGGCGCCCGCAAGGTGGCCTCGGGCCAGTTCCAATACCGCATCAAGCTGGAAACCACCGACGAAATGGGCGAGCTCGCCGGGGCCATGAACTCGATGACCTCCCGCTTCCAATCCATTCGCGACGACCTCGATCGCCAGGTGGCCGACCGCACCCGGCAAGTGGTCCGCACCGAGCAGTTGGCCAGCGTGGGCTTTCTGGCCGCTGGCGTGGCGCACGATATTAGCACGCCGCTCGAAACCATCGTCGCCGCGGCCGAAGCCCTCGATGAAACCCTGGCCAGCAGCGACACCCCCCACGAACTTCGCAAGGCCACCCTGCTCAAGCACCTGGTCAAAATCCAAGAACAGGCGTTCTGCTGCAAAGGCATTACCGAAAACCTGCTCGACTTCTCCCGCGCCAGCGACGCCCAGCGCAAGCCGGTCGAACTGCGCGAGGTGCTGCAAAGCGTGGTCGATCTGGCCAGCCACCTGGGCAAGAACCAGGGCAAACAAGTCAGCCTCGCGGCCGGCCCCACCATGTACGCCGCCGTCAACGTGCAACAAATCAAACAGGTGGCCGTCAATCTGGTGGTTCACGCGCTCGATCGCGCGGAGGCCGGTGGCACGGTGCAGGTTAGTCTGAAGCAAACAGGGCAAGAGATCGAGCTGGTGGTCGCGGACGACGGACCCCGGCTGAGTGACGAAGAGCTGCGTTTGGTGTTCGAGCCCAACTGTGGAACTCGGCGCTGCGGCGCGGGAATCGGCCTGGGACTTTCCATCTCGGCCAAGATTATTGAAGACCACGGCGGACGGATCACCGCTGACAGCCCCGGCCACGGTGTCGGAACCCGGCTGCGCGTCTGCCTGCCCACGACTCAAGCCACCAAGGAGAACGAACATCGCTACCAAGCCGCCTAAGCGACTGAAGCTGTTGTTCGCCGACGACGAACGATCTCTCCAGGAACTGATGAGCCTCGAGCTGCCCCGCATGGGACACGAGGTCACCGTCTGCCCCGACGGCCTGACCGCCGTGGCCGCGCTCGAACGCAACACCTACGACTGCATCCTGGTCGATCTCGATATGCCCGGCCTCAACGGCATCGAGGTCATCGCCAAATGCAAGGAAATGTCGCCCGACACCGATGCCGTGGTCCTCACCGGCAAGTCGTCGCTCGAAACCGCCATCGCCGCCCTTCGCCACGGCGCCTTCGATTACCTCACCAAGCCCTGCAAGCTGGTCGAGCTCGAATCGCTGCTCCGCCGCGTGGCCGACAAGCGCGAGCTCGTCAACAAATACCGCGCCGTCAAGCACCAGCTCGAAAAGGTGCAAGGCAAGTCGCAACTCGTCGGCAAAAGCCCCAGCATGGACAAGGTCCGCGACCTCATCTCCAGGGTCGCCCCCACCAGCAGCACCGTGCTCATCCTTGGCGAAACCGGCACCGGCAAGGAGCTCGTGGCCCGCGCCCTGCACGACCAGAGCCTGCGCAAAGACATGCCCTTTGTGGCGGTCAACTGCGGCGCTCTGCCCGAGGCCCTCATCGAAAGCGAACTGTTCGGGCACCGCAAAGGCGCCTTCACCGGAGCCGACGAACACCGCACCGGCCTGTTTGAAGTGGCCGACGGCGGCACGATTTTCCTCGACGAAATCGGCGAGCTGCCCAAGTCGCTGCAAGCCAAGCTGCTGCGCGTGCTCGAAAGCGGCGAGATCCGTCGCGTGGGCGAAAACCAATCGTTCACGGTCGATGTCCGCGTGGTCTGCGCCACGCACCGCAATCTGGAAGACATGGTCGGCGAAGGCGACTTCCGCGAAGACTTGATGTTCCGCATCAACACCTTCGAGATCCATTTGCCGCCGCTGCGCAATCGCAAAGAAGACATCCTGCCGTTGGCCGAGCACTTGCTCCGCCGCGTACGGCCGTCGCTCAAGTCGGGCGACAAGCTCTTCGCCGACGACGCGGCCCGCATTCTCGAAGATCACGTCTGGCCCGGCAATGTGCGCGAGCTGGCCAACGTGGTGGAGCACGCCGGCATCCTCGGCGACGGCGGCCCCATCACGGCCGAGCACCTGCCAGGCAAATTCGACGCCCGCCGCCATAGCGCTCCGCGCGTCAAATTCTTCGGCGCGATCACGCTCCGCGACATCGAAATGGAAGCCATTCAATACGCCCTCGACCGCCACGACGGCAACAAACCCAAAGCGGCCGATGAACTGGGCGTCAGCCTGAAAACGCTCTACAACAAACTGAATGCCAGCGCGAACTTAGAGAAGTCCGCGTAACAAACTGCGATGCCAGAATCCAGCGTCAGTGTGCCATGCTTACGCCCGTGGCGTAAGCATGCCCACGGCTCAATCAGTCCTGCTCAAAAGGCCGCAGCGCCTGGCGAAACGTAGCCATATTCTCAAAACGATCGGCTGGATTCTTCGCCAGCGCGCGGTGAATGATGAAGGCCAACCGGTCTGGGATGTCGGCCTTGCGCTGTTGAATCGGCACGGGCTTCTCCTGCAGGATCATGGTCAACTGCTGATCCACCTTCGAGGGAAAGTCATAAATGTAGTTCTCGGTGAGCATGCGGTAGAGCATGGCCGCTGCCGCGTATTGGTCCACGGCTGGCTTCGCATTTCGGTAGTCGGTGATTTGTTCGGGCGCCATGTAAGGCGTGGTGCCGCCCACCTGGCCCGTCATCGTGAGTCCGCTGAGCGATGAGTTTTGCCAGACCCGTGCCAGTCCAAAGTCGGCCAGCTTGGCCACCTCTCCCTCGCTCGTTTGCGCTACCAATAGATTCGCCGGCTTGACATCGCGATGCACGAACCCTTGCAAGTGAGCGAAAT
Organism: uncultured Pirellulales bacterium; assembly: GCA_964445985.1. Lineage (GTDB taxonomy): Bacteria > Planctomycetota > Planctomycetia > Pirellulales > S012-138 > CAYUMU01. Next base: position 20,694 of record CAYUMU010000035.1, on the reverse strand, counting down.
CGAGTGCCTCCATCGCCTGGCAGACCAATCGCACAGCCCGACCCCCAGGCAGCGGACCTTTCATTTTCTTGAGCAATGTGGCCGCATCATCTCCCGGCACGAACTCCATCGCAAAGAACAATAGCCCCCCGCACTCGCCCATTTCCCGAAAGGGCACAATATGCGGGTGACTCAGTTGCTTGAGCGTTTGGGCTTCTCTTAAAAAGAACTCCGTTGCCCGCGCGTCTCTCACCGCTGGCAGCATGGTCTTCACGGCACAAACGCCGCTGTCCCGCTGGCAAATCGCCAGATACACGGCCCCCATTCCGCCCCGGCCGATCTCTGCCACCAATTCATAACCGTTCAGAGGCTGGGGCCGAGAGCGGATGCGTTCCTCAAAATCGCGGGGCAAGTACCGATGCAAATCCATCGGTGCAAATGTGCTCGGCCCATCATCCTTCAAGGGAATCAATTCCTCGACCGCATCGCGTGCCAGCGCCCTTGCCGCGGCAAAATCGCTCGGGGTTCGAACCTCCGGCAGCACCAGCGATTGCGTTTGTGGAAAGTCGCCCAACGGCGACGCCTCCTCCGTGCGTTTTGGCCCGTCAGCGGGCGTGGGGCCTTCAATAAACTCAACGCGCAGCACGGTTCTGCCGGCCCGAATCTCATCGCCGCTCCGCAGATCGACCAGTTTTACTTTTCGCCGATTGACCCAGGTGCCATTGTGACTCCCCAGGTCGAGCAGCCGGCATTGGGGCGGATTGATTTCCACCATGAAATGCAGCCGAGAAAAATAGGGATCAAGCTTGGGCAACCGCAAATGAGCCTGAATCCCCCGGCCCATAATAAAATTTTCGTGACCGTCAAAAACAAACTCTTGTCCTTGATGGGCGCCGGCGATGACGGAGAGTTTGATTTGCATGGCAGCAGTTCATAATCGGGAATGTGGTTTCAGGCGAGCCGAAAGCGGAAGTTGGATTTAAGAGTCTATCCGAGAACCACCATGGAACATTGTGCGGCCGGACAATTCGGCTGCGAAATCAGGTTTTTGGACCGGCTCTAAAATATCAACAAGGATGGTATTACCTGTCAGGCGCCGGCGCTGTTTCACGGGGCGTGGCGTCCCATAGCTCGATCGTGTTGCCCGCGCTGGCGATGCGGTGACCGTCGGGGCTAAATGCCACGCTTATGACAGTATTGTTGTGCCCCTTGAGTGTGAGAACTTCCTGACCGCTTTCCACGTCCCAAAGCTTGATTGTATTATCGAAACTTGCGCTGGCGATTCGGCGGCCGTCGGGGCTGAATGCGAGGCTGCGCACGGTGTTGGTGTGTCCCATCAGCGGGTGTATTTCCTCGCCGGTCTCTACGTCCCACAACATGATCGTGCTGCCTCTGCCGCTGGCAAGTAGACGACTGTCGGGGCTAAACGCCACGACGCTGACCACGCGGGCAGACGCTTTGAAGTCGCGGATTTCTTGGCCTGTCGCGGCGTTCCAGAGTTTGACGGATTGAGATCTACTTGCGACGCTGGCGATCCAACGGCCATCCGGGCTGAATGCCACGCTGACAACGCTACCGATGTGCCCTTGAATCGCACGAATTTGCTGGCCAGTTTCGGCATCCCAGACCTTGATCTCGCCAGGATCGTCAATTCCGCTGCCTCCACTGCCTCCACTCACAATCCGGCGGCCGTCTGGGCTAAACGCCACGCAGTTAATGTAATCCGTGTGTCCCAAAAACGTGCGAATTTCCTCCCCTGTTCCGGCGTCCCAGAGCTTAATCTCGCGAGGGGCGTCAATTCCTCCGCCTCCTTGTCCTCCGCTCACAATCCGGCGGCCGTCTGGACTAAACGCCACGACGGAGGTGGGGCCCGCGTGCCCCTGAAACGTGCGGAGGGCTTGGCCCGACTCCGCTTCCCAAAGTGTAACACCGGAACTGCGGGTTCCCACGCTGACAATCTTCCGTCCGTCCGGGCTGAAAGCCATGCTGAAAATGAAGTGGGCCAATGCCGTGTTCCTAGTAACTGGGGGGGTAAAAGTTAAAGGCCCCCCGTCCGTTTCCGTGTTCCAGAGTTTCACAGTACGATCTGCACTTCCGGTAACGATCCGCGTGCCATCAGGGCTGAATGCGACGCAGTTAACCAAATCTGTGTGTCCCAGATATTTGCTGCGGACTACTTCGCCGGTCTTCACGTCCCAGAGCTTGATTGTGTGGTCCCAACTTCCACTGACAATCCGGCGGCCGTCTGGGCTAAACGCCACGCTGGTGATGGGGCTCGCCACGCGCCCCTGAAAGGTGCGAATTTCCTCGCCCGTCCCGGCGTCCCAGAGATTGATCTCCCCATGAGTGCTGCCACTTCCTCCGCCTCCTCCGCTCACGATCTGGCGGCCGTCTGGACTAAACGCCAAGCTGTGGATGGGGCCCACGTGCCTCTGGGACGTGCGGAGGACTTGACCCGACTTGACGTCCCAGACGGTGAACAACCCGCCGGAGCTTCCGCTTCCACTAACGAGCTGGTGACCGTCCGGGCTGAACGCCACGTTGCAGACGTTGCTCATGGATCCTTCGATGGTGCGGATTGTCTGGCCACTCTCGATATCCCATAGTTTGATCGTCTTGTCATTACTACTGCTCGCGATCAGGCGGCCATCGGGGCTAAACGCCAAGCTACGAATGGAATCGGTGTGCCCCTGCAACGTGCGGATCTCTCGGCCGGTCTCGACGTCCCATAGTTTGATCGTCTTGTCATTACTACCGCTCGCGATCAGGCGGCCATCGGGGCTAAACGCCAAGCTACGAATGGAATCGGTGTGCCCCTGCAACGTGCGGATCTCTCGGCCGGTCTCGACGTCCCAGAGCTTAATTTCACCAGAATTGGCAGATCTGCTTCCGCCCGTGACCGTGATCCAGTAGCTGCTTCCGCTCGCGATCCAGCGGCCGTCCGGACTGTATGCTACGCTATGCACTCCGCTGTTATGCGATCGACTGTTAGGTGGCTGGTGGGGCGATTTATTAATAAAAGTCCGCAAAGAAGTGTCGCGGAGCCGATCCCAATAGTACCACTCGAAGCCGCGGAGATCGCGCTCGCCATTGCGGGGAAGCTGCCGTTGTAGCAAATTCAATAATTTTGCCGTGTGAGACGATTCCCCGGCATTCTGCGCCAAATTCATGTTGGCGACGTACAAGTGCGCCCGCGCCCGTTCAGAGCTTGCTAAAGCCTCGGCCGCCTTCTGATCGGCCCTATCGCGTTCAACTTTGGCGACTTGAGCTTCCTGATCCGCGCGGTCTCGTTCGGCTTTGGCCGCTTCTGCTTCCTGGTCCGCGCGGTTCTTCTGTAGGTTGGCGGCCTTGGCCTGTTTATCCGCCCGGTCTTTTTCGATCTTGGCAACTTCCGCTTCCCGATCGGCCTGCCGCCGCGCGATCGTCTCCCTTGCCACCAGCACCGGGCCAATTACGGCCAGCACCAGCAGCAAGGCCGCCACGGTTCCACCGAGGGTGGCGATGGCGCGGTTGCGGTTGGCCCAGCGGCGAAAGCGTTCCACGGGGCCGATCCGCCTGGCTTGGATCGGTTCGTCGGCCAGCCAGCGGCGGAGGTCTTCGGCCAGGGCGGCGCAGTCCGGGTAACGCCGCTGGGGCTCTTTGGAAATCGCCTTCAGACAGATGGTGTCCAAATCGCGCGGCACGGCCGGGTTCGCCTGGCTGGGCCGCGCCGGCTCGGTGTTAATATGATGATGCATCTGGATATGCGGCGGGCCATCGAACGGCGTGTGGCCGGTGATCAGCTCGTAGAACATGATGCCCAGGCTGTACTGATCGGCGGCGGCCGTCAGTTCGTCGCGCTGCCCTCGCGCCTGCTCGGGCGACATGTAAGCCGGCGTGCCCATCTGCGTGCCATCGACCGTCAGCTTTTCTTCAGACTCTTCGAACCGCGCCAGTCCAAAGTCGAGCAGGTGCGGCTCGTCGGCAGCGTCGAGCATCACGTTCGACGGCTTCACATCGCGATGCAGAATCTTCTGCTGGTGGGCGTAATGGAGCGCGTCCGCCAGTTTGCGAACAACTTCGATCGCCCGGCGCAATTCCAGCGGTTGATGGTCAACGACCGCCGCTGAAACCGTTTGGCCATCGACGAACTGCGATGCCTGGTAGTATTCTCCCGTCAGTTCGTCGTAGCCCGCGTCGAACACCGGCACAATGTTGGGGTGCTGAAGCCGCGCGGCGGCTCGACCCTCGATGAGAAACCGTTCGATCCGCTTGCGGTCCCGTTCCTCATCGCCCGTGATATGCAGTAGTTTGAGGGCAATTTCTCGCGCTAACTGCGGATCGTAGGCTCGATAGACGGCGCCAAAAGCGCCCGTGCCGACCCGGTTGCCCACCTCAAACCGCCCTAGCCTTTCGAGCACGGTTGCGTGCGAGCGGACTCCGGTGGTCGCCGAGCCGGTGTCTTTGCCCGCTCCGCTGGGGGTATTTCTCTCAATTGGATTGGGCCGCGAACCCGAGGGAGTGAATGTGAACTTGGTTCCACACTGCTTGCACTCTCCTCGCCGACCCAAGTAACTTTCAGCCACCAGGTACGATTTTCGGCAGTCGCTATTCGGACAGGCAACCGAGAACTTCATTTTGCCCCCCTCGACAGTCATCAGAGTGTTCAGGCGGTGACACCGGAGCCTTGCCACTTCAACCTTGGCTGAGCGTGTTGATGGAGAGCCGCTCCTCTTGGCCCGCCCTGCCCCACCATTGTAAGTAAAGCGTTCCCCCCAACACCATAGGGGAGAGGCATGATTTGGTGTTGACCGTGGCGTCGTTCCCAAGACACCGCTGCGTCGTTTTCCCGCCAATCATGCCGGCGAGGTGCTTCTTCTGCCGGCCAAAGGGCAGCCTCGGTGAGGCTGGCCCTACTTTTTCGTCTCCATCCGCACTCGGCAAACGTAGCCATCGGCCGTGATATACAGATCGCGGCCGTCTTCGCCGCCGAAGGTGCAGTTGCTGTTGGCTTCGCCGGTGACGATGGTGCCAAGTAGCTCAGCCTGGGGCGTGAACACGTGGATGCCGCCTGGCCCGGTGGCGAACAGGTTGCCGTATTGATCAACCGTGAGACCGTCGGGCAGACCGTTTTGATCGGCCGTCCACTCGGTGGCGTCGAAGAACACTCGGCCGCCCTCCAGCGTGCCGTCTCGCTTCACATCGAACGCCATCCAGATTGCCGCCTCGGGGTCGGATTGGGCCACGTACAGGGTCTTTTCGTCGGGCGAGAACACCAGCCCGTTGGGCAGCGCCATGTCGCGGACGAGGAGGGCCACTTTCCCTTGCGGATCGACCTTGTACACGCCGCAGAAGTCGAGCTCGCGGCGCGGGTCTTCCCACCGCTTGGGCAGGCCATAAGGCGGATCGGTGAAGTAGAGATCGCCGCCGGAGTGATAGACCAGATCGTTAGGGCTGTTGAGCCGGCGGCCTTCAAAGCGATCGGCCAGCGTTTCCTTGACGCCGTCCTTTTCGCGAATCAACCGCGACACCCGCCGATCGCCGTGCTCGCACATCCCCAGCCGGCCCTCGCCGTCGAGCGCGAGCCCATTGCTCCCCGGCTCCGGCTCCCAGATTTCCTCGCCCGTATAGCCCGACGGCTTTAAGAACAGGCTCAAGCCCGCGCCTTCCTGCCACTTGAAAATGCTGTTCCGAGGGATGTCGGAAAACAACAGGTAGCCGCCATCGCGGGGCACCCAGACCGGCCCCTCCGACCAACAGAAGCCCTCGGCCAGCACTTCAATCTTGGCGTCGGCCGCAACCAGGTCGTCCAACCGCGGATCGTGGCGAATGATCTGGCCAATGGTCAAGCCGGCAACGGCCCGCGGAGTCTTCGCGGCATCGGTCATGGCAAGAAAACCTCAAGAAGAACAGCCGGGCTGACAACGCCAACGACCTGGGCAAGTTACCCCAGTGGCAAGCAGGAGACAACCGGCCGAACGACAACCGACAGCCCGCAGGGAACCGGCCCCCGTCAGCTTCGCTGGCTGGCATTAAAAGGCGCCGAGCCGCCCCGCGGAATGGTCAGCACGCTCCAATCATCCCCCGCCAACACGCGGGCAACCTGCACGATCTGCCCCGCATGATACCCGCAGTGGGCCAAACTGCGGCTGATCGCCAGCGGCACCGAGTGCGGCTCGCCGCGAATGGTCACGGTGCGGGCCAAATCGTCCGCCGTGAGCGCGGCCAGTGAATCAAATAAGCACGCCCAACCTGCTTCCCAAAACCGTAGCAGCTCGTCGCGGCTGGCAAAGGTATCCAGAAACTCGCTATCGCGGTCGCGCCACGGCTTTTCGCCGTCGGTCGTTAAAAAGTCGGTCCACCGCGACCGCAAGTTGCCCGCCACATGCTTTATGATCACCGCAATGCAGTTGGTCTCCACATGCAGCGAAATATGCAGCTTGTCGTCGGGCAGTTGAGCAACGGCCCGCTCGACCAGGCTTTTTTGTGAACGAAACGCCGAGTCGGCGGCAGCAACGACAGCGGCGGCCAGACTATCCATTGAGTACGTATCCATAGCCAACATTTTCCGGCGTTTTGGTCGCTGCGGCAAGCCAGAGAGCGTGGGCGTTCCTCGCTGCGCGGGGGGAGGGCTTTTGCGGTTCTGGCCCCCCACCCAAACCTCCCCTGCCCTGCCCCGCTAGCAGCAACTCATCTTGCATGCCTGCCACCGTTGCGACATGCTCACACAGCAGATCGCGCAATACCATCGCCACCCAAGTCGGCGCTAGGTGCGCGATTTCATTCCCCATGCCTCCACAGGGCCGCAAGCCAAACGGCAAGGACGCTACCCATGGCCCTCCCAGTTTTACCACCGCCCGCGACTAGCTGGCTCGAAATCCGCGGCGGCCGCCCGCTCGCCGGCACGGTCGCCGTTTCGGGCGCCAAGAACGCCGCGCTCCCCATTTTGGCCGCCTCGGTCTTGGCTCAAGGGCCGGTCGTGCTCGAAGGCATCCCCGCCGTGGGCGATGTCGATACCATGCTGGCCCTGCTGCGCCACCTGGGCTGCAACATCGCGCTGCACACCTGCCAGGGAAATCCTTCGACCAACCTGGCCCCGCCGCTGTGGCTGCACCTCACCAACCAACACGCCGGCGATGGACTGGTGGAGCCCTCGCTGCCGCGGCAAATGAGGGCCGGTTTTTGCCTGCTGGGTCCGCTCCTCGCCCGCTACGGCCGCGCCACGCTCGCCCTGCCCGGCGGCTGCCGCATTGGACCGCGACCGGTGGAGTTGCACCTTCGCGGTCTGGCTGCCCTGGGGGCAAAAATCGAATTCGGCGAAGGCCACATCACCGCCAAGGCCGACCGGCTGCAAGGGGCCGAAATCAACCTCACCGGCCCGCACGGCAGCACGGTCACCGGCACCATCAACGTGATGTCGGCCGCCACGCTCGCCCGCGGAACCACCATCATCCATGGCGCGGCCCGCGAGCCTGAGGTGGTCGATACCGGCCGATTCCTCCAAATCCTGGGTGCGAATATCACCGGCCTCGGCACGGCCTGCATCCAAATCGCTGGCGTCGATTGCCTGGGCGGCGGCGCCTACCGCGTCATTCCCGACCGCATCGAAGCCGCCACGCTGCTGCTGGCCGCCGCCATTGCTGGTGGCGAAGTCACCGTCACCGGCGTCATGCCCGCGCATCTGACAGAAGTTTGCCACCTTCTTCAGCAAGCCGGCGGGCAGCTTGATATCGGCCCCCACCGGATCGGCCTGGCCATGGGGCAAAGGCCCCTGCCCTTCTCGGCCATCGCCGAACCTTACCCCGGCCTGCCCACCGACCTGCAAGCCCCGTTCACGGCCCTCGCCTGCCTGGCCAGCGGCCGTTCCACGCTGGTCGATCGCGTGTTCCCCGAACGCTTTGCCCATTTGGCCGGCCTTCTTCGCCTGGGCGCAACCATCTCGCGGCAAGGCAGCACCATCCATGTGGAAGGAGCGCTACCCCTGCGTGCTAGCGGCCCGCCACTTTGCCTGCCGACCACCGACCTTCGCGGCGCGGCCGCCTTGGTGCTGGCAGCGCTCGGCACATCGCAGCCTGTCTGCGTGCAAAACATCGAGCACCTGGACCGCGGCTACCAGCAGTTGGAAAGCAAGCTGGCTTCCTTGGGCGCCGACATTATTCGAGTCCCTCGTCCCCACGACGCCAAAGTTCGCCCGCTTCCGGCCCTGCCGGCGACAGCATTTGCCTAAGCCCGAGCGCTTGTATTCGCGCCGCCAAACCCCTTCGCTCCGCGGTCCTCCCAACTAAGTGCAAAACCAGGGCGAACCGCTGTTGCACAAAATGTCGAATCTGTCCATGATACCGCCCCCCGTGGGTATCCCAGCCGCACGGGCGGTTTCCGAAATCGCGTGGCGAAGGTTGCCTGCGACTCGCGAAATCCAGTAACGAACAATTTCTGCGGGCATCGCAACCCAGAGCTTTGCCCACAAAGACCCAATGCACGGAGGCTCAGGGATGCGGAAACTGTGGTATGGCAGCTTGTTGGGCGCCGCGATGTTGATTGCCGGCTGCGGTGGTGAAGCGGCCGACACCGCACATCCAGCAGCAAACACCGATCCCTCGGTGCAAGCCCAGGTAACATCCACCTCGGCTCCCAGCGCCGCGGTCGCGTCGAAGCCGAAACGAAATTTGCACCCCGAGGTGGTCATCTCCACGAACCTGGGTGACATCACCCTGCGGCTCGATTCGGAGAAGGCTCCGCTCACCGTCGATAACTTTCTGACGTATGCCGACAGCGGTCACTACAACGGCACCATCTTCCACCAGGTTCGCGAAGGCGACATTTTGCTGGCTGGCGGCTTCACCGAAGACCTGATCGAAAAGCCCACCCAACCGCCGGTGCGCAACGAAGCCGACAACGGCCTCAAAAACGCCAAAGGTACGATCGCCCTGGCTCGCCAGCCCGATAGCATCGACAGCTCGACCAGCCAGTTCTTTATCAACATGGCCGACAACTCCCACCTCGACCACCACGGCCGCACGCCCGAAGAATATGGCTTCTGCGTGTTTGGCCAGGTGACCGGCGGCATGGACATCCTCGAGAAGCTTTCGCACATGCCGGTCGAAGACCGCGACGTGAACGGCGAAACTTTCATGATGGTTCCCAAGCAGGCCGTCGTGGTAAAGAACGTGCTTCGCAAATAACGCCGCGCGCGTGCCATGCTTACGCCCGTGGCGTAAGCATGTAAAGTGATCTGATCGGCCCCCTACGGTTCCGACCGCAAATACCGCGGCGGAACCGCATCCACCAGCCACACGCCGTTGGCCGACAGCCAAAACGTGCAGCCGTCGGCGGCCATCTGAGCCGAATCGATCCGCAGCACCACCGGCTTGCCTCGTCGGGCGCCCACCTTCTCGGCAGTGGCCCGATCGACCGAAAGATGCACATGCTGCCGGCCCATTTTCTGCAGCCCTTGGGCTAAAATCGCCTCCAAGAACCTGGCCACCGTGCCATGAAACAATTGCGCCGGCGGCACGGCGGCCGGCAGTCGCAGGTCGAGCTTGACCGAATGCCCTTGGTTGGCGCGAATCTTGGTTCCGCTGGCATCCACGGCGAACCGCTGCTTTACACAGTGGGCCACCACCTCATCGAGCTCGGCCCGACTGATGACAAACCCATGCGCGGCGGCGGCCGCCAGCAAGCCGTCGATGGAAGTCCACCCGGCCGAGTCCAGGGTAATGCCAATCGACTCGGGACTATGCCGCAAGCGTTTGCTGAGAAACTTGCTAATCGTAATTTGACGGTTTTTCATATCATGATGAATAAATAGAGAATAGTTTGGGTGGCTGGGGTCAAGCTGTCGCCGTGCAGCGTTTGATTTGCATTTGCCCCAGCCGACAGCCTGCCCCCAGAAACGCGGCAGCTGCGCCAGTTCTTGCAAGAGATACGCCGCAAGCTCCCATATTTTTGACACCAGCCCTTCACAATCTCGCCGCCTATCAAGCCCCAAACCCCCAATCCCGTCTGGTTCCACCCGGCCTCATTCTCTAAAATCCAGCCGTGTTGGCCATGCTCAACCCATTTCCTTTCAGCATCCATATCCGCCATGGTTACCCCCCGCCTCAACGTCGATTGTGTGATCTTCGGCGGCGGCGCGGCCGGACTGTGGTTACTCAACCGCTTGCGACAGGCAGGCGTTTCCGCGGTGCTGCTCGAAGCCCACGCCCTGGGGGCAGGCCAAACCATCGCCTCGCAAGGCATCCTCCACAGCGGCCTCAAGTATTCGCTCAAAGGGCTGGTGAGCGCCGCGGCCCGCGAAGCCCGCGAAATGCCAGCCGTTTGGCGGCGTTGCCTGGCCGGCGAAGAAGCCCCCTCGCTGCAAGCCGCCGAGGTGCTTTCCGAACACTTCTACCTGTGGGGAACCGACTCGGCCGCCTCGCGCTTAGGCATGTTTGGCGCCAAGCTCGGCCTCAAGGTCACCCCCCAAGCCGTGCCAGCCGAAGACCGCCCTCCCCTGCTCCGCGATTGCCACGGCTCCGTTTATCGTGTGGATGAGCAAGTCCTCTCGCCAGCCTCCATCCTCGCCGCCCTGGCAGAGCAGCACAAAAACGCCATCTTCCAAATCGATCCCACCTCAGGCTTGGAAATCGAACCTCCCACGCTTGGTAATGGCCCAATCATTCATCTGCATCACGCCGGGCAAACCGTCGAACTCCAGCCCCGCTGGACCGTGCTCGCCGCCGGCGCCGGCAACGAACATCTTCGCGCACAACTCGGCCTCCCCGCGGGCGCCATGCAACGCCGCCCCTTGCACATGGTCTTGATGCGCGGCCCCCTGCCCTCCTTCTTTGGACATTGCGTCGACGGCGGACATACCCGCGTCTCGATCACCTCCGGCCTCGACACCGCCGGCCGCGCCGTCTGGCAAGTCGGCGGCCAAATTGCCGAAGATGGCGTTGCCTGGGACCCCGCCAAACTCATCGCCGCTGCCCAGGCCGAAGTCGCCTCGGTGCTCCCCACGCTCGACCTTTCCCCCATCGATTGGGCAACCTACGCCGTCGATCGAGCCGAAGGCGCCACCCGCACCGGCGGGCGGCCCGACTCGTTCCGCGTTACCCAAGATCACAACATCCTTACCATCTGGCCCACCAAACTGGTGCTCGTGCCGCAGTTGGCCGAAGCGGTCTTGCGCACGGTCGCGGCAGGTGCCACAGCCACCGCGAACGTGCCGCCCGAGCAATACGCCGCCGCGCTACAAGCCTGGCCGCGTCCCGCGGTGGCGCAACCTCCCTGGGAAACCGCCATCTTTCTCGGCAGTTCGCCTACGTTAAAAAATTCGCAACACAAAAAGGCTTCCTGAATCCCATGAGAGAAGCCCACATGGCCATCCCCGACCGTGCCGCCGCGCCCTCCTCCCCTCCCCTGCCCCGCGCTATGCCCCGAACGGCGCCCCGAACGGTGCTCGGCAAGACCGGCCTCGAAGTCAGCCGCCTGGGCTTTGGCGCCTTCAAAATTGGCCGCAACCAAAAGATCAAATACCCGCAGCCCTACGACTTGCCCAGCGAACCTGAAGTGCAGCGGTTGCTCGAGGCCGTGCTCGAGTTGGGCATCAACCACCTCGATACGGCCCCCGCCTATGGACTCAGCGAAGAGCGCATCGGCCGGCTCCTCAGTCACCGTCGCAGCGAATACGTCCTGTCCACCAAAGTGGGCGAAGCTTTCGCAAACGGCGAATCGCACTACGACTTTTCTCAGCCAGTCGTCGAGCAGAGCGTGGCCGGCAGCCTCCGTCGGCTGCAAACCGACGTGCTCGACATGGTCTTCATCCACGCCCCCGGCGACGACCTCCGCGTGCTCACCGAAACGCCCGTGGTCGAAACGCTGCAACGTCTGAAAAAGACCGGCCTCATCCGCGCCATCGGCTTCTCCGGCAAGACCGTGCCCGCCGCAACCGCCGCCCTCGATTGGGCCGACGTGCTGATGGTCGAGTATCATCTGCAAGACACCTCGCACGCCGAGGTCATTGCCGCGGCCGCCTCGCGCGGCATCGGCGTGCTGGTAAAAAAGGGCCTCGCCGCCGGCCATTTGCCCCCCAGCCAGGCCATCCCTTTCGTGCTCAACACGCCCGGCGTGAACAGCCTCGTCATCGGCGGCCTCAACCCCGCCCACCTGGCAACCAACGCCCAGCTCATTCCGTAGGCCACGGCTCGCCGAGCCCGGCCTATTGAGCGGCACGCCGCACCCAACCCGCGACATCATGGGCCGTTGGACGCAGCAGCAAAACTCGCGGCGGCTGAGTATACCTAGCGCGTATGCCAAGACTCCGCCTCGTCGCCCAACAGCCAAACACATGGCGGTTCCATTCACCTTCCGGCACCAGGCCAGCCTCGGCGAGGCTTGGCCTACGGTCGACGACAATCCCTCCCTGTCTGAACCGCCCCTCGCGTCGTATAATCACTTGAGAGACAACAGAACCGTCGCGCGCCATCCCCCTGCCCTTCCCTCCCTTTGCAGCACCCTCGCTCCATGCCTCGGATTGGTCTCTTCATTCCCTGCTATATCGACCAGTTTTATCCCCAGGTTGGTTTGGCCACGGTGGAGTTGCTGGAACGCTTCGGCTGCGACGTGGAATTTCCCGCGGCGCAAACCTGTTGCGGCCAGCCCATGGCAAACACCGGCTGCGTGAACGAAGCCCACCCTTTGGCCGAACGGTTCGTGCGGATCTTCAAAGACTATGAATATGTGGTCTGCCCCTCAGGCAGTTGCACGGCGATGGTCCGCCATCACTATGCGGAATACTTTCATGGCGATCCTGACTATACGGCGTTGCAGCATCGCGTTTTTGAATTGACGGAATTCCTCGTCGATGTGCTTCAAGTAACGAATATCGGCGGCCAGTTTCCCCATCGCGTTGGCTTGCACCAAAGCTGCCACGGCCTGCGTGAACTGCGGCTGGGAAGTTCCAGCGAACGCGTGGGTCCCAGCTTCAATAAGGCCCGCCAACTGCTCGAAACCATGGAAGGCATTGAGTTCGCCGCGCTGACCCGTCCCGATGAATGCTGCGGCTTCGGCGGCACCTTTGCCGTGAACGAAGAAGCCGTTTCCTGCATGATGGGCTTGGACCGCCTCCACGATCACCTCACCGCGGGAACCGAAGTGCTGACCAGCAACGACATGTCTTGCCTGATGCACCTGCAAGGCCTCATTCGCCGCCAGAATAAATCCCTGCGCGTGATGCACGTGGCCGAAATTCTGGCTGGCTATCCAGCATGACCTTCAAGAAGGATGAGTGGCTGGCGCGCACCCGTCATTCCCGCGAAAAGCCTGCCCTCTTGAAGACGGGGGCGGGGGAATCCAGTCGCGGCGGATACGGCGATAAAATCAACATCGGCTTGGACACGAATTACATAGCGGGAAGTTATTTTTCGAAGCTCCATAGTCGCGCAACGTCTCCCTCAAAGTAGCTAGACAACTACCACAAGTATCCGTCCCAGCCAAAAACACTCAGACCCACGCTCTCTAACAGCTTGGTTTTCGCCTGATGTCCGCCACCGCCACCAAACCCGGCCATCCCGCCGCCGCCAGCGTGTTCACGCGTGACGATGCCCGCGCGCATTGGCACGATCAGGCTCTCTGGTTCGTGCGCGTCAAGCGCGATCGCATGGCCCAATCGCTGCCCGAGTGGGAAACGCTGCGCGAAACCGCCTCGGCGATCAAGGCCCACACGATCAGCCACCTGGCCGACTACCTGGAACAGTTCGAGCGCGAAGCCACGGCGCGCGGCGCCGTCGTCCATTGGGCCAGCAACGCCGCCGAACACAACGAAATCGTGCTCTCGCTGCTGCAACAGCACCACGTTAGCCGCGTGGCCAAGAGCAAGTCGATGCTGACTGAAGAATGTCACCTCAACCCGTTCCTCGAACGGCATGGCATTGAAGTCGTCGATACCGACCTGGGCGAGTGGATCGTGCAGCTGCGCGGCGAAAGCCCCAGCCATATCGTGCTGCCAGCCATCCATATCAAAAAGGAAGAAGTCGGCGAACTGTTTCATATCAAGCTTGGCACCGCTGCCGGCGCGACCGATCCCAAATACTTGGCCGAGGCCGCTCGCCAGCGATTGCGGCAAGTTTTTCTCAATAGTCAGGCTGGCATCACCGGCGTGAACTTTGCCGTGGCCGAAACCGGTGGCATTGTCGTCTGCACCAACGAAGGCAACGCCGATCTGGGCGCTTCGCTTCCCAAGCTGCACATCGCCTGCGTCGGCATCGAAAAACTCATCCCCCGCGCGCAAGACCTTGGCGTGTTCATCCGCCTGCTGGCCCGCTCGGCCACCGGCCAACCCATCACTTCTTACACTTCGCACTTTCACGGCCCCGCCCCCGGCGGCGAGCTCCATATCGTGCTGCTTGACAACGGCCGCACGGCCATTCTCGGCAACGACGACTACCGCCGGTCGCTGCACTGCATCCGTTGCGGGGCCTGCATGAATACCTGCCCCGTGTATCGCCGCAGCGGCGGTCATAGCTATGAGGCCACGGTGCCCGGCCCAATTGGCTCCATTCTCAATCCGGCGCGTGATCCCGAGCAATACTCCACGCTGCCGCACGCCTGCAGCTTGTGCGCTTCGTGTACCGACGTTTGCCCTGTGAAGATCAATCTCCACGAGCAACTGCTCACCTGGCGCCGCGACCTGGCCACCGCGGGCCACCTGGCCTGGACCAAACGCACGGCCATGAAACTGGCATCGTTTGTGATGCGCCGCCCCTGGCTGTTCGCCGCCGCCGGCAAGCTCGGCCGCATCATGCTCCGCAGGCTGCCGCGGTTCATGGTCTATGGGCCGTGGAACCCCTGGGGAAAACAACGCGAACTGCCCGAGCCGCCCAAAACCAGCTTCCGAGCTCAATTCCGCCGTAGGAGACCGCACCCCGTGCGCACCTCCCCGCGCCGACGATGAATAAAGCTTTGACCCTTCACAAACCCCATTTGTCGCACTGGCAACAAATATACTGTCATGACATCCAAATCTGACATCCTCACAAAAATCCGCCAGCAACTCCCGGTGGAAGCCCCGCTCCCCTCGCTCGCTCAGGCTTGGATTCAATACGCCGATCGCGAGCAACAATTTGCGGAGGTATTGAAGTCCGTCGGCGGCTCCACCTTACTGCTCAATAGCGCCACCGACCTGGAAGCCGCCATCCGCGAACTCCCGTGTTGGAATGGCGCTCGGCAGATTGTTTGCAACGTGCCAGGCCTCAACCTGGCCACGCTCGATCTCAATGACATCGAAGACCCGCACTTCCTGGCCGATGTCGACGTGGCGATTCTCGACGCCCAGTTTGCCGTGGCCGAGAATGGCGCCGTATGGCTCAGCGACGCCCGCCTGCGGCATCGCGCGATTGCCTTCATTGCCCAGCACGTGGTGCTCGTCGTCCCCCGCTCCGAGCTCCTCGACAACTTGCATCAGGCCTACGAACGAATCCAATTCGCAACCCAAGGCTACGGCGTATTCATCTCCGGCCCCTCCAAAACGGCCGACATCGAGCAATCGCTGGTCATCGGCGCTCACGGCCCTCGTTCGCTTACAGTAGCCCTCGTCGGCGGCTAACAAACGAGTGCGTGGCTGGGGACAAGTTGTGGCCCACCAAGCCGGCTAATCGAGAGTCACGTCACCCACAACTTGCCCCCAGGGCAGACATTCAGCCCTCCCTCAAAACTGCCTCGCCAATCGGTCCACAATCGTGGTTCCAATCTGCAAAGAAGCCGTCGCGGCTGGCGAAGGCGCATTGCAAACGTTCAGCACTCGCGATCCTTCCACAAACAAAAAGTCATCCACCAGGCTGCCATCGGCCGCCACGGCTTGGGCTCGAATGCCGGCTGCCGCGGGTTCGATGTCACTCGCTTGCACCGCAGGCACCAACCGCTGCAACGATTTCACAAATGCCTTCTTGGAAAGCGAGCGCCACATTTCACCGAGCCCCATCCGCCAATGCCGTGCCGCCATGTTCTGAAAGCCTGAATACCCGATCGTTTCTGACAGATCGGCCAGATTGATATCGCGAAACCGATAGCCTTCGCGACCGAATGCCAGCACGGCGTTAGGCCCGCACTCCACGCTGCCATCGATCATCCGCGTGAAATGCACACCCAAAAACGGGAACCGCGGGTCGGGCGTGGGATAAATCAAATTCTTACACAACCCCCAGGCGGCCGGTTTGAGCAGGTAATACTCGCCGCGAAAAGGAACGATCTGCGCCGCCACTGCCACGCCCGTCAGCTGCGCCACGCGGTCTGAGTGAAGCCCCGCGCAGTTCACCAGATACTTGGCCGCCACATCGCCCGCCGTGCTCTGCACAATCACTTCATCAGCCCGGGCGTCAATCTCCTGCACCAAAGCCCCCGTGAGGATTCGTCCGCCCGCGGCCGTGATTTTCTCGGCCAGCCGCTGGCAAACTTGCTTGTAGTCCACAATGCCGGCCGATGGCACATGCAGCGCCTCCACGCCCGCGGCGGCCGGTTCCAGCTCCGCCAATCGTTCCGGCCCGATCAATTCGCACTCCACGCCGTTGGCCTGGCCGCGCTCATAAATCTTGTGCAGGCTGGCGCGATCCCGTTCATCCACGGCCACCACCACCTTGCCGCACAAGTCATAAGGAATGCCCTCGGCGTCGCAGAAGTCTTGCATCGCCTGCTTGCCCAACCGGCAATTCAACGCCTTCAGCGAGCCCGGCTTATAGTAAATGCCCGAGTGCAGCACGCCCGAGTTATGCCCCGTTTGATGGCTGGCGACGCGCGCTTCCTTCTCCAGCACCACCACCTCCTGCCCTGGGAAGCGGCGGATCCACTGATACGCCGTGGCCAGCCCCACGATTCCTCCGCCCACAATAGCCAGGCGGCACGATGGCGTTGTCGAAGCATGCATGTCAGCAGGGGGAGAGTTGTTTAAGGTTTGAGGAAGAGCCCCCCACGGACTAGCTTGCAGCCGCGGTGGCGAGTATCGTGCAACGCACGGACAACAAATCACGGGGCGGGTGGGCAACGGGAGGGGGCAGGGAAACATTCTACTTTGCCATTATGGGCCGCCAGCTGGCCGCTTGTCACGGGAGTAAACCACGCACATGGCACGATCATCACGCACCACCGCTTGGGAAACGTCACGGCGTCAATTCATTCTATCGGGCGCCTCGCTGGCCATGTTGCCTGTTCTGGCCGAAAGGGTCGCCACCGCTCAAGACGCCCGGCCCAAGTTTTCCGCCGATCCCTTCACGCTGGGCGTCGCCTCCGGCGACCCGGCGCCAGACGGCTTCGTCATTTGGACGCGGCTTGCCCCCAATCCGCTGGAAGGCGGCGGCATGCGGCCCGAAGTCGTGCCCGTCACTTGGGAAATCTTCGCCGACGACGCGCTCAAAAAAGTAATCCGCAAAGGCACGTCCCACGCCACGCCGCAGCTCGGTCACAGCGTTCACGTGGAGCTCGCCGGCCTCAAGCCCGACCGCTGGTACTGGTATCGCTTTAGCGTGGGCGACGCCCAAAGCGCCGTCGGCCGCGCCCGCACATCGCCGCCGCTGGAAGCCATGCCAGAGAAGCTCCGATTTGCCTATGTTTCGTGCCAACACTACGAAACCGGCCTGTTCACCGGCTACGAACACCTGGCGGCCGAAGAACTCGATCTCGTCGTTCACCTGGGCGACTACATCTACGAATACGAAGGCATCGATAACCGCGTCCGCAAGCACGCCGGCCAAGAGATCGTGTCGCTCGACGATTACCGCAATCGCCATGCGCAGTACAAGACCGACTCGCTGTTGCAAGCGGCGCACGCGGCCTGCCCTTGGCTCGTCGTCTGGGACGATCACGAATTCGACAACAACTGCGCCGGCGATATTTCGGAAGAACCCAACATCGCCAAAGACGACTATTTGCTTCGCCGCGCCAACGCCTATCAGGCCTACTACGAAAGCATGCCGCTACGGCGCAAGAACCTGCCGCAAGGACCCGCCCTCAAGCTCTATCGCCGCATCCCCTTTGGGCAACTCGCCGACTTTGCCATGCTCGATACCCGGCAGTATCGCAGCGATCAACCCAACCAAGACGGCAAACGCCCCCTCACCGGCGACGTGCTCAGCCCCAAGGCCACCATGCTGGGCGCCGCGCAAGAACGCTGGTTGATGGCCAACTTGCTCACTTCCACCGCCCAGTGGAACATTCTGGCCCAACAAATCATGATGGGCCGCGTGAATGTTTCGGCCACCGACGAGGCCCTCTATAGCATGGACAAATGGTCCGGCTACGACGTCCCCCGCCGCCGCCTGCTCAACTTCCTGGCCGATCGCCGCGTGCCCAACCCCATCGTGCTCACCGGCGATATCCATTCCAATTGGGTCAACGATCTCAAGGTCGATTTCGATCGCGAAGACGATCCCATCGTGGCCACCGAATTCGTCGGCACCTCCATGTCGTCCGGCGGAAACGGCATCCGCGAACCCAAAGGCCTGGCCAATATCCTGGCCAATAACCCCTTCGTGAAGTTCTACAACGGCGAACGGGGTTACGTGAGCTGCACCGTCACTCCTCAAGAATGGCGCAGCGATTACCAGGTGGTGGAATACGTCGATCGCCCCGGCGCGCCGCTGGTCACCCGTAAGTCGTTCGTGGTGGAAAACGGCAAGCCGGGCGCCGTGGAGGTTTAGTGGTCCATTCAAGTCCTCCCTCTCCCCTCGCGAGAGAAAACCAGGCGTGGAGGAACAACGCCTCCGCTTGCGCTCCTGCCTGGTTGCCAAGGCTCGCCCAAAGCATTTTAATGAACACGCGCGTTTTGGCGCGGCAGCCCACGGCACCCCCCAGGCAAACAGCAAGTAGAGTTCGATGGCGGAAACACAGCCCGATTGGATGGAACGCAAGGCCACCATGCGACGCGCGGCTTACGACGCCCGCAATGCGCAAGAAAACAAGGACCAACTCAGCGCGTTGGCCGTGGCCCGGTTGCTGGAATTGCCCGAGTACCGCCAGGCCCGCACGGCCATGTGGTATATCGACTGCCGTTCGGAGCTGCGCACGCGGCACGCCTTGTCGGCGGCCCTGGCCAGCGGCAAACGCATCGTCGTTCCCTACTGCACCGTGGACGAAGAGGGCGCCAACAAGCTCGGCCTGTGGTTGCTCGAAAGCATGGACGAGCTGATCGTCGGCAAATGGAAAATCATGGAGCCCCCGCGCGATCGCTGGGGAGAGCCGGGCAAAGAAGTCCCCGTGGAAGAGCTCGACCTGGTGATGGTGCCCGGCGTGGGCTTCGGCCGCGACGGCGCCCGCATGGGCAATGGCCAAGGCTATTACGACCGATTGCTGGAACGAGCTCGCCCCGACTGCGCCCTGGTCGCCCTCTGCTACGAGAGCCAACTATTTGAGGACCTGGTGGTCGGTCCACATGATGTCTACATGGATCAAGTCGTGACCGAAGCCGCCGTTTACCCAGGCCGCGGTCGAGGTTAGCAGTTTCAACTCGCGCGAATGGGGGGAGCGAGCGCCGTTCCATTGCGCCTTGCCTACGAACAAAGGGCTTCCCACGTGCCGGCGATTGTTGAAGACACCTATGCCGAAGCGTTTCGCAGCATCTATGTCGAATTCCTCATCACCGCCTGCAGCCGCCGCTGGGTGGAACACGCCGTGAACGCGGCCACCGGCAACGCTTCCAGCACCATCCTGTGCGACTGCGAGGCCGGCCTCGATCGCTACGTGGGCCCCGAGGGCGACGACGAATCCTTTACCACACCCGACGGCCGGCCCGGCGCCATCGTGCAGCTGCACGTCCCCCGCTTCCGCAAAGACCGCGTCGAGGCCCTGGAAAAAGCCGCCCTCACCCGCATCAGTCAGAACGTGCTGACCTGCCCCACCGCGGCCTGCTTCAACCGGATCGATTCCGAGGCCTATTACCAAATGGGCCGCAAAGTGTCCTACTTTGGCGACGGCTTCCAAAAACGAATCGAACGCCACGGCCGCAAAATGTGGTGGATCCCCACCCTCGGCGGCGAGTTCATCCTCGATCGCCGCCTCGGCTATGCCGACGGTCTGATGGGCGGAAACCTCTGGTACTTCGGCGAAGACGCCGCCTCGGCCCTGGCCGCCGCCGAACGAGGCGTGGCCGCCGTGCGGCAGTGCCCTGGCGTCATCATGACCTTCCCCGGCGGCATCGCCGGCAGCGGCTCCAAAGCCGGCAGCCGCTACAAATTCTCCATCGCCAGCACCTACGAAAAATACTGCCCCGAGCTGCGAAATGACCCGAAGGCGAAGTCTCAACTGCCCGAGGGCGTGAACAGTGTCATGGAAATCATCATGAACGGCCGCGACCTGGCCTCCATTAGCGCGGCCACCCAGGCAGCCATCGCCGCCTCGGTCGATACCCCCGGCTGCCTGCGAATCTCCGCCGGCAACTACGGGGGCCGCCTGGGCAAGAGTTTCATCTATTTGCACCCTGACAAACATGCTTAAGATCTCCCTCCCCCTTTGACGGGGGAGGGCCGGGTGGGGGTGATGCAGCGGAAACGACGACTCTATCTATCAAATAGGTCAAACACAAACTCAGAATCGCAAACCTATTCCTCAGCACCCTATCACTCGCGCCGCCCATCTCAAGGAGTTTCCCATGACACGCCAACTATCCATTCTGACACTTGCCGCCGCGATCCTCTCAATCTTCTCAACCTCATCCCCCGCAGGGCCAGCGCACACTAAGTGCTTTGTCCCGTGATAGTTTCTATCAGGAATTGG
>CAYUMU010000034.1:0-58280 GCA_964445985.1 uncultured Pirellulales bacterium | reverse complement strand
CTCGCTAACGCGTCGGGTTATGAATCCGCGGCGAAGGCTCGCATTCCCCGCGAAAAGGGACGCACCTAGAATCCGTTGGAGTCAGTAAATTGAAAAATGTTAAGGTTGAACACAAAACAACGTCCCAAGAAGTGGTATCGTTTTGACCTGAGTGCCAGGCAGCGTTTCTCTCTCGTGCCCTGGATTCCCGCATACGCGGGAATGACGAGTATTTTGGGAGTTTATTTATTTTCCGATCCCTGGAATTGAATCATGACGGTTTTTTATAGCGTCAAGCGAATGATGGCGTTTTTTGTAATCAGGCTCAATGGTTTGATGCGTAGTTGCCGGGTATCGAGGTCGTGCCGAAAGCGGGCGATCAGTGTTTGATTGGCGAAGGCCGTTGCCGGGAGCAATGGCAGCAAGTGGCAACTGGGTGGCTCTTCGCACATGCCAACGTCGGTGAGCGCCAGCCGCTCTCCCTGGGCGTCTTCGAGCACATAGGCGTCGCCCACGCGGCCGAGCTGCTTGAAGTTGAGGGCGTGAATGGGCTGCTTGTCGGCGAGCGGCAGTTTGAGGTGAGACTTGACGTCTTTGATCAAGGCGGCAAAGTCGGACTGGCCGTGGCCGCGAACCTTTTCATAGTCTTGCGGTTCGAGAGCGCGGGGGAGCATGCCTTCCCAGCGGATGCGAGGGTTGACGTCGCCCGGGTAGAGACAGAGCTCTTGCACCTGGGCCACTTGAAAGAAACTGTCATCGCTCTTGATATACTTGGCCGCTTTATAGGGGCGGAAATTCTGCGTGATTTGAATGCGGCCTGAAGCCAGGTTCATCCATACGCCGGTATCCACATACTCTTTCCGGGCCACGTCGTCGTGCGAGTTGAAGGCCAACTGCACCAGTTCGACATCGTTCTGCACGAGGCCGGCGTCTTTAAGCTCGCGGAGTTGCCAGGCGTGGCCCAGCCAGGCAGCAATGCCGCTATCGGTTTCGGGGCCGAGCTCGGGGTCTTCCAGGCGTTTGGCAAGATAGGCTCTCCCTTGCTTCACGAGCGAGTGCAGGCGGCCGAGCTGATCGAGGGCTTCGCTATAGATGGTTTCGCGCTGCTGGCCCGAGCGCTCGTCGCCATCTTCATCGTAGAACAGCCGCGTGTAGTTGTGCAGGGCGGCTTGGGCTCCCGGTAGATAGGCGTTGCCGAGTTGCTTGGCCTGCTCCTCGACCTCTTTGGCCGTTTTGGCGTTCATATTGCCGATGCCCAGGCGAACCAGATCGAAGGTGAGCTTTTGCAGCAGGTCGATGCCGTCTTGCTGGGCCTTGATTTTTTTGGCCAGGGCCGACTTGTTGACCTTGCGTGGCGTTTCGGCCTCGACCTTTTTCTTTTCGACCCGCGTGGCGGCTTTTTCCCGCTTGGCGGAGAGTTCCGCGGGCACATCGGCCGCGCTGAACTGTTTACCCTGGGCGTAGGCGTAAAGCAGCCCTAGGGAATGCTTGCAGGGGAATTGCCGGCTAGGGCAGTTGCAACGGTAAACCGCTGCTTCGGGGGCGGCAAAGTCGGCCGAACAGAGGTAAGGCTGCTTGCCGCTGCCTTGGCAGTGGCCGAATAGCAGGGTTTCGTCGGCCGAATGGTGGAGGGCCACGAATTTATTCTTGACCACCAGCCCTTTGCCGTTTTTGGCCGCGTCGGCGTTCGGCGCGGCCGCTTCGATAAAGGCTTCGTCGATTGAGATCATTTGCCCTAAGCTCCGTGAGAGACGAGATGCCACACGGCGAGAAGGACCGGATTATGCCGCAGTGGAACGTCAAATTCCAGATAGTAGTTGGGGACGATTTCTCGCGATGATCGTCGGCGTGTTTCCGCAAGCCAACAGGCGCGAATCAGGCGCTGGCAATGCCAGCGGGGCGGGCGCCGGCTTGTGCGCGGTGGCGGTGCAACTGCCCGGTTAAGCTTGCAGCGGTCGTGCAGTTCGCGTAACATTTTCTAATCACGTAGTTTATGCCTACGAATCCGTTCGCCACGGGGTGAACCAGGTTTGCTCGCCCGACACGAAGTTGCGGCACAGAAATACACATTCCCTCTAAGTGGTGTCTTGCAGCGAAGTTGCGTGCTGTACAGGCCGTTCTGCCTTGCGCGCCCTCGCTGCATTTGCCGGGAAAAAAGGAGACGGGGAGATGGTGCAACCGGCTCGATTGTTGGCTCCCAGCCGCTGGTCCACATACCGCCCAGCGGCCATATACCGCCCAGCGGCCATATACCGTCCAGCGGCCATGGGGTTGGGATTTCTTGCCACCTGGTTGCTCTTTCCGGGGCTGATCGTGGCGCAACGTATCGTCAACGACGGCGAGCAGCTAAGCCCTTTTACGCAGCCGGATCGCGAACTGTGGACATCGCTGAGCAAGGCTCGCAGCTATGTGGAAGACGGCGAATACAACGTGGCCGTGCGGCTTTTGCAGCGGGTGTTGGAAACCGACGAGGACTATTTTGAGTCGGAAGAGGTTGGCAATCCGGTGAGTCGCAGCTTCAAGGCTGAAGCGCAGCGATTGATTGGCGACATGCCCGCGGAGGGCCGGAAGTCTTACGAATTGAATTACGGCGCCACGGCCGCCAAGTTGCTGGAAGACGCGGTGGGCAGCGGCAACGAGGCCGGGCTGGAGGAAGTGTCGCGTCGGTACTTCCACACCCAAGCAGGCTACCAGGCCACGTATTTGTTGGCGTCGCTGCATTTGGATCGGGGACAGCCGCTGGCGGCCGCGCTTTGCTTGCGGCGTTTGCAAGAATCGCCAGGCGCGGCGGCGTTTGAGCCGACACTTTCGTTTCGAGAAGCCTCGGCCTGGTATTGGGCCGGCATGCGCGAGCGGGCCGCCGAAACCTTGGCGGGGCTCAAGAATCGGCAGCCCGAGGTTCGCATTCAAATTGGTGACCGCTGGATGCCGCTATTCGCGAATCCCGACGCTGCCCTGGGTTGGTTGGCTGGCGCCTTGGGGCCGGATCGGGCCAAACCTCGGCAAATCGCCAACGACTGGCGCATGCACCGTGGCAACGCCACGCGCACGCTCACTTCGGCGGGGGGACTACCCCTGTTAAGCCATCGCTGGGCCGTGCCGATTTCCAACTTTGAGCGCGTGTTGAGCGAAGTGAACGACCTGCATCAAAAGTTCCTTGAACAAGACATCGTGGCGATACCGGCGCTCAATCCGCTGGTTGTGAACGGCGTTGTGCTTGTGCGGACGGCCGAAAGCCTGTTGGCGATCGACTTCGAAAACGGCAAGCGGATTTGGCAGGTGGAAGAAGACCTGCGCGATGTGCTGAGCCAACGGAGCGCGGTGGCTGCCCAATTCTCGCCGCTGGGCAACGATAGCGCAAGCAATGCCCAGGTGCTGGAGCAACGGCTGTGGAACGACCTGGCCTACGGCATGCTTAGCAGCGATGGCGACAATGTTTACGCCGTGCAAGATCTATCGTTTGCGGCGCCTGGCATTCGTCGGCCCCAGGTGTTTTTGCCCAACGGCCAACTCGGCAACTCCGATCCCGCCAGCAGCAACCGGCTGCAAGCCCTGGACCTGCGGCGGCAAGGAGCGTTGCGGTGGGAAATCGGCGGCGAAGACACGCCAGCTGACCATCCCCTGGCCGGAGCGTTCTTTTTAGGGCCGCCATTGCCCGTGTCGGGCATGTTGTACACGTTGGTGGAACAGCAGGGAGAAATTCGGCTGGCGTGCCTCGACAGCCGCACCGGCAAGTACCAATGGTCGCAACAACTTTCGATGGCCAGGCAAGACGTGCTCACCGACTCCTCGCGACGGTTGGCAGGGGTCACGCCTTCTTACGCCGACGGCGTGCTGGTTTGCCCCACTTCGGACGGCGCCGTGGTTTCGGTCGATTTGACCAATCGCTCGCTCCGCTGGGGATACAGCTATCCACGCTCCGCCCGCCGGCAAAACGATCGATTCGCGCAGCTGCGTTCGCAAATGGCCGGACAGAATTCGGAGGCCAACCGTGACCATTGGACCGATACCACGGCCGCCATTCACGACGGCCGCGTGATTCTCACGCCGGTCATGTCGGATGAATTGATCTGCCTGCGGCTGGTGGATGGCAAGCAGCTTTGGAAGGCCGATCGTGAAGATGGTCTGTATGTCGCCGGTATTCACGACAGCAAGGTGATCATTGTTGGCCGCAACAAGGTGCAGGCCTGGAAGCTCGATTCCATCGATGTTCCCGAAGTCGCCTGGACGATGGGCTTGCCTTCGGGCGTGGTTCCCAGCGGGCGCGGCTTTCAAAGCGGCGGCGCGTATTACATGCCGCTCTCGAGTGCGGAGATCGTGGCCATGGACCTTAAGACGGGCACAATCACTGGCCGGGTGAAAAGTCGTGAGGGGCTGGTCCCTGGCAACCTGGTCAGCTATCGGGGGAGCATCATCTCGCAGAGTCCCACGTCGGTGGAGTGCTTCTACGAGATCGACCCCCTGGAGCGGTCGGTGGATGAGCGTTTGGCCAAGAACCCCCAGGATGCCGATGCCCTGCGATTGCGAGGACAGATTCACCTGGACCGCGGTCAGTTGGATAAAGCCATTACCGACCTGAGGGCTTCCATCCAGCTTCAGGTTGATGCCCATGCCCAGGATCTGCTGGTTGACGCCATGTTGGCCGCGCTTCGCCAAGACTTTGCGGCCAACCGCGCAACCCTGCCCGAACTCGAAAAGCTGATCACCACGCCGCAGCAGCAGAGCGAATTTCTGCGGCTCACGGCCGAAGGGCTGAGCAACCTGGGAGAAAGCCAGGCGGCTTTTGAACACTATTTGCAACTTGCCACGCTCAATTGGGCCGATAGTGCCCTGGAGCAGGTGGCGCCCGATCATTCCGTACGCCGCGATCGCTGGATTCAAGCGCGGGTGGGCGAGCTCTATCAATCGGTGGCGTCTGACGGACGCGCCCAGATGGATGCGGCGATTGCCCGCCATTTAGAAGAAGCCATGGCCGCGGCAGGCCCCGCGGGCCTCCGGCGGTTTGTGCGTTACTTTGGCAGTGACGCCGGCGGCGACGCGGCCCGACTGGCATTATCCACGCGGCTCGATTCGCAGAACGATATTCTCGAAAAGACGATCCTGCTGCGCAGTTTGTCCGAAACCTCGCCGGCCGACAAACAGGCCGAGTACACGCTTAAGCTGGCACAATTATTTGCCGATGCCGCGCGGGCCGAAGATTCGGCCTTCTACTATCGCAAGTTGCGCGATGAATTTGGGGACTTGAAATTCTCTGGCAAGACAGGCAAGGAATGGTTCGCCAGCCTTCCCTCCGATGGCACGGTAAAGCAGGCCTTGGAAGCCACGCGCCGGGCATGGCCCGTGGGACGGGTGGAAACCAGCGTGGATGCCAAGGTGGTGGCGAACACGCGCACTTACTCCATCAACATGGGTGAAGGCCCCAGCGTTTATCACCCCGATGTAACTTACCACTGGGACCAAACCCGCCAGGCCGTGGTGGCTCGCGACGGCATGGGCCGCGATCTGTGGCAGTTGGCCGTGCAAGAACTGGGGGCCTCGCGAACTTATTATGTGAACCCCAACTTGATCATGGGCAAAATGCAAGGGCATGTGCTCCTGCTCTCGCTGGGCCACGAACTGGTCGCCATTGATACGCTCGGGGTGAAAGGCGCCCCCAGTTTGCTGTGGCGCGAGAACCTGACCGAAGCCGTGCCCGGCGTGAGCCGCGTGAGCTACGGCATTCGCACTCGTCAGGTCCGCCAGCCCTGGGGAACTCGCAAGTACTACGCGGCCGATGCCTACGGTCGCCCCCTCGGCACGCTTGGCCCCACCACCGATCGCTACGTGTGCTTCCAACGAGGGAAGGAAGTGCTCGCGCTTGATCCGCTCACGGGCGAGGTGCTGTGGAAGCGGACTGGCATCGAGGCCGGCAGCACGATTTTTGGCGACGACGAACTGATCTTTGTCGCTGGCCCCAGCCAGACCACCGCCACGGTCTTCCGGGCCAGCGATGGTCAGCAACTCGGCACGCGGCGAATCCCGGCAGCCGATCGCATTATGACCTCCATTGGCCGTAAGCTGCTCACCTGGAACTTTTCCGGCAAAACCATCGTCAAGCTTGAAGACCCCATCAAGGGCGAAGATGTGTGGCGGATGGAGTTCGATGCCGGCAGCCGCGGGTACTATATCGATAACCGCGGCCTGGCCGTGCTCGAACGGGATGGCCATTTTGTGGTGGTGGGTCTGCCCGACGGCAAGCTCGAAATCAACTCGCAGTTGGAAGTCGATCCGGCCCTGAACGACATGTATGTGATTCGCACGCCTGAGCAATATCTGTTGCTGACCGATAGTGCCCAGCACCGCGATCCCACGATCAGCTATGTGAACCCTATCCCCGGCGGGATGAATAACCCCGTGGTGAATGGGCCGGTGTATGCGTTCGATCGGACCAGCGGCAAGCAGCTCTGGTCCACCAACATCACCGGCCAGGCCGTGCTGGTCGATCAGCCGGGCGAATTGCCCGTGCTGGTGTTCGCCGCGCATCGCTACCGCCGGATGGGCAATCGCGGCGATACGCGCTATGCCGTCACCTGCCTGGATAAACGCAACGGGCGGATTGTCTTCGAGAAGGAAGAACCGGGCTCGATCAGTGACTTTGTTGTCACCGGCAACCAGGCCGACGACCAGGTGAATTTGAACTTGATGCGTTACCAGGTGGTAATGAAACTGACGGATAAACCGATACCCGCCGATGCTCCCAAGGAAGCCGACAAGGAGAAGCCGGAATAGGGGCTGGTAGCTGGTGGCTGGGGACTGGTGGCTAGCCATTGGTGCTGGGGGCAAGCTGTTGCCAGAATTGAACCTTACCTTGCGTGCCTCAACCGATGCCGTCAACCATGGGCCGTGATGTGATGAGGATAACGGAGTAGAAGTGTTTCAGAATTTTATAGCGAACCGCTCGAAACGAGGCCGACTGATGACTTCTTCGAGAATGCGCGGAGCAGGGATCGATTGCATTCCAGGTCTGGCGGTAGCGATTGTTCTGTTGGCACTTTCTCCCCGGCCTGTTGCCGCTCAAGAACCGTTTGTGGATGTCACGGCTCGGTATCTGCCAGCGATCCGTCCGGGCGCCAAGATCGAAGAACGCGTGGAAGGCTGGAGCCACCTGCTGCTGCTCTCCAAGCCAAAGCTATCGCAGGGGGACGTTTCGGCGCTCGATTCTGTAAGCCGCGGCATGGCCGAGCGGTTTCAACTCGCGCTGACAGTCGATGTTCGCAAGAGCGGAACCACCGGCAAGCATTATCTCCGCAGTCTCGGCGCCGGCTTTGCGCTGAAATCGAAAGCTGGGGCGGTGATTGTCTCCTCGGAAGATTCGGCCGGCGAAAGCTTGGGTTTCATCGAAAAGCTGGTGCTCACGCGACAAGAAGCCAATCAAAAGAAAGTGGTGCAGATTGCCCGCACGCTAACGATGGCGGTGTTCGATGCCAGCACCGTGGTGCATCATCAAGACGAGCATGTGGATTGGTGGGTGCGTCACGCGGTTCTGGTGGACGACCAGAGCGGGAAGGTTTCCCACCTGATGTGGTTCCTCGCCCCGCGGAATAGCAACTCGCCCTCCGACAGCGAAGAGCTCACGCTGCCCAACCGGCAGGTGCAACTCATTCCGGTGGGCTTCCGCGAATCGCGCGAAATCCATGTGGACCAGCGGCACTTCGCCATTGGGATCCCCACCGAGCGGGCGTTCGCCATGCTGCAACTTCCCGAGGGCACCCCGCTGGAGCCCCGGGAAGACCTTCGCAAGCTGCTCACCGACAAGCGGTTCGATAAAGCCGAAGTGCCCAAGCTCGAGGCCAGCCTCCGCGAGTTGGCCACGCAATAATAGTGAACCGCCCCGCGTACAATCCGCGTGGGCAGTTCCCCCCCGCGCGCCGGTGGGTCTGAGCGAAATTGCGATTCACCCCCTCTTGGTTTGAGCCAAGCACGCCGAGTAAACTGGCCCAGCGATAATGAGCATACGTTCATTATGCAAGTCGCCGGTTCTCTTGGCTGTGCTTTGTCATTCCAATGAGACGCCGGAATCGCGATCAGCATGCCGCGCCAGACGCCGCTGATCTCGTCCGCCACATAATAGATCGACAGGTTCTGCTCGATCTTCTCGGCCCCATGCGCGACAGCTGGAAGACATTTCGCAGCTGCTCGGCACGCTTCGCAGCCGGTCGAGAGACTTTCCGTGAGGGGGGGCTGGCGCCGGTCGCCTTCTATATCAGGCTCCGCAGGTACTGCCGTTAGAAGCGGCATTCTTTGACACCGAGATTAACGATCGTATCGAAAGCAACGCCCTTCCCCGTTTCCGTGATGGAATTCCGCTTCATCGACCATGTGTATTTGTTGACCGAACACCACCGTGAGATATATTTCCGCGCCCACTTTCCATACATACACCGACTGCCGGGCTCTCGATTGACGGAGGCCGGCGGGAGAGCTGATGACAATGAACCGCGGAAAACAAACATTGTGCGCGACCGGACTGCTGCTCGTATCGGTGCCGTGGGCCGGCGGTTGCAAGAACCATTGCTGCCAAAGCCCACCCGCGCAAGATCCGTTCGCCGCGCATTATGGGCCTGGGGCGGTTGCACCCATCTTGCCGGGCGATGGAGTGATGGGAGGAGCGGTCGAAACAACACCGCAGCCTTCGCTCATCTATCCCTTGGAATCGGGAATGCCCGCGGGACAAAACTTCTCTGATTCGACGTACGCCATGCCCAGCACGTCGCCTGGCTATTCATCGCCGGCCTACTCCTCGCCGCAAACCTACAACGGCCCGCAAACCTATAACGTACCGCCCACAACCATGCCTGGTGGCTCCAACTTTGGAACCCCCTATACGGTTCCCGGCAACCAACCCACGCCCACTCCGGTGCTGCGTCCGCAAACGTCGTCCTCGTTTTATCCGCAGCAGCCGCAGACATATCCCTCGCACTCGTATCCTTCTCAATCCTACCCTTCGCAAGTTTATCCTTCACCGTCGCAGCCTTCGTCGAGCTATCGGCCACAAAGCTATCACGCGCCGCAAGGCCGTCGATACTATCCTCAACCTGGCAGCTACTCTCAGCCGGGGATAGCGACGCCCAGCTATTCGTCCCCCGCGACCTCGTCGCCTGCTTCTAGCGCGCCGAGCCACAGCAGCCCAACGACATCCGTTCCAAACGGCGCCACGCCGATTAGCCCCATTCCCGAATCGAGCAGCTACCGGTCGACTTCGCGTGGGAATGGACCCATGGAGCCGTTCATTTCGCAAGACGGGCACCGTACCGCCAACCGGGGACAAGCGGTAACCGAGCAGCCGGCGCCGCACGTGTCGCGTCATGTTCCCATTGGAAATGGCTCGGCCGGCCGGCCGAATCTTTCCAACCAACCGGATTCGCCTTCGGCCGACAATCGTGGAAACTACCCGAGCCCAAAACTTCAGCCGCCCGCCACCCAGCCCAACACGACTCCGGCCCCCCGCGGTTTGCCGCAGGATCCCATCCCCCTGTTCAACGCCTGAATTTTATTGAGAGGCGAAAGTCGATGGGGAGACCTTGCGAATCTCCCGTAGCGGCCGGGGGCACCGCCGGTTTCTCAGGAAAGCGCCGATTGGCAGGGGGCCGCATTGGCGCTCCATTTGACGGCCCAACCAGCGAATCAGTCTCGGCGGCCCCGATGGGGTCATTCTCCCCAGGCAATTGATTGCCTATATTAACGGGAATCATCACCAGCCGAGACGCTGCTACCGAAACGGGTTCGCGGCTCACGGTTGGCTGCATCCCCCCGCAAGCTTTTTTGCCAGGATGGCCTGCTGCCGTGAGCCCTAGTTCCGCATCGACCCCAACTCGCTGGTATTCCCAAAGCGTTGACGAGGTTTTCTCAGCGCTGCAGTCCCAACCTGCCGGTCTGTCTCCCGACGAAGCTGCCAAGCGGCTGGCTGAATATGGCCCTAACGAATTGGAAGCGGCCCAGCGAGTTTCGCCGTGGAAGTTGCTGCTCGAGCAGTTTCAGAATGTGCTGATTGTCATTCTGCTGATTGCGACCGCGCTGTCGGCGTTTTTAGGCCATGGCCTAGAGGCCATCGCCATTGCCGTGATTGTGCTGTTCGCGGTGCTCTTGGGATTTTTCCAGGAGTATCGCGCCGAACGAGCCATCGAGGCGCTGCGGCAAATGGCCGCTCCCGACGCCACCGTGAAACGCAACGGCAAAGAGACCCAGATTGCCGCCACGGAAATTGTGCCTGGCGATTTGATCGTGCTGCAAGCAGGCGATAAGACGCCGGCCGACGCGCGGGTGGTGGAATCGATGAACTTGCGGGTAGACGAAGCTGCCTTGACGGGAGAATCGACGTCGGTCGACAAAGCCGTACAAGCATTGCCCGAAGGCGAATTGGGGATCGGAGAGCGAACGAATATCGTTCACGCGGGCACCGCCGTGGTTTATGGGCGAGGACTTGCCGTGGTTGTCGCCACCGGCATGCAAACCGAGTTCGGCCAGATTGCGCAGATGCTGCACTCGGTGGAATCGCGAGCCACGCCGCTTCAGCAAAACCTCGCAAAAGTTGGACGCGTGCTCGCGGTGGTGGCGCTGTTGATCGTGGCCGGGATTGTATTGATGGGAGCTCTGCGCGGCCAACCGATCGTGGAGATGCTGATTTTTGGCATCGCCCTGGCGGTGGCCGTCGTGCCCGAAGCGCTGCCCGCGGTGGTTACCGTGTCGCTCGCCTTGGGCGTGCAACGAATGGTGAAACGCAACGCCCTGGTGCGGCGGCTGCCTGCCGTCGAAACCTTGGGCAGCACCTCGATCATCTGCAGCGACAAGACCGGCACGCTCACCAAAGATGAAATGACGGTGCGGCGCCTGTTCACACATGAATTGGCGCTGGATGTGGCGGGCGCCGGGTATGAGCCGCAAGGTGAGTTCAGCGACCAAGACCAATTGGTCTCACCGCCCGAAACGGTTCTCAACTTATTACGCGCCGCCGTGCTGTGCTCCGATGCCAGGCTGTTGGCTCCAGAAGGCGAAGACGAGGCCTGGCAAGTTCAAGGCGACCCGACCGAAGGCGCGCTGATCGTGGTGGCTGCGAAAGCTGGTTTTGAAAAGACTCAACTTGAAGCGGACTTTCCGCGGATTGAAGAAATCCCGTTCGATTCTGAAACCAAGCGAATGACCACGCTCCACAGAACGCCTGACGGCAACGTGGCTTTTTCGAAAGGCGCCCCTGAAATAATTGTGTCGGCCTGCCGTCAAATCGCAACGACTGCTGGAGATGCTCCACTAGACGATGATCAAAAGAGGGCGTTGCAAGACGCTTCGGCGGATATGGCGCGCCGGGCGCTGCGCGTGCTGGCCGTGGCCAGCAAACGATCGGACTCGTTGCAACAGGTCAATGAGAATATGACCTTGCTCGGACTGTTGGGAATGATCGATCCTCCGCGACCCGAGGCCGCGGCCGCGGTTGCAACCTGTAAAAAGGCCGGGATCAAAGTCGCCATGATTACCGGTGATCACCCGCTAACCGCCGAAGCGGTGGCGCGCGAATTGGGCATTCTCTCGAATGGCAAAGTGCTCACCGGCGCGGAGTTGACTGACCTATCGGACGAGGCCCTGGCGGCGCGGGTCGCGGAGACCGAGGTGTTTGCCCGAGTGTCGCCCGCTCACAAGCTAAGGGTCGTTACTTCACTCCAATCGCAGGGATACATTGTCGCCATGACGGGTGACGGCGTCAATGATGCTCCGGCACTCAAGAAGGCCGATATCGGCATCGCCATGGGCATCACCGGCACCGACGTTTCCAAAGAAGCAGCGGCCATGATCGTGACCGACGACAACTTTGCTTCGATTGTCGCGGCCGTGGAAGAAGGGCGAATTATCTTTGGCAATATCAAGAAATACTTGATGTATTTGCTGTCTTCCAACATAGGCGAAATTGGCCTGGTATTGAGTGCCAGCGTGGCCGGGTTGCCGCTGCCGTTGAGCGCGGTG
Source organism: uncultured Pirellulales bacterium (assembly GCA_964445985.1). Taxonomy (GTDB): domain Bacteria; phylum Planctomycetota; class Planctomycetia; order Pirellulales; family S012-138; genus CAYUMU01. Next base: position 46,310 of record CAYUMU010000034.1, on the reverse strand, counting down.
CAGCTGCTGTACGTGAACCTGGCGACCGACGGTCTGCCGGCCTTGGCCCTGGCGGTCGATCCGCCCGACCCTGACCTCATGCAGCGTCCGCCGCGTGACCCCAAGCGCAGCATCTTCACTCGTCCGGTGGTGAGCCTGATGATGATCGGCGGCATCTGGTCGGCGATCGTCAATCTGAGCGTTTTTATCTGGGCGCGGAGCTCGGGCCGGGGAGAGTCCGAAGCGATGACCATGACATTCGTGTCCCTGGTGCTCATCCAGTTTCTCAAGGCCTATAACTTTCGTAGCGACCGGCATTCTGTTTTGCGCCGTCCCTTCGCCAACAAATGGCTCAACCTGGCAATTGCTTGGGAACTGGCGCTGCTACTCGTGGTGGTCTATTTACCGGTGCTGCATGAGCCATTTCGCACCTTCAGCCTAACGCTTACCGATTGGATGATCGTGCTTTTGGCATCGGCAAGCATCTCCCCTGTGTTGGAAGCGGCAAAATGGATAGAACGTCGCGGATGGCTGGGCCGAATGGACTAAACAAGTCGTTGCACTTGCTGCTTCCGAAAAACTTAATCGCAGGTTCACGCCTTATTTCGATCTGTTGGAATTGCTGAACGAATTCAGCATCTCCATTTACCTAATTTTTGCGATGACGTGCCTTCCATGGATTTTCTCCAGCTAACGGGCAAGAGTGTTCTCGTAACCGGCGTCGCCAATCGCAAGAGCGTGGCCTGGCATGTAGGGCAGTTGCTCTCTTCATCTGGGGCGGACGTAATTTACTCCGTGCGAAGCGCGGCGCGGCGGGAAAGCGTCGTCAAGCTATTGCCCGAGGGCACGGCTGTTTACGTTTGCGACGTAGAAGATCCCAAGCAGATTGAGCAACTCGCCGTGTCCGTTCAAGCGAAACACGCACCGCTCGCGGGCATGCTGCACTCGATTGCCTTTGCCGACTACAGCGGAGGTCCGCAGCCTTTTCATGAGACACCCAAGACCGCGTTCCTGAGAGCCGTGGATATCTCTTGTTTCTCGTTGGTGGCGCTTGCCAACGCGCTCAAAGACAGCTTTGCGCACGACGCATCCGTAGTCACCGTTTCGATCTCCACCACGCGGATGGCAAGCGAGAATTACGGTTTCATGGCGCCGATCAAGGCCGCGCTCGATTCGTCACTGGCGTTCTTGGCGAAGAGTTTCAGCGCATTTTCTCGCGTGCGATTCAACGCGGTTTCGCCTGGATTGCTCAAGACTTCTGCCTCCGCGGGCATACCTGGCTATGTCGACAGCTATTTATATGCCGAACAGGCAACGCTGCGGAAACATGCCGTGCAAACAGCGGAAGTTGCAAACGCGGCCGCGTTTTTGCTGAGCGCTGCCTCGAGTGGCATCAACGCACAGAGCCTCGTCATCGACGCGGGAATGAGCGTGAACTATTTTGATCGAGATCTTGTACATCGCGCCCTAGGTCAAGCTTAGAGATTCTGGATAAGTTGAACGAGATCCCTATCTCTTGGTTGAGCCCCTGTTGTGAATGCATTCATTTACCATGAGTCTACCCTGGCATGAACTGAATCAGAGTATCGTGGGTTGCGACAAATGCCCGCGATTGCGAGCGTACTGTCAGGAAGTTGCCCAGGTCAAGCGACGAGCATATCTGGATTGGCAGTACTGGGGCCTGCCCGTGCCGAACTTTGGCGACGACACCGCGAGACTGTTGATTGTGGGCTTGGCGCCTGCCGCACACGGTGCGAATCGCACAGGAAGGATGTTCACGGGCGATCGCAGCGGGGAATGGTTATACCGCGCATTGCATCGGGCAGGTCTGGCAAACCAAGCCGAGGCGACATCTGCCGATGATGGCTTGCGCCTTAAAGGGTGCGCCATCACCGCGGTCTGCCATTGCGCGCCTCCTCAAAACCGGCCATCGCGAGACGAACTAGCGGCTTGCCGCGAATGGCTGGTGAGCACTTTCGATCTGCTTCCCATCCAAGTAATCGTGGCTTTGGGCGGAATCGCGTTTGATGCCGTGTGCCAGGAGTCGCGGCGGCGTGGATGGTTGACCGGCAGGAAACGTCCGAAATTTGGACATGGCGCGCGAACTCCGCTGACCGCAGGGCGTTGGTTGCTGGGAAGCTATCACCCCAGCCAGCAGAATACGTTTACCGGTCGCCTAACCGAGGAGATGCTCGACAGCGTTTTCGCCGACGCTCGCGCGATGCTCGATCAAATGTAGGTGACGCGAGGTAGCTGAAAGCCCTGGTTTAAGGAGCGCGATAGACGCTTTCTCGCTCTGCTTCGCTGCCCCGCAAATCGGCTGTCAGCTCGTCGAGCATGCTGACTTCAACGCGTGAGTTCTTCCGTAATGAATTTGGATCCACGTCTAGCGTATATGGCTCGTACCGCGCTGCCTGGCTCAGGCGCATGCGGCGCGGATCGATTCCCAGTTCTTGCAGAAACTGCTGAACCGCGATGCAACGGGCGAAACATAGCGCCCAATTGCTCGGAAACTTGTCATCGGCCGGGAGGGGCCGCAACGAAGAATGGCCGCGAATTTCGATCTTCTGGGGCTTGCCGAGCATCTGGAGGGCGCTGCGCTGGAGTTCCGCCTTCTCTTCTGGCAGCAGCGTCGCGCTGTCTTCTTCGAAGTAGACGAGGGCACCGATTGTGGTGCGGTTGGCCTGGCGAAGCGTTCGCACGCGTGGATTCTCACCACGAGCGGCCTTAACGCGGTCGCCGCCGTTCATCGTGTTTGAGCGCATCGCGCGCCCTTGACTGGCCAGTTTGGCAATTTCACTGTTGCGAGGCTTTTGTTGACCCGGCGCCATGCTATTGCTCGCCGTATCGTGGCCAAATTGGCGTCGAAAACTTTCCACGAGCGCCTGATACTTCTCTTGCGACTTAATCTCGCTCAGCGAAACCAGCATGATAAAGAAGGTGAGCAACAGCGACATCATGTCGCCGAACGTGACAACCCATTCGGGAATTCCCGCGGGCGGATCTTCGGGTGGCATCGCCATGACAAATGCTATTCCGCGGATATTTTATGGGTGGAAGGTTCCGAATCCCGTCGCCAACCGCAGGCGGTCTTTACGACCATTTGACCTATTTGCTACGCGGCGGCCTTCTGCTCGTTGCGAAGCTTTGGCGGAATGAATGTTTGCAGTTTCTGAGCGATGACGCGAGGGTTATCGCCCGATTGGATGCCCATCACGCCGCGCACCACGATCTCCATGGCCAGCAGTTCTTGTTTATTCAAGAAGCCCAACTTCTCGGCCAGCGGCAGGCACACCATGTTTGAGGCAACGGCGCCATAGAGCGTGGTAATCAAGGCCACGGCCATGCCGGAGCCGATGGAGGAGGGATCACTCATGTTGCCGAGCATGATAATCAGGCCCATCAGCGTGCCAATCATGCCGAAGGCCGGAGCAAATCGGCCGAGTTGATCGAGTAGCGCTTTTCCGGCCGAATGGCGGGTGGAGACAGCATCCATTTCGGTGCGCATGATGTCGTCGATCACTTCTTGCGGCGTGCCATCGACCGACATTTGAATTCCCAGAACCACGAATGCATTGTCAATTTCTGATAGCCGGCCTTCCAGCGCCAGCAGGCCATCGCGCCGGGCCGTCTCGGCGAGTCCCACGATCAGTTCGATCAGTTCGGGAATGCTCTGCTGCTTGTTGAAGAAGACGGTTTTGAAAACGCCGCCCATCGACAACACGTTCTTGAGGGGAAAGCACATCAACACCGCGGCGAAAGATCCGCCAAACACGATCATAATCGAAGGGTAATCAATAAACGCACCGAACGACGCGCCCTCGGCCATGAGCACCGAGATCAGCAGCAGGGCGGCGCCCAAGGCCATTCCGATCGTGCTGGCAATATCCATATTCAGCGAAATCCTATCCTTCCCGTCGGAATGGCGGAGGAATCAAGTGCTTTTGGCGCTGGTACTCAATCGCGAGTCGCATCACCTCGTCGAGCCGCTCCGTTACGATCAGCTTTTCATCGGTAGTCAGCGTAATAAACGTGTCTGGCCGCTCCTCCACGTACCGGATCAATTCGGCATTGAGAAGGAATACTTCTCCGTTAAGGCGCGTGAGCTTGATCATGGGAAATATAGTCGGCGACACTATCAAATATCATGGAGAGCGGCGTTAGCCTCGGAGATTGAGTAATTCGTCTAGCATTCGTTGCGCGGCGTCAATGACACGGGTATTGCCACGATATTGCGTCGAAGCCAGGATCAGATCGATCAAGTTGCCGCCAATATCGGTGTTGGAAAGCTCCAAGGCCCCGGCGATGATTCGACCAATGCCCTGCTGACCGGGTCGGCCGGTAATGGGCAACCCAGAATTCACGCCGGCGGCAAAGAGGTTCTCTCCCCGCTGCTCCAAGCCAGCGTTATTGGCGAAGCGAGCGAGCATGATCTGCCCCAGATCGCGGGTAATGCCGTTGGAGAAAACACCACGGATCAAGCCATCTTCGCTGATAATGTAACTACTGAGGGTACCGGGTGGCGAACCGTCTTGGCGATTTGCTGAAACGCTGCTGCGTTCGGCGGCCAAGCCGGAAATTTGCGTGAAATCCAATTCAAATTCCAGCGGACTGGCGCTGCTCACCTTGCGACGTTCGACGCTGACGGTAGCCTCGGTGACGTTAATCACGTTACCTTCTCCATCGAAGGTAATAAGCCCCGTGCCGACGGCGATTTTCGAACCGGACGCTGGTTGATTGTTGGGTGAGTCGGCAAACCAGCGATAGGTAGTGCTGGTGCTGGTCCGCGACTCGAGCACCATGGTCACGCGCGTTTGAATGGGAATACCCAAAGAGTCGTAGGCAATGAGTTCGGCAACCGAACTCTCCCCCTTGGCTTGCTGCAAGGTTCCAAACGGCATGTTCACATTATGGACGTTTCCAGAATCGCCCACCAGTTGCAGACCGGAGAGGCCGATGTCGATGCTGTTGTCGTCTCCATTGTTTCCAATCAGTTGGATACGACCGTTCACAATGGAGCCACCGGGCGTAAGTGACCCCGTACCCAACGTGTTGACCGAGCCGGGGATGGCATTGGTTGGATCGGCAGTGGTGCGTTGAATGCCCATCGCCTGTTCCATGAAGTTGATCAGTTCTTGAACGGTGGTTGTATCCGTAATTGTGAACTCGTGCGTGGCCAGGGTACGGCCGCCCTTACGAGGAGTAAATTGCAATACTCCCGTTTCCGGAAAGATTAGTTCATTTGTATCGGGACCGTCTTGCCGCATCAGGTCCACGACGCGGGTCGTTGAAAAGCTGGCGGTGGGTCCATCAAAGGAAATCAAAGGTTTCGTCGCCAATTGCGCGTCGGGAAGCCCATCGATATAGGTCGTTTCAACCGCATCTGGCGTAAGCTGAGCGACAAGGTGAAACTCTGAATCGTCATCCGCCAGAGAACGGTAGATATTAATGGTGTCATAGGGCGGTGGCACATCTGCCGAGGTGGGCAGTCCCGTAAGCAAGACGCGATCATTGCCATTGACAGTGACCTGCCCTAATAGCGGCGACGGAACGCTGGGTTGAACGCTCCCGAGACTATGAGAATAGGTGACCCGATAATTGTAGGTGCGGGCTCCTGTCTGCTCTGGAGCCACAAGGACGGGATTGCTGGCGACAGTGGCCTGTGACGTGACGTCTGAGTACGTTGTGGCGCCCGCTGGCAATTCCGCCACCCGCTGGAAATCGCCGCCATTCCGCGCACGGTAGATTCGCAGGCCCGTGTAGTCGGCCGGCGGTCCAGCGGGGACAGCGGGCAAAGTCAGATCGACGGCGTCGTTGAGCGCGGCGGTAATCGTCGCGGAGGTTGGCGAGGGAAAACTCTCATTCCCTTGGGCATTGATAAATACAACCCGGTAGGTGTAGTCACCTGCCTCCAGCGCCCCCGCACCGGTATCGATTACGCCGGACGGCGCGGCGCCCGGACCGGCAACGGCGACCGGAACATCGCCGCCAACAGCGGGAGACGGGAGTGAAGCATCGCCCAGCACATTGGTACGAATTACCGACGCCTGGTTGGCCAATTCGCCATCGGGCCTGAGCGTGCCTTCAAAGTTTACGTTCTTCGTCGCCTGCGCCACCGCCGCGGCGCCCAGCGGAATTTCCAATGGTCTAAGCGTGGTCGATTCGATTTGAAAATCGTCATCAATTCCATAGCCCAGCACACGCTGACCATTGGTGGTAATCAGTTGATTCTCGGCGTTCGTCTTGAAGATACCGTTGCGAGTGTAGAGCCGATCTCCTTCATCGCCTTGCACGATAAAAAAGCCGTCGCCCGAGATGGCAAGATCCGATGGGTCGCTGCTGACCTCGATCGTTCCTTGAGTGAAGTCGGGCTTGATCTCCGAGACTTTGGTACCCAAGCCCACCTGTCGAGGGTTGGTGCCACCGGTAAACTCGGTCGGGGTTGAGCCGAGGGACTGCGTGGCAACAAACTGGGTGGCAAACACGGCCTGCGATGCCTTGAAGCCGACCGTGCTCGCGTTGGCGACGTTGTTGCCCACCACGTCGATGATGGTTTCTGCCGCGTTCAAGCCTGTTAACGCGGTACTGAGTGCCGATGTCAGACCCATAATTGCCTCCCTGAGCGCTAGCTACCGCTAGCAGACAACCGCTATTGCGATTCGTATTGAGGGCACGAACGTAAGGCAACGCGATTGGTTTATTCTTGTAAATTGTATGCCATACGGCTTTGTCTGGTTGGGCCGCTGCTCTCCAGATCAGCGCATTCCGCCGAACGCCGCGAACGCCAGTTAGCTCTGCATCTTATTTGTCAGGTAAATCCGCGCATCTGTCCGCCGAACATCTTTGTTTCTGGAACCATTTTGTGTGGCTGCCTCACCCGAACGAGCTGGTATTCCTCATTCAAGATGCCAGGCAACTACGTTGGCAGCACCTCGCGGACGTTGCCCAATGAGATATCCTCCGCACCAACGTGAAGCTTCACCAAATTGCCCGCGATCGTTACACGATCTACCGCGCCGCTTACTTCATTTCCCGCGTTGGTCAGTGCCGTAATGTTCTTGCCAATCAGACCCGTGGCGTTGGAAATGTTCTGTCCTAGCAGCACGGAATCCAATGTCTTGGTCAACTGCTGTGTGGCCCCGTATTCTTGAATTTGGGAAACCTGCTGCAGCAATTGATGGTTTTCGAGAGGATTCAGCGGATCCTGGTTCTGCATCTCGGCAATCATCAACTGGAAGAAGTCATCGAGATTCAGCCCGGTTAATGCCGAGGCAACATCGTCTTTCGACGACTTACCGGTTGCGCCGGCAGAAGCGCCGCTGGTGGATGACACATCCATAGTCAGGCTCTCGAAGCAAAATTGTTCAGGCAAGGCTCGCGCTGGCACGCCCTGTCCGCGCGATGACCTGACGTGAGATAAACGCCAGACACGCTTTAGACGAGTACGTTCAGTCGATCCAACATCCATGGCGCGCCATTAAGACGCGGTGTCCGGTCTTGGCGACTGGTCTGCTGCGATCCTTGGTTCGTGTTCGAACCGTTGGAAGAGTTCCGTGGCAGCAATGCCTCGGCACTTCTCTGCCGATCTGGTCGGTCGTGAGGAGTTTGCGCGAAATGGCTATTGTGCTGATTGATGACATCGACCTGAAACTGTTCAATCTTGATCTGATGTTCTGCCAATCGTTCTCGCAACTGGGGTAAGCTGTCTAATAGCAGTTGCTGCACCGAGGTGCTTTCGGCCTCCAATCGGGCTGACAGTTTGCCCTCTCGCATCTGAACTTCGACGTTCAGTTGGCCTAGATTTGGGGGATGAAGACTCAAGCTGATCTCGCCGCCACGGTCCAAAGACGCTTGAAACGCTCCGGCGATTCGTTGTATCAAGCGTACCCGATCGGCGGTGCTTGTTTCTGCAGACGCTGGCACGGTAGAGTCGCCGCGGCGAGAGGCGTGCCCCAGCAGCCGACGCTCGCCTTCTTCCGTGAGCACCGCCGGTTCGAGTTCCGCATGTGTATTAGCATCTTGAGTTTCGAGCGGCCCAGCCGGGGGGGCGCTATTGTCGATATCCTCGGTTGCCGCCTGCGTTTCGGAAGCAGCGGCCGGGAGTTCGGTGATCACCGGCGCCGCGGTCGCCGCAATTTCTGCAGCCGCGGCGGCTGGCTGCAGAAATTGCTGGCGCAATGTCGCTGCACCCCTCGCGCCCTCGGCGTTTGGCTGGGCTACAGATTTGATGCCGCTGATAGCAGGATGGGTCGCTGCCCCCAGGGGCTCCGCCTGATTTGACGGAGCTGCGTCGGGATTGCCGTGCGGCGACGATGCAATGTCTGGCACGACATTTGGGGACGATTCACCGCTCTGCTTCAGAACGTCCGTGCCGTCCGCAGACTTCAATCGTGCGTCAACTTCGCCTAATTGTTCCGTGTTCGAGACTTCGCTCTCATCAATGGTGGATGAGTCCGCGGTTTGCGAGTCGCTAAATTCGACGCCCTCAGCGACCTCAACAACGCTATCACCTGTCGCCAGGGCAGGATCGTTGGCAAACAGCTGCTGATTTTCGGGAAGTTTCTTAGGCGGAAGCGCGGCACCGGGCGATTTTGCGGCGGACAGTTCGCTGGGTGGTTTAGCCGCCTTGTGCGGCGTGGGCGTGGGAGCCGATGTTTGCTCAACCGGAGAAGCGGGCAGCGCCTCCCCCTCCGGCGCAATGTCTGGGGTTTGGCTAGACAGTGCGTCCGCAACACTTAATGAGGTTTGTGCCGGATCGGCCGCCGAAGGATCGACGATCAATTCACCATCATTTAATTCTTCGTCGGCCCTTGCTGTCTCGCTGCTCGGACCCGTGCTTTCAGCAGGAGCGCCGGGCGAGGAAGCGCTACTGGCGGAGGGACTTGTGTTGTCCTGGGGCGTACTCTCCGATGAATTGCGGGCTGGGGCCTCAATGGACGCAACGTCGCGAGGATTGGAAGCATGTTTCTCCGGGGCCTGACGAACGAGATCGCCGAAAGACCTCCCCGAGTTGGCTCCCGCCGATGCTATGCCATTTGACGTTGCCGAAGCGCTGCTACTGCTGGCGCCGCGACTATCGCTCGCTGAACGCGCAGCATTAGCGACTGCAGGAATGAATTCCATTGGCCCCCCCGGACCTGTACGCTCTTAGAACCTAACTCCAACTCAGATCGAATGGCTCCCACTCAGGCGAGATTGTCTGAGGGAGTTGGAAGCGAGATTCTTTGTTGATGAATACTGCCTAAAGTCCACCCCCGCGGGGCGTTTCTTCCAGTCGCCCGCGGGTTTCGTTCGCCAACTCTGCTTCGGGTTCACCCTCGCGAAGTCGACGCAGAATGTCGGCCAACAAGCGAACTTCTTCGGGCTCCTTGAACTCGGCCACAATCTTACTTTGTTTATCGACCGGCATGTCTTTGAGGAGCGTAAGAACTGCATCCATTTCTTTGTTTTTAAGCATCTCCATCAACTGCTCTTGTGCCTGCTTGGGTTTCATTCTCCCCAGAAGGGTGGCCGTGATAGCAAGTGCTTGTGCCTTTTCGCCACGTTCCCAATCGTCGAGCTGCTGCTCAAATTTCTGCCGGGCCTGTTGGTAAAGTTCTAGATTCTGCTGAAGTTTCAGCTGCAAACGCTCCGCTTCCGCGGCGCGATCTTCAATATTTTGAGCCCGCAGTTCCAGCTGACGAGATTGCAAGGCCCGCGCGCGCAGCACCTCGTCGACCGATACGGCTGCAACCGGCGCCGACTCTTCCCGCGACTTTGCCTGAGCCAGCAGGTCCACGCCGTGCAATACGGCGCCAATTTGAGCCATGGTATGCTTGTTGAGGCGCCCCTGAGATGCGAGGTATGCCAACCCAAGTGCCTGGGCGAGCAGTGTGGCAATCGCCGCCAATCCTAGCAGTGCGCCTACTTTGCCAAGCATAACTTTGGATCCTTACGCGCTGGTTAGCGAGGGCTAGCAACCATGCCCCCTCCGTTCCAAGAAGCGGCAACCGGCCTGGAATCGAGTCAAAATACCCAGCCGATTCGTTATTCAGATTCTGAGCTAGTCGGTAGTTGCTGGCGATAGGTTTGGCTGGTGGTGACTTCGTCTAAGAACTTGCCTTCGCGAAGCAAGAACTCGTGCTGGAACTGCTGCTGTTGCTTTTCGCGAAGCTTCTCCATCACACGCACAGCTTGATCCGCCAGCATCAAGGCTTCGCGCCGTCGCTCCACTTCCTGGGCAACTTGAACCAGATCGAGTTCGTACTGTCGCAGGGTATTTCGCAAAACGCCTTCGTAGCTGGCAGCTGAGAGAATGCGATCCGTATCTAGCGTGCCAACACTGTTTCGACAGTTCCGAAGCAACCGCAGTTCCTGGTTGACATCGGCTATCCAGCCTTGCAACTTGGAATGCGCTTCCAACGCCAGGGCGAGATCGGCACTACGTTCATCGCGCGCTGCGCGGCGAAGTTGCAATAACGACTTGAACCGAAAGCGGAAGGTGCTTGCCATTAGCTGGCCGCTCGGGTGTTAACGGGGGCTCTGGGCGGCGCCACATTGGCGGCTGCCCAGGCAGTTACCATTTGCACGAGTTGCGTTCTGGCTTCCAACACGGTGCTGCGATCTTCCACGCCTTGACGCAAGAACGCGTTAATTTGATCGCGGGCCTTAATGGCCAGATCGACCATGGGGTTGGCGCCTGCCCGGTAGGCCCCTATGGAGATTAGATCTTCATGTTCTTGATAGGCTGACATCAGTTCGCGCACTGCTATCGCCGCCCGTTGCTGATCGACCGGAATTACCGCGTTCATCACGCGGCTAATGCTTTCCAGGATGTCAACCGCTGGGTAATGTCCACGACTTGCCAGTTTGCGCGATAGCCATGTATGGCCGTCGAGCAAACCTCGCACGCAGTCGGCGATGGGCTCATTATGATCGTCACCTTCGACCAACACGGAGTAAAAGCCCGTGATGCTTCCGCGGGCGCTGCGTCCAGCTCGTTCGACAAGTCGCGGCAAAGCCGCAAACACCGATGGCGGGTATCCTCGCGTGGCTGGCGGCTCGCCCGCGGCCAGTCCGATTTCGCGCTGGGCCATGGCAAAACGCGTGAGCGAGTCCATGATTAACAGCACGTCACGCCCCGTGTCACGAAAGTACTCGGCAATCGCGGTAGCCGTCAGCGCTGCTCGCGTACGCAATGGCGCGGGTTCGTCGCTGGTAGCCACCACGACCACACTGCGAGCTAGACCTTCCGGCCCTAGATCGCTTTCAATGAATTCATTCAGTTCCCGGCCACGCTCACCAATCAATGCAATGACATTGACATGGGCATCCGTATATCGGGCCATCATGCCCAAGGTTACGCTCTTGCCAACGCCCGACCCTGCGAAAATGCCCATTCGTTGTCCGCGACCACAGGTCAACAGCCCATCGAGCGAGCGAATTCCGGTTGAAAGCGGTGCATCAATGCGGGGGCGTTCCACCGGATTGGGCGGTCGGGCATCCAGCGACACGCGATCTGGCAGAATGGGGGGCGAATGACCGTCGATCGGGCGGCCGCGCGCATCGATCACACGACCAAGCAAGTCTTCACCCACCCGTAGGGTCCGACCCGTCTGACAAAGCCGTACGCGATCGCCACGTCGCACGCCTGACATCGCGTCGAGGGGGGCCAACAAGGTAAGTTGGTCGCGAAACCCAATTACCTCCGCGGCCAGCGGCCTATCTGAAGCGCGAATCACCTGAGCCAAAGCGCCGACCGGCGCCGGAAAGGCGGCCACAGCCATGGTAGCGCCCACGGTCTGCATCACGCGGCCTTCCAGGGCCGTGGACATGATCGATGGAAGCTGCTGACACAAATCCAAGAGAATATCCGCTTAGTTGAATCGCGAGTCAATAAATGGTGAATTATGAAATGCCGTGGTTCTTGGCCGCCAGGGGTCCAATGACACTTAGTTTCTTGCTCGTTATCATCTCTGCAAGCTGCAGAGAACATTAATGCCGCAGTGTTCGTTTGCGGTTTACCCGCGTTAAGATTGGAGGCCAATCAACCTCCCAAGGTTCACGACCGTCGTTCGCGAAAATGATCGTTTCTCCACCGCACCTGGATTCCCGCCACCGCCTTCACGAGGGCAGACTCTGAGCGGGAATGACGAATAGATAGGGATATTTCTAAATCCTTGATCCTAAGACATTAACTCTTCTTCAATCCGGGCCAGTTGCGATGTCCAACTCTGATCGACCACGCCATGCTCTGTTTCGAGGATGCAACTGCCTGGGGGTACTTGATCGTCAGGAATGGTTTCCAAGGTCGCCAGACGTGAGAGTTGACCCGCGATGGTGGCTGCCGCCGGCCCCCATCGGGCGCAGTCATCGGGGTGTAAACGTAAACACAGCCGTGGACTGCCCGCGGCCAATTCCAAGGCTTCGCGTACCAATTTCAAGGGTATTTCTGGCTGCCGCGTCAATTCGCAGCGAATTAGTTTCCGCGCGATGGCCGATGATAAACGCACCGCCTGCCCTTCCCACCGCAGAAGCCAGGCGTTGCGAGATTGGGTGATGGCTTCGATCGCTTGTTTCAGCGCGGGCAACGCCGTCTGCAGTTGTTGCTGAACGAGATGCTTGGTTTGTTGATCGATCCGTTGCTGGGCGTTCTGCTCGGCAGCGGCCCGACCATCGGCTTCGGCTTGCTTGCGCAGGCGATCCGCTTCTCGCTCTGCATTCTGAAGAATGTCACGCGCCTGCTGGCGAATGTCTTCAAGATAGAGTTGACCTCGGGCCGTCAGATCTTCCAAATTGAATAGCGATGGCTGCTGTTGCACGTGTCGTGCGTCGCTGGACTTGATCACCGCCATGGCAAGTAACACCTCGGAGAGCATCTGATCTACGTCGTGTCGAATTCTTCACGGCTCGCAACGATTCTGATTATGTAATCCGGGAAGAACGAATTCATAGGCTACGCCACGGCCGCGAAATGCTGCCTTCCTGGCATTTCCAGCAGGCCGTCGGCTTCCATTCTAAACGCCAGTTCGGCCAGTTCTTGTTGAGCATGTTCCACATCACTCAACCGCGTGGGTCCAAGTCGTTGGGTGGCATGTCGCAACAACCGAGATTCAGCCGTGGGAAATAGCCGCAACATTCGATCGGCGTCGTGGGGAGACGAGCCGGCTAACGCCAACACCAGCACCTCGGGATCGGCCGCCTGAAGCAATTGCGATAATTCAATCGAATCGAGTCGCAATACGTCGGCGTACGTCGCCGGCGTTGGAGGCGGAGGAAGTTTTTGAAGCAATTGAGGCGCGTGACTGGCAACATTCTCCAACATGTTCCGGCCTGCTTTGCCTTTCGCCGAAGTCAACATGCTGGCCACAGCGGCCAGGCTAACCTCCCGCCGGCGACGCTCATGGGCCAATTCCAACAACCGTTCTTCCAAACCGTGCTCAACAAGCTGTAGCACTTCCGCATCGGTCTGTTCCAACTCCACGAGGCGACGGACGATTTCCGTTTGGCGATTCGCGGCCACCAACGACAGAACTTGCGCCGCCCGCCCAGGATCTAAATGAGACACAACCAATGCCGCTGCCTGCGGGTGCTCTGTCTCCAAAAAGGCCGCCACGTCTTCGTCGCTAGTTTGGTCGAGGATGCGAAACGGGGCGGTTCTCGATCGGGGCGAACGCTCTTCCGCCTCCCGTGTCAGTGCCGAACCGCTATGAAAGCGATTGGCTGCCTGCCACGGAAGAAAGTCGGCGTGAATCGCCTCGTCCGGCGAGCCGTATTCAAATTGCCGCGCAAGGCCGGGATCCAATTCAACGGCGCTCTCAAAGTTCCCGGCAGCAAAACCACCATCGCGGAAGAACTCCGCGGCCACGGCCTGTTGTTGCTCTTCCGTGACTTGATCCAGCGACAGCAACTCGTGCCGAACGGCGGCAGCCTGGTCAGCAGGCATTTGCTCCAGCAGAGCATCTGCCGTATTGGTATCGAGAACGGACAGCAGCACCGCGGCCTTTCGAATCGGATGGTCGGCGAAAAGGCTGTGACTCAATTGGCGCCTCCGATCCAACCCTTGATCACGCTAGCCGCAGCGTCAGGGTCTTCTTTGACCATTTGCGACAACTCCTCGCGTAACGAAAGTCCCGGCAAAGGCCGTTTGAGGGTTCGCTTCACGGGTGGCTCGACTGGCGCGGATTCCCGTTCTGTTTCTGACGCATCGCTGACCAGGTTCAAACGAGGAGCGTCGTTTGTCGATGGCTCAGGGTTGCCGCGTACAATCGACCGCAAAAAGAACAGGCTCAATAAGCCCAACAGTAGTAGCCCTACACTCGTCCAATTCTGGGCGAACCATCCCATACCCGCTGAAACTGCCGATTCTGCCGCGGGCGCAACGCCTGCCACGTGCTCGAAGGTGGTGACTTTCACCAGCGGTTCTAGATCGGCCACGCCTGCAGATGTCGGAATCAGTTGCGCTACATAGCGCTGAATTTTATCCTGTTCTTCCTGCTCTATCAGTTTGAGTTGTGCCAGATCTGGCGGCGGCCCGGGCTGACCATCGGCGCCCGGATTGCGCTTGCGGAAAATATTCTCATAATGGCTGCTGGGAACGCCAATCGCCACCGTCACACGCTCAGGAATCAGGCCAACCGACCGCGAGCGAATTGTTTCATGAGCTGGGATCGCCTGTCTCTGGCTGGTCGACTGTTCATCGGTTGAGGATGTAGCCCGGGCGGCCCCCAGTTGGGTTGCCTGATTGGCATTGCCTTGCTGTGCCACCACGCCAGGCCTTCCGCCAGGAGGGCCGGAATTTGAATCGCGGGTGTTGCTTGTTTCACTTTGGAATAGCGTACCACTCGATTTGTCATCCAAAGTGGTCTTCTCGCGGCTACTTTCTACTTCTGACGAAAGTTCCACATTTACGTTAACCGTCACGCCGGCCACGTAGGAAAGCGCGTCCATGGCTCTTTCGCGAAACAGATTTTCGTAGGAACGCATCACGCGGAGATACTGATGCTCTTGGCCATCGCCAAAGGCGTCGCTACCTCCCGCGTACACGCGGCCGTTGAGATCGGCAATGGTTACGTCATCGGGCCTTAGTCCGGCGAATGCAGCCGAAACCAAGTGGCGAATTATGCGAGCCCGATCGGGATCCAATTGTTGGTTCAGCACAGGCTTTACGCTGACCGAGGCCGTGCTGGTAACGCGGCGAGAGAGTCCACCTTCGCGTCGTACGTCGTAGTCCACGGTGGCAAACTCAATACCCTGCATCGAAGCAATAATGGCCGACAGCTTCTTTTGCTTGGCGTTCTTGATCAATTCATCACGCTGCTTCGGCCCGACGAATGGCCCCTGATCGGCCAGCGTCTTTTCCAAGTAGCTATGAAAATCGGCCGGCATCGCCCCGGCTTCCGCCATCGCCGTGACATAGGCCGCTTCCTGCCCTGCGGGTACCCGAATGCGATTTCCGTCGTACTGGGGTTCGGGTAGGCCGGCGGCGGCAAAAGCAGCCTGCATGGCCGGCATTTCGCTGGCGGTGAAAGGTCGGCCACCCATCAAATACGTTGTGTCCTTGCCGAGTCCGCCGCCAAGCAGAAAAACGAAGCTGATGACAATAACGGTAAACAGCAAGCCCGTGGCAACCCGGGCGCCGGGGGTCATGGAGTTGAAGAGGTCTTTGATTTGCGAGGCAGCCCGATTGACGGCACCCATTCGGACGCTCCACGTTCGAACACTTAGATTTTACCAGGTTGCGTTTCAAGTCGGCGAACAATGATGACGATCGATTAGCCGACATCTGTTTCAAACACGAATATTCTTGACCTCTTCGTAGGCCTGAACCAGCTTGTTGCGAATTTGCATCAACATGCGAAAAGCAAGATCGGCCTTCTTGACGGCGGTGAGAACTTCTGCCGGATTGACTTCGCCCCCTGTAAACAGCGACTCGACGGCTTGATCCGCCTGGTTTTGCGCCGAGTTGACCTCTTGAATGGAGTTAACCAGAAAGTCTTGAAAGGAACCCGGACTGCCAGTTGATGCCACGCCAAGCGACGGCGGCGTTGGCACGGATGGCAAGGAAGGCGCCAGCCGCTGAGTTGTCAGGCCGGTGATCGGGTTCATAAGACTATTGGCTATATGACAGAAACGCTGGTCAAGCTCTAGCGATAGCAAATGCTAGCGGTGACACTATTTGTGCTCTGATTCAGGACAGGTGGCGACGCCTACCCGCCTGGCTGAAGCCGAGAGGTGGGACGCGCTATGTCTGACCTGGTGAATTCACCTCAATACAGTTATTTGCGTCGCAACGCCAGCGCAGCTGAGCGAACCTTCCAGCGAACGCTAGCGGTGCTAGGCCAGAATCCGCAGGGTTTGATTGGCGAGGTCTTTGGAGATCTCGACAACACCGACGTTGGCCTCGTAAGCACGCGTCGCTTCCAGGGCATCCACGAACTCGGTGGTCAGGTCAATATTGGGGTAAGCGACATAGCCTTCGCGAGGCCCCTCCTTCACGGCGTCGGGGTGCCCAGGCTCATACCGCCAGTTGGGCTCCACGTCGGCGGTCTGCACCGAAGCCACCTGCACGCCCGCCGCGCCGTAAGTGCTGCCTAAGCTGTCGTCGGTTTGAAATACCACGAACCGCGGCTGATACGCTTCAGACTCGCCGTTCGCATTCTGGGTTGTCGAAATGTTCGCGATGTTGCTGGTGACGGCGTTCAGTCGCGTGCGCTGTGCCACCATGGCGCTGGTGCTAATATCAAGGGCTGCAAACATGGAGACGCCTTTCGAATGAAAAGACGGGGAGACTGCCATTAAGAACGTCAACCGCGAAGATGCACCCAGTCACCTTGGACATGGTAAAAATGGCTACACGCGCCCCCCAGGAAACTACGCGCGTTCGTTGATCGCGGACTCCAACAGTCGAAATTGAGCTGTCATGATCGTGAGCGCCAAATTATGGCGCAGTTGGTTTTTTGTAATTTCACTCACTTGCTTTTCAAGGCTGACATTGCTGTCATCGTGATGAAGCAGATCGTTGAGGTTATCGTTGACATGTTGCAGTGAGTTTGGAGCCCCCATCGCGAAGGCCATGGCGCCGCCACCGAACTGGCTGCTCGGCATGCCCAGGGAGGCGGCCAGTTCCGAGCCCAGTCCTGAACCCTGGCTATCGCGGGCTGCAATGGCGGATCGCAATCGAGCCTCGAAGCCGTCGGTAGACAGATCGCGGCTGTGATAGCCAGGCGTATCGAAGTTGGCCAGGTTGCCTGCCAAGACGCTATGCCGCGCCTCGGTGAACGACGCAACCTGCTCCAAGACGGGAATGGAGGAACCGGAGAAAATGGCAGGCAGCATGTTGTTTCCTCCGCGAGACACTTAACTCGTCATGCCGAACCATGCTTGCAAGTGTAGCCATAGTCTTTGAGCTTACCCGTCAGCGTGCGCAGGCCAATTCCCAGGGCTTTGGCGGTCTTCTCGCGGTGACCGTCGAACGCATTGAGGGTGGCTTCGATCAGTTGCCGCTCCATTTGCCGCAAGCTCACGCCCGCGGCGACCGAAACGGCCGGTTCTGCCTGGCTGGAGTGGTTCTCAATCAGCCAGGGCCGCAAGTCGTCGGCCGAGATAGGGTGCCCCTGATTGAGCACCGACACCCCGCGAACAATGTTCTGTAGTTCGCGCACGTTGCCTGGCCAATGGTATTCGCTCAACAGTTCCACGGCGTCGCTCAGCATCGAGCAAGCAGGCTTGCCCAGGCGCTCGGCAACCGCCGGCAGAAAATAGTCCAACAGTTCGGGAATATCGCCGCGGCGGTCGCGCAAAGCGGGCACCGCCAGGGGCAATACATTCAAGCGAAAATACAGATCCTGGCGAAACCGGCCGTGCCGTACCTCATGAGGAAGATCCCGATTACTCGTCGCCAATACACGAACATCAACGCGAACCGTTTCGCTATCCCCAACTCGTTGAAAAGCTTGCTCCTGCAACACACGCAGCAATTTGGCTTGCAACGTGACCGGGGTTTCGCTGATTTCATCCAGTTGCAGCGTGCCACCATCCGCCACTTCGAAGTATCCCGTTCGCGCCGTGGCCGCGCCCGTGAAGGCGCCCGCCCGGTGTCCGAACAGTTCGCTTTCGGCAAGTTGCTCGGGCAACGCCGCGCAATTTAACTGCACCAACGGCTGGCCGGCTCGGCTGCTTTGCTGATGAATGCCGCGCGCGACAAGTTCTTTGCCCGTGCCGCTTTCGCCCGTGATGAGCACGGGTTCTGAAGTGGGCGCCAATTGGGTGATTCGTTTGCGAAGCAATTGCATGGCGGGGCTGGAGCCAATCAAGGCCACCTCTTCGCCCGGCCGCCATTTGCGATCGATCGCCGCGGCGACATCTTGACGGCGACCATGCGCGATCGCGCTAGCCACCATTTGCTCGAGCTGCTCACCGCTAAACGGCTTCTTCACATAGTCAAAAGCCCCATGCCGCATTGCTTCGACCGCAGAATCCACTTCCGCGTAGGCCGTAATCATAACCACGGGAACGTTGTGTCCGGCCTTCTCTATTCGGCGGATAAACTCCAGACCGTCCATGCCGGGCATCTGCAAATCGGTCAGCACCACATCGAAGCTTTCACGCTGAAGATGGGTAAGCGCCGTGACCGCGCTCGGCAAAGCCAGCACTTCGTAGCCCAATGAGCGAAGACTATCGGCGATCGACTCGCGAACCTTGGGCAGGTCGTCGACAACGAGCACTCGACCTATGGTGGCGGAATCGACGGGAGGGAGGGTGGCAAACGCGGCTCGGCTCATGCGGCTTTGGCTCCCAACATGGCCGCTTGACGGCGAGGCAGAATCAGCGTGAACGCGGCGCCGCCTTCATGACAGTTCAGGGCCGTGATGCCACCGCCATGTCGCTCCATAATATGGTCCACAATCGCCAGGCCTAATCCCGTGCCGCTGCTCTTGGTGCTATAGAACGGCTCAAACGCGCGGCGGCGGACTTCGTCGGTGAGGCCTGGGCCGCTGTCGGCGATCTCCAATTCCAACCCCGCCGGCGTGTCAACCGACGTGATCAAGACTTCACCACCCTCGGGCATGGCATCCACGGCATTAAGCAACAGGTTCAGCACGGCCCGGCGGAGCATATCCCGATCGGCGTGGGTTTCGTGGTCCGGGGGTACATCCAACTCAATCTGAATGCCGTGGGCCGAGAGCTGCGGCGACATGGCGTCGGCCACGTCTTCCAGCAAATCACGGACGATGAGTCGCTCGAAGTTCGGATCGCGATCCGAAGTAAAATGCAGCAAGTCGTTCACGGTAGCGTCCAATTCGGTAATGCCTGCCGAAACCTTGTCGAGCGTGTCGAGACTGCTGGAATCTTCTCCCAGCCGCCGGCGTAGCAGATTGAGATAAAGGTTTAAAGGGACCAAATGATTTCGAACTTCATGTGCAACCACGGTTGAAACCCGGCCCAAATCGGCCAGACGATTCTTGCGAGCCAGTTCTCGATTCTTTACTTCCAACTCTTCGGTCAGCCGTCGAACCTCAGACCGCAAAGCTTCATGCGTGCGCTCCAACCGAAGCGTGGCCGTGTGCCAGGCCGCCAGCACGCTTTCCAAGTCCGACTGTGGGCCAGGCTCATGGTTGGCAAACGGCAGGAGCACGTGCTGCTGTTCCAGTTGGTCGTGCGTGGGCTGCGGCATGAGGTCAGGTCTCCGCGGAAAGGTCCAAGTGCTGCCCGGTGGGCGGCGACGTTACGGCCGAAGCGTACGCGACGCTAGCCAATCGATCCGTGTTCAGCTCGCCCAGTTGCTGGGCCATTTGATCTCGCTGGCGCTCGAGTTGAGTGCGGCCTTGCTCTTCCAACCGGGTGATGTTGGCTAGCAGTTCCTGGCACCGTTGCTGGTCTGCGCGACATTTTTCGCGGTGAGCTTCACCAGGCCATCTTCGTTGAGCCGGATCTTGCTCGCGAAAAGGATGCAGGCAAACTTCAATCCGCTGGAAAGCATCCAGCCATTTCTGCCGACTATCCAGCAAGGCAAACAATCCATCGATGTCGCCACTGCCGATGACGTGCAACTGCTGCTGCCCTAGCGCGTGCAGTTGCTCCAGGCAGTGCCGTTTTCGCTCGATCAAGCTGGCCATGATCATCGGGTCGAGCATGATAGCTGCAAGCAATCAGAAGAGCGCAATCGGATGGGGCAATTCGTACAGAGACCAAATACGCACTTACCGCGATTGAGGCAAGATCGATCGGCCAAGATCCCCCAAGCGCAACCGGCCCTGGCGAAATGCCAAATCAAGCAGAGAGGGCCGGGGGGGCACAATCGACGATGCAACGCCCCTCAGGCCGCTACAAGAAAAGCGGAACCCGAGGCGGCTACAGCTTTCCTAGCCATTGCAAATATCGCTCCCATTCTTCCTTGATCATGCCTGTTTGCTTTTTCAGAGCGCCATCGGCAGGAAGTCGCTGCAACGCACTGCGGGCTGCAGCTACGGCATTTTTCGCCTCGTCTGGCTGCTTTCGATCACGATAGATGGCCGCCATTTGAACATAGGCGTTGAGCACGGCCGGCAGTTGCTGATACTGATTGATCAATTCGGCGTACGATTCGAGCGCTTGCTGATGTTTGCCAAGTTGCAACAACACCGCCGCCCGTGCGAACGAGGCATTACGCAACACCGCGGCTGCTTCGGTTGGTCGATCTATATCGTTGACATCCGATTCAAATGTTTGGAGACATGCGTCGAATGCCGCCAATGCTTGCGCATGCAGTTGCCGCACGGCGTTTAACCGTTCACGTTCGGCAACTGCCAAGGGCGCGGCAAACTCCGCGGTTCGCTCGCGTGCCCGCTGAATGCAGCACTCGCCCAGCAAATACCAGGCTAATGGTGTTTCACGATCTTCAGGGTAGCGCGCCACGGCCTGTTCAAAGAGGGGCGCCGCCACCTGCCATTGCTGCTGTCCGTACCGCAATCGTGCCAGGCCGAACAACGAAGCTTTCCATTCGGGGCTGGCAGGTGCGAGATCATTGCCTTGAAGATTGTCTTCGAGGGCCTGCGCGGCCTGTTCCGCGTCGCCTTGTTCCAACCAGGCCTGGCTGAGCAGCAGCCGCGAGGTGTACTTGGCAGGGTGTCGGGGATAAAGTTCGAGCACCTGCTGCAAAGCTAGCACCGCTTCCTCGGCGTTGCCTTCCGCCAGCCACACTTCGCCGAGAAGATTCAGCGCTTCGGCCTGACGCTCACCGGGCCGAGCATGCTCCAAATAGCCTCGCAGCATGGCAATGGCCGCGGGATAGTCGCGCGCCGCGCGAAAAGCTTCGGCCGCGGCCCAAAGGTCGTCGGGATATTCCTTGGTGGTGCGACGTTCTTTTGCGAGTTGAGAATAGACTCGCCCTGCCTGACGAAACCTGAGCCGAGCGTCGGCGAGAAGCTTCCCTCTCCGCGATGTACTCGATACTTTACTCAACGATGCCTCGGTCGGATTATTCACGAGCGTGGTTGCTGATAATGCTGATCCGGATGGACCTTCCCACGGAGTGGGGGAGTTTCCGGTCCCGCGTGGACCAAGGGTTCCGGCCGCCATTTCCTGGCGATCGAGCAATCCTTCTGGGCCTGCTTCCATTTTGGCCTGCTCGAGCAACCGTTCTCCCCAGGCAAATAGTGTTTGAGCCAAGAGCCGGGTGCGTTCGGTGGTGGGAAGCACGGGCGTACAAATCTGCAGCAGCGATGCGGCCTCGGAATAGGCGCCGGCTTGCTTCAGTTGTTCCCAATGCACGAGACAGCGTTCGCGCACTTGGAGTTCGTCTGCCTTGGGCCAGGGCTGCGCCGGGGATGGTCCGCGATTCAATTGCTGGCGATAAACTTCGACAACGGCCGCATATTCCAGCCTTTGGAGAAGCACGTCGGCTTCTGCCAGCGCCGCTTGCATGGCGAAATGCCCGTCGGAATACGCCGTTTGAATGCGACGCAATTGCCGCAGGGCCTCTTCGGGCTTGCCCAAGGCCCGATAGGCTTGCGCTAATCCTTGCGTCATGCTAGCCGTCACGCGAATGTCACCATTGCGATCCTTCAGCCCCTGGCGATAAACGTTTGCCGCCTGAAGATATAATTCTTGAGCGTCGGCGGCGGCATTGGCGTTATCCACCGTGGCTTGCAGCTTTAGCTCAGCGTCGCGCATCAGCAACTGTCCTGCCAGGTTGCAGTATGCTCCGCTCCCGCGATCTTTGACCGCTAAAGTCTCTAAGGTTTTTCGGCAGGATTCCCATTCTTCCAGCGATAGCTGCACCTGCGCTTGCTGCAACGCGACAGAAACTCGATCGCGTTCGCTCAAGTCGGGTGTGGCCAAAATAGCGGCCAGATGATCCAACGCCACACGTGGCAGGGGCGAAGCCAGTTGCAACGCGGCCTCGACCGCCAAACCATGCAACTCCATCTTGGGTTCTCCGCCAGCCAGCAGCGCGGCCTCGAAGGCACTCAACGCCGCGGCCTGATTTCCGGCAAGCAGTTGACTGCGGCCGAGAAATGCCAGGCCATCGGCCTGCCGTCCTTGCGGGAAACCCAGCCTTCTTGCTTGCTCGAGAAACGCAGCCGCTGCCAGGGCGTTCCGCCGGATCATAGGACCATCGGCAGCCTGCGCCCGGTGCAGGGCGACCACACCCAACACATAGGCCGCCGTGCCGCGACATTTGACATCGCGACGATGCACTTTCGCCAGTTGTTCAGCTCGGGTCGCCGCCAGATCGTCGTCCTGCTGATCCAGAGCCGCTAGCGTGTCGAGCGATGCTTGCACGGGATCGGCGGGGCGTGCCAACAACCACCAGAGCACAACCCCTGATATCAGCAGAAACGAAATCGCGGCCAACCCCACGGCGGCTGGCCGATGCAATGCTGCCCAAGTCTGGATCTTGCGAAAGGGGCCGCCAACCAGGCCTACCAACCGCGATGGCTTGCCCTCAGGCGGCGGAGGATTCGCGGCCTGGGCAGTCTGCGGCGGGTTGCTAGTACGGCCACGCATGGCAATTGGCTTCTTTTCAAATCGCATGACCACGAACCGGAGCGCGCCGGGGAGCTGGGTGTGCCACCAGGTGTTCGGGTGCTGATTGTGCTTTCGCCGAGGTGGGCGCGTAGCTTCGCCACGGGTTCCCGGCAAATGGAACCCTATCGTTTATCGGCGGCAATTCGTCAATGTCAGGCCGGTGACGCAAAATCGCCGAATCGTCCGAAAACTCGCACAGACACCGAGCCAGGGCAGTTGCCGCCCCGTCTTGCCGGCCGCTCCTGAGCCAACTACTGGCCGATTGATAAAGTTTGCCGACGGGGGGGACTGAGACCTTTCGGCAACCAAATCCGGCACAAGCCGCGATTCTGGATTTTTCTGCACGCAACTGACGATGAACTCGATGAAGGAAAGTTGTCGAGCATGGACGCTGTCACGCCCTCCGGGGAAACTTCTCCTTAGCGGTCGCCATTGCGCAGCCGCTAGCGGTAGAAACTCCAGGGCAAGCCACTGGCTCTCGCGGCGAGAATCGTCCATGCCTGCTGCTACATCTAACGAAGCGGTTCGCCAATTGCCACGCGACTTGTTCGCGCTTGGCTTTCTGGCATTCAATATTTTCGTCGCCATTTCGCTGGTCACCTTCCACCCCTCCGACCCGAGCACATCGCTCGTGCATCCCGCGGCGGCCAGTTATGGCAATGCCTGCGGTCGGCTTGGCGCCATGGCTTCGGCCATCCTTTTCGATGCTTTCGGGTGGGGCGCTTGGTTTGTTGCCATCTCGTCGCTGGTGCTCAATTTCTATTTGCTCACGCGACAGACGATCACCGAGGCGAACGTGCGGCTGATTGGCTGGCTGCTCGCACTGTGGGGGATCTGCACTTTGGCAGCCCTGGCCGTGGAAAGTGGCGCTCCGGGCAGCGTGATTGGTCCCGGCGGCTATTTGGGTGCGACGGGCAGCGGCCTGTTGGAAATGTTCTTCGCTCGCGCCGGCGCCTACATTCTGGTGGCCAGCGCCATCGTGGGCGGCATGCTGCTCTGCACCGATTACGCAGTCCTACAGGTAGCCAGCTGGTCGCTCCGCACTTCCGCGAAAGGCGCGGGCAAACTGGTGGGCACCGTTCGCCGGCAACGGGCCGAAGCCGACGAAGTCGCGGAGGACGCTTCCCCGCCGGTCAAGAGCCGCCGCACTCGCGGTAAGAAGAACGCCGATGTGGAAACACTCGACACCGAACAGATCGCTGCCGACGCGACCACCGCCAAGATCAAGACGAAAGCCAGCCTGAAGGAAGAAGCGGCGGCCGAAGAAGGGGACGAAGAGGAAGAAGAGGACGATGCGCCGAGCATGGCCAAACGCATCGCCGGAGCTTTCCGCGTCAAGAACCGTCGCAGCAAGAGCAGCGAACGTGAAGCGGTGATGAAAGAAATTGAGGAAGCCAGCAAGCGCAGCGACCACACGGAGTTTGAGCTGCCGCCGATGGATCTCTTGGTCGATGCCGAGCCATTTTCCTACGATCAGCAAGAACAAGAGGTCCGTCAAAAAGCCCTGCAACTGGAAAATACCTTTCAGAATTTTGGCCTGAATATCAAAGTGGTAGAAGTTGAGACCGGTCCTGTCATCGCTCAATACGAAGTCGAACTGGAGCCGGGTTTGCGGCTCAGCAAGATCACCAGCCTGGCCGACGATATTGCCGTGGCCCTGCGAGTGCCGAGTGTCCGCGTGGTAGCGCCCATTCCTGGAAAAAATACCGTTGGAATCGAGGTTCCCAACTCCGAGCGGCAACTTGTCCGCCTCCGCGAAGTTATGGAGCAGTCGACCAGCAATTCCGACAAAATGCGGATCCCGATATTTCTGGGGGATGACGTTTCGGGCAACGCCATGGTGGTCGATCTCACCACGCTGCCTCACTTGCTGATCGCAGGCCGAACGGGGACCGGCAAAAGCGTATGCTTGAACACCATCATCATGTCGATGCTCATGACGCGCCGGCCCGATGAAGTGAAGATGTTGCTCATCGATCCCAAAATGGTCGAACTCACACCCTATGCCCGGCTGCCGCACCTGATGCACCCCGTGGTGACCGACATGAAAAAGGCCGAGGCCATCCTCGCCTGGGCCGTCGACAAAATGGAGGAGCGCTACACGCTGCTCATGCGGGCAGGTGTTCGGCATATGTCGGTGTTCAACCAATTGGGAGAAGAAGAAATCTATGAACGGTTGCAGCCGCAAACCGAGGAAGAGCGGGCAGCCATCCCCACGCACCTGCCATACATTGTGATCGTGGCCGACGAAATGGCCGACCTGATGATGACCGCGCCCAAAGAAGTGGAAAGCCACATCATTCGCCTGGCCCAAAAGAGCCGGGCGGTGGGCATCCATTTGATTCTCGCCACGCAGAAGCCCACGGTCGATGTCATCACGGGTCTGATCAAATCCAACTTGCCTGCCCGAATTTCGTTCCAGGTGGCCAGCCGCGTCGATAGTCGCGTGGTCCTCGACGAGATGGGCGCCGACAAGTTGCTGGGCAACGGCGATATGCTTTTCCTCTGGCCAGGCACCAGCATGCTGCTCCGCGGCCAAGGCGCCTATGTAAGCGACGAAGAAATCCACGACGTGGTGGAGTTCCTGTCCGCCACCGAGCCGCAGTTTGTCGAAGAACTCATTGCGCTCCCCACCCGCGACGAGCAAGAAGCCGGCGGCGCGAGCCCCGGCGCCAGTGGGCAAAAGGACGAAATGTATTACGACGCTGTCGAGATTGTGCTGCGAGAAGGCCGCGGCAGCGTGTCGTTGCTGCAGCGGTCGCTCGGGATTGGCTACGGCCGCGCGGCGCGTCTGATCGATTTCATGGCCGATGATGGCCTGGTGGGGCCCTACAACGGTTCGCAAGCCCGCGAAGTGCTGATTTCTGTCGAGGAGTGGATGGCTGCCCGCGAGGCCGAGGCAGCGCCTCCCCAAACCAAACCGCGGAACCGGCTGGTGCTCAAGCCGCACCAGGAAACGCCGGCAAAGAAGACTGCCAGCAAGCTGCCGAGAACGCACCGCGACGTTGAGGTCGAGGATTCGTACGACGACGAAACCGAGGAAGACGAAACTGAAGATGAGGAGTACGAAGGCGACGACTACGACTCGGAAGACGCCTCGCTCGACGAAGAATACTCCCAGTAGAAGCGTGGACGACTTTGGCCCCGGATTGAGCTGGGGAATGCCGACCGTCAGCCCTTGGCGAGCAGCGCCGTCTGGATCTTGGCCGTGCCTTCGGGGCCAATCAGGCGTTGCTCCAGTCCTTGATAAGGATGGCTGAAGCGGTGGGGATCAAAACCGAGCAGGTGCAGCAGCGTGGCCTGCAGATCGTGGATCCCTACCGGATCGCTCTGGATAAAGTAGCCAAGTTCGTCCGTCTCGCCATGGGTGATGCCTCCCTTCACACCGCCGCCTGCGAGCCATAGCGTAAAGCAATGCGGGTGATGATCGCGGCCCAAAAACTTGGAACCGTTGCGGGCTTCGTTCATTGAAGTCCGCCCAAACTCCCCGCCCCACACCACCAGGGTGTCTTCCAGTAATCCGCGTTGCTTAAGGTCGGTTAGCAAGGCGGCGATTGGGCGATCCGTCTCCTGGCACTTTCGTGGCAGCTCATGCACGATGTCGTTGCTTTGATTGGTGCCGTGGATATCCCAACCCCAGTCGAACAGTTGCACGTAGCGAACTCCCTGCTCAATCAACCGCCGGGCTAGTAGGCAATTGTTGGCAAACGAGGCCTGGCCGGGCTGCGCGCCATAGGCCTCCAAGGTGTGTTGCGGCTCGCGGTTGATATCCATCACTTCGGGAACGGCCATCTGCATGCGGAACGCCAATTCGTACTGGTCGATGCGGGCAGACGTCTCCGGGTCGCCAAAGTGCTCCAATTCCTGCTGGTTAAGGTCGCGAAGCGTGTCGAGGCTGCGACGGCGAACATCGCGATTCATGCCGGCCGGGTTGTTCACGTACAAGATGGGTTCGCCCGTCGAACGGCATTGCACGCCCTGGTAAACCGAGGGCAGGAAGCCGCTGCCCCATAAGCTCTTGCCTCCGGTGGGGTCGGTTCCACCACTCAGTAAGACCACAAAGCCGGGCAGGTTTTCGTTATCGGACCCCAGGCCATAGGTCAGCCAGCTTCCCAGCGATGCCCCGCCAAAACGCGGCGAGCCCGTGAACAGGAACATCTCCGCGGGAGCATGATTGAACTGCGTGGTGTGCATGCTCTTCACAATGGCAATATCGTCGGCATGCCCACTCAGTCCCGGCAATAACTCGCTGATCCAGGCCCCCGATTGCCCATGCTGCCGGAATTTGTAGGGTGTGCCCAACAATTGGGGGTGGCCCTTGATGAAGGGAAATCGCTGATTCTTTAGCAGCGACTCGGGGCATGGCTCCAGGTGATGCTCGATCAGCTTGGGCTTGTAGTCGAACAGCTCATGCTGTGGGGGCGCGCCCGACATGTGCAGATAAATCACCCGCCGAGCCTGGGCTGCGCGCGGCGGCGACTTGGCCGCCAGGGGACGGTTCGCCGCATCTGCCGGATGGTCGGCCCCCCCTTTTTCGTGGGCATTGGCCGGGCAGCCCAGTAACGAACCATAGGCAATCGCTCCCAAACTCAAGCCCGAGGCGCTCAGAAACTGCCGGCGGGTGCTCAGCCGCGAGCGGTGCAAGGCAGGCCAACTCGGCGGAAAATTCGACGACATGGGCGATCCGGTCAGACAACGAGGTCGAATTGGGGGTGGCAGACGCTCTAACCCCGATAGTAGCAAGCGAGCGGCCCCCTTGCAGCTATTTCGCGGATGCGCTGTCAGCATCCCTCCCAGTCACGGCTTACCTGGTAGGGATAAATTCGAGGAAACACCGAAAAAGGCACGCCGGCGCAACATGGGAAAGCCGAGGCGACTGGGTGCCCCGGCTGGTTCAAGCACAAACTTGAGCAAAATTTGAACTGATCTTGCCGGTGCGGTTGGCGATCGATATTCTCCGCCCGCCTTTCTCAAGCGAGCGGGAATCCCCGCGGAGTATTGGTTGTACTGGTTGCGCAGGGCGGGAAAGCCTTGCGGCCACGGTAGTTTTTCCTTGAACTGGGTTGTGGCCCTCCTAGAATATAAGGAGGTCCGCGACCGGTCCTATCCCATAAGCCCGAGGTGCTTTATGCGGAATGCGATGGTCGCGGCCGTTTTGGCTGCAGGTCTCGTGACCGCACTCGCGGAATACTTCCCCCAGGGGAAACCGGCCATGGCGCAGCCCACTGCTGGCGGGCCTTGGCCATCGGAACTGATTACCCACTTGATTCCCGGCGCGGGCGACAAGCACCAGCAACTGTTGGTGCTCGACCCCAAACTGCGGGTCATGAGCGTGTATCACGTGGATTCGCTCACGGGCGTGGTTTCGCTCCGATGTGTGCGGCAAATTCATTGGGATTTGCAGTTGGCTGATTACAATGGCGTGAATCCCCTGCCGCGGGAAATACGCCTGATGTTGGAACACCCTTAGCGCTCCTCCGAACCCGGGGGGCGCAAGCTGCCCCCAGGGAAGAGTTCACCGGAGACGCTCATGGCTCAGAATTTGATTAGCATGGAAGAGGCCGCCTCAATCCTTGGCATTAGCACCGATGAGTTGAACCGGCTGCGCGAAGACCGCGATATTTTTGGTGTCCGCGATGGCAGCGTGTGGAAATTCAAACGTGACGAAGTGGAGCGTTACCGAGACAAATTCGCGGGCAGCACTTCGGGCATGGGCAGCAGCGTGATCGACTTGCCCATCTCCCTGGATGACGAAGAGAGCCGCGAAACCGACTCGGTCCTCCTGAGCGACATTTTTGTAGGGCCGTCTTCCAGCATGTCGAGCACCGTCATCGGCAAGGCGGGAGAGCCCGAAGATGAAGCAGATATTCAAATTGAGTTGGGTGGCGACTCCAGCGACCTGGAACTAGCCGGCGATAGTGGCCTGTCGTTAATCCCCAGCGAAATTGGCTCAGGCATCGACAGCGACCTTAAACTGGTGGCTTCGGGCGAACCTGAAACCAAGCACGACCCGCTCGAAAGTGTATCGGAAGGCGACAGCGACCTGGAACTGGCGGCCGACGATGATTTTGGCTTCAGCGATATTGCTTTGGAGCCGGACGATGAGCCGGTGACAACCAGCATCGGCGATCAAACCGTGCGGTTGCCGGAGAGCGATGTCAAACTGCTCGGCCAAGAACTCGAACTCGAACTCGACGACGACTTTACACTTTCGGATTCCACGGCCGGCGGCCTGATTGAAGAAGAAGGTTCCGCCGAAAGCACCATCAATCTGGCTGGCGATGAAGACGACGACAGCGACCTGGTGCTAGGCGGCAGTGGAACCGGAACCGACATTGCCGACAGCGGCATCAACCTGGCGGCCGCGGCCGACAGTGGCCTGTCGCTGGAAGAACCGCTGGGCGACCTGGGAAGCGACCAGACCCTGGGCGGGATGCAAGACTTGGAAGAAGTCGCCGACGATGACTTCCTGCTCACGCCCATGCTCGAGGTAGAAGGCGACGAGTCCGATGCCAGCGGTTCGCAGGTCATCGCCCTCGACGCCGAAGAACCATTTGACGAAAACGCCGCAACCCTGTTGGGCGAAGATATTCAAGGGATGGATTCGTTTGGCGCGCAGCCAGCCTTTACGGCGGGGCCGCAACCGGCGATGGGTGGCCCGCTGGCCGGAGCCGCTCCCATGATGGCGCCGGCCATGGCGCAACCCGAAGGACGTTACGGCATTGGCAGCATCTTGTTCCTCTGCCTGGCGTTCCTGGTGCTGGCCACCACCGGCATGATGATGTACGAAATGCTGAGATACATGTGGAGTTGGGAAAACCCCAGCCCCATTGCCGCCAGCATTATGGGCGGAATTGTCGACATGTTTGAAAAATAGTCACGGAATTGATTTCGGCGGGATGGATTTCCCCAAACTTGCCGAGCTTGAACAGATCAGCAACGGCCTTTCCCTGGCCGATTTGCCACCGGATTACTTGCGGTACGCTCAAGATGGCTTGCCGCAGGCGATGTCTGCTTTGCACTTGGCCGCGGCAGACACCGGTAGCGAAGGTTCGAAAGGAGTCGAATCATGAACTGCGTAATGCATGGCAAACGGTTGGCCATTTTGGGCCTGCTGTGCGCGCTCGTCGTAGGTTGCGCTAGCAAGAAGAAGGCGCTCGCCCTGCAAGAGCAGAATAAGGCACTCGGCCAGCAAGTGCTTGCGCTGCAGAAAGAAAGTGAAGAGCTCAGCCTGCGGCTCTCGTCGGCCATCGAAGGCCAGCGGCTCGCCGAGCAAGGCCTGATAGACGAGCGCTCGCGTAGCCTGGCAGGCGCGCGGCCTCGGCGCGATGGGTTAGGCGGCCGATTCGGTAGCCAATATGGCGCCGACCTTTCCACCTTGGCCCAAAGCCACCCGTCCTTCGAATACGACTCGGTCACCGATTCGTTGCGGGTGCAGGAAGAACTGCTGTTTGATAGTGGCAAAGCCCACCTGCGCCCCACCACCGAGGCCGTGCTCTCCGATGTTGCCAACCTGGTCAGGCAACACGGCGACGAATTGCGGGTGGTCATCGTGGGCCATACCGACGATCGCAGCGTGACCAAGAAGCCCGGCAGCGACATCTGGGGTAACAATTTCCACCTCAGCACCGCCAGGGCCAATTCGGTTTCCGACTTCTTACAGGCCGCCGGCGTGCCTGCGGCCCAAGTCACCGTGCAGGGCCAGGGGGAACACCAACCCGTGGCGTCGAACGAATCGCCCGACGAGCGCAGGTGGAATCGGCGCGTCGAAGTCTACCTGGTCAAAAAGAACACTCCCGTCGTGGGTTGGAACCCCGCCAGCGCCACCTTGCGGTAAAGCTTGTTGACCATCTGCCAAAGCAAGATCCATCATCGGCAGACCGGCCTCCGGGGCTTTCCGTGAGCGGGGCAACGCGTCGCCTTGCCGGTGCTCACATCGCCTGGGCATGCGCTGCATGTGCCTCACCGGAAGCCGGCCGCGCGATGGTGTTGGCCGCGCTTTCGAACCAACCCTTTTGGTATCTCGCGCCAGCGTTGCTGATGCTCCACATCGTTCAAGTTGGCATGGCATCGCGCTGGCGGTTTAGATACAGTCCTCGGCCCGAATCTCCCCCCTCCGTCTGTTCTCCGCGAACAAGGAAGTCAGAATGAGAATGCGACCTCTGTCTCGTATCCTGCGCGCGAGCGCTCTCTGTGCGATGGCGCTTATGATGGCCGCGCCTTCGCTGGCATTCGAGCCGGCCTGTAAGAGCGGCTGCTCCAGCGAGTGCGCGAAGGGTTCATCCCTATTGAGCAAGCTTCCCTACTTGGGCCGGCTGTTCAAGAATCTCGGCGTGGCCGGCCCCACCGAGGGCGAACAGGCCATCGGCGTCGACTTTGAAGTGTGCGTGACACGAGACGGCGTGATCTCTATACAAGAGACTCCCATCACCCGCTGCATGTTCAACACCAATGCTTGCCCGAATGGAAAATGTGCGACGGGCGTGGTGACCTGCGCGGCCACCGAAGAATGCAGTGAGTCGGCCCCCTGCCAATCGCCGCTGACTGCCTGCTCAGCAGGCGAATGCCCTTTGAAGAAGCTGGAAGCGGCGGTTTCCACCGGGTGCTGCGCCACGTCGCAAGCCTGCTCCAAATCCTGCCGCGAAGTGGCCAAGGAATGCCGTGCAAGCGCGACGGCGTGCTTCGCCACGGCAGTTTCTTCTGGCTGCTGCAAGTCGACCGAGTGCTGCGCCAAGACCTCGACCTGCGCGGCCAATGCCTGCTGTAGCAAAGGCAATGAATGTGCCGTGTCGAAGCCGACCTGCTGTGCCGCTCAGAACGATTGCTGCTCCGATGCCAAGAGCACTTGCCGCGCAACCGGCGAGAGTGCCTGTTGCACGGTGGCGAAAAAATGCGACGTCGCCTGCAACAAGGCAGGGGCTTGCCGCGAGGTAAAGACCACGTGCGGAAGCAGCAATGGTTGCCGCGAATCGAAGACGGCCCGCGGCCAAGGTGATTGTGACCATGCAGCGACACATGTCGGCCTGGGCACTTGGGCCCGTGCCCGTCAGCATTGCCCGCTGTTCTCCGCTGGGGCCTATCAGGGCGAGTGCCCGATTGCCGCGGTGCGGTTGCAGAGCAAGATCAAGGATTTGGAAACGCTCGTGGCCGTGCAGCAAAAGGTGGCCGAAGAGAAAGAAACGTGGATGGGCATGGTGCTGGAGATTCAGCAACAGGCCGCCGAGAATCAAACCGAGGTGCTGGGCAGCTACATGGAAATGGTTGTGGAAACCCTGGAAGCCCGGACCGAGATGATGCAAGAATTGTCGAAACAGAAGCTGGAAATGATGGAACAGTTGGCTACGGTGCATGTGGAAAACGCCAAGCTCCAGACCAAGCTGGATGGCGCCGAGCAAACATTGGAAATGATGCACGCCATCGCCAGGTTGCAAATGGAAAACGAGCAGCTCAAGCAGCAAGTCGCCAGTGTGCGGGTGCGCGGCCGCGACCGCAATGAGCAGCCGGTTTCGGCGCCCGCGGTTGATCCTCGCTGCCCCGTGACCGGCGCCAGCGCTCCGATCAGCGCGCCCTACTATACCGCGCCTCGCGAGCTATGGCCGAGCCATCCGATGACGACCAATTCGACGACGTCCTATCCCACGGCCATCGCCGCGCCCACCGCGCCTGTGATCCAAACGGCGGCCAACTTACCGGCCGAAACGTACCTGGTTCGTCTCACGATCTGCGAAGGCAACGCCACGACCGGCGAGACCAAGAAGATCTACTGCGACCCGCAAATCGTGACTTCCGCTGGACGCGATTTCGAATGCGTTTGCGGCGGTGAGATCGCGGCTAAGAGTGGTTCCGCGGCCATCTCCGTGGGCACCAGCGTCAAGGGCTGCGTGCGCCCCAGCAGCGACGGCTCGGTTCTGGCCGACCTCAAGGTGAGCGTGCGGTCGGCCTGCGGCGACAGCAAAGAGATTGCCTGCGTGCAGGAGCTCGCCACCGAGGTTTCGGGCAGCATCAAGCTGGGCAAGGAGCTCAAATTGATCCTCGGCGGATCGAGCAGCCAGCAAAAATGGTTGGTGCTCACCATCGAAGAAGCTCGCTAAGCCGCAGTCGGATTGAAATCTGAGATCAATTGAGCCAGGGAGAGCGGTTGCTCTCCCTGGTTTTTTTGATGCGCATCGCCAAAGCAGTGGATGCGTGCTGGGCGCACGCTGCCAGGCAAACGATTATCTTTCGCTGGGCTTGCCTGGCCCTGGGGCTTCTTTGGTCCAGGTTTGTAGCATGTCCCGCAGCATGCCCAACTCATTGCGAAGAATCGCAGGCAGCTCTTCCAGTGAGAATTGGCCCGGCCCCGGCTTGGCCGCCAAATGCCCTGAAAGCGACGAGGTAGTGATGCCGACTTGGTTTTGCAGGGCGGCTGTTAGTGAATCCGCCTTGAACGCCTGGGCCGAAGTTGCAGCCGGCCCAGCAGCGCACGGAGGCCCGGAGTTCGATACGATCCAGCCTGCGGCAGCGAACGATGTGGCGGCCGTCAGAAATTGTCGGCGAGAGGTTTGCTGGGGTGGTTGGCAAGTCATGGCGGGGGGCGACACTCCCATCAACGAAGGGGGCAAGATGTCAGGGCGAGGTCATGGCATCGTCTAACGGAGAAACCCAGGCCGGGCGCGGCGTGAACAGGGCGGATGCCGAACGTTCAGCCGTTTTGTTCGATACCTGCAGCCTGCCGCTGCCGGCCAATTCTTCGACCGAAGCGGCGCCCAGCAGCAACAATAGTAAGTCCTGTGGGCTGGTGCTAATGTAACTTCGCCCGATGTTTCCCACGGCAAACTTGGGATGACGGCGGCGCTCAAATATCCATTGGCCGCGGAGAGTTTCCAGTGCTCGGAGGACAGCGTTGCCGTTCGCAGAGCTTTGCCCGGTGCCGTTCGCGTGGGCCGCGCGCTCAATCGAAAGGATGAGCCCCAGCGCGCCAATCGCCGGAGTTGCCCGACGTGCGATGGCGGTGAGCCCCGGCGCGAACGAGGTCAGCAACCGAGGAAGATTGAGCGGTTTGGCGACCAGGGTGGCGTGCGGAGGTTCGGGCCGGGTGGGCGTTGCCGCCAGACAGGCTTCCCATTCACAGGGAGCCGGATGAATCAGCGACAAGCTGGCCTCGCCGCGCTCCACGGCATCACGGCAAACTCGCGAAAGCATTGCCAAGGGAACGGTGGCATCGGCGGGGCGACAGCCCAACTCCAAGATGCGATTACCCTGCATCACCAGGTAACCGGCTAGCGATTCCACCTCGGGGCCTCCGCGGCGCCGTTCCGGCCCATCGGTGGCCACATAAACCAGCCTCGGCGGTTGTTGCGAAACGAGCCACTGCCAAACCGCTTCGGTGCGGGCGAACGCTCCCCACGCGCTCTGCGAACGCCGCGTATGCAAGTCGACCAAAGCCGAGCCTTCGCACCGGCGCCAAGGCCGAATGGTGAGCCCCGCCTCGGGCTCGGGCAGGTTGGCCAGCATGTGCTGAGGATGGAGTTGATGAAAGCCGCGCTCGGCACACTTCACGAATCCCCGCCGTAGGAAATAGCTGGGATCGGTGCACCAGGCGGTGACCAGCAACGATCCCTGAGCCAGGGCATGCTGCTCGGCGCGCAACAGCATTTCAGCGGCGAGCCCTCCGCGTCGAAAACGGGCATCGGTCGCTAGCCAGCTCAGGTGCGATGTTTTGAGTGCCAGCGGACCAGCGTGCCAAACCCGAGGGCTGACTTGCACGTGGGCCAGCAACCGGTCGGATTGGCGAGCCAACAAGCGATCGCACGGCTCGTACAGCGGATCATCGAGGGCAGCTTGCCAGCGATCCGCAAATTG
This sequence comes from uncultured Pirellulales bacterium, assembly GCA_964445985.1. Taxonomy (GTDB): domain Bacteria; phylum Planctomycetota; class Planctomycetia; order Pirellulales; family S012-138; genus CAYUMU01. The sequence continues at coordinate 11,501 of CAYUMU010000034.1, read as the reverse complement.
GTGGTGCGGAAAAACCGAGCTGAGCAGCCTTTCGATGGCAGGATGATCGGTCGCCGTGCCAGGCGCGAATTGAACCTGCCCCGTGCCTGGCGATGCTGCCGCGGGGGGAGAGATTGCGTCCGTCGGAGAGGAATCGGGCATCCTGCAAGCCATCCGTGAGTAACGCTGAATGAGCTATGGACCAAATTCGCGCGCGAATTCGACGGCGAAATTGGGAGGGCGGAATCGCCCGAGGTTCTGGCCGAGGGAACGGAAATTGACGCGACTCCGCGACGCGCAGGGCCATCCAACCGCTTCAAGCATAGCGGGGTGGTGGGGCAGATAACAGCTTTTCGCTGCCCCGCCCATGCGGAATCTAAAACAGAGAGCCCATCGGCCGCCCGCGTAAGTTTTTGCCGGGCAGCGTTAGCTCAGCGCCGCCTGAAAGAAGTCGCGAAGCGTATCCGCCGGATACAAGCAAAAAGCATACTCTCGGGAACCCAAAATAGACTGCCGCCGCTGTTGTTCGGCGAGTAACGTCCGGCGGTGATCCAGTTGCTGGCGAACATTTGCCAAGAACGGTTGCAACTGCTCGTTCATGGCCCGAAGTCCTCGGTGGCGATCCCGACCATGGCCGGGCGTCGGGACTTCGTGCAATAAGACCTGTTTGTTGGCGACCAACCGCTCAGCGTCGGCTCGTTGCGCGGCCGAAAGTTGCGCGGCGTCGAGGAATTTTTCTGGATGGTAGAGCAACTCCCGCTCCCACTGGTCCAGATCGCGTGCCGAGTCGGCCGACGGCTTGTCTTGCGTTACCGGCAACAACAACGTGGCAGAAACCGTGAGGTAGCGAGGCGGTTGCAAGCCGAGGAAGCGACAGATCAGGCGGTCGGTCAGCTGATCGTACTTGGCGCCGCCGATACCGTGCAGAAACAAATCTCCTAGCGACACCCGAGCCCAAAGCGTGGTCAACAAAGCCCGCGTGCGGATTTTGACGCCGGCCTCGGCCAAGCCTGATAGGGCGGCCGCGGCGCGTTCGGCCGAGCTATCGGGCGAGAGCGGCAGTGTCGTTTGCCATCCCTGGCGATCGGTGAGCTGCAAGCGGTCGCCAGCCTGCCGGGCAAAAAGCGGGCGACGGCGGGGGTCGGCGGGGGTCCACATCCAGAGCGGGGCTTCCAGCCAATCGTCGTGCGACGTTAAGTTTGGCACGGGGTGCGTGGCGCTGCGGAGCTTGTTTTGCTGACGAAACTCCACCAGGGCATCGTTGAAAATCCGCCAAAACCGCGGCAGGTGGGCCAATAAATGTGCCGAAAACCAATGAAAGGCTTCGCTCTCGCAAATGGCACTCTGCGGCAGTTCCAGCGTTTGACTGCCCCAGCGAGCTTCCCAAATGTGCCGCGCTTGCGACAGGGCTTCGCCCAGGTTGCCCGTCGCCTGCAAACGCTGCTCCGCCAGGGGCCAAAAGTCGGCAAGCATCGGTTCGGGAACCAACGACTTCAGCCAGGGCAACGCCCGAACCGCAAAGCTGCGAAACAGCGCCCGATCGAAAACTTGTCGTTCTTCGTAGGGCAGCGCGGGACCAGCCAGGTCGAATGGAATGGAGCGAACCTCAGGCTGCTCCAGCGAGCCGCCCGGCACGCGCAAGGCGTGCTCTTTCACGGCGTCGCTATCGATCACCAGGTTTACGGCCACGCCGCCGTGCCGCGCGGCCAACTTTTCGAGGGTGAAGTTCTTGAACCACACGCCGGGATGAAACAGCTGAGGCTGATGGCCAGCCAAGAAGAGGGGATGGCTGACCGGACCTTGTTCCCCAGGGGGCTGGCCCTGGGGCACGCCCATGAATTTGGGTTCGGCCACATCGCGATATTGACGCGTGTACCGCAGCGCCGAAGCCAGCAGGTGGCGGCGAGCGGCACTCGAAATTTGGGCCAGCGACCGGCCGTGGAGATCGATCGATTGCTGTCGCTCGGCAAACCGCCGGTTGGTTTCTATCAGGCGTGGGACATCTTCGAGCGGCGCGCTGGTCACCACGGCCCGATCTTGCTTGGGGGCCTTGGGAGCGTGAGGTTGAACAATCGATTGCACCGCCGTCATCCACTCGCCCCGCCACAACGGACCGATTGGGAACAAGCCGCGGCCGAAAGTTTCCGAGCTTGGAAGGGATCGCTGCCCAGCCGATCTTTGAGCGCGGCCAGGCTTTGATCGAGCAGGTCGCGATAATGTTGCAACCGGGTGGCCGAGTTATCGAGCGAACCTCCAAACGACCGGGCCTCGTCGAGATAAATCAGCGGAACTGGCAATTCCTCAATCTGCAAGCCGGCCGCGGCCGCGTTCACCCAGACCTCGAGCGGCATGCCGTAGCCAGGCTCAACCACTTCCAGGTGCTTGAGAATGGGCACGCGATAGGCTTTGAACCCACAAAAGGCGTCGGTCAGGGCCAAACCAAGCCGTTGGTTGATTTCGGCAGTGATCAGGCCATTGATTCGCTGCCGATCGGCAGGCGGCCGGGAGTCGCCCTCGAACTTGCGCAGGTAGCGGCTGCCAGAAACAATATCCGCCTCGCGGCAGGCAGACACAAATTGCGGAATTCGCATGGGCTCGTGCTGGCCGTCGCAGTCGATGGTTGCCAGCACGTCGAATTGCTGCTCTTGCGCATAGCGAAATGCGGTCAGCAGGGCAGCGCCGTAGCCTTGGTTTTGTTCGTGACGAACCACCTTCACCGTAGGGTGTTCAGCGGAAATCTCGGTCAGCAACTCCCGCGTGCCGTCCGACGAACCATCGTCGACGACCAAAATATCGCGGCTGTACCGCCGCACCTCGGCCAAAACGTCGCGCACGTGCGTCACTTCGTTATAGACCGGCAGTGCGGTAAGTGAACGGAGAGACATAGGCGTTGGCAGGACTCTTGAGGGGGGGATCGTGGCCGGGAGGGCTGCTGGGCAAATGCCAAACCGACGGCAAATCGACAATCCGCAGTAACCACCGGGTGTGCAGGGCGGAGGCGATGAGTCATTTTAGGTAGCCGAACCCTGAAGTCAACGCGGCGGCCGCAACTGCCGCCAAACCTGGGCATCGGGGGCGGGTGGGACGTGGCGCCCCGCCAAGTACGTAGGGAAGCTTACAGAATGCGTTTGACGCTCAATCCGTGCCCGCGGTTTCGGCGTGTTGCATTTGATTTGTCCCCTCCGCGCGTAAAGTGCTTCTTGTGAGTGCGTTTCTGACAGAAGCAATCCTCACATAGAGATTGGTACGCAACTTGCTCATTGGGGGCAAGTTGACATCCGCATCGTCCGCACCGTTGTGATTGTATCAGTACGTCCACTGAGTGACTTCCTTCGGTGTTGTCACGGGAGCAACCTCGCCGCCGAACGAACCGAGTTCACCCGCCGCCCGATGGACTCGGCCATTTGCTTGTGCCTCACGGCGGTCGGGTGCAACGACTGGATAGGCGCTTTCCGAAAACGGCGGATATATTGAAAGCCAAAGCGTAATTTGAGCTTCGACGAGTTTGCGCATGAAGTCAAGTGGAACGGTCTCTCCTTGAACAACTACGTTGGTGTCGTTGAGACGAGCGTTAAATCCGATATCGAGCGTTGCGCCACGAACCGACTCGACGTTGGCAATGTGGGCAAGCCATAGATCGGTGTCAGCGATTTGCTCTCGGAGTGACCATGAACTGGAAACCTCGATGGGCTCTTTATCGTCGCGACGAAATACAGCGCTCATAACGCCTAACTTGTTTTTAGACTGATCCGTGTATGACCTGCAACTTGCCTACTTGCAGTCGAACACGCCGGCAATCAATTCACGTAAGTCATTTGTATGCCGCTGGTTGGCCAGGGGCAACGCCTTTCCCGGCATGATAGGCTGTTTCCGTCGATCGCGCAATCGAAGCTCTTCGTGGCTTGGGCGTCCTCGCCCAAGTATCCGCGCCAACCCCGGCAAAAAACGAAACCAGGCCGAATACTTTTCGCTCTGAACCAGCCGTGTCCGCTTGATTCGCTCTCCAGGAATACGCATCGTTAGCCTCTGTCGAAGAAGTGGACGGTTACCAGTTTGGCGACATCGCTCTGCCGCAAATGGGACCAAACGGCCTTGAACTCGGTGCCGTCTGGCAAGGATTCACGCACCTCCACGGCCGGGTTGGGCGTCGCGTCGGGTCGCTCGGCGATTAAGTCGCCATCCGCCATACCAGCAACCACCTGCCACTCCATGATACCACGCTCTTCCAACCGCTCGGAAGCATGTTGCCCGACGACGTACTTTTCCTCCGCGACGAGTTGCCGAATTGTATCTAACCTTTCGCGCGGGCAACCGGCTGTGGTAAACTATGCCGGGGAAGCCCGCTGCGCCCCACTTCTCCAGATGCAAGGCGATGGCCACGTTGGCAACGACAGGTTGTTCCGCCACTCCATGTCAAAGGCAACTGACGTTGCGTTGGGTCTATTCCACAATCCGCGTCTCCTTGGTCACCTTCGACGTGGTGATATAATAGATTTTTGAACGAAGGAGACGATTATATGATCCGAATAGTTGTCCATTATATGATCCGAATAGTTGTCCATCCCGATCTTGCCAACCAAATCCGCGGTGCCGAGGGCCAAGTCGAGTTGGTCGACGACCAGGGCAATCGCATCGGGGTCGTTCGGCGGCCGCCAACGGATGATGAGATTGAATTTGCAAAGTCACGAATGGGGAGTAAGGGACCGAAGGTCACAGTCGATGAACTCATCGCAAAGGTGGAGGCGATGTGTCAAACAAGTGTGATCTTACGATAGTGAATGCAGGGCAAGCTACGGCTGGATGCAGCCTGGTTGCTTTGTAGGCAACAATAGGCGGCACACAACTCCTTGGCAAAGGCAACCGGCTTTGCGTTTGGTCGACTCTACAATTCGAGCTTCGTTCCTAACCGCCTTGTTGGCCTGGACAACGGGCTGGGGGGGCGCGCGCGAAGTGGGGGCACAAGAGGTTCCGGCGGCATCGGCGCCAGTGCCGGCGAGTGAGCCCGCCCGGTTCTACGACCACGAACCCTTCGATGAGCTGAGGCTGACCGAAGGCGACACCGTTCGGATTATCCCGCTGCTGCCCAACCAGCTACCGCAAGATCGCAAGCCCAGCACCAAGCTTACGGTGCGGTTACCGCAAAACCCCGACCAGGAATACACCATACTCTGGGGCAAAATTGAGAAGCACCTGACCTTCCCCCAACTCATCTTGGAAAAGGCCGAACAAGCCGTGGCCGCCGAAGATTTCGATGGCGCCTACGACTACTATCAGTACCTGGCAAGGATTTACCCTCGCCTGGAGGGCTTGCCCGAATCGCATCAACGGTGGCTATTTCAGGAAGCGACCGCCTGGCATCGACGGGGAAATCCCGCCCAGGTGCTGGCGATGTTACGCGAGTTGCATCGTTTGAATCCGGGTTTTCCCAATCTGGAAGCAGGACTCGCCGCGGCCACCGACCAGATGGTAGCCAACGAAGTGAAGACGGAGAGTTACGCAACGGCTCGGACTCTGCTGGCCAACCTCCGCGAACTTTTCCCAGAAAACGCCATTGCCAAGACATGGGAACAGCGTTTGCAAAAAGAGGCCCAAACATTCCTGAACACTAGTCAGGAAAAGCTTCAACAAGACCAACTGCATGAAGCCCGCGAGGCCGCCTATCAGGCCGTTAAGGTATGGCCTCTGCCCAAGGCCGTGGATTTTCTGACTGAAGCCCAGGAGCTTTCTCCCCGAGTGGTGGTGGGCGTGACTGCTCCCGCCGTGGAGTTCGCTCCTGCCGCGATTGATAGTTTTGCCAGCCGCCGCGTGGGCGGTTTGCTTGAGAGCCCTCTGCTGGAATTTGCTGGCCCCGCCCCTCGCGGCGGTCGTTACCGGTCGGCGTTAGGAAGTTTGGAGAAGCAATCTCTGGGGCGGTCCCTGGTGCTTCGCCTCAACCCCGACCTTCGCTACTCCAACGGCGAAGTCGGCCCCACCGGCTACGATGTGTGCCGGCAATTAGTGCGATTGGCTGATCCCTCGCAACCTGGCTTTAGGGCCGATTGGGCAGCGTTGTTCGAAAGCTGCCGCGTCGAAAGCATTTACACGGTTCACGTTACCCTGCGGCAAAGTCACGTCCATCCGGACGGTATGTTGCAGACCGTGCTGCCGGCCAAACAACCAGGCGCCACGCTCGGCGCCTACACGCTGTATCAGCAAGGTTCGGCCGAACTCAGGTTCCGCATCAACCCTAACCTGGCGACCGCCGGCGCTCGGCAACCGGCCGAAATTATCGAGCGATATTTCCCAGAAAGCCGCGACGCCTTGCGCGCCTTGCAATATGGCGACGTCGCCGCGATCGACCGCGTGAATCCCTGGGAAGTGCCCGCCCTGCGTCAGCAACGGCATCTCAGGGTTAGCGCTTATGCCGTGCCCAGCGTGCATGTACTCGTTCCCAACCAGGCACGTCCGCTGCTCGACCAGCGTTCTTACCGCCGAGCGTTGCTGTTGGCCATCCATCGCCAGGCGATTCTCGACCAGATTTTGGATGGCGCTGTTTTGCCAGGCTGCCAGGTCCTGAGTGCCCCTCTTCCCGCTGGAATCGAAGCCGACGACCCCATCGGTTACGCCTACGATCGCAGTCTGACGCCGCGTGCTTACTTGCCGCGTTTGGCGCTCACGCTCGGCAATCTTTCCCTGCAGCAGGAAAATGCCCGCCGCGTGAAGCGGGACGAGCCCGTGCTGAAGAAATTGCCCGAGTTAGTCATCGTTCATCCCGCCACCGATATTGCCCGGGTTGCCTGCGGGGCCATTCAGAAGAGATTCGAACTGCTCAAGATCGCCACAACACTTCGCGAGCTACCGGCCGGCCAAACCCGCCCCACTGATAGCGACTACGATCTGCTCTACGCCGAGTGGATCATTGGGGAGCCCGTCACCGACCTTAGGGCACTATTTGGACCAGGCGGTTTGGCTCCGCACAACAATCCATACCTGGAAGCCGCGCTGATGGACCTGGATCGGTCTCAAAACTGGAAGCAGGCCCGTGAGCGGTTGCACGTGATTCACCGGTTGCTTCACGAAGACGAAACGGTGCTGCCGCTATGGCAAATCGTGGATCACTTTGCCTGGAACCAGGCACTCGAAGGGGTCATGGAACATCCCGTTTCTCTCTACCAGGAGGTGGAACGCTGGCAAAGCCCGCCGGCCATTTTGAACCCCAGCATCGCGTCATCCAGCATTCCTCGTGACAAGCACGTGGTGCAGACGCCATGAGCCTGACGCGCGCCCTTTCTTCCAGCGATCGATCCAGCAGACATCCCAGGCTCACCGCCTTGGTGCTAATGCTTGTGGTGCTGCTCACGGCACGAACGGCCTCGGCACAGGATGGCTCGCCGTGGGAGCGTGCTCCCTACCGCATGGCGCTGGTCGTCACCTCTGATCGAGCGCCCGGGCTAGGTCCGAGCGTTGTTTCCAACTTGCAACAGCAGCTGACGCGGGCCATTGAGGTCCACGTTGGAAATGCCTGGCAGCTTCACCCGGAAGCGCTCTCCGACCAGCTGATCGAACCAACGGTTTCCGTCAGTTTGGAACAGCGGTTGTTGCAACTGGCCCGCCGGGGTTTGAGCGATCTTCCGGCTGACGAGCTCGCCAAATTCGCCATCAATCTCGATAAGGTGCTGTTTTTGCACGTACGCTCAGATGCAGCCACCTACACCGTGGAAGCTCGAGACTACGACATTCGAACCGGCACCCTCGGCACTAGGCTCAGCAAACCCTGTGAACAGCGGCCGATGCTGGCCGCCATCGCCTTCGACGCGCTGCTATCGGCATTTTCGCCGTTGGCCGAGGTCGATACGGTATCGGGCGACTTGGTCTCCCTGCGGCTCAAAGCCTCGGCCATTCCATTTCGCGATCCCAAACTGCAACTGGTTGAGCCCGGCGATCTGTTTCGGCCCATCGTGCGTTACAACTACCGCGATGGCAGCCTCCGCCGGTTCCAACAGCTTGAATGGACCTACCTTCAGGCTTCCGGCATCTCGGCTGCCGCGGTGGACTGCAAGTTATACACCGGACTTCGCAGCCCCATCAGCAGTCGCCGTCGAGGGCTGATCGAGCAGCTGGCCGTGGTCGTCCGTCCTCCCACCGGAAACACGCGACTACAAGTTCTCTCCACCGCCACCGAGAGTGAACCCCTGCCGGGCTACGAAATCCATGCCCAAGCCCCGGGCCAGGTGTCCACCCAGTTGCTGGGCGAAACCGATCGCACCGGCTCGCTGACCATTCCTGCCGACGAAACGCCGCTGCGAATCCTGTTAATCAAGAACGGGGGCGAGGTGCTGGCGAGATTGCCAATTGTGCCCGGCGCGGAGCCGACCATTTCGGTCAAGGTGCCTGACGACCGCTTACGGCTGCGGGCGGAGTCCATCATCGCCGGCATTCAAGAACAGGTCATCGACGTCCTTTCCCGCCGCCAGGTGCTGCTGGCCCAAGCCGAGTCGCAACTGGAGCAGGGCAATATCGCGCGCGCCCAGACCATGCTGCGCGAACTGCAATTGCTGAAGTCGGCCGAAGCCTTTCAGGCCGAGTTAAATACGCAGGAGCGGAAAATCTTTACCAACGACGCGCGCATGAAACGCCGTATCGACAAACTATTCGGCGATACGCGTGAAGTCGTTCGTATCCACCTCGACCCCCAGCCCGTCGAAACGCTCGCGGCCGAAATCAATAAGGCTGGCCGTTAGGGGTGGCAGTACAACAGGCGGCAGCGCAGCGGGGTGGATTATTCTTGGGCGTCTCCACTACACTAGCACCCTGTCGCGCGAGCAGCGGTGCCGCTCCTCCTTCCCCGGTTCTTTGGTCAACACACCCGCGATCGACGTATGCCAGACATATTTGCCGACCTCCAGTGGCGAGGCCTGATTCACCAAACCACCGACGACGCCGGTCTGCCTGCCTGGCTGGCCGCGGGTCCGCGCACCATTTATGCCGGCTTCGACCCCACGGCCACCAGCCTGCACGCCGGCAGCCTGCTGCCGCTGATGTACCTCCGCCGCTTCCAAAAAGCGGGCCATCGGGTGATCGCGTTGGTCGGTGGCGCCACCGGCATGATTGGCGACCCCACCGGCAAGAGCGAAGAACGCAATCTCCTCTCGCTCGACGCTCTGCAAGCCAACGTCGCCGGCATCGGTGAGCAAATGAAGTCGTTCCTCGATTTCTCCGGCAGCCAGGGCGCCATGCTGCTGAACAATCATGACTGGATGGCAAGGTTCTCCTATCTCGACTTCCTCCGCGATGTAGGCAAGCACTTCCCCGTGAATGTGATGATGTCGAAGGACTCGATCCGCAGTCGGCTGGAACGCGATGGCGCCGGCATCAGCTACACCGAGTTCAGCTACATGCTGCTGCAAGCCTACGACTTTGTGTACCTCAATCGCCAGCATGGCTGCGAATTGCAGGTGGGCGGCAGCGATCAATGGGGCAACATCACGGCCGGCATCGACCTGGGCCGCCGCATGCATGGCACGCAGCTGTATGGCATCACTTGCCCTCTGTTGCTCGACAGCTCGGGCAAAAAAATGGGCAAAACCGCCACGGGCGAAACCGTCTGGCTTTCGGCCGAGCGGACCAGCCCTTACAAGTTTTACCAATACTGGATCAACACGGCCGACGCCGACGTGAGTCGCTGCCTGCGATACTTTACCGAACTGCCGCACGAAGAAATCACCGCCATCGAAACCGACGCCGACCCCCGGCTCAAACAGCGCCGCCTGGCCGAAGAACTAACCTCGCTGGTTCACGGCAGCTCCGGTTTGCAGCGTGCCCAGCAGGCCAGCGAAATCCTCTTTGGCCGCGAAATTAGTGGGCTTTCCGACGCCGACCTGATGGAGATCTTCGCCGACGTTCCCAGCAGCACGCTGCCCAAAAATCGCCTCTCGGCCGAGGGCCTTAATGTGCTGGAGGCCCTCACCGCCGGCGGCCTGGCCAAAAGCAAGGCCGAAGCTCGGCGGACAACCGAGCAAGGGGGCGCCTACGTGAACAATCGCCGCATCGATTCCATTGATGCGCAGCTCACGACGGAGCACCTGGCTAGCGAAACCGTGATGGTGCTCCGCTCGGGCAAAAAGAAATACGCTTTGCTGCGGTTTGAGTAGGCAATCGCCTGCCCCCAGTTGCGAAATCTCGCTGAGATGAGAGGACATGGAAGACATGGCGCGCACCCTAGCTGAAGATCCCAGCGAACAGCGTGTGATCGACGATGTGCAGCGTCACGGCTGGCATATCGTGTGCGTGGATGAGGACGAAGACGGCCCTGCGTTCGCTTATTCCATTGGGCTGTTTCACACGCTGAAGCATCCGGAAATCATCCTGTTCGGCCTTCCCATTGAAACAATGGGCAGCAGCATTAACGCGCTGGGCCAGGCGATCTCAAGCGGGGCGAAGTTCGCGGACGGACACGAAAGCGATCAAGTCCTGGAGGACTATTTATGTATCTTCCGCACCGTGCCGTTCGAGGCCTATCCTGAATATCTCGGCTTCGCAAAATGGTTTTATCAGTCTGAAACCTTTCCGGTTCTTCAATGCATTTGGCCTGATACGGAACACCGCTACCCTTGGCATCCCGACTGCCCTGTCGAAGTGCAACGGCGGCAGCCGATGCTTGGCAGCGCGCTGGGATGGCCGTTTCACGAAGGCAAAAACCGAGATTCGGCAGAAGGAGCCTGGCGCCGCTACCTGGACGGCCAAATCTAGCTCCCCCCAAAAAATTCTCCCGCGGCAGTTAATCCCAAGGCGGCAACTTCGGTTTCCGTGCTTACCCCACATCCTGTTCCGAGGAATGTTGGGGAGAATGAAGGGCGCCACATCGAGCCCCTCGCCTTTCAAGGCGCCCCCTCAGCAGCCATCATCCGCCTGACACGCGTGGTAAACTCCATGCCTCGCGCGTGGGCTACTCCGATCTGGGCGTGAACCGCCGGCGCCTCGAATCAATCCGCGAAGCGTTCGCGGCCGAGGCCGAACCGGCGAAGTAGCGCAGGGCTAATACACGATCATGTCTGACAATCCGTACAAATCACCTCAATACCAGGGGAGCAAGTCGCTCGCCCAGGCAAGAAGCAGGACGGATCGTTTCAGCGAGTGCGATGAGCCTTCGGAATCTCAGCTCGCCAATCGAGTTGTACGCTTGATGGCTGCCCCCTTCGTTGGTGCAACTTTTGGATTCCTGGCCAACATTTTTGTCGCTGAAGGGACGCTCGTTGCGCTGTGCCTTGAATGGGCGCCAGCCCACGCGGGCGAATACCTGACACTCAAGTTCCTTCTCTGGATGTTCTTCACCGTCTATGGCGCCCTCTGTGGGCTAACGGCAGCCGCCATCGCTTCACCGCTCGTCTTTATCGCCCGGCGGAAAAGACTCATCGATCTCGTGGTTGTCGCGATTCTTTCTGGAGGCATCTCGAACTATATCGTGCGTCACGATGGCAATCATCAGGGAGGCAACATGGCGTACGAGCTCATGCATGTTGTGCCCTCGGTGGCGGCCGTCGCCG
>CAYUMU010000033.1:36353-61277 GCA_964445985.1 uncultured Pirellulales bacterium | reverse complement strand
TTTTCGTGCCAAGATCAATTGGCTACGGTGTTAGACGATCCCCTAAAGTGCAGTTCGACTGTGAGAACGGTGGTTTCCCAGGCGACATCTTTTCCCAGCAGGCAAGCGTTCTGAAACGCAACCTTGTTTACGCGCACGCTTTTCATTCGCGTGAAATGAGATGCCGGGCCAGGTATTCCAGCGGGTGTTCCGCCTGGCGACCGGTGCCTTCCAGAATTTGATGGCGGCAGGAAAAGCCGGGGGCAACCACGGCGGCTTCGGTGGCGTTCTTGACCGCCGGGAACAGCACGCGCTCGCCGATCTTCATGCTGATGTCGTAATGCTCGTAGCCAAACGAACCGGCCATTCCGCAACAGCCCGAGTCGAGCAGTTTCACGTTGTCGCTCACTTGCTGGCAGGCTTGCACGGTCTCCCCCGCGCCCACGAGCGCCTTCTGATGGCAATGCCCATGCAGTAGCACGGGCTGGGCATCCCGATGCACGGGAAGCTTGATACCTTCGCGGACCAGGAGCGAGTCAATCAAAATGACTTGCTTTGCCAGGCGGCGTGATTCTTCCCCCGGCGCCAAATCGAGGTAGTCGTCGGAAAGGGTCAACAAGCAACTGGGTTCGGAGCCGACAATCCAGCAGCCTTCGCGCACGTGTGGTCGCAACGTGGCCAGGTTTTGGCGGGCGAGCGTTTTGGCTTCATTCACCAGGCCCTTGGAAATGTGCGCTCGACCGCAGCAGGGGAGTCCCGCCAGAACCACATCGTACCCGGCGGCCTCCAGCACTTTCACCGCAGCCTGGTTGACGCCCGGTTCGCAATAGCTGGTCAAGCAATCATCGAGCAGCACGATCTTGCCGCGAGCGCCCGGCAAGGCGTGCGGCGACTTCTGCGCCTGATGCTGGCGAAACCAGCGGCCAAAATGCCGGCGGTGAAACCAGGGCAGCGAGCGGCGATGGTCCACGCCCAGCAGCTTTTGCTGCAGCAAACCCATGCCAGGCAACCGGGCCAACCAGTTGGAAAAGGGCGCTAGCCGCGACCCCCAGCGGTTGAGTTTGGCCACGTTGGCCATGGCCCTCACGCTCCGCGGCACGCCATGTTCCTGGTAATAGTGGTGCAAAAACTCGACCTTCATCTTGGCCACATCCACATTGGTGGGGCACTCGCCTTTGCAGCCTTTGCATTGCAGGCACAGGTCGAAGGTGTTGTACAGCTTTTGGCCGGTCAGCTCCGCGGGCGGCAACGCGCCGGAGAGCACCAGCCTCAGCGCGTTGGCGCGGCCGCGGGTACTATGCTCCTCGTCGCCCGTGACCATGAAACTAGGGCACATGGTGCCGGTTTGGGTCTTGCGGCACACGCCCGAGCCGTTGCAAAGTTCCACCGAGCGGGCAAATCCCCCCTGGCTGCTGAAATCGAGGGCGGTTTGGATGGGCAACGTGCGGTAGTCGGCGCCGTAACGGAGGTTTTCAATCGGGCTGGGGCCATCGACCACCTTGCCGGGGTTCATGCGGTTCTCGGGATCGAAGGCCGCCTTTACTTGCCGGAAGGCCGCGTAAAGCCGCGAGCCAAACAGCTTCTCATTCAAAAAGCTCCGCGCCAGACCGTCGCCATGCTCGCCGCTCATGGCCCCGCCGAACTCGAGCACCAGGTCGGCCACGGCGTTGGCAATGCGTTCGAGCATTTGCAAATCGCCACGACTGGCCGCATCGACCAGCGGGCGGATATGCAGGCAGCCCACCGAGGCGTGGCCGTAAAACGCGCCATCGGTGCCGTTGGCGTGCAAGATACCGCGAAACCGCCGCACGAACTCCGGCAGGAGGGCTGGCTCAACGGCGGTGTCTTCCACAAAGGCGATCGGCTTGCGCTGCCCGGGAATCGCCATGAGCAGTGGCAGCGAAGCCTTGCGGCAAGCCCAAATATGGTCGCGGAGACGCGGCTCCATCGCCGGCAGCACGTGATACAGCCCCGTCTGCCCTCGCAGTTTGGCCACCACTTCGTCGCACTGGTGTTGCACGGCTGCGCGCGTTTCACCGCTGAACTCCACGATGATCAGGCTCTCCGGCTCGCCCACCACAAAGTCGAGATAGTTGCGGTATTCCAGGCTCTTGCGCGCCATGTCGATGATCATCTTATCGATGAACTCCACCGCCGACGGTTTGCATTCCAACACGGCAGCCAGCGCCGCGCAGCTTTCGTTTAGCGAGCCAAAGTGCAGCACCACAATCCCGCGTTCCTTGGGCAGCGGCACCAAATGCACCTTGGCCTGGGTCACGGTGGCTAGCGTGCCTTCGGACCCCACGATCAGCCGCGCCAAATTGAAGTTCGCCCCAGGGAACCGCTCGGCCTCTAACTCCCGTAGCCGCTGCACATTGATGGGCGCCGGAAACCAGTCGCGGGTTTCAGGCAGAAACTCATCGAGGTTGTAACCGCTCACGCGACGGAGAATCCGCGGGAACCGAGCCAGGATTTCGTCACGATTCTCGGCGATGATTCGCGGGATGGCCCGATAGATGGCCGCTTGCCGCCCCTCGCCTTGTTGGCGGCTTTGCAGTTCGGAGGGCGTGAGGAAGCCAAAATTGGCCAGGGAACCATCGGCCAAAACGGTTTCGACCTCGAACACGTGATCGACCATTTTGCCGTTGAGGATGCTGCGAGCGCCGGCCGAATTGTTGCCGAGCATGCCCCCCAGGTTGGCGCGGCTGCTCGTGGCCACATCGGGGCCAAATTGCAAGCCATGCGGGGCCGCCGCTCGATTGAGCTGATCGAGCACCACGCCAGGCTGCACCACGGCGGCGCCTTCGGTGGGATTGAGGTCAAGAATCTTGTTCAAGTGTTTGCTGAAATCGATCACCAGGCCGGCACCGATGGATTGGCCCGAAAGACTGGTGCCGCTGCCCCGCGGAATCACGGCCACGCCCTGCTCCGCCGCCCAGGCCATGGCGGCTTGCACGTCGGCGGTCGATTTGGGCACCAGCACGGCCAAGGGCTGAATCTTGTACAAGCTGGCGTCGGTGCTGTAGAGCGCCAGGTGGTACGGGTCGAGGTAGACTTCCCCAGATACCGCAGTTTGCAGCGATGCTGCCTGCGGCTGCGTGATAGTTTGGCGAACCTTCATGATTGTATCGATTGTGGAAGTGCTGGCAGCCAAGAAACGAATCGAGATAAGTCAAATCTACTTGCAGCGCCCGCACTCCTGCTTAAATTGGGCAGTTGATGCTAATACACAACCGTGTGAAGCAGAGAATATGTCGCGGTGTCGTCGAACTTTCGTAGGTTACGTAAATCGTCCGGCGAGCATGGCATTGCCTGCGGATCCTCCGTGGTCGTTGAGAGGTTGAGTTGTCGCTATGTCACGCGTGCAAAGACCAGCGCCAGAAGAAGTAGAGCACCTGTTGCGGAATGCCGAGCTGCGCGATGCTCTGGAACCATTCCTCGACGAGTCTATCAGCCGCATAGACACGGCGATACTCTCCACGCCCGAGGAAAACTCGTACCTGGAGTCGCTGCTGGTGTGGGAATTGGCGCCCACGATTCCCATTGCCCAGTGGTTCGATCCGCCTCTGGAATTGCCGCCGGCCGATTCGCTCGACGACCACGATTTGCACTTTGTGCTCTGGGACACCATCTACAAGCTCTACTCGCAACGGATTGTGCTCGACTTCACGGACCACCTCACCGATCGCGAGCTCTACCGGGTAGTCGTCGGCAACATCATGCCCGAGTGCGAAAAGAAGCTGGATTTGCCCGGCAATTACCTCCACTGGGACTGTGCCGACGTCAGCGGCAACCCCGAAATTTGGCTGCGTTACTACGCCAACGACGAAGAGCGGCAGATCTGGAGCGAGGCCACGGATCGACCGCTGCCCCAGCGGCTAGTGGCGCCGTTTCAACGCCGGATGCCCCGCCCTCCGCAGTAGAAACGTACGGGTGGCTGGGGTCTGGTTGCCGCTCGCCAGCCGTGGGATACTAGATAGTCGCTGCCGGCAATCAGCCCCCAGGCGAATTTGGCCACTGCTGGTGGAAGACGGGTAACATCCATGCCAGGGTGGAATTAGCAACCTCCGCCAAAAGGGGAAACGATGGCGGTCGATGTGCTGGTCATGCCCCTCTCCCGCTATTTCAGCGGCCATTACATCACCCCCGCCATGGAACTAGCCTGGCGAGAGCAGGGCGTGTACGCCTATGGACGGCCCGGCGACATCCAAGAAATTCCGCCCGGCGTGCCCCTCGGCGGACTGCCGGCCGCCGCTCACGCCAATCAATTACGAGCCGCCCTGGCGTCACGGTTCGCCGAGCTCGCCCAACCGCTGGGCTACCCCTGGGGAGAACGCGAGTCGGGGCCGATTTATTTCCAGCGGCTAGAGCACGACGCCTTTTTGGAACTTCGCTGGCAAGCCACGGTAGCCCTGGAGAAAAAGCCCCGCTGGTGGAACCGCCTGCTCGGCCGCAAGCCAGCGGCGTGCCATCTGGCGGCGGCCACGGTTTTTTTACCCGTCAACTTTGCGGCGCCGGTCGAGATCTCAGCCTCGGACGATTGGGACGAATTCGAGTGCGGCTCGCTACCGCGGCTGATCCGCGAGCTAAGCCAGGTTTCCGCATCCGCCGACGTTGCCGAGACAACTCAAACCTTGCAGGCTGCCGCCTGGATGGCAATGGAAGAACGGCTGCCGCTGATTTTAGATCTATAGAGGGCGACGGGTTGGCTTCGTGACAACAAAAAAGACCCTCGAACCATTGACAAGCAAATGAACCTATGTACACTACAAAGGGAGTTGGGATGGGAGTGCGTCGTGAAACGCCATGAATCTACGCCAAGGAGCACCGTAGTAGCGAATACACATTGAACAGCAATTGAAGTGCAGAAAAGTAGTAAGCAGCTTGCACTTCCAAAGCTCGTAAAAGCACAGGCCATCGTCCTCGGCTGCCGTCGGCGATCGATCTGTCGCAGGGTCGATCGCAGACTCTTCCCCCCGGTGCATTTTTAGCGAATGTCTACCGGTACTCGGCAGAATTTGCTTCTTCGCAAACACCGCACTACGCTGGTTACATTCCCTTTCCGACGGCGGGCTCGTCCGCCATTTTTCTCCTTGAGCAGGAGCCGCGCCGATGGCTAGGCATCATTGCTTTGGCATGGACTTCGTGTTTGCCAGTCTCATGCGCGGCAAACGGATTCGCCTTGCTCGTGGGGCAATGTTGCGCGGCCTGTTGCCCGCACTCCCATTCTGGCTCGTTCTGACCGTCACAGCGCCCGTGTGCGCCCAGCAAGCCGACGATCCGCATCGCGACGCCGAACCCATGGCGCTTGCCCCGCCAGCGCCATCCTCGCGATCTTTGGCCGCAGCGCGAATTCACACGGTCTTAGATTCGCCAGCGCAGGCGGAGTTCGTCGACACGCCGATTACCAACGTGGCGCTTTTTCTGAGCGATTACCATCATATTCCTGTCTATGTTGACCATGAGGCCCTCAAGGCCAGCGCAAGCCCCCCGGAATCGCCGATCAACGGCACGTTCAACAATGTCAAACTTCGCACTGCTTTAAACTGGCTCCTGCAACCGTACGACTGGACGTACATTGTGCGGGACGAAGCCCTGGTGATTACCAGTCGAGACGTGGGACGCAAGCATCTCAGCACCCGACTCTACCCCATTGCAGATTTGCTGGGCGCTGACTCGATTGCCGACGCCGAGCAGTGGATCGATATCCTGCATTCGGCGGCCTGGTACGGGTGGTGGAGTTTTCCCGGCGACGGGTCGGCGGCCAGAGAGTTTCGGGGCGCGCTTTCCATCTCGCAGACCGACGAGGGGCATGTTCGCGTACAGCAGTTCTTGGATGCCGTGCGCCAGGCTCGCCGCGAATCTCGTAATGCTGCGGGAAAGTACGTTGGCGCGGTGGTTAACACCTATGAGGCGGCGGCGGCCGTGGAGTGGAAGTCGCAACTTGAACGTCGCTTCGAGTCAGACGACAAAATGCTGTGGTTGCCAGCGGTTCAAAAGTTCGTTCAGCGCCAGGTTGGCGACAAAGTGGTGTTGGACCGCCGCGTGGACAAGCGGACGGCCGTCGGCGAACATCAGCCAATTGAATTTAGCCAGACGGGAATCTCGCTGCACGCCGCACTCAAGGGCATGCTGCGAGAACTTGATTTGGGCTGGACCATCCAGGGCGAAGTCCTCGTGATTTCCGACAAATACACGGCAGGTTACTACACCGATAATCGCATCTATGCCGTGGCCGATCTGGTGCAGCAAGCCGATGGTGCGCTCGACAGCGCCCCGCTCAAAAAGCTGCTGTATCAAACCATTGAGCCCGGCTCCTGGTACCTCAAGGAAGGCCAAGGCGAGATCCATGCCGTGCCGGGCCACGACTTGCTGGTCATTTCGCAAACTGCCGACGTGCATGATCGGATCGAGCGTTTTCTTCAAGAGCTGCGCGCGACTCCGTTACTGCCGCCGGCGAAATCGGTTGCGGCCGACCGGCGCTGGAAGTCGAAGGTATTTCGACTGGAAGAGGGCCTCGATTCCAAAGTGCTGGCCGAGGTTGTACGTCAGATGTTTGAGCCGCAGCACTGGCCGATCCCCGCGGGCGAACCATCGCGGAAAGTGGTGCTTTCGCCCGTGCAGGGCAGGCTCGCCATGCAGCATTCGGCGGAGCTTGTCGATCTTGTCGACGACCTGCTCGGGCAAGCTACCGGCCACGTGCCTGAGAGCCAGGAAACATTTTACGAACGGCTCAATCCCTGGCCGTGGCATACGCCGTTGTTCTCGCTCAACGAGCGATCGGGACTAACCGTGCGTTGCTACCGTTTGCCTCTCCCGCCCGCGTCGCCTCCGGCCAACCCCTTTGATGGCGATCAACCAATGCAAACTCCCGAACTCCCCGAAAATGAAACCTACGCAAAGCTGCTGCGCGAAATGGTCTTGCAAGACCAATGGGATGACGACGAACCAGGACGCATTGCCGTTTTGCCCGGAATGATCTTGGTGCGACAAACGCGCGCTGGGCATGACGCCGTGGTGGAGTTCTTCCGCAAGACTATGAACTGGGACGAAAGCAGAACGCCTTCGCCGTTTGACTAGCGGGTGGCAGTAAATGTAGGGCAGGTTTCTGCCTGCCCCAACGTGGGCTGAATCGCCAATGCCGGTCAGGTTGCAGGGGATGGGGCGATATCGCCGTGAGACAAGGCCAGGCAAAGGTTCTAACTCTCGACCGAGAGCGAACATGGCACAACCGCAAACCGCATCATGGCTACGTTACTTAGCTCCCGCTTAGCCCAACTTCCCCAGTGGTTGTTGTAAGTTCTTGCGCTGCAAGGGTTGGGCTTTCGATTTTCTCACTACATTTCCGTTTGCTTTATTTGGGCAGGCAGGCGTAGGCCGAGGCGGTCTAGCAGGATTTGTTGGTGGTCGTTGGGTTTCGAGACGCAGCGCCGGCGGATGTCCACGCCCGCGCGGGTGGGCAGAACCACATCCATCACGCGGAGGTCGGCCAGTTCAGACAGCACGCGGCGGGGTTCGTCGCCGAGTCCCGCCGCCGCACAAAGTTGGGCCAGCGTTTTCCACAACACGTAGCCCAAGAAGCAGACCAGGATATGCGCTCGCACCCGATCTTCCTTTTGATGCCAGATCGGGCGGATGCCGAGGTCGCTCTTGTGAATTCGAAAAGCCGCTTCGGCTTCGGTCAATTGGATGTAAGCTTTCCACAACTGTTCGTCGCTCCAATCGCGAACATTGCTGCGGAGCAGATAACAGCCGGCGCTCAACGTGGCCCAGTCCTGGCGAGCGGCGAGTTTCCGTAGGGCAGGCATTCTGCCTGCCACAATGCGGCTTGAAGGGCCACTCACCGCCTTCGTTGCCCATGCGGCTACGCGCTTATCGCGCGGATACCTCCCCTCGCCGATAGCAGGCAAATCATCAAATCATCATCGCTCCTCACCAAGAACGACCGCCACAGGCATGCGGCCCGCAATGCGGCAGGCATTTGCCTGCCCTACATTGGCTCCAACAACTGGTCAAGTGACCCTCTGCCCATTCTCATATGCCTCCGCCAACTGATAGGGCCTGCTCAAATCGTTGTTATTGTAAATAATCACGTGAGGCAGGCAGCCAATCGCGCGCTGTAGGTTCGCTTGCGTTCGTTCAAAGCGGGCACGTAACTTTTCATCGGGAACGTCGTGCCCTCCTTGGCTCACTCGCATCGCCACGCGTCGAATGGATTCCTCGACGCTTCCGATTTGAATGAAAACGAGAACCACCGTGTAACCGCTGGCGGCATAGGAGGCGAGCATCTCGACCTTCTCCCCAACCGGGTCCGAAAGCACCGTTTCAAAAATGAAACTCTCGCGCTGTGCCACCAGCGTCGAACGTATCGCGGCCGCCATCTCGGCCGCCTCGTACGCCGACAATTCCAAAGCGTCGGCCAGAACATCCGCATTGAGAAAACGCAGTCCGGCGCCGGCCAGAAAGCTCTCGTAAAATGTCGATTTGCCAGCCCCGTTGGAACCGGCCAAAGCAATCACGATCGGCCGGGCGTCAAGAAAATCGAACGCCAGACTCAACGGTCCACCTCGACGGGCTCAAATGTATGACCGACAAATCGGCCCACGGTCTCACGCCCGTCGGCCTCGATTCGTCGAAACAGATCCGGCTGTTCAGCGACAGGCTTGAAGTGCGGATAGGGTCGCCTGCTCAGATAGGATTCGACGCGCTTGCGACCGGCGGCGGTATCCACCTCCGCAAGGATCTTGGAGAGCGGCGTTTCTCCTCCAGCCATCTGCAACGATAGAACCCGATCGCCGCGCAGCAGGGGTTCGATCGACTTGCCGAGACCTGCCCAAAACTCGATCTGCCCCGCGATGCTACGCTGAGAGAATGGCACGACCGCTCGTGCGTCGTCCACGAGTTCGTCCGAAAGTTTGACGGGCTGGCCCATAATGTTTTCCTCCCCAACCCATGGTAGCATTTTGCTACCAGCGTGTCCACTTTCCGTAGGGCAGGCATTCTGCCTGCCACAATGCGGCTTGAAGGGCCACTCACCGCCTTCGTTGCCCATGCGGCTACGCGCTTATCGCGCGGATACCTCCCCTCGCCGATAGCAGGCAAATCATCAAATCATCATCGCTCCTCACCAAGAACGACCGCCACAGGCATGCGGCCCGCAATGCGGCAGGCATTTGCCTGCCCTGCATTGGCTTAAGTGCATCGCACGGACAAGAATGTTCAACCGAATTCGGTGGGCCGGAGGAGGGGAATAGCTGGGCGATTCGATGTACAATGGCACGGGGCGCCGATTCACGATTCCGCAGCACAACGAGCGAACAATGAGCATTCAATCGGGACCGCACTTCGAATTGCATTCGGCTGAATTGGCTGCATGGATTGAAGAACAAGGGACAGCCGTCTGGTGGAATGTTGATGGTGAAACGGTGCTGACAGATCGCGTGGCCTTTCCCTGCCCTGGCGATGAACTGGCCGAAGAACTGCGACGGCTGAATCGTCTACTGCTCATCCAAGATCCGCAGAATCGCGATATCGCCGATGGCCGAGAAGTCGGTGCGGCGGAACTTGATTCTCTTGTGGATATCTTAGGAAACAACGTGAAATACGAAGGCGAGAAGCCAGTGTGGGCAGATGATCGGATTCTTTATTGTTGCTGGAAGGACACAGGTGAAGAATGGCTGCTTTCAGAAGACAAAGAGACAAGCAAAAGTAACGAGCAGGACGAATTGTCACTTCGGTCAAAGAAATAACATGCCACGGCCCCCAATTGATCTAGCCCGCAAAGTAAAAGATGTACTTCAACACCTGCAACCTCTCCCTGCGGAGGCAGGGACGCCGCTTGCGCATTATCGGAGAACGAGCACTGATCTTTGGAACTCGATCCTTTATGTCGAAAAGGCCTTCACGCAACCCGGCCTGTACCGCGCAGTGGCAGAGCGGCATTTGGCACGCATTAACAGCATGGTGTTGATGAATCTAATCGAGAACTTCGAGCGATTTTTGAAAGAAACCGCCGCGACGTGTGTGGATCGATTGGTGAACTACATTCTCGACGACCGGCTCAATGTCTTTGACATCCAGGGAAGCAGTTTGGCGTCGCATTTTGGGACGGCAACTCTCGGAAAATCCCTCTGTGAGTCTGGAACATGGTTGAACTGCGAAGCGATCAACTCAAGATTTCGAAAGCTTCTCGCAAACCCTTTCCAACAGGGTGGAAACTTCCACTTGTTTCCGAATGCTCAACAGCCGCCGACAGTTGAGCGTTGGCGATATCCAGTGCTGGGACTGATTTGGCAGATAAGACACACGATCGTCCATAATGTAGGTGTTGTCACGCAATCAGACGCGGTGAAGTTGCGGTTATGGGCTCGGGAGCCGGTTGACGCTCCAAGAGTCTTATCTCCCACCAGGGACGACCTGCGATATATTAAGCGTTTTCTTGACGAATCCGCTGATGCCTGCAACAGACGCGTCGGTGAACGTCTTGCGGAACTGCTCACGAATATATTGGCTGAACTCCGGGCCTCTTTGTCGGCCAGGACGAGGCGAATGCAATCACGATGGCGTTTGGCTGCGTCTTGACCGTAGCCGGACAAGCGGGCGTGTTGCCACCATAGCGACAGGCAGCGGTTTTCCAACAAGTAGCCGTAGGTCAGGCGCCACCTGGAGTGCTCAAAACTTGCCCGCTAGCAATCTTGAATTGGATGTCGAAAATGTTCCGCGTGGTGGATATTCCCTCGGCAGAATCCCTGTGATAGCCTCAATGCGGCTTGAAGGGCCACTCACCGCGATCGTTGTCCATGCGGCTACGCGCTTATCGCGCGGATACCTCCCCACGCCAATAGAAGGTAAATCATCAAATCATCATCGTTCCTCACCAAAAACGACCGCCACAGGCATGCGGCCCGCATTGCGGCAGGCATTTGCCTACCCTACATTGGCTTAGTCACTCGCGGGCAGCACAACGGCGCCCCGACATGTCGGACATGCAATTTGACAACCCGCCATCGTCGTGTTTACAAGAAAAGCTCCCCGACAGTGTGGACATGTGAATTGCAGCGTGGCCAGTTGAGGGTCTTCACTATCAAATGCCGCCTTGCAATTCTTCCACGCAATGTTTCCCAATGCAATCAATTGCTGCAAGGCGACTCGTATTAATTGCAGAGGAGGCGTGATGACGTGACGTCCTAGCCAAGACAATTCCCCACCATTCGTGAATGCAAAGGAATAGATGGCTAAGGATCCGCCGAGCAGCAATAAACTCGTTGCCAATGCAATCATGCCCCGCGCTGCACACAGAACGCCCACGAAGAAGAGGACTGTCCCACCGGCTCGCATTAAAAAGATTCTGTCTTCCTTTGCTTCTTGAACTTGGCGTTCCTCCGCTTTCGCTTGGCGTTCCTTCGCTTCCTTCTCTTCCTTCTGGCGTGCCAGTTCCGCTGCCACTCGTTTTGAGTGCTCTTCCGCTAGACGCCGTTTACGGTCTTCTGCGAGACGTCGTTTAACGGCGACTTCGTCACCAGGCTTGCATGGTATCTGTTCAACCCATGAAATAGGCGACCGACAATGCATGCAAAGTTCGAATCGCCCCTCCAGCCGCCCTCCGCAATAAGGACACTGTGGAAGTCGCGCAATGCGTTTCCGTTCACGCTCCAGACCCTGCGCAATTTTTTCTTGTTGCTGCGCAAGTGTTTCTAGTTGCTGCGCGCTTTTTTCTTGTTGCTCTGTCAGGCGCTTCCGTTGTGCCGCGGCTTGAAATCGCTGGATATGCTCGAACTCCAACCCTTCACCGTCAAATAAATCGAAGTGCGACATCACACGGTCCCCTGTCAAACACCACTGCCTACCGCGAGTGATTTGCCTCAATGGTTCGAATTGCCTTACGGCACCAGTTCGCCAGTTTCCGCAGACAGGCATTTGCCTGCCGTACATTGGCTTTGCCGCTTGCACCACTCGCTGATGAGTCGCGCCAATTCACTCCCTTCCACACAGCAGTGCTTTGCTTTGTTCAAAAACGATTCCACGGAAATTGTCGGTTCGCCCGGGTCCGATTGGACGAGGCTATGAATGACCTCGTTCCTCTGCCTCCGCCATTCGTCAATACGCTGCAATATGCATTTGCCATTTTCGTCGCCGATTGCCGAGGCACATTCGATCGTTTTCTCAATGAGTTTATGGAGGGTGTAGTGCCAGCCAGTTTTCATTCGCGCCGGAAAATCGTGTTGCCGCACCAGGTAGGATTGAAGCCGGTCGGAAATGATCGACTCGATGATTGCGGCCGCCTCGATAAAGAATTCATTTTCGGTCGCGGCTTTGACGCGCGCCCAGGCTTCGCGGTAACTGTCGGCTTTCCTAACATTGCCGTTCTTGGCAATGCTCGGCGATGACTTTCGCATGGGCTTTCCCTCGAATGCAGTGATGTTCTTCACGGCAGCAGCGGATGATCGCAATCCTCCCCGCCGTTTGGCTCGCGGGCCGGGCGTTTCACCCGTGTGCCAACATGTCGCGGCAAAGCCCACGGCAACCACCGCAATGGGGGGGGCGCTGCGCCGCCACAAGGGTGGTCCAGGCTAATAGGGTATCTGGGCGCGGCGCGAGAGACAGCCATCATTTGTGATGACATTTGCATTGATGTCATCTTTTTATTGTGCGGTTTGTTCGTCTTGAAACAGGCCGAACTCGCGCGCGAGGGAGAATACGCGCAGCACCAATTGCAGGCGGCTGGCCACGCCGGCGCGGTTGAAAATGCGGGCGAGGTACGTGCGCAACGTCGGCACGCCAATACACATTTCCGCGGCGATTTCCTTGTCTTGCAAGCCGCTCATGAGCAGTTCCACCACCTGTTTTTCTTGCGGGGGGAACGAGAGCGTTTGGGCGACGCGATCCCAAACGCAGTCCGGGAGCGGAAAGCGAGGCAACCCGTCCGCGCGCGTGGCGGCGGATTTTGCAGAGCGGCGAGCCATAGCCATACCCCGGAACCGAAAGAGGGCGCCAAACCAAAGTCCGCTCAAGGAACCCCCGCCAAGGGGCGTGAAGAACGTGCCCTGGCCGGCGCCCCTTGC
Organism: uncultured Pirellulales bacterium; assembly: GCA_964445985.1. GTDB lineage: Bacteria > Planctomycetota > Planctomycetia > Pirellulales > S012-138 > CAYUMU01. The sequence continues at coordinate 48,237 of CAYUMU010000033.1, read as the reverse complement.
GGGGCGCGGCTGCAAGGCACTGCTTCTTCACAGAGAAATTTGGCGGTTTTCCTTGAAGCAGCGTCTTGACGCTCACGCGTCAAAATCAAATTGTCACCGTGACCGCAAGCGCGGCCTCGGCACGGGCAATATAATCCATGCGGGCTCGTGAAGCGAACGCGGGGAGGGGGAAAGGGTTTACAAAAAATACCCTCCCCCCGGCATATTGACGGCGGGCGATTCGTCGGCACAATTGCAAAAGTCGAGCCGGTCAAATTGGGATCGCTGGAAGTCGACTCGCCGCTTGTCGGCGGGGGAGATTTTCGCCCGGGGGGACTCGTTCGACGCAGCCACGAACGGCTGCGGTGTGATCCGCTCCCCCTGCTTTCGCTCCGACCACCAGGGATGATGACGCGTTTGGGATACCGCGCAAGCGATGGCTGCCTCAGCCCAAGCATTTGCTCCCGCGCTTATCAGAACTTTTCAATGCGCGGTGGTCGCGGCCCAAGCAGGCCAGGGCAGCGCAACAGCGGCGCGAAATTGGCGCCGCCGATCCCTCGCACCAACACAGCTCTCGAGCCAACCATGGCCATGCCCGAGCAATCCGCCCCCGCGGGCGGCAGGAGGAGTGGATGAATCGTTTCGCGAGGATGTTTCAAACGTCCATCGGCTGCAAGCAAATCATGGCGGTCACGGCTGTCATTTTGGTGTTGTTTGTGATCGGGCACCTGGCCGGCAATTTGCTGATTTTCCAGGGGCGCGACGCCATGAACACCTACGCCGCCACCCTGAAAGGGTTGGGGGCCGGCTTGTGGGTGGCGCGCATCGGGTTGCTGGTGGCATTTCTGGTTCACATTTACGCGGGCGTGAAGCTGGCGGTCGCCAACCGCTCGGCCCGCGAGGTTCGCTACGAGTACAACGCGATCGAGCAGTCCGACCCCATCGGCCGGGCGCGGGTGGTGGCGGCCGTGTATATGCTGCAAACCGGGCTGGTTATTCTGGCCTTTGTGGTGTTCCACCTGGCGCACTTCACGCTGGGGTATGTCGAACCCGAGGCGTTTCATCAGGTGCAAGTCCTGCCCGACGGCGCCGAGCGGCATGACGTGTGGGCGATGGTGATTGCCGGATTCAGTAATCCGCTCATCACGATCAGTTACGTGGTGGCGATGCTGTTCCTGGGCGCGCACCTGGCACATGGCGTCGGCAGCATGTTTCAAACGGCGGGAGTCACCAACCCCACGGCCGTGAACTTACTCCGCGTCATTTGCCCCCTGGTGGTGGCGCTGATTGTGATTGGGAATTGCTTTATTCCCTTGTCGATCTTGACGGGACTTTACCCAGGAAGCGGGAGCTAACCATGATTCTCGATGGAAAAGTTCCCGATGGGCCGCTGGAGTCCAAGTGGACCGACTACCGCCGCAACATGAAGCTGGTTTCCCCGGCGAACAAGCGGAAGTACCGCATCATTGTGGTGGGTTCGGGCCTGGCCGGGGCGTCGGCCGCCGCCACCCTGGGGCAGTTGGGATACTTTGTCGACTGCTTTTGCTTTCAAGACAGTCCTCGCCGGGCGCACAGCATCGCGGCCCAGGGCGGCATCAACGCCGCGAAAAACTACCAGAACGACGGCGATAGCGTTTACCGGCTGTTTTACGACACCATTAAAGGCGGCGACTTCCGAGCCCGCGAAGGCAATGTGTACCGCCTGGCCGAAATCAGCACGGCCATCATCGATCAATGCGCGGCGCTGGGGGTTCCTTTTGCCCGCGAGTACGGCGGGCTGCTCTCCAACCGTTCCTTCGGCGGCGCCCAGGTTTCGCGTACGTTCTATGCTCGCGGTCAAACCGGCCAGCAGTTGCTGCTCGGCGCCTATTCGGCCCTGGAACGGCAAATTGCCGCCGGCCAGGTCAAAATGCACACCCGCACCGAAATGCTCGACCTGGTGATGGCCGACGGTCAGGCGCGGGGGATCATCACGCGCAACCTGGTCACCGGCGAAATCCAGCGGCACGCGGGCGCGGCGGTGTTGCTGGCCACCGGCGGATATGGGCCGGTGTTCTACCTCTCCACCAACGCCGCCGGTTGCAATGTGACCGCGACCTATCGGGCCTACAAGCGGGGGGCCTATTTCGCCAACCCCTGTTTTACGCAGATTCATCCCACCTGCATCCCGGTGCATGGCGAGCATCAATCCAAGCTCACGCTGATGTCGGAATCGCTTCGCAACGACGGTCGCGTGTGGGTTCCCAAGCAGCAAGCAGATCACCGCCCGCCGCACCAAATTCCCGATGCCGAGCGGGACTATTACCTGGAACGCAAGTACCCCAGCTTCGGCAATCTCAGCCCTCGCGATATTGCCTCGCGGGCGGCCAAGGAGGTTTGCGACGAGGGGCGCGGGGTGGGCCACCTGGGCCGCGGCGTGTACCTCGACTTCCGCGACGCCATCAACCGCCTGGGGAAAAACGTCATCGAACAGCGGTACGGCAACCTGTTCGAAATGTACAACCGCATTACCGGCGAAGATCCTTACCAAACGCCCATGCGAATTTACCCGGCCAGCCACTACACCATGGGTGGCCTGTGGGTCGATTACAACCTCATGAGCAACCTGCCGGGCCTGTTTGTGCTGGGAGAAGCCAACTTCTCCGACCACGGCGCCAACCGGCTGGGCGCCAGTGCCCTGATGCAGGGGCTGGCCGACGGGTTCTTCATCATTTCCGATACGCTGGGCAACCACCTGGCCGAAGCCAAGCCCGGCCCGGTCGATACCAACCACCCCGCGTTCGCAGAGGCCGAAAGTTCGGTGCGCGAAAAATTGCAACGGCTGATGGTGGTCCGCGGCAAACGCTCCCCCGATTCGTTCCACCGGGAACTGGGAAACATCGTGTGGGAATTCTGCGGCATGGCTCGCAACGCGCAGGGACTGAAGCGGGCCCTGGACCTGATCCCCGGCCTCCGCGACGAATTCTGGCGGAATGTTTGCGTGCCCGGCACGGGGGAAGAATACAACATTGCCCTGGAAAAAGCGGGCCGCGTGGCCGACTTCTTGGAGTTCGCGGAACTGCTGTGCTACGACGCCCTCAATCGTGAAGAGTCGTGCGGAGGCCACTTCCGCGAAGAGCATCAGGACGCCGAAGGTGAAGCCAAGCGCGACGACGAGAATTATGCCCACGTTTCGGCCTGGGAGCACCAAGGGGTGGGCAAAACGCCCAAGCTGCACCGAGAGCCACTGACTTTCGACACCGTGCATCTCACCACACGAAGTTACAAATAACGGTAGCCACGCGCGCGGCGGCTCACGGCAGCTGATCGCCGCGTTTGCCGGTTCGCCTTCCCCGCCCAACCGGGGAACCGACCGGTTTAAGGAGCGACGATGAACCTCACTCTGCATATCTGGCGACAGCGTGACCGCAAGGCCCGCGGTCAAATGGTGAAATTCCATTTGACCGGCGTGAGCCCTGATATGTCGTTCTTGGAAATGCTGGACATGCTGAACGAGCAGCTTTACCAGACCGGCGACGAACCGATCGCTTTCGACCACGATTGCCGGGAAGGCATTTGCGGCATGTGCTCGCTGATGATCAACGGCGAAGCCCACGGGCCGCAGTATGCCACGACCACCTGCCAACTGCACATGCGGCACTTCCAAGATGGCGATGTGATCTACATCGAGCCGTTCCGGGCCAAGGCATTCCCGGTGATTCGCGACCTGGTGACCGACAGAACCGCGTTCGACCGCATTGTGCAGGCGGGCGGTTTTATTGGGGCCAATACGGGGTCAGCCGTCGACGCCAATGCCATTCCGGTGCCCAAGGACGAGGCGGAAACCGCCATGGACGCCGCGGCCTGCATTGGCTGCGGCGCTTGCGTGGCCGCCTGCAAGAACGCCTCGGCCATGCTGTTCACTTCGGCGGTCATCGCCCGATTTGCCCATTTGCCGCAAGGCCAGGCCGATCATCAACGCCGCGTGGTGTCGATGATCGACGCCATGGATGCCGAAGGCTTCGGCAACTGCTCCAACTATTACGAGTGCGAAGCGGCCTGCCCTAAGGAAATTCCGGTCAAATTCATCGCCGAAATGAACCGCGGCTACCTCAAGGCAGTGGTCACCGAGCCCAATTACGGCGGCGGGCAGAACAAGAAGAGCGGCGGCGCCGGTTGATTTTGCCGGCCCTGCGACGGTGCTCACCGCCAGGGCGTTCGCTGGCAAAATAATGGCGCTGGGGAACGGGTCCACGGGCTCCCGCGCCTAATCCGCGACAGGCCTCGCCTAGTGCCCACCCTTGTCTTCTTTGGGCGCCGGAGGAACGAGCGGAGGCCCCGGAAACTGACCTCCGCATTCCGGACAAGCGATCATGGAGCCCACGACCTGAATGCCGCCAACCACGCCCGTTCGGCACATCGGGCAGGCAAACATGGTCTCTTGATGGATGGCTTCGCCCGGGGCGCGAATGAACCGCTGCTGGCAGCCAGGGCACTGCATCACGTGGCCAAACACCGACGTTTGCGGAGCCAACTGGGCTTTGCAAAACTTGCATTCCACTTGGTCTGGAACCGCAACTTTGGCCATGTTTGAGCTAACTTTCGCTTACGAGTAAGTGCCTGTCCAAGAACCGCCCGAGCTATTCGCTAGCCAGCGGCTTGATTCGCAAGTTCCGGTACTGAACCTTTTTGCCGTGATCCTGCAATCCAATATAGCCTTGGCGGGCAAAATCCTTGAGGGGCTGGCCGAACTTGTTTTTGCTGCCATCGGGGTTCTTGCCGGCCTCGGTCCATTCTTCCAGGTTGGCGTCGAGGATCGTTTCGCCGTTCAATTCCACCCGCACCCGATTGTTGGCCGAAGTCAGCCGCAAATGGTTCCATTCATCCTTGCGGCACAGCTCTTTGCTCGCGGCCAGGCAATCGTAGAGCGACCCGCAGGTATGCTTCGTGGGGCTCTTGGAAGGCGTGAGAATCTGAATTTCCAGCCGGTCTTTGGCCACCTTTTCGGGGTTGGGCTTGCGGAACAAGATGCCGCTGTTGCCCTCGGTGAGGAATTCCAGTTCCAGCACAAAATCGCCATACGGCTCGGCGGTCCACAAATCTCCGCCGCGGCCGTTGCGAACCAGAGCCCCCTCTTCCACCGCCCAACCGTCCTGGGGCTTCTTGCCAGGCGAGCCCTGCCAACCAGTAAGATCCTGGCCGTTAAACAGCGATTTCCACCCCTCTTCTTGGTCGTTTCCGTCGGCACTCTGTTGACCGCCCACCAGCAGGAACAACACCAGCACCAGGCATGACCAACGCCGCGGGAACGGTTTCAAGAGCAAGGGCATGGAATCAACTCGGTCGGAGGGTTGAATGCGTTGAACCGGACAAGGCGTCTTTCGTGGGCAGAAGGCAGCCAAGCCTCCCGATGGCAAATCGGAGCCAGCCGGGCAAAATTTGGCAAATTTGCCAAAAGGACGCGAAGCCAGGCACGATTTTACCCAAGCAACTGGTCACTGGATACAGGGCCGACTTGACTTTGAGCATGCCCTCGCCACGCGTGCCAAGACAGGCGCGGTTGGTCACCACTCTCCAGCAGGCGCCTGCTGGCCAAACAGCAGAAACAGTCGTCGCTTGGCTGACGGGAAAACCGCCAGAATGCCGCACAAAATGGCAACCGTATGCCAGGGCCATGCAGGATCGGCCGGGCCGCTTTCCTTCGGTGGGTGGGTCAGATCGGGCTATCTCATGGCTACGCGGCCAACCGGTCGCGCTTTCACCAAGTCAAGTGTTCCGTTAGATTTGCTAGTACTTGGCAGTACCTCGGTTGCCACGGTTGCCAAAGCAGGCCTGGAGCCAAAAAGGGCGAAACCGATTGGCTTGGGAGTGCAATTTGCTGGTAGCCCGCCCTGGCATCCCTCCAATATCACCCACGGTTGAGAACTCCCCCCATGACACGAATTTTGCTCTCCGCCGTTCTGGCGACGCTCTTCCTGGCTGGCCTAAGTCAAGCTGAAGAGAGCGGTTGGCGCGGCGACGGCACGGGCGTGTTCGCCGATGCCCAGCCGCCCAAAACCTGGTCGAAAGAGACCAACATTCTTTGGCGGATCGAATTGCCGGGGGGCGGATACGCGTCGCCAGTGGTGCATGGCAATCGGCTCTTTACCATGGCCCATCCAGCCGAGGTGATCTGTTTGAACGCCGATACAGGTCAGGTGGAGTGGAAGCAAACGGTGAGCTACGCCACGGTGCTAGGAGAGGCGAAGGCGGCCGAAATCGCGGCCACCTACGACAAAATCAATGCCGATCGCAAGGCGGCCAAAGAGGCCTACGAAGCCGCGCGTCTAACCAAGCCCGACGCCCCGGAAACCGAAGCCCTGAAAAAGGCGATGGGGGACATCGAGCAGATCGAGAAGGACTATGAGGAGCAATACCCCAAAGAGAATCGTGGCGGGTGTGGAAACGCCGCGGCGACTCCCGTGTGCGATGGCAACCGGTTGTATGTGGTGATGGGAACCGGGCTCGTGGCCGCCTTCGATTTGGAAGGCAACCGGCTGTGGGCTCGCCACGTGGAAACACCGCCGGGCGGCTGGGGACATAGTTCTTCGCCCGTCATGGCCGATGGCAAGCTGATCGTTCACATTCGCAACTTGCTGGCGCTTGATCCGGCCCATGGTGAAGAACGATGGCGGCTGGAAACGCTCTCGCGGTACGGCACCGCCGTGGTCGCCACGATCGACGGAACCGACGTGATTTTCACGCCCGCCGGCGCCATGGCGCGGGCCAGCGACGGCAAACTTTTGGCCGAAAAACTGTTCGGCATGTCGAACAACTCTCCCCTGATTTACGAGGGCATGCTTTACGCTCACGAAGGTGGCAAGGTCAAAGCCTTCAAACTGCCGGAGACGATTTCTGGCAGCGTGAATATCGAGAAGGTCTGGGAATCGGACTCGACCCGCGATTCGCGGATGGCTTCGGCCGTGTATCACGATGGGCTGCTCTATGCGGGCGGGCGTGGCGGTATTATGGACGTGACCGATGCGGCCACCGGCAAGGTGCTGTATCGCAAACGGCTGAGCCTGGGCGAGCTCTTCTCCAGCGTGGCCGTGGCGGGCGACCTGGTGTTCATCAGTGGCAAAGATGGCAAAACGCTGGTGCTGCAGCCCGGCCGGGAGTTCGAGGAACTGGCCGTGAACGAGTTGGAGCGGTTCAGCAGCACGCCGCTGTTCGTGGGCAACCGCATTTATTTGCGAACCGACAAGACCATGTACTGCATCGGCGAGTGATCGCCGCCAGCAGGGCAGATCCGGGGGAGGAACGGTCGTGGTGCATCCTGGGCGTGTCGGATAAAGTGAGGTGATCGGTCGCCCGCCTTCCGATGGCGGAGCGACCCGGACCAATGCCTCATCCTTCTGCGGTTGCGCCGCGGGTTCCAGACTTAGGGGGTCCACCCCTACCCACTTTCATGTATGAAGAAGACTTTGATATCGATAGCCTGGCGGCCTTCTTGCACCTGACGCCCCAGCAAGTCATGCGCTTGGCGGATCGCGATAAAGTGCCTGGCCGCAAAGTGGGCGGGGAGTGGCGGTTTTCTCCCGCCGAAATTCACCATTGGCTCGAAGACCGGATTGGCCTTTCCGATGAGGCCGAACTATTGCAAATGGAATCGGTCCTGGGGAGCGGCGCGGAGGAGCCCGATGCCGCGGTTAACATCGCCCAGCTGCTTCCTCTCGAAGCCATCGCCATTCCCTTGGCAGCTCGCACGCGGCAGAGCGTGATTCAAGCCATGGTCAACGTGGCCGCGAGCACCGGACTGTTGTGGGATCCCGACAAGGTGGCCGAAGCCGTGCGGGCCCGCGAAGAAATGCACCCCACGGCCCTCGATAATGGCATCGCCCTGCTGCACCCTCGCCGGCCCATGCCGGGTATCCTGGGAGAGGCATTCCTGGCTTTTGGCCGCACCGATGCGGGCATTCCCTTTGGCAGCAGCCGCGGAGTGCTCACCGATATGTTCTTTCTGATTCTTTCGGAAAGCGATCGTGGTCATCTGCGAACCCTGGCCCGATTGAGCCGGATCCTCAACGATGACCGGTTTGTGGAGCAACTGCGAGAGGCCCCCGATGGCATCGCCGTGCGGGAGCTGCTAGCCGAGCGCGAAGCCAACTTGGGCGATAGCTGACCCAAAATGGGCAACTTCACAACTCTTTTTCAGCCACCTGCTCGCAAGTCCTCACGCGCATGAAAAAAAAAGCAAGCCGGAAGGCCAAGGCTGACACGGCCGACACCAATCAGAGCGAAGTCCGAATCATTGGTGGCAAGTATCGCCGGAGGCGGCTGATTGTGCCGACCGATCCACGGACCCGGCCCATGAAGAACCGCGTGCGGGAGGCGATCTTCAACCTGATTGGCACGGAACTGACAGGCAAGCACGCCGTCGACCTGTTTGCCGGCACGGGCGCACTGGGAATGGAAGCCCTGAGTCGCGGGGCGGCCACGGCCACGTTCATCGAACGCCATTTCCCAACCTGCGATTTGATTCGGAAAAACCTGGTCGAGCTGGGGGCGCCGGCGACGTGCGAGGTGGTTGCCAGCGACACCTTCTATTGGAATCGCCAGACGCCCGACCTGGGCTCGCAGCCATGGGTCATTTTTTGTTCGCCGCCTTACGAATTCTATATTTCGCGGGCTGATGAAATGCTGCAACTGATCACCGGCCTGATCGACCGTTCCCCGGCCGGTTCGCTGGCGGTGATCGAAGCCGATGAACGATTTGACATGCAGCTGTTACCCCAGCAGGGCGAATGGGACGTGCGAATCTATCCGCCAGCGGTGGTGGGCATCTTGCGCAAGGACGGAAAATAGCTCCATCATTTAACGCGGACAGACGCCCTGCGACCTCGCGAATCCGTCATTCCCGCGAAGGCGGGAATCCAGTTGCGGCGGATATGGCTCTGCAATCAACATCGGTTTGGACGCGAACTGCGTTGCGGGAAGTTATTCTTCGGCTTGCCCTTAAATCTTGATTCCCTAGGCCGTTTCGGGAGTCTGTAGATCCAACTCGGCGATCATATGCTCGCGGATCTTGAACTTCTGAATTTTGCCCGTGACGGTTTGCGGAAACTCCTCGACAAATCGCACGTATCTCGGCGTTTTGAAGTGGGCCAGCTGTTCGCGGCAGTGGGCGCGAACCTGGTCTTCGTCGAGCGAATGCCCTGGGCGAAGCTTGATCCAGGCGCATAGTTCTTCGCCGTACTTGCCGTCGGGCACGCCCACCACGCTGGCCTGTTCGATGGCCGGGAGCGTGAACAGGAATTCTTCGATTTCGCGCGGGTAGATGTTTTCGCCGCCGCGAATGACCAAGTCGCGCAGCCGCCCGGTGATGCGGTAATAGCCGTCGGGCTGACGGATTGCCAGGTCGCCGGTATGCAGCCAGCCATCGGCATCGATGGCGGCGGCGGTGGCCGCGCTGTCGCCGTAATAGCCAGACATGATGCCATGGCCGCGAGCGCAGAGCTCGCCTTGCTCATTATCGGGCAGACTGTCGCCGGATACCGGATCAATAATTTTTGCTTCTACCCCGGGCAGCACGCGGCCCACGGTCCTGACTCTGCGTTCCAGCGAATCGTCGGTACGGGTTTGGGTGACGACGGGCGAAGCCTCGGTTTGCCCATAGGCGATGGTCAACTCGCGGGCTCCCAGCTCGGAGGAAACCCGTTTCATCACTTCAATCGGGCAGGGCGAACCGGCCATGATTCCGGTGCGCAGCGAAGACAAGTCGCGGGGTTGCTTGCGTTGTTCTTCGAGCATGGCAATGAACATGGTCGGCACGCCATAGACGGCGGTGGCCCGGTGCTGCTGGATGGCGTCGAGCGCGGCGGGGGCGTTGAAGGTTTCGGCCGGCATGATCATGGCCGCGGCATGGGCCACGGCGCAGAGCGTGCCCATCACGCAGCCAAAACAGTGATAAAAAGGGACCGGAATACAGATCCGATCGGCTGACGTCAGATTCTGACAGTCTCCCACATGCCAGCCGTTATAGAGCAGGTTGCGGTGTGAGAGCGTGGCGGCCTTGGGGAAACCGGTGGTGCCGGAGGTGTATTGAATATTGATGGCGTCGGCCGGTTTGAGCGAGGCTTCCGCCTGTTTGAGATCGAGGGCATCGAGATTGCGGCCGGCATCGATGAAAGCACTCCAAGGGACCACGCCCCGCGGGGTATCACCGCGGAGGCCGATGACATTTTTCAGGCGAGGAAAGGCTTCGCCGCGCAGGTGGCCGGCGGGGCTATGCTCCAGTTCGGGGCAAACTTCGGCCAGCATGCCGTAGTAGTTGGAAGTGCGAAAGCGGTCGATGAGAAACAGGGCCTGGGCGTCGCATTGGCGCAGCACGTACCGTAGTTCGTGTGGGCGATAGGCCGGATTGATGGTGACCAGCACCGCACCCATGCGAGCGGCCGCCAGTTGCAAGATGGGCCACTGGGGAATGTTGGTGGCCCAGACGGCGACATGGCTCCCTTGCTCCAGCCCCAGGGCCAGCAGACCCTTGGCGGCCTCGTACACGGCCCGATCGAGGGCGGCATAACTATAGTGTTCGCCAAGCGCGGGGAAGATCATGGCATCGCCCGCCGGCCGCCGCGCCACGGCGGCCGCGAGCGCGGCTCCGATTGTCAAGCCTTCCATGGGGCAACCATCCGCAGACATCGTTCCGCCTTCTGCTCAACCTGCTTGGGTGGGGGTGCGAATGGAAGTGCTATTATTCGGCCTGAAGTTTTTGCATGGCCTCGGCGTAGCGCTGGCCAAACTTCTGCAAGCCGGGGCGATCGAAATGAACCTTGTCGCCCTTGTGTTCCAAACCTTCGGCGCTGGCGGTAGCCGTGTTTTTTACCGAGTTGGGGAGGTCTTTGAGGGCCTGTTTGACCGTGGCCAGCCCAGGGCGGGTGCTGGCTACTGTCAGGAATACTCCCAGTTCGCCGGCCACGAAGGGAACATCGGGCGCGTTCAGTTCTGCTCGCAGGTCGGCAATCATTTGGGCGAGGCGCTGGCCATAGCTGTTGGCGGTTTCCACGCTGCCGCAATCGGACTCGCCTTGATGCCAGAGGATGCCTTTGAGGGCGCCGCTCTCGAGGGCGATTTTAGTGCGGCGGACGGATTGCTTGTAGAGGTTACCGCCCTTGCTCCAGCGGGACAGGGGCGTACCACCCACGGCCGACGGCACCAGGGCGATCGTGACATTGGGGTTGGCCTTGCGCATGGCTTCGGCGAACGAAAGCCCCAGCCCGACGCCGGCGATTGGCTTGTCGAAATGCAGCGGATGCGCGGCTGGCACCCATTCGTCTTTGGCATTGAGCATCACAATGCCGTCTCGCGGCAGCTTGTCTTCATCTTGCATCACGCCCCGGCCAGCCATGTTCGACTGGCCAATCAGAAGGTAGACGTGGACCTTGTCTTTGGCCGGCAGTTTGACGGCGGCCGGCTCGTCGGCGAAAGCAGCCGAAACAAGGCCCGCGAAGACGGCAACACAGGCCGCGAAACGCAGCGCAACGGATAGATATCGCATGGTTGAAGCCCAGTTGGAATGGAAGGATGGCCAAAGCTCTGAAAACAGCGCAGGCCAGGGAACTGCTTGCGAGGTGGATTTTAGTTGGGTGGGCTGCTGGTCGCAAAGAAATACGCTCGACTGGAGGGAAGCGCAGCAGGCACTTCCCGTGACAATGCAGTTTGGCCAGTAACGGCGAGAGAAGTGGGGGCCGAGTGATTCAGGCCGGGTATCGTTCGCCATGGGGGGCGGTTGGGCGACCTGCCACACGGGCGGGGCCGCCCGTGCCACGGGGGGAGGGGGTGGCGTTTAGTGGCGAAAATGGCGGCGGCCCGTGAAAAGCATCGGCAGGTTGTGCTGGTTGCAGGCCGCGATGACTTCTTCGTCGCGGCTCCGTCCGCGACGAAGAAG
>CAYUMU010000033.1:0-36343 GCA_964445985.1 uncultured Pirellulales bacterium | reverse complement strand
CTTCTTCGTCGCGGATGGAGCCGCCGGGCTGGATGATGGCGATGATGCCCGCGGCGGCCGCGGCCTCGATGGAGTCGGGGAAGGGGAAGAAGGCGTCGGAGGCAAGCACCGAGCCGGCCACGCGGGAACCGGCTTTTTCGATGGCGATGCGAACCGAGTCGACGCGGCTCATCTGGCCGGCGCCCACGCCGAGCAGCGAGGTGTGTTTGGCCACGACGATGGCGTTGGATTTGACGAACCGCACCATGTGCCAGGCGAACGCCAACTCGGCCAACAGGGCAGGGCTTGCCTGGCTAGCGGTGACCGCCTTCCAATCGGCCGGGACGTCGGGCTGGGTATCGGAATGTTGGGCGAGGAAGCCGCCATCGATGGCCCGCAATTGAACTTCGGTGCGTGGAGCACCGAGGGGGCCGAGATCGAGCAGGCGGACGTTGGCTTTCCACTTGGGACGCGTGGTGAGAATCTTGAGGGCCTCGGGGGCGAAGCCGGGCGCGGCGATGGCTTCGATGAACCGGCCAGGCTCGGCGAGGACTTCCGCCGTGGCGGCATCGAGGGGGCGATTGAAGCCGAGCACCGAGCCGAACGCGCTGAGCGGGTCGCCATCGAGGGCGTTGCGGGCCGCGGTGGCCAAAACCTGATCGATGGCCGCGCCGCAGGGGTTGTTGTGCTTGATGACCGATACGCCCGGCTCGGAAAGGCCGCGAACGATGGCGATGGCGCTGTCGAGGTCGAGCAGGTTGTTGTAGGAGAGCTCTTTGCCGTTGAGCTGGCGGGCAGTAAGCAAGCTGCCCGACGGCGGGGCTTGCGAAGCCGTTTGGTACACGGCCGCCGCCTGATGGGGGTTTTCGCCGTAGCGCAGCGGGCTGTGCAGCTTGAGCAAGATCTTGAGTTCGGTGGGGAACTCGGCCGCGGGCTGGGAGGATTCCGCGGGTTCTGACCCTTCACGCTGGGCAAACCAGGCGGCAATGGCCGTATCGTAGGCGGCGGTGTGGGCAAAGGCCGCGGCGGCGAGCGACTTTCGCAGGGCCAGCGAGAGACCGCCCTGCGACTGGAGTTCGGCAATGATCCGCGGGTATTGATCGGCCAAGGTGGCGATCGCGGTGAAGGCATGGTTTTTAGCGGCCGCGCGAACGAGGCTCGGGCCGCCGATATCGATTTGCTCGATGGCCTCGGCCGGGGTCACGCCTGGCCTGGCAACCGTGGAGGCGAAGGGGTAAAGGTTGACGACCACCAGGTCAAAAAGGGTCATGCCGTGGGCGGTGGTAGCATCGATGTCTTCTTGATGGTCGCGACGGCAGAGGATGCCGCCAAAAATTTTGGGGTGCAGGGTTTTGACGCGGCCATGCATCATTTCGGGGAAACCGGTGTAGTCGGAGACGTCGCGTACAGGGATGCCAGCTTCTTCCAAGTGCTTGCGGGTGCCACCGGTGCTGTAAATGACAACGGAGGCTGCTGCCAAAGCCTGGGCGAGCTCGGTCAGGCCGGACTTGTCGCTGACACTGATCAGCACATTCTTCACCGCAAGAGACATGAGAAACCTTCGAAATCTGCGTAAATGCCGGGAAAACGAGTAAGTGCCTACGATAGCGGCAGGGGAGAGAAGGGGCAACGGGCGGCGGGAGCGGAGTGGGGAGTTCGGAGTGGGGAGTTCGGAATTCGGAGTTGAAGAGGGCGGTTTGGGGGTGATTGGTGGGGCTGGGGCGGATTGGATTGCAAATTGAAATGCAAATTGAAAGTTGGGGGAGGAGAAAGCTGTGTAGTGTGCCTAGGTTTTCTGGCTTAAAGGGTGGTGGCGTAGCGACATAGACGCATCGCGGGGGTTTCGTTACTCTGCCCACGCATTTTGCGTGTCGTGCGGGGTTGCGCGCGGCAGGCTGAGGATTTTTCCCGTCCGCAGAAAGATAGCTGGCTGTTCCATGAAGACCTTCACTCGGCGCTACTCATGGCTGATTGAGAACCACGCATTCCAGGTGTTTTGCGTGTTCTTTGGCCTGTTGGGCTTCATTGTGCCGGGGGCCATTCGGGCGGTGCGAAGCAACACCAACGACGTAAAAGATTGGCTGCCGGACGCCTATCAGGAAACCAGCGAACTGCTGTGGTATCACGAGCATTTTGGCGCCGGCAGCGATCATGCGGTGGTGGTGAGCTGGCCGGCGGCGCGGCTGAAGGGGGGAAGCGCGGGCAACGAGCCGAACTGGCGCGACCTGGTGGGTGGCGATGCCTATCGAGCCCGGCTGGCGGAGTGGGAGCAAATCGAGACGCTGCAGCAGCAGGGGAAAGCGGGCCAGACCGCCGAGGGCGAAGCGAGCGCCGAGGCGGCCGAGGCTTTGGAATTGCGGCGGCAGCTCTTCATGGCGGCGCCCTTGGCCGATGAGCGGGTGGACTTGTTCGCCCGCAAGCTGCTGGCTCGGCCGGACTTGTTCAAAGGCGTGATGACGGGGCCTCAATTGCTGGTCAACTTGACCGGCCCTCCGCTGAACTTGCCGCCCGACGAGGCGATGAAGCGATTGCAGGGGACGGTTTTCGGACCTCAGTATCTGCAAGGCTTGCGGCTGACGGAGCATCGCGAGACCGGATTACCGATCATTGACGAGGTGGAGATCGACTCGCCAGCGGGCAGCGTGGGGCTGCCCGAGGGCGTGGTGGTGGAAAGCATTAATGGCGTGGCCACGCCCAACCTGCGATCGGCGCAAGCGGAGCTGATCAAGACTTATCGAGTGGATCGAGGCACGCTGGCGGTGCAGTTGGCCGGCGAGACCGAGCCGCGAAGTTGGGAATGGTCGGGTCCTCTGACGGAGCGAACCACCTGTGTGATTGTGCCGCTGGCCGCGCGTGAAAGTCGCGAGGCTTACTGGAACAAGCAGGCCGAGCAGCGGAAGCTGCCGACGAAGAAGGAATTGATCAACACCATGGCCGAACTGCAGCGGGTGGCCGTGGAAGAGTGCGATATTGCGGCGGAAGATTTGCGGATGGGCGGCCCGCCGGTGGATAACCTGGCGATCGATCGCGAGGGGGAGGAATCGCTGCGGCGGCTGGCGAACATGTCGTTTGGGGTGGGCTTTTTGCTGTGCCTGATCTGCTTCCGCAATTTCAAGCTGACGATGATCGTGTTTTGCACGGCGATCTTCAGCGAGTTCACGAGCCTGGCGGTGGTGTGGTACAGCGGGGTGAAAGTGGATGCCATTCTGCTTTCGATGCCTTCGCTGATTTATGTGCTGACCATTTCCGGGGCGATTCATATTGTGAACTATTACCGCGACGCCGTGAGCGAAGCGGGCCTGAAGGGGGCTCCAGCCCGAGCGGTGATGAAGGCGATCACGCCTTGCACGCTGGCGGCGTTGACCACGGCAATCGGGCTGGCTTCGCTGTATATGAGCGACCTGGTGCCGATTCGCAAGTTTGGTTTGTATTCGGCGATTGCCACGATGGTTTCGCTGGCCTGGCTGTATCTGTTCTTGCCAGCGGCGCTCACGCTGTGGCCGCTCAACGAGAAAGACGCCGAAGCCCTGCGGCAGCGGGCTCTGGCGCCGCCCCGCGAAGGTAAATGGGGCCGGTTCTGGATGTGGTGGGGCGACAAGGTGCTCAATCACGGGGGGCTGGTATTCGGGGTCTTCATGATCGCGACGGTGGTACTCGGCTACGGCGCCGCCACGCAGATGAAAACCACCGTGAAGCTAATGAAGCTCTTTGACGAAGACGCGCGGATCATTCGCGATTACGCCTGGATTGAATCGAAGTTGGCGGCGCTGGTGCCGATGGAAGTGGTGGTTCACACGCGGAATGAAGCCCGCGTGGTGGTCGAAGGCTCCCCGCACGCGGGCACCTTTGAGTTGCG
The DNA here is from genome assembly GCA_964445985.1 of uncultured Pirellulales bacterium. GTDB lineage: Bacteria > Planctomycetota > Planctomycetia > Pirellulales > S012-138 > CAYUMU01. The sequence continues at coordinate 32,508 of CAYUMU010000033.1, read as the reverse complement.
ATTTGAAGGTTCTCAGCTCGATGAGGCGGGCATCCCCCTGGAGAAATCGACGGGGCCGCTGCCGTTCAACGTGACGGGCAGGCGACTGGAGCAGGCGCTGCACAAAGCGGGCTTACCCAACGCGCGGGTACACACCACGGGGCACACGCCCAACGTGGTTCATCGGATCACATCGGATCGGCCGATTCCCTGGTTTGAACTGGATCCCGCGCTGGCCAGCGGCACGGTTCGAATGGAGAACCGCGATGGCATGCTGGAGAACGTCCGGTTTTTGAACCGGATACGCCGGCGGGTGGAAAGCCTGGAGCACGTGGATACAACGCTTTCGGTGGCGACGTTCATGCCGACGGAAGTGGAGAGCTCGCCTGGCTATTTGTTCGACGCGGAAGTGGAATTCCAACTTCGCAAGGCGGCTGCGCGGTTTGAGAAGGCCGGCTATTTACGGTTCGACCCCGAGACGGGCGAGGAGTTGTATCGGATCAGCCTGCGGATGAGCGCGTTCGACGACGTGGATTACAGCCGGTTTGTGAGCCAGATCAAGCAGGCGGTGGATCCGCTGGTGATGCTCGAACCGCTCAGCGGCAAAGAGGGCTGGGAGGCGGCCGAGCTGACCGCGGGCGGCACGGAAGGCGTGGACTTTGCCTATGTGAACACCGATGGCTCGCGTGCCAGCGTGCGCGACGTGAACGGGCTGTGCACGGTGGCGATCGATGGCCAGGAGGTGTTTGCCGGGCGGCGGCAGGACTTGCCCACGGCGGCCACCTACACCGGCATTGTGCCGCTGGTCTACAAGGCGCAGAACGAGCTGCTGATTGGCTTGCTCAAGAGCTATGCCGTGGCGTTTGCGCTGATTGCGGGCGTAATGGTGATCCTGTCGGGCAGCCTAGTGGGCCTGCTCTATGCCATTCCGGCGGGCGTGCTGCTGATGCTTCCTAACTTCTTCCCCACGGCGGTGGTGTTTGGCAGCCTGACGTGGTCGGGCTTTCTGGTGGATATTGGCACGATGATGACGGCCAGCGTGGCGCTCGGCGTGGCGGTGGACGACACCGTGCATTACCTGGCCTGGTTCAATCGGGGCATTCGCCAGGGGCTCAACCGGAAAGACGCCGCGAGGATGGCCTACAAGCACTGCGCGGTGGCGATGGTGCAAACCACGGTGATTGCCGGGGCGGGCATGTTCGTATTCGCCGCCAGTAGTTTCACGCCCACCGCGAGGTTTGGCATGCTCATGGTGCCGCTGATGTTCGCGGCACTGATTGGCGACCTGGTGATGCTGCCGGCAATCCTGGTGAGCTGGGTGGGCAAAATGTTCGGCGGGAGCGGCGCGCGAAAATCGGGCCAGAAAGATCATGCGACGGTTGGCGCGGATGCGAATACCGAAGCTCAGCCGCTGCCCCAATCGGCCCCGCAGGGATCGGCTCCGGTGAGCGGACCCAGCAGCGACCGCCGCAAAGGTTCGCGAGCATCGCTGCCCAAGCTGGACTGAGCACGCTGCGCCGCCGGGGCGGCAGCAGCGGGCGAACTTCCCGCGGCCAGAGCACCGAATCGCTCTGCCAAGACGCGGTCTTTGGTAGGGCCAGGTCGTCGATGAGACTGGCTCGATCGGCGGCGGGCTACTTGCTGGCCTTTTTCTTGGCCGCCTTTTTCGCCGGCCTGGCAGCCTTGGCGGTCTTCGCCGTTTTGGCTTTTTTCTTGGCTACGGCCTTGGGTTCAGCCGCTTTGGACGCGGCGCCGGCACTTTTCTTCTTGCCGCCAAAGATTCGATCCCAGCCCTGGGCGAACTCTTCATTGGAACCGGTACGAATAATCGGGCCACTCATTCTTTTCCCTCGCAAGCGGCGGACAAAAACAGAGACAACCTACCGCCGACCAGCGTGAACAATAATTCACGATCAAGATCGGCGACGAACTTGGCGGTTTATTCTATGGACTTGCGCACAAGCTACAAGCGGTTAGCTTGTCGCTTATGGTAATGAGGATGGCCCAACCGGGCCACGCGGCGATTGCGAGCGCGCCATGAACACCGCCAGCAGCGAAGAAATCGGGCACGCTACGGCGACGATGCGGCGGACTGGCGTGGCGGCGATTCAACGATGATTTCGACGCCGCAGAGAATGGGTAGCAGCTTCGAGGGTTCTTTGCCAGAGGCTCCCAATTCGATACGCAAACTGTGCTGCACGGCGATGCCGGTAAACTCCTTGACGATGCCGCGGTTGGCTTCGCCCGCTTCGGCCATGATGTCCAGCTCGGGCAGAACCTCCGTGCCTTGCAGGGCGACGGAGAAGCGACGTTCGCCCACAGCTACCGCCTGAGGTTCGGAAAAGTGCAGACGAACGGTGTAGGTGCGACGTTCGCGATTGTAGATCGCCAGGAGCACCGAGCGGATGCCCTCTCCGCCCGAGGCGGCCACCCAATCGAGTCCTGCCGCCGAAACAAGCGACGAGTGCTGACGGAACCACTTGACGTCGCCCGCAGCTTGGGCGGCTTCCACTTGGACTTCGACCTTGGGCGAGGGGCCGCCCACGGTGGGGTACTCCAGCCAAAGCGTGCCGGACGCGTCGCGACGATCGCCGGGGGCGCCCAGGTTGATACCCACGCGATCGGCGAGTTGGTCTTGCAGCTTGTCGGGCTGGAAGGTCCAGGTTTCGGCCTCGGGCATGTGGATCAGGGCCAGCGAAACCTGGTTTTGATAGGAACACGTGCAGGTGCGGGTGTAGTCGGGCGCGTTGAGCACGCCATCGGCCGGAATGAGGTTGGCCGTGCAACTGGAGCGGAAGCCGCCGATATTGCCGGTGCCGCTGTTGGTGGCCAGGTCGAAGTAGCCGGCGGCGCCGGAGCGGAAGGTGAGCAGGTTCTGGCTGCCGATGGCCGTGTTGCAGCCGTACATGCGATTGTACGACCAGCCGGTGAGCTGGCCGGTGAGCAGTTCCATTTGAAAGCCGCCGCCGCCGTTGGTGATGATTTTATCTTTCCACAGCAGGCAGGGGCCGCCGTATTTGAGGTCGAGGTTTTTCCAGATCACGTCGCCGCTGGCGCCGCGGTAAGCCACGATGCCTTCGCCGACTTCGTCCTTGGCCCGGTCGCGGTAAGCGCTGCCGGCTTGCAGCAGCACATCGTGCTCGGCGGAGTAGTTGAGGAAGGTGCCGAACACGTTTTCGCTGGTTGTCCAAACCTTGTCGCCAGTGCGGCCATCGAGGGCCAGCAGTTGGGCTTCGCCTTCTGCCTCGATGCCGCGGCGCTTGAGCGTTGCCAGTTGGGCGGGGCTCATGCCATCGATGGCGAAGACTTTGCCCGCGGCCGCGGCAATGCCGTTATGGCGGAAGCTGAACCGCGCCACGCGGTCCCAGAGGCGTTTGCCGGTGGTGCGATCGAAGACGAGCAACCGCTTGCTGGAGGAAGCGTATTGCGCGGCCGCCAGGAATTGGTCGACGCTGGGCGTCTTGGTTTTGACGTCTTTGTCGTCGAGCTTGACGGGCGACGCGGTGGCGATGAGCAGGTCGCCGGAGACGGCCAGGTAACCCCAGGTGGCTGGCTGGCCACCGTCGTCTTGTTCGCGGAAGGCGCGAAGGGTTTGCCCCGTGGCGGCGGCAAGTTCGAGCAGGTCGGGACCGTGAACCACGTACACGCGATCGGGCGTGGTGACGTAGTTGCTCCCGATTTCGCCAGCGCCCGGGGCATGGCTGGTGTTGTCGTAGTACTTGCCCACGCCCGGCAGGTCTCTTTCCCAGAGCAGGCGGCCGGTGTAAACATCGACCGCGCGGAGCATGTCGGGGCCTTCGATCACGAGGCGGCCTCCGGCCACTTGCGGCGAAGGCCCATGCCCGTGGCGGGGGAGGATTTTGTCGTTGGAAGGACCGCCGAACCAGAGCACGCCGAGCGGGGCTTTGACGAGGGTGTCTTGCGAAACCACGCTGTTGCCGGCGTCGGCGTATTGATGCGTCCAAGGCGCAGCGCCGGGCAAGGAGCCGGCGCGGGCGATCGTGGTCCAACCGCTGAGCATGTTGAGCTGGGCGTTCGGCAGCGCGCTGAGGGCGGGGAGCGCATTGGCCTGGGCCTGACAGGTGAGCGTGCCGCCGTAGGGGCGGAGGCTGCGATAGAGCGCGGCGATCAGGGTTGGGGCGACCTGTTCGCCGGCCTGAACCAAGGTGAGCTGCGAGAGATAAGGCGGGAAGGGATACGTGCGGGCATCGCCCACCCGTGCCGAGACACGCGTACCGTACCAGCCGGCCGTTGCCATTTGCCGCTGGAAGCGATCGACGCGCTGGGCGCTCTCATCGATGGCGATGATGTGGAGGTCGGTGGTGCGGATCAGTTCGGTAATCGCCGCTGTGGATTCAAGACCGACCACGATCGCGAACCCGGCCTGGGCGTTTGCCTGGGAGACGAGTTTGGCCAGCGGCTCGGCGAGTTGGGAGGATGCTTGCGCTGGAGCCGGTTCGATTTCAGGGCTAGCGAGCGGGTGATGCCGCGGCGGGCTGCTCTTGGCCCCTTCGAAACAGAGGAGTTGGCCGGAAGTGGTGACCACGAGCAATTTGCCGTCGCCGGCCAGCAGTGACCAAACTTCGCCTTCGATCTCCGTGGACCAGAGGGGGGGCTGTTCCTGGGAAGTTTTGGACTTGCCGGCTTGAGAAATGTCGTAGGTGGCGATTTGGTGCTTGTCGGCAGCCACGATCGTATGGCCGGCGGCCAGGCGCACATGAGCAGGGCCAGCCACCTTGAGTTCCCACGACTGGGAGGGGCTGAAGCTTTTCTTGGTGTACTTGGCGCCTTTGCGGTCCACGGCTTGTTCTTCTTTGGTTTTGCCAGCGAGCGAGGTCGCGTTGATGCGATCGGAGCCGCCTGCTCCCACAAAGAAACCATTGGCAAAGATGCCGGGGTGGATGGAGCCGAGCGGTTGTCCATCGTCGAGGGTCATGCGCTGGTTCTTGAGAATGAACGAATCACCAATGGCCATGGCGCTGTAAGCGCCTTCGCCTTTGCCGCGGAATGCAAAGTGGACGAGCTTGCCGGTTTGGCGATCGAGAATGGCCGGAGGCGTACGGCCGCCGGGAACGACGAGGTAGTCACCGGCCACGGCCAGATAACCTTGCGGAGCAATGGAGCCGAATGAACTGGCGCCGTGAGGATGGACCATGAACTGTTCGCCCAGTTCGCTGTTGGTCCAGAGCCGCCGGCCCGACTCGGCATCGATGGCATGCACGAAGATGCCCATCGATGGCCAGATGCTGGCGGTGAAATAGACCACGCCACCGGTCACCACGGGGCCGCCTCGGGCGGGCCAACTGGAGATCAGGCGGTCTTGGCCAAGAATGGGTCGCTCGGCCGGGCCACCGTTGACCTTCCAGAGCAGGCGACCGGAATCGGCAGCCAGGGCGTACAGGTAGCCATCGTCGCTGGTGACGAAGACCTGGGCGCCATCGCTGGCGGGGGCGAAACGAACCGGGCCGCCGGTGAAGAACCGCCAGCGTTCTTCGCCATTGGCGGTGCTGTAAGCGGTGACGCTGTCGTTCACCATGGAGCCGACGATCACGTGCTGGCCCACGATGATCGGCTCGTAGGAGAGATCGTATTGCAAGTTGGGTTGCGAGGCCGGCCAGGCGGGGCGCGGCGTGGGGAGTTGCCGTGTCCAGCTAAGGGAGAGCGACGAGGGCAACGCGTGCGAGGTTGCGCCGGTGCGGCCCGCATCGGCATGCCACATGGGCCAGTCTTGCGCGTTGGCAGCCGAGCCTACGCAGCCGAGCAGGCCCACGAGGGCGGCGATTCTGGTAAACGCAGGACGAAATGTCATGGCGATAATCCGTGAAGCTGGTAAGAGCCAAGAAATCCGCACAAGCTCTGTACCAGGTGGGCTGTCATCGGCTGATAAACAGCGCTGCCGGGGAGGCAGGCAACGCCGGGGACCATTGTAGCTGATTTGTGAGGAAAATGCGGCGGAGAACGATGGATTTTGAGCGAGCGGGTTGCGTTGTCTGCCAGCACGAACCAAGTGCCGGGGACGCCCGCCCGCTAGGGCCTGCTCAGGGTCTGACGTCGGGATGCCGAAGGGCAATCAGGGCGGGGAAGTATTTGGTCGATATCCGCCCCGCCCGCCCTTAAGTGCCAAAGTAGCGATCGCCGAAGTCGCCCAGCCCTGGCACGATGAACTTGTGCTCGTTGAGGTGACGATCGATGGCTCCGGTAACAATCTCCACTCCGGGGAACCGCTCTTGAACCATGGCGATGCCTTCGGGGGCGGCGACCACGCAAACGAGGGTGTAGTGCTTGGCCCCGGCAGTTTGCAGGGCCTCGACCGTGGCGGCGATGGAGCCGCCGGTGGCCAACATGGGATCGAGCACAAACACCTGATGGGCGGCCGAAAGCTTGGGGAGCTTTTGGTAGTAGCCGCGCGCTTGCGCGGTGTGCTCGTCGCGTTCAAGGCCGATGAAGCCTACCCCGGCGTTGGGAAAGAAATCTTGGGCCGCCAGCAACATGGCCAGGCCGGCGCGGAGCACGGGCACAAATACCACCTCGTCGGCCAGGCGGCGGGCCTTCATCGCCGTGAGCGGCGTTTCGATGGGCTGCTCGGCGAGCGAGAGTCGAGTGGTGGCTTCGATCAGCAAGATGCGTGACACGAGCGCGGCATGCTGGCGAAACTCGGCGGCGCCCGTGCGAACATCGCGAAGCATGCCGAGCGAGTGCTCCAGGAGCGGATGGCAAACTTTGGTAACCGGCATGGCGGGGCGACCTCCTTCCCAAGTTTCAACCGGGGGGCGACCGAGTTGGATCAACATGGCGTTTGATGGAGTGTAGCAGATGCCGGTTGCCATGAGCGGACGTCTTCCGATCCTCGTGTTCGGATCCACGGTTGGGAGCTCGTCGCGGCGCCTGCGACCAGGGTGCGGGAGAACCCCTGCCGAGCGGCGATCGCCGAGCCGAATGGGCGGCCGCGGGGCGCGCCGCGCTGCCGCCGAGGGAGGGCATTTGAGGCCGGCGGAACCGAGTATTTGGGGTCAGAACCTTGCCAAATGGTGTTTTTTAGCCGTTTTTAGGGCATTCTGGCGTTTTGATGCTTGTTTTTTTACCGTCTGACCATTAAATCTCCGCCAATACGGACGGGCGACGTATGTCGTTCGCACAGCCCTCGGCAATTGGATTCGCCTGGCAAGCAGACGTTGCTTGTTGGAATTTCCCATGGCGGTGGGGCTGCACGAAATTCATGCGCGCCGGTAAACCATTCCTAGAAGAGTCCCATTACAAGGAGGGCGATGCCACTATGGCCAAGGCCGCATCCGCACCTGAGAAGCCGCTCACCAAGAGCCAGATCATCGCGAACATTGCCGAGAAGACCGAGCTAACCAAGAAGGACGTTCAAGCCGTCTTCGATGCTTTGGTCGATGAGATCAAACGCAGCGTCGGCAAGAAGGGTCCTGGGACCTTTACCGTTCCTGGTTTGTGCAAGATCAAGCGCAAAGACGTGCCCGCCAAGCCCGCTCGCAAGGGCGTGATGGTGCTGGGACAACTTCGCGATATCCCGGCTAAGAAGGCGAGCACCACCGTGAAGGTGAGCCCGCTGAAGTCGCTCAAGGAAATGGTCTAAGATTCTGCCAGCGAGCCTGCCGATGGGGCACACGATGTGCGTCGGGAGCAGGTTCGCGCGGCGCGAAACCATGCTGAATTGCCTTCCTCTTCCTTGAAGGCGCCAACGCGTTTAAGGCCGGCAGGAAGCCGGCCTTAAACGTTGATATAACGCGGCGCCAAGTGTCTGGGCGCCTGTGTTCACTCTCCTGATTTCTGCTCTTGGAGTTTTACGCCGTGGCTGTTCCGCCGATTGATCTGCGAAGCGATACGGTCACTCGACCCACCGCCGCGATGCGAGCATGCATGGCGGCGGCCGAAGTGGGCGACGACGTGTTCCAGGACGATCCCTCGGTGAACGCGCTGCAGGTGGAAATTGCCGAGCGGCTGGGCAAAGAAGCGGCGCTGTTTGTGCCCTCGGGCACGATGTCGAACCAGATTGCCGTGCGCGTGCATTGCCAGCCGGGCGACGAGATCTTATGCGAGGCCGGCTGTCACGTTTACAACTACGAACAAGGAGGCTACGCGCAACTGAGTGGCGTGGCCGTGCGGCCGGTGGAGGGCGAGTTTGGCGAATTGCAATGGGAGCAACTGCAAGGATTGATTCGGGCCGAGAACGAGCATTTGGTTCGCACGCGACTGGTCTGCCTGGAAAACACGCATAACCGGGGCGGCGGGCGAGTGCTAAGCCACGACGGCGTGAAAGCGATTACCGATTGGGCCCGGGGTAATGGACTGGCCACGCACCTGGACGGGGCCCGGCTGTTCAACGCCGTGGTGGCCAGCGGGATTGCGGCCGACCAATGGGCGGCGCTGTTTGATACCGTGAGCGTATGCTTTAGCAAGGGCCTGGGAGCTCCCGTGGGCTCGGCCCTGATCGGGCCAACGCACTTGATCGCCGCGGCGCGGCGACACCGCAAGCTATTCGGCGGCGGCATGCGGCAGGCCGGCGTGATTGCCTCGGGAGCCCTGTATGCCATTCGCCACCACGTGGATCGACTGGCCGAAGACCATGAACATGCCCAGCGACTGGCCGGGGCCATTCGCCATATCGAAGGACTGACGCTCAAGCCGGAGCGCGTGGATACCAACATTGTGGTGTTTGAAGTCTCGCCCCAACTGGGAACATCGGCGCACTTCTGCAATCGGTTGAACGAACGCGGGGTGGGCATGATTCCCTTCGGTCCCCAGTTAGTGCGAGCCGTGACGCACCTGGACGTCAACGGCGAGCAAGTCGACACGGCCTGCAACGCCCTGGCCCAAACGGCCGCGGCCTGCGCCGCGGAAGACCGGAGCGGTTTGAAGATGGATTCGGCTTACGTGTAAGCTCATCATGCGCGGAAAGTCTTGCCACAAACGCAGGGCGTTGCTGGATGGGTCCATGGTTATTACCCGCCGCGGCAACGCTATGTCGCGGCTTTCGTTCCATGGCTATAATCAATTCGGGCGAGGCTCCCAACCCATTGTGCCAAAGATGACTCAACTCGTGCTAACCGACGATCAGCTACGCACCGTGCTAAATGCCACGGATCAGGTCTTGCTCTGTGACCAATACGGCAACTTGGTTGGCTTGGTGACTTTGCCATTTAACGCCGCTGAAATCGAAGAGGCGCAACGCCGCCATGAATCGCAAGGACCGTGGTTCAGTACCGACGAGGTACTTCAAAGACTGCGATCGTTGGAGCAGGAATATACATGCGGACAATAACCTCAAGTTCCCGCTGAGTTCCCGCTACTCTCGATCCGATTTCAGATTGAAGTTCAGCGTATTCTTGCCATCGCTAATCTCGGCCTTGAGCTGTCCTTGTTCGCCAAAGCGTAGTTCTTTGGAAATGGTGGGGACCATGTTGATCACGCTCTTCGACATGCAGGTGATGAGCACCTGGCATTCGCCGACCTCGGGGCCGGTCTTGTCGTCCAGTTGGAATTCGCCATTGCGCACGCGGGCCACGGCCGTGGCTTTGCCGGGTCCGGCAAGCGGGATGAAGGCAATGGTGCCATAGGAAAGCGGCTGCCCATCGATGCTGACTTTGCCCTGGACGGGCATCCGCGCACCGTTGGAAAGGAAGCCCGACACCGAGAGCCAATCGGCGAGCCGCTTGCTCCAGGAAGAGAGCACCGGGTCGCCTGGCATCAGGCCGACGCCGTGCGGACCCTTGGCGTAAATGTGCAGTTCGGCAGGGATGCCGTGCTTGCGCAGCGCCAGGTAGAACACCACGCTATTCTCGGGCGGAACTCCGCTATCTTCGTTGGTATGGAACAGGAACGTGGGGGGCGTGTCTTTGGTGACCTGCTTCTCGTTGGAAAGGTTTTCCATCAGGGCCGGATCATCGGCTTTTTCGCCCAACAGATTTCGACGCGAGCCGCCGTGCTGAAACTTTTCGGTGAAGCTAATCACCGCATAACAGAGCACCATGAAATCGGGACGCGAACTGACTCGGGCCGCGGGATCTTTGGCCTCGGGATCGCCAGGCACATAATGAGTGCCGGCGGTGCTGGCCAGGTGTCCGCCGGCCGAAAAGCCCATGACGCCAATGCGATTGGGATCGACGCCATATTTTTTCGCATCGGATCGCACCAGTTGGATGGCTCGTTGGGCATCCATGAGGGGAACGGGATGACGGTAGGGGCTGAGGCGATAGCGAAGCACGAACGCCGCCACGCCAATGTCGTTCAGGAAACGAGCCACCTGCACGCCTTCGTGATCCATGGCATGGCCGCCGTAACCACCGCCAGGACAAACAATCACGGCAGCGCCGGTCGCCTGTTCCTGGCTGGGCAAGTAGACGAACATCAGCGGCTTGTCGGCGTCTTTCTCGCCCATGGCCTGGGGAGCGCCCTCGGGCCAGAGGTAACGCTGCTGCGGAGAGGGAGCTTCCGCGGCCACGGCTGGCATGGCGGCGAGGCCACCAAACGCGGCGAGGCACGCGGCAGCCGCGCACAGTGCGCCACGCAACATGTTAAACTTGATCACGATATTACAGGCTTTCATTGGATCAATATCCCGAGGGTCGCGACGAATAGGTCGAAGGAAGTTGGGGGGAATGTTGCTAGCTGCTGCCCAACGGACTAGGGCTGATTGGCAGCTTGCTTGGGTTGGGTTTTCTGAGGTTGGGCTTGCTTTGGCTCACCTTGGTTCTGCTTGGGCCTGGGCAGGTTGAGGAGCAGCGCCGAGCATGGCGCTCGCGAGCGTGAGCATGACCCACGCCGGCAAATAACCCTGCCGTGGCTGGTGAATCCAGATATAGAATTTTGAAAACATGAGAGAGACCGCCTTGAGCGAAATTTAATGAGTGTTATTTGTCTGAGAGATCGTGATCGCGAAGGGCCTGGAGTTTGGCCGCGAAGAGAGCCTGGAAGCGTTTGACCACCGGCGCGTGTTCTTCGCTCCGAGCCAGGTTGGTGTATTGATGCGGATCGCTGGCCGTATCAAAAAGTTCCATTCCGCCGGCGCCGTCTTCGCCATATTGAATGCAGGCCCAGCGGTCTTCGCGCAGCAAGAATCCCTGGCGCGACGGCGCCACGCAAAATGCCGCTTCTCGAACGGAACGGGTGGGATCGTCGAGCAAAGGCGAGATATCTTGGCCTTGAATCCGCTCCGGAACCTCAAGTTGACAGAGCTGGGAAATGCTGGGGTACAGGTCAATGAGTTCGACCAGCGAATGGCAGACCGCCGGCTTCTTGCCCGGGGCTTTGATGATGAGCGGCACCATCGACGATTCGTCTCGCAGGCTCACCTTGGCCCAGAAATCGTGTTCGCCCAGATGATAACCGTGATCGCTGGTGAAGATCACAATGGTGTTGTCTGCCTGGCCCGACTTTTCCAGCGCAGCGAGCACCTTGCCTACCTGGGCGTCCATATAGGAAACGGCCGCATAGTATCCGCCGACGGCCTTCCGCTGCCGGCGAACATCCATTTTCATATTCAGGCTGGTTTTATAGTTGATGCCCGGCTTGGGGATATCGTCCCAATCGCCTGCCAACTTGGGGGGCAATTGCAGTTTGTCGTACGGCAGGTAGGGCGTGAAATAAGACCGCGGCGCCACAAAGGGCACATGGGGCCGCACAAACCCCACGGCCAGAAAGAATGGTTTGCCAGCGTGCCGCTGGATGAGCTCCACGGCTTTGGCCGCGGTTTTGCCATCGGAGTGAACCAGGTCATCGCCATCGGCCTCGACGACGACGAACGTATTGCCGCCGACCACCGGTTTCTTGCCATCGGGATTGCCTTCGAGCGTTTCACCGTCGCCGGGCGCCTTCCACTCGGGGCCGGGGCTATTGAAGCGTTCGGTCCATGAGGCGGGATCGTCGGCGCCGTCGCCACCGTCCTCAATACCGCCCGGCACGCCCATGTGATAAATCTTGCTGACCCGCGCGGTGTAATAGCCGGCATTCTTGAAATGCTGCGGCCAGGTTTCGCGATTGCCGATCGCCGGCCGAGGGCTGGTGTAGCCCAGCACTCCGGTGGCATGCGGGTAATATCCCGAAAGGAACGAAGCCCGCGAAGGACCGCAATACGTGGCATTGCAGAAAGCGCGTGTGAAACGGATACCTTTGGCTGCCAGCCGATCGAGATTGGGCGTTTGGCAAACCGGATTGCCATAGCAACCCAGGGCGTTGGCCGTGAGATCGTCGGCAATGATAAACAGCACGTTGGGCTGCTTGTTATCCTCAGCCTGCAGGCGCGGCCCGACGCTACTGGCCAACCCCAAGCACAGCAACTTCAGCGCAAGCGACTGAACGATTCGATAGTGAATGATCATGGTGCGGATTAACGGCCAAGGAAGGCATGCGATCGACATTGGTCACGGCTATTGTACCGGGGGCAATTGGGGAACAGCAGGCTCAGCGCCGTCTTTTTCCACCGGGTAAACGGCCTGATGAGTTTCGAGCGACCTGATCAGGGACGACATCAGGCGGCGCAGTTCGGCGGGCTGAGCGGCGGCGAGGTCTTGTTGTTCAAAGGGATCGTGTTTCAGGTTGAACAGTTGATAGTGTGACCCGCCCGATACTGAGGTTGGGAAATAGTGATAGATCACTTTCCAATCGCCGTCGCGATAGGTGGTGAAATAGTTGGTGCGGTGAGGGGCGTGCGGATAGTGCATGAGGAACGTTGGGGGACGCGCCGTGTCGGGCTTGCCCTGCAGCAATGTTTGCAAGGGAGCCCCGTCAACGGTATGTGCTGCCGGCGCGGCAATCCGGGTGATGCTCAGAATGGTGGGAAACAGATCGCAAACCGAGGCCACCTGCGGCTGGATGGCGCCGGCGGGAATCGGTAGTTGCTGTTGATGCGGATTGCCGGGGTTGGCCTTGGCCCAGGCCGCGATGAACGGCACCCGCATGCCGCCTTCGTAGTGAGCGCCTTTCTTGCCGCGGAGCGGGGCGGCGCAGGCGACTTCGTGTTCGTGACCCAGCGGGGCATCGCTGCCATTGTCGCCCAGGAAAAAAACCAGCGTATTCTCGGCGACTCCGAGTGTTTCCAAGTGATCGAGCACGTCGCCCAGCGATTTGTCCATGCCTTCGATCAAGGTGGCAAACGCTTGGGCCGGTTCCGGCTTGCCCGACTTTTCGTAGTGGGCCGCAAACCGCGGGTCCGACTGGAAGGGGGCATGCACCGCATATTGGGCAAAATAAAGAAAGAACGGTTGCTGGGCCTGTACCGCGTCGGTCACGTGGCGATTGGCTTCGATCGTCAGGGCTTCGGTCAGGAAGATCTCTTGGCCGTGATATTTTTCGAGATGCGGCACGGCGTGCTTGGCGCGTTTGCCGCCCTGGCCAAAGTTTTCGCGGCCGTGGTAGCTGCCGGGCGCGCCGAACGAGGCCCCCGCCACGTTGACGTCAAAGCCCAAGTTCAGCGGCTCGGCGCCGGGGTATTCGCGGGCGCCAAAGTGGCCCTTGCCGACGTGAATGGCGTGATAGCCGGCGGATTGCAGCAAGCGGGGCAAGGTGGTGTCGCCCTGCTTCAGACCTTGCCAATTCCAAGCGGGCGGACCCTGAGGGCCGGCGTTGTCCTTATCGGGATTGATCCAATTGGTGGTGCGATGCCGGGCGGCATTCTGGCCTGTCATAATGGAGACGCGCGTCGGCGAACAGACACTCATCGCACAGAAGTTATTGAACCGAATGCCTTGCTCGGCCAACCGTTCCATATTGGGCGTGCGATAGTATTCATTCAGCGGATAGCGCCGCGGCTGGCCAGCTTTATCTGTCAGAAATGGCACGGAGGTATCCATCACGCCCATGTCGTCGACGAGCATCACCACAATGTTCGGCGGCGGATTGTCGGCCGCCTTCACGAGGGAAGCGCCCAGAGAGATCGTGGCTATCAATACCGTCAAAATATAGCGGGGCATGCTCATGCTGGAACTGCCTGAATAGGAACCCATGAAGAATCATTTTCTGGCAAAGTCGCCTTTCGCGGAGCGAAAGGCGACTTTGTTTTTCGTGCAATCCATATGTGGATCAATGTGGTTAGCGGCCGGATTGGGCCGAACGCCACTTGGGTTGCCAATGTTCCGAAGGCGTACGGGCCGTCTTTAGGTAATTGCTGATCTTGGCGGCAATTTCTGGATGGCTGTCCGCAATGTTCGTCTTTTCCGCGGGATCGGCGCGCAAGTCATAGAGCGCGATGGGCGCATCGGGGTCATTCATACGAATTCCCTTATACTGGCCTTGATAGATTGCGGCCTGCTTGAAGCCGCCTTCATGGAATTCCCAATACATGAATTCACGTGGAGGTTGCGGTTGGCTCGGATCCAGCAGGGTGGGCACGAAGCTGATCGAATCGCAATTGGGAGGAACCTCGCCCCCGGTCAACTCGGCGGCCGTGGCCATCACGTCGCCAAAGTATGCGGCGCGGTTCGATTCGCCGCCAGGCTGGATCTTGCCAGGCCACCAGGCGATCATCGGCACGCGGATGCCGCCATCGGTAAGGCTGCGTTTGATGCCGGAATGGGGTCCGGAGGGGGTGAACCGGGCCAGGTTGTGATTGCTTTCGTTGTGCGGGCCGTTGTCGCTGGTAAAGATCACCAGGGTGTTCTCGGCCAGGCCTAGCTTTTGCAGCGTGGCGAGCATCCGACCCACGTAGCTATCCATGCGCGTGATCATGGCCGCCTGGCCCCGGTCAGGTTCTGGCCAATCACGATCGGCGTAAGGTCCAAAATCGGGCACTTCGGCGCCGTTTTTCAACATGCGAGTCCGTTCGTTGTTGGCGTGCGGCACAACCATGCTCCAGTATAAGAAGAACGGTTCGGCCTGGTGCTCGGTGACGAACTCCACGGCTTCGTCGGCGAACAGATCATCGGCATAGACCTTGGCCTCGGTGGCGTATCCTCCGCCGTGCTCTCCAACTGCCGTGATGACATTGGGAAGCGGCACGCGAGTGTTGTTTCGCCAGAGGTAATCGGGGAAGTGATTGTGGGCGTGATGCTGGCTGAGGTAGCCAAAAAAGTAATCGAAGCCTTGGCGGTTGGGCACGCCCTCGTCGCCGGGCATTCCCAGTCCCCATTTGCCGATCAGCGCCGTGGCATAGCCTGCCTGTTTGAGCATTTCGGCAACGGTGACGTCTTCGGCCCGCAGCATCTGCGGGCCGGCGCCTTCGGGATTGGCGTTACCCCGCACGCGGGTATGCCCATGGTGTTTGCCGGTCATCAGCACGCTGCGCGAGGGGGCGCACACGGTCGCTCCGGCATAAAACTGCGTGAACCGCAGGCCTTCGCGAGCCATGCGGTCGAGGTGCGGCGTGGCAATCACCTGCTGGCCAAAACAGCCCAGCTCGCCATAGCCGAGGTCATCGGCGAGGATGAAAATGATATTCGGTTTACGGCTCGCCTGAGGCTCTGTTGCGGCACACGTTTGGGGGCCGCAGAGCGGCGCCGCGATTGCCGCGATGAGCAACGCCGCAATTGCATACCGCAATTGGCGGCGGCTGGAGCGAGGCAAGCGTGGTGAAGCGACGAATGGCATGGTGCGTTGCCTTGGAACTGAAGGGGGGCAGATAATGCCGGAGGCCGGGGCGTTGGGTGGCGCTGGGAACCACAGTATCAATGCCACCGTGGCCAAGGTCAACGTTTTGGCGCAAGCGATAACCAGGGCCGTTCCAACCGTTGCTGCCAGCAAAAACTCCCAGATGCCGGGGGGTGCGAACCGATGGCGCGCCGGGTTGAAACCGCCCGGCCGTTTGATCGCGGAGTAGAAGACTTCAAAAAAAAGACGATGCCGCGCTACGAAAGTCCGGCCAGCCCAAAGATCTTCCAACTGCTCGGCAGCGGGGCCGTAATTCGCAGCGGCTCTTGCCGGGTGGGGTGGGTGATTTGCACGCCGCGGGCGTGGAGCGCGATGCCGGGTGAAAATCCTTTGGGGGCGCCGTACTTGATATCGCCCCAAATGGGAAAGCCCCGCTCCGCGAGTTGCACCCGGATTTGATGCTTGCGGCCGGTGAGCAGTTGCACTTCGAGCAGGGTCTTGTTCCCCAGTTCCTTGAGCACCCGGTACGACAGTCGGGCTTCTTTGGCCTCGGGGTGCTGGGGCGATACCACGCTCACGCTGCGGTGGCGTTCGTCGGGCGCCAGGTAATCGACCAGGGTTCCCGCGGACGGTGACATTTTCCCGCCGACGACCGCCCAATAGGTTTTGTCGACCTTGCGTTCGCGAAACTGCTCCGACAACCGGGCCGCGGCCTTGGAGGTTCGCGCTAGGATGACCACGCCGGTGGTGGGCGCGTCGAGCCGGCTGGTGACGCCCAGGAACACATTGCCCGGCTTCTGGTACTTGAGTTTGATGTATTGCGCCGCCATGTGAAACAGGCTGGGCACATCGGGGTTGGCCCCTTGGGTGACCACCCCGGCCGGCTTGTTCACCGCCAACAGATGGTTATCTTCGTACAATACGTCGAGTGGCTCCGCGGTCATGGGCGTGGTTATACCGCATTTTCCCCCGCTCGGAACGGACAGACATGCTTCCCCCCGCAAAGTTGTCATTCCCCCTGATTCTCGCCAGCAGCTCGCCACGCCGGCAGGAGTTGCTTACGGCTGCCGGCTATACGTTCGAGGTTATGCCGCCATCGGAAGGCGCGGAGTGCGGAGTCTGTAGCGGAGAATCGCCGCCGGAGCTCGTGGCGCGGATGGCCTTTCAGAAGGGGGCCGACGTGGTCGCCCGTTTGCGGGCAGCAGGCCGAACCAACGTCACCGTGATTGCCTGCGACACGGTCGCCGAATGCCAAGGCCAGATTCTCGGCAAGCCGGTCGACGAGGAACACGCCCGGAGGATGCTGGAATGGCTCAGCGGCCGCGAGCACCGCGTGTACAGCGGCCTGTGCCTTTGGCCGGTGGATGCGGCTGAGCCGACCGCGGCGGTGGCCTGCACGGTGCTGAAGATGGACGAGCTCCGCAGCGAGGCCATCGGCGAATATCTGAGCACCGGCGGATGGGAAGGGAAAGCCGGGGCGTTCGGCTATCAAGACGGCTTGGACTGGGTCCACATTACCCAAGGGAGCGAATCCAACGTGGTGGGCCTGCCGATGGAGTTGCTGGCGGAAATGCTGGGAACACCGTAGAGCCTATTCGAGAACCCTGTTTCCCCCTCACCTCAACCTCTCCCGCGAGGGAGTCATTGGATAGGCTCTTGGTTTGCCGTCATCGAACCACCGGCTCCTGTTCGCCCTGGCCTGGTTGCCCACTGGTGCGAATGGACACGAACTCGACCTTGGGGTTTTGCCGCTGGGCGTATTCGGCGTCGCGTTGGCCACGGAACAAGATGGCGGTATGCCCTAGCTGGTCGGTGACCAGGGTGGCCCCGTAGGGGAGCATCAGCAGGCTTGTATCCACGGCCTTATTCATGATCCAGCGGGTGCATTTGTAGGGAAGCCATTGAATCTGGGTTTGCGTGTTGTATTCCGACTCCAAGCGGAACTTCACCACGTCAAACTGAAGCTGCCCCACCGCCGCCAAGATTGGCTCGCGCCGCACGGCGCCGGGTTCGGTGAACACCTGAATGGCGCCTTCTTCGATCAACTGCTCGAGCCCTCGCTCGAACTGCTTGCGGCGCGAGGTATCGGCGGTTCGCATCACGGCAAAAAACTCGGGCGAGAACTGCGGCAAAGGCTCAAATTGAATGGCTGGCCCTTCGCAAATGGTGTCGCCCAATTGAAATTCGCCCGGGTTCACCAGGCCGACAATGTCGCCCGGGTAGGCTTCGTCCATGGTTTCGCGCTGCGGCCCAAACACCCGATGGGCACGCGGCAGGCGAATTCGCTTGCCCGAGCGGGGGTGCAGCACTTCCATCTCGCGCTGGAACTTGCCCGAGCAAACGCGCACAAAGGCCACGCGATCGCGGTGCCGCGGGTCGAGGTTGGCCTGAATTTTGAACACGAACGCCGAAAACTTGGGGTCCGTGGCCGCGACCGGTCCTTGATCGCTCATGCGGTCGCTCGGCGGAGGGCAGAGCTCCAAGAACTTTTCCAGGAAGGGCTGCACGCCGAAGTTGGTGAGGGCACTGCCAAAAAACACCGGCGACAAATCGCCGCCGAGGAAGGCCGGCAGGTCGAAGGCGCTGCCCAACTCGCGCAGCAAAGCCAGCTCTTCGTCGGCGCGCTCCACAATGGTGGCTGGCACCTCGAGATTGGTCAGTTCTTTGATGGGCACGGTTTGGGCCACGATTCGCCGCTGCCGGCTGCGTTCGCCATAAATGCGGGCATTGCCGGATTCCACCTCCACCACGCCATGAAAATCAACCCCCGAGCCGAGCGGCCAATTGAAGGGCGCGGCGGCGATGCCGAGTTGGGTTTCGATTTCTTCGAGGATGGCCAGCGGATCGCGGCCCGGCCGGTCGACCTTGTTCACAAACGTGAAGACCGGGATCTTGCGGAGGGCACAAACGCGAAACAGCTTTTCGGTTTGGGCTTCCACGCCCTTGGCCAGGTCGATCACCATCACGGCCGCGTCGGCCGCCATGAGGGTGCGGTAGGTATCTTCACTAAAGTCATGGTGGCCCGGCGTATCGAGCAGGTTGATCTGGCAACCTTCGTATTCAAAGCTGAGCACGGTGGAACTGACCGAAATACCGCGCTGTTTTTCCAGCTCCATCCAGTCGCTGGTTGCCGCCCGTTCGGTCTTGCGACCGCGAACCGCCCCGGCAATTTCCACGCAGCCGCCGTATAGCAGTAGCTTTTCCGTCAGCGTGGTCTTGCCAGCATCGGGGTGCGAAATAATGGCGAACGTGCGGCGGCGCCGCACTTCTCGCGCTTGGTTGGGGTCGATCGAAGTCATTGGGGGTGGAGAGGCCTGGGGAAAAACCCGCTAGCGGGCAAAGTAGAGTGGCGAACCGTGAACATCCTCGCTCCAGGCGGCTGCCTGCCGGCATCACTCGCCACGGGGGAGGGCTGGCAGGGCCGCGGCACGGGCGAAACCGATGGGCTGCCAACGCTGGGAAAGGCCCTCCAGATGGCGAGTAATCGACACCAGCGGTTGACCATGCCGGGCACTTCGCCGCCCAACCAGCCAGCTAGCTAGGGCGGCGACAAACAGGCGGAAGATAGCACGCCCGATCGCGATGGTTGCGCTGCGCGATCCCAGGCGGACGTGTCGGCATCGATCAATTGGCTCATGTTTTTAGAATAGAGGGGCGGCCAGATATTTCCAAGCCGTTCTTTTTGCCAGAAAAGGGGGAGCGGCGCCCAGCCGGCCCCCCCTCTGCAACGGCGCGCCACCTTTCGGATATACTGACCGCGACCATCTGCCCGCGACCATCCGCCCGTGGCCGCGGAGGATTCGCTGGCCGCCTTCCGAAAATGGACTTCGCATGCGCGACAATCGACCTCTCCGTTCGCCTTTATCCCCGCAGGGCAACCGTCGCGCCGAGGGCGCCGATTTCCGGTTACCGCTGGGGTTGGGGCCCACGGTCAGTGGGCTGCACGAAATTCGGCTGCAAACCGTGTTGCGGGTGCTCGCCGAAAGCGGCGCCAGAAGCGTGCTCGACCTGGGGTGCGGAGCCGGCGCCTTGCTAACACGACTGGTGCATTGCCCCTGTTTTGAGGTGATCGTGGGCCTCGACTCCTCGAGCATTTCGCTGCTGCACGCGCGCGAGGCCCTGGGCGATTACCTGGAGGGCTCTCCGGCTCGGCTCAGGTTGGTGCAAGCTTCGTACACCGATCGCCGCCCCGACCTGCTGGGCTTCGACGCCTGCTCGCTGGTGGAAACCATCGAGCACGTGGAACCGGGGCGACTTTCCGAGGTGGAAGACGTGGTTTTTGGTTACTTTCGTCCGCAAACCGTGGTGATGACCACTCCCAACGGTGACTTCAATCCGCTGCTAGGATTGCCCCCTGGCAAGTTTCGCCATCCTCACCACCAGTTTGAATGGGACCGCGCCAAGTTTCAGGCGTGGGTCTCAGGCGTGGCCGTGCGTAAGCAATACGCGGTGCAGTTCGACGGCATTGGCAACGCGCACCCCACGCTCGGCCCCCCCACGCAAATGGCTGTTTTCCGCCGGCAGGTTTAACCGCGCGGGGCAGGCGGCCGCGAAAAACATGGCGACGTGACCCAATGCGTAGCATAAGCTGGGCTTTCATTGGGAGGGGTACGGCTGTCGCCGAATTGGCCCGCGAATATTCGCTGCAATGCAGTACGAGAGGACATGGCCTGTGAGTTGTCCCACATTTGGCTGCCGCAATCTGCTTCAGGCGGCCGCCTGGCTGGCCACGGTGTTATGCCTGCTGGCGTGCTTGCCGGTGGCGCAAGCCGAGCCGGCTCGAAAGCGACCCAACGTGCTGTTCATTGCCATCGATGACCAGAACGATTGGATCGGCCACCTGGCAGGGCATCCGCTGGCGAAAACGCCGCATCTCGATCGCCTGGCCGAGCGGGGCACGACGTTTCTCAACGCCCACTGCCAGGCCCCCCTGTGCAATCCGTCGCGAACCAGTTTGATGCTCAGCCTGCGGCCCACCACCACCGGCATTTACGGCTTGGCGCCCTGGTTTCGCGCGCTCGACGACTGGAAAGATCGCGTGGCGATGCCGCAGCACTTTCACGCCCACGGGTATCGCACGCTGAGCACCGGCAAGATTTACCACGGGGGAGCAGGCGGACTCCAGCAACGCCAACAAGAGTTCGATGTGTGGGGACCGGGCGGCGGCGTAGGCGCGAAGCCTGAACAGAAGCTCATCCCGGCCACCCCGATGGGCAATCATCCCCTGATGGACTGGGGAGTGTTTCCGCACCGCGACGAAGACAAGGGCGACTACCAGATTGCCTCTTGGGCCATTGAGCAAATTCAAAACGCCCCGCGGGACGAACCCTTTTTCCTGGCCACCGGCTTTTTTCTACCTCATGTGCCCTGCTATGTAACGCAGAAGTGGTACGACCTTTTTCCAGGCGACGACAGCCTGCTGCCGGTGGTCAAAGCAGGCGACCGCGACGACACGCCCCGGTTCTCGTGGTATTTGCACTGGAACCTGCCGGAACCGCGGCTCAAGTGGGTCAAAGAAAACGACCAATGGCAGAACCTGGTTCGCAGCTACCTGGCCAGCACCAGTTTTGTCGATGCCCAAATTGGTCGCATGCTGTCGGCCCTGGAACAAGCCGGCCTCGCCGAGAACACCATCGTGGTGGTGTGGGGCGACCATGGCTGGCACCTGGGCGAGAAAGGCATCACCGGCAAGAACACGCTCTGGGAAGATGGCACCCGCGTGCCGCTGATCTTTGCCGGACCGGGCGTCACGGCCGGCCAACGCTGCGACCAACCGGCCGAACTGCTCGACATCTACCCCACCCTGATCGACCTGTGCGGCCTCAATCCCCGCACCGATCTCGAAGGAACGAGCCTGGCGCCGCAACTTGCCGATGCCGAGGCGAAGCGCGAGCGGCCCGCCATCACCAGCCACAACCAGGGCAATCATGCCGTTCGCAGCCAGCGGTGGCGCTACATTCGCTACGCCGACGGCAGCGAAGAATTCTACGACCTCAAGAACGATCCCCACGAATGGACCAATCTGGCCCACCTGGCCACCTTGGCCCCCCTCATCGAAGAACATCGCCGCTGGCTGCCTCAGATCGATTTGCCTCCCGCACCAGGCAGCCAGCATCGGGTGCTAACCTACGACGCGGACACCGACACCGCCACCTGGGAAGGCACAACCGTCCGCCGGGGCGATCCCATTCCGCGGTAGTCGTCGCCCCCCATCACCTTGAGAACCTTTGGAGTTTGCCCCGTGAAATTGGTTTGGCTCGCAAAGCCCCTGCTGCTCATTCCAGCCCTTGCCATCCTGGGCACTGGAATCCACCCACCTGAAGCCACCGCCGCCGAAAAGCCAAACATCATCTGCATCTTTGCCGACGACTTGGGCTACGGAGACTTGGGCTGCTACGGCTCGCCGATCATTCGCACGCCGCACCTCGATCGGATGGCCACCGAAGGGTTGCGGTTTACGGATTTCTATTCGGCTTCGGAAGTTTGCACCCCCAGTCGGGCCGCGCTGCTGACGGGCCGCTATCCCATTCGTAGCGGCATGTACGGTTCACGCCGCGTACTCTTTCCCAACTCCAAAGGTGGGCTGCCAACCAGCGAAATCACCCTGGCAGAAGCCCTCCGCGAGCAAGGCTACGCCACACAGCACATTGGCAAATGGCATTTGGGCATTCATGCCCCTTCGCGCCCGCTCGATGCTGGCTTTGACCATAGTTTTGGCCTCCCCTATTCCAACGATATGGACGCCCGGCCCGGCCTCCCGCGCGGGGCGACAGGCTCGGCCGACCCTCCGGTCGATGGTTGGAATGTGCCGCTGATTCGCGACGGCCAAATCATCGAGCAGCCGGCCGACCAGACCACCCTCACCAAGCGCTACACCGCGGAAGCCGTTCAATTCATCGAAAGTAAAAAAGACCAACCGTTCTTCCTGTACTTTG
This sequence comes from uncultured Pirellulales bacterium, assembly GCA_964445985.1. Lineage (GTDB taxonomy): Bacteria > Planctomycetota > Planctomycetia > Pirellulales > S012-138 > CAYUMU01. Next base: position 10,054 of record CAYUMU010000033.1, on the reverse strand, counting down.
CCCACACGTTCCCGCACGTGCCGATGTTTGCCTCGCCCGACTTCAAAGGCAAAAGCCGGGCAGGCATTTATGGCGACGCCGTGGAAGAGTTGGATTGGAGCGTAGGCCAGGTGCTGGCCGCGCTGCGCAACCACAAGTTGCAAGAGCGAACGCTGGTGGTGTTCACCAGCGACAACGGCCCCTGGCTGATCATGGGCAATCAAGGAGGGAGCGCCGGCCTGCTCCGCGACGGCAAAGGCAGCACCTGGGAAGGCGGCATGCGCGTGCCCGGCATCGCCTGGATGCCCGGCCGCATCGCCGCGGGAACCACCTCGCAATTCGCCTGCGCCTTGGACCTGTTTCCCACCGCCTTGGCCCTGGCGGGGGCCTCGCCCCCCAGCGGCGTCACGCTCGATGGCAAGGATTTGGCGCCGCTGCTGTTCCAGGCAGAAACGCTGCCAGCCCGACCGTTCTTCTACTATCGGGGCGATCAACTGTTCGCTTGCCGGATCGGCGAGTGGAAGGCGCATTTCAAAACCCAAACGGGGTATGGCCAGCCCAAGCTCGATGCTCACGAACCGCCGCTGCTGTTCCACCTGGGCCGCGACCCTTCCGAAAAGCGCAACGTGGCCGCCGACCATCCCGAAGTCATTGCCGAGATCCTCTCCGCCGTGAAAGAACACCAGGCAGGCGTGGAAGCCGGGCAACCTCAACTCAATTAACCTTTCGGTCGAAAGATTCCCATGAAATACCCGGAGTACAAAGCCACGCTCGATCGGGCCGCCAAGCGGAAGGAGACGCCGTGAGTTGTGTTGCCCGTTCGCTCTGGGGCTGGTGGTGTCTGGCCGTGCTAGTGCCTGGGCTAGCGGCGAAGCTATCGGCGGCCGAACGTCCCAACGTGCTGTTTCTAGCCATTGATGACCTGCGGACGGATGTCGGCGCGTGGGGAGTCGAGCATGCTCGAACGCCGCATCTCGATTCTTTCGCCAAGACGGCCCGCGCGTTCACGCGTCACTACGTGCAAGTTCCCACTTGCGGAGCCTCGCGCTGCGCTTTGATGCGGGGACGCTACCCTTCCACGCCCGCTCACCTGGGCAATAATGCCATCGCCTCCACCCAGAAAAGCTGGTCCTCGGAAAGCTTGCCGGCTCTGTTCAAACAACAGGGCTACCGAACCTACGCCCTGGGCAAAATCACCCACTACCCCGGCGGACGCACCGGCAAGGATTGGGCGGCCGGCCCGGAAGAACTGCCCGGCGCCTGGGACCGCTGCTGGATTCCCGACGGCCCTTGGAAAACGCCGCAGGCCATCATGCATGGCTACGCCAACGGCGCCGCGCGGCAGCCGGGCAAGTCGCCTGCTTGGGAAGCGTTCGATGGCGCCGACGAGGCCTACCCCGACGCCTGGGTGGCCGCCGAGGCGGTCTCCACATTGCAAAAGCTGTCTAAAGAACAGCAACCCTGGTTCTTTGCCGTGGGCTTCTTCAAACCGCACCTCCCGTTCGTGGCCCCCAAGCGTTGGCACGATTTGCATGAGGGTGGCATTCCCGATCTGCCCGCCGAAGCCGCGGCCAAACCCGCCTGGCCGTCGTCCTGGCATGGCAGCGGTGAGTTCCGCGGGAACTATGGGCATCCGCCCGGCCGCGACCCCAGCAGCGATCCCCAATACGCCCGACTGCTCCGTCAGTCGTACGCCGGCTGCGTGAGCTACATGGACGAGCAAGTCGGCCGGGTGCTGGCCGCGCTTGCGGAAGCCAAGCTGAACGACAACACCATTGTTATTGTGTGGAGCGATCACGGTTTCTTGCTCGGCGAGCACGCGATTTGGGGCAAGCATTGCCTGTATGAACACGCGCTGCGATCACCGCTGATGATTCGGCAGCCCGGTTTGGCTCAACCCGGCAAGGCCAGCGACGCGTTGGTGGAAACGGTCGACCTGCTCCCCACGCTGGCCGACCTCTGCAAGTTGCCAGCCCCCGCCCAACTCGATGGCCGCAGCCTGCGTCCGCAATTGGCCGACCCCGCAACTCCCGCGGGCAAGCCGGCCCTGGGGTTCTTCACCGGCGGCAAACGCACGCTTCGCACCGATCGGTGGCGTTTGATCGTGCAGCCCGGCGAGAATGGCGAGTTTCAGGTGGAACTCTTCGATTACCAAAGCGACCCGCTGGAAACGCGCAACCACTCCGCGGACCATCCGCGGGTGGTGAGCGAGTTGCTGTCGCGATTGGAAAAGACGCCCCATCCGTAGGGCAGGTTTTGCCAAGACCGCCCTCGGATCGGAAGCAGAACCACACCGCCAGGGATTTCGCCAACAGACAGCGCAGCCTTTCCTGGCTTGGGCGTCCTCGCCCAAGAATAGACGTGACAGCTGGAGTTCCAGCCACGCGATTCGCTTCTACCTCCGTTGACGAATGATGGCGCGGCTTCGCCCCATGCTGCCGCCGATCAAGGCCGCGGTCGGCGACCGCTGTCTACGGGTTACCCTCGCGTTATCGTCTCGCTCAGGTTCATGAGCAAGTTGCCGACCACGGTCCAGGCGGCCTGTTCGGTTGCGGCAACGCCCTGGTTGGGTGGGGAATCGCCGGTCGCCACCAGCTTTTGCGCTGCCTGCTCATCTTGCCGAAAGTTCGCCAGGCTTTGCTCGTACAGTTGCCGGCACACCGCCACCTCGGCAGGGTTGGGGCGCCGACCGGTCGCCATTCGGAACGCGAATTCCAGCCGGGCGTCGAAGTCTTCGCCGCCTTCCTTGAGCACCCGGGCCGCAAAGTGCCGGGCCGCTTCGACAAACTGCACGTCGTTCATCAGCGCCAGCGCTTGCAGCGGCGTGTTGGTCCGCGTTCGCCTGACCGTGCAGGCTTCGCGGCTGGGGGCATCGAACGTGGCCAGCGTGGGGGGCGGCGAAGTCCGTTTCCAAAACGTGTACATGCTCCGGCGGTACAAGGCCTCGCCGGCGTCTTGCGTGAACCTGGCGGTGTTGCTGTTGGTGTAGCCCACCGCCTCCCACAGCCCCGAGGGTTGATAGGGCCGCACGCTCTTGCCGCCAATCCGCGGCGCCAGCAAGCCACTCACCGATAAAGCCGTGTCGCGAATCAGTTCGGCATCCATCCGGAACCGCGGGCCGCGAGCCAGCAGCCGATTCTCAGGATCCTTTTGCAAGTGAACCGGCAGCACACGCGACGACTGCCGGTACGTGGCCGAGGTGACGATCAGTTTTTGCAGCCGCTTCACATCCCAGCCGCTTTCGATGAACTCCAGCGCCAGCCAATCGAGCAACTCCAGATGGCTGGGCCAGTCGCCCTGCGAACCGAAGTCTTCTGCTGTTTTTACCAGCCCGGTGCCAAAGTACCGTTGCCAATCGCGATTGATGATCACGCGGGCCGTAAGTGGGTGGCGTTCGTCCACCAACCACCGCGCGAGCCCCAGCCGGTTCTTCGGCGCGCCTTCCGGCAGCGGCAGCAGCGAGGCAGGCACACTCGGCTCCACCGCCTGGTTTTTGTCGGGCTTATCATATTGACCGCGAATGAGCACGAAAGCGGGCGTCACGGGGCCAGCGTCTTGCATCACCATGGTGGCCGGCAGTGAGTTGCGAAGCGTTTCGAGCTGGCTCTTGATCGAGACAATCTCTTGCTCGATGGCGCTGGTGGAAACGCCGGCCTTGTCCCACAGCACGGCGCCATCGAATTGCGTGAACGCCCAGCCATTGAGCTTGCTGCCGGACTTCAAGCCCACGTCCTCGGGCTTGATCTCCAGCCGGACCCATTCGCCCAGCTTGGGCAAATCGCCAATGCGTTTGCGGCTGGGGGAGTTTTTCTTTCCCCAGTCAATCAGGTCATCGCCCCAGTAGGCGCGATGCTCCCAACTGCCGTCGTTGAATTGCAGCATGATTTGCCGCGGCGGATGCTTGGCGTCGAGGAACACGTAGGCGAAGAGCTTATCGCCCTCGCCGATCGCCAGCGGCGGTTTGGCGCCGGTGAAAAAGTGCTGCCCTAGCCCTGCGCTCTCGCGCCGGCTGGCTTTTTCGCCGCAGGCCACGGGGTGTTCGGCGGCCGGCACCCAGGTCCAGTCGCCGCCGCTGCCGCTGGCCTCGGCCTTGGCTCCGGCCGGCAGGTCGTCGTCGACCCACACGGAATCGATCCACAATGAGTCGGCCACGGCGTTCTCGCCTGCCGCCTTCTTTCGCTTTTCGGCATCGGCCAGGCGGTCTTCCAGCGCCTTGAGCTTGGCTTGTTGCTCGTCATTGGTGATCCGCAGAATGGGCGGCGGCAGCAGGGCGTTGCCGTCCATGGGCTTCTCGGCCAGGTTGTTGAAGTAAGCGAACAGCCCATAGAATTCCTTCTGGCTGATCGGATCGAACTTGTGATCGTGGCACGCCGCGCAGCCCAAGGTGAGGCCCATCCATACGGTGGAAGTTGTCTCCACGCGGTCCACCGCGTATCGCACTCGGTATTCTTCGGCAATGGACCCGCCTTCGCTGGTGGTGACGTTGCAGCGGTTGAAGCCCGTGGCGATTCGCTGCTCCAGCGTAGGCTGCTCGAGCAGGTCGCCGGCCAGTTGCCAGATGGTGAATTGATCGAAGGGCAGATTGCGGTTGTAGGCGTCGATCACCCAATCGCGATACGGCCACAGCGAGCGTTCGTTATCGAGGTGCAAACCGTGCGTATCGCCATAGCGGGCCGCATCGAGCCAGTGCCGCGCCATCTGTTCGCCATATCGCGGTGACTTGAGCAGCCGATCCACCACCTTCTCGTAAGCGCCTGGCGAGTCATCGGCCAGAAAATCGTCGATCTCGGCAATGGTGGGCGGCAGGCCGGTCAAATCGAACGTGACGCGGCGAATGAGCGTTTCTTTATCGGCCTGGGGCGAAGCCGGCAGGCCCGTCTTGGCCAGCTTTGCCAGAATGAAGTTGTCGATGGCGTTGCGTGTCTTTTCCCCCTTATTCACCGCCGGCGGCGTTGTTCGTCGAGGGCGTTCAAAGGCCCAGTGTTCACCCCAGGGCGCGCCTGCCTTGATCCAGCGCTCGATCAACCGTTGCTCGGCGGCCGTGAGCGTTTTGCCGGTTTCTTCCGGCGGCATCCGCAGGCTGGCATCCGCGGAAGTGATCCGCTGATACAGCACGCTCTGTTCCGCCTCGCCGGGCACAATGGCCGCCCCGCCCGATTCCAACCTGGCCAGGGCGCTATCGTGCTCATCCAGCCGCAATTCGCTGGGTCGCTGGGCGGCGTCTGGGCCGTGGCATTGATAACAGCGATCCGACAAGAGCGGTCGAATATCGCGGCTGAACTCAACCGGCTCTTCGCCCAGCGCCACATCGGCGCATGTGGCAATGCACAGCCAGGTCCAAACGCACAACCGGGCAGGAAGCCGTCGCAATCCAGGCATATTGGACCTCACTCGGTATGTTTTCGGGGGCTAGCCCTGGGGCTAGGGCCGGTATCGGCACGCATTGGGGAAGGAACCCCCCAAGATACCTGCGCGCACGGCGAGGCTCAAACAAGAGTCGCCGCTCCCGCCGCAAAATAAGGAAGGATTGCACGAGAAACAAAGTCGGCTTTCGCGCCGCGAAAGCATGTCCTTTCGCGGAGCGAAAGGCGACTATGGTCTGGCTCAGGTGAGATGGGCGCCCTTGGTTTCCACATACACGGCGTAAACCGACGTGCTGGCCGTCATGAACAGCCGGTTCCGCTTGGTTCCGCCAAAGCACACGTTGGAGCAGATTTCGGGCAGCAAAATCTGGCCAATCCGATCGCCATCGGGAGCGAAAATGTGCACACCGTCGTAGCCATCGCCCACCCAGCCGGCGCTGCTCCAGATGTTGCCATCGATATCGGCGCGGATGCCGTCGGCCATGCCGGCCTTCTTGGATGTGCTCGATGCGCCGTTGTCGTGCTTTTCCGTCATCTCCAGTTCCATCGAAGCGAACTCGCGGCCGTTCTTGAGCGATTTGCCATCGACCACGTCCCACACCTTGATGTTCTTCTTGGCGTCGGCGTAATGGCTGGCCCCGGTGTCGGCCACGTATAGCTTCTTATAGTCGGGCGAGAAACACAGGCCGTTGGGCTTGTAGATGTCTTCGGTGACCTTCTCCAACTTGCCGCTCGAAGTATCGAGGCGATAGACGGCCTCCTTCTGATACGGCTGGGCCGAATCCCCCTTGGCCTTTTCGCCTTCGTAGTTCATCAGGCTGCCATAGCCGGGGTCGGTAAACCACACCGCGCCGTCATTGGGGTGCACCACGACGTCGTTGGGGGCGTTGAATGGCTTGCCCTCGAACTTGTCGGCCAGCACGGTAATGCTGCCATCGTATTCGTAGCGCACCATGCGGCGATTGCCGTGCTCGCAAGCAATCTGCCGTCCTTGATAGTCGAACGTGTTGCCATTGCTGTTGCCCACCGGATGCCGGAATTGGCTCACGTGACCGTCTTCCTCGAGCCACCGCAGTTGCACGTTGTTGGGAATATCGCTCCAGAGGAGATACTTGCCCACGCCATTCCAGGCCGGACCTTCCGCCCACAGCATGTCGGGGCTGTGATACACGCGTTGGATGGGCGTATTGCCAATCTTGTACTTCGTAAACCGCGGATCGAGCACCACGATATCGGGGTCGGGGTAACGAACCGGCGCGGCGCCCTTGCCATAGTCTCGACCAAACGACGTGCCAGCGCCCCAGGCCGTGGCGGTGGCGGCAACCGCGGCGGCCAAGAAACTTCTCCGGCCCAGGCTCGGCTGGTGCGTCGATTCTTCCGACGGCAAGTCTACAGCAGGCAAGTCAATGGCAGGCAAGGTCTGTGGCGCGCGGCTCGGCTCGGTCATGGCAATTTCCTGGGCAAGCGAATGACGAAGAAGGCGGTAGGGGGGACGCGATGTTGGGGGGAAAGGCAAATCCTCCCTCCCCGAGTTTCCAATCGCCTCCAGGTTAATCACCAAACTGGCCGGCCGCGAGCCTTCGATTTTTGAGAGATCGGACTTTCAGCCAGTTCCTCGCCAACGCGTCGGGTTACATCGTTTTCGCCGCTCGCCTTAAAACACGCCGGCCCTGGGGTTAAAACCCAGCTCATCGGCCAAATCGAGGTCGGCCTTGGCCTGGTCTTTGTTGCCCAGCGCCTGGTGGATCAGGCCGCGGTGATGCAGCAAGACCGCGCGAGTCTGCTCCTCTCGCTTGAGAAAGGCGTCGCGCACCTGGGCATCTTGGAATCGGGCCGCGAAGGGCTTGGCTGCCGCATCGAGCAAATTCAACGCGTGATCCATGTCGATCAAGGCCGCTTCATTTTTGCCAAGTTGTTGCTCAATATAGCCACGGGTATCGAGCATGCCCGCCGCCCGCCAGGCCGCTTGAAGTTCCATCGGGTCGGACGACGAGGCCTTAACCCGCGCCAACAAACGTTCGGCGTCGACACCCCGCAAGGCCCGATTGATGTCTTCCAAAGCTTGCTCTAAATCGATGCCCGCCAAGGCGCGGGCGTAAGCCAATTGGTTGAGAAACTCGGGATCGTTCTGCGGGACGTCGGGCAACGCCTGTCGCAAATCTTCGATCGCCAAGGCGTGCAATTTCTTGGCCTCCGCGGGATCGTCGGCCATGAAGGCCTGGCGTTGGTAAACGAAGCTTCGCCGCGAGTAACCGGTGGAGTAGTGGGGGTCGGCCTCGAGCACATGGTTGAAGTCGGCCAAGGCCGCTTCCAGATCGGGCTCTTCTTCCAGCAGCCGATAATCGCCTCGCCTGGTGTAGAGTTCGAGATTATCCGGCGTCTTCTCAATGGCGTGGTTCATGTCGGCCACGGCCCCCTGGTAATCGCCCCGGCTGGCTTTCGTTTCGGCCCGGCTGCTGTACCAGCTGGCCAGGAATTTATCGCCCTGGGACTGAACCAGCAGGGCGCCCCCGACCGCCAACACCAATAGCACCGAGGCAATCTGGAACCAGCGCTGCTGCCACAGCGGTTTGCTTGGCCCGGCGCCGTCTTCGATGCGAAATCGATCTTGTGCGGAAAGATCGCCGCGCTGGGTATTGTCCATGTCTACCATTACCAAAACTAAGGGGATTGCCGGAGTGACCAGCGATTCGCGGACAAGCTTGCGAGTCAAGCAGGCCCAACCGAGGTCAAAATCAATTATGGGAACTCTGGGGTGGGAAGCAAGGCGGCAGTTGACCTGGCCCCGGCGTCCCCAATGGCGGCACGAGGGAGTTTCTGCTCGCCGAGAATTCGGCCCGAACCGCCGAGTGGGGCAAGTTACAACCCTCCCAACCCGCCGAGTCGCAGCCTGCCCATGTTAAAATGATGCCGTTCCGCCACGTTTGCGGCCGCGTGTTGCCTAAACGCAACCTATGTTTGACGGTCCCGATTACCGGACGCGAATAGTTTACCTCGGCGTTATAACCTGCAGGGTCTTAACGCGGGTAAACCGCAAACGAACACTGAGGCATTAAAAGTCTTTGCAGCTTGCAGGGATGATAACGAGCGAGAAACTACCCATGAGCAACATGCGACTCCCCCGCCTGCCGCTCGCCTGGTCTTCATGCCGCGTTTTGGCCTGGGGTCTGCTGTTGGGTTGCACGCTCGCTCCCGCCGCTTGGGCCGCGCCCGACCGCCGCCAGGCCGATTTGAGACTGCCCGAGCAACCCTCGGCATCCTCGGCCCTGGTTCGCGCCCTATCCCAGCGGCAGGGCACCGAATACACCCTGTTTAGCCAGCACGCCGCCGCCACCACCGCGGCCGAACCCGGTTTGGCTACCGGAGGGCGAAAGGGCAACCTGCTGTGGGCTTCGCTGGCGGCCGAAGGCTTCGCCAACGAGAGCGATTTCCGCCCTCAGCAGCGCCGCGTGGAAGAGCTGGCTCGACGGTTCCGCGCCGACGTGCGTTCTTCGGCCAATGTTCGCACCCAAGCCGCCGTGCTGCTCCAGCTATTGCACGCCGAAGTTTTCACCGGCGGGTACGAGCTCCGCTGCAGCACGCTTTCCGAAACCCTGCGAACGGGCAAATACAACTGCGTTACCGCGACAATTCTCTACGTTTGCCTGTGCGAAGAAGTGGGGCTGGAGGCCTGGGGGGTCGAGATTCCCGCCCACGTGTATGCCGAAGTCAACGATGGCGGCCGCCCGCTGCGAGTGGAAACCACCTGCGCCCGCTGGTTTGAACTGGTCGATCGCGATCCCCTGCTGGCCGAGCGAAGCGTGCCCGGCCGCCCGGCCGATGCCGGCAGTCACCGTGGATCTTCGCGCCTGGAAACCGCCGCCGGCCAAGACGCGAACACCGCCGGCCCCCGGGCTTTGGATGCCTGGCAAATGGTCGCCATTCTCTACTACAACCGCGGCGTCGATCATGCCGAACAAGACCTGTATCCCGCGGCCGTGGCCGCCAATCAAAAGGCCCTCAAGCTCGACCCCGCCAGCCGCACGGCCCGGAAGAATTTGCTGGGGGCCATCAACAATTGGGCACTCAGCCTGGCCGACGACGACCAGTACAGCGAAGCCCTGGCCCTGCTGGAGCATGGGCGTTTACTGGCCCCCGATCACGCCACCTTCGCCACCAACGTGATTGCCCTGTATCAGCGCTGGGTGGATCAGCTCTGCCGGGCGGCCCAATTTTCTGAAGCCGACGCCGTGGTGCTGTCCGCCCTGCAAAAACACGCCGATGCCCGCCTGGCGGCCGAGCAGTTCGTGGTATATCGCCGCTGGGGGAGCCACCTGGTGAGCGCCAAACAAGTCGATCAAACGCTCAAACTGTGCGCTCTGATGCGAGCTCGCCATGGCGCCGACGCCAGGGCCGCTAGTGCCGAAGCCGACTTGCTCGTGGCCGTGGGCTGGGCTCTGCTCGAACAGCAACGCCCTGCCGAAGCCCTGAGGTTGTTCGACGATAGCAGCCGCCGTTTTCCTCAGAATGTGCGGCTGCAAGAAGAACGAACCCGCGCCTACCAGTTGCACCGCAGCCTGCAAGTCAGGGCCGGCCGGGGAGCTTGAACCGCAAGGGGACATCGCTTGAGAGACGCTGGCAGTAGCCGCGCGTATCTTACCCTCGAGTCGCATCCGCCTTAGCCCAACTTCCCCAGTTGTTGTTGTAAGTTCTTGCGCTGCAAGGGTTGGGCT
>CAYUMU010000032.1:60623-61677 GCA_964445985.1 uncultured Pirellulales bacterium | reverse complement strand
GCACGTACGGATCCGCGGGAGCCCCGGCCGGGCAACCAGCCGGGGCGACCCAGCCGCGAGCGCGACCGAGCGTCCAGCTTCCCTTCGCCCCACCCCCTAGTCGTTTCCCCCGTTATCGGGCAAAATGCGGCTCGTCAGCAAAAACCAGATAAGTCCACCGACCAGCAGCGAGTGAGTTATGAGCTCCGCCATCATCGACGTTCACGCCCGTCAAATTCTCGATAGCCGCGGCAATCCCACCATCGAAGTCGATGTGCGGCTGGAAGATGGGTCGTTTGGCCGGGCTGCCGTCCCCAGCGGCGCCAGCACGGGCGTTCACGAAGCCCTCGAACTGCGCGACGGAGAAGAGGCTTTCCTCGGCAAAGGCGTGACCAAGGCCGTGAAAAATGTGAACCAGGAGCTCTCCGAAGCCATCTTCGGCATGGACGGCCTGGATCAAATCGCCGTCGATCAGCGGATGATCGAGCTCGATGGCACGCCCAACAAAAAGAACATGGGCGCCAACGCCGTTCTTGGCGTTTCGCTGGCCGTGGCTCACGCCGCCGCCGAGCACACCGGGCAGCCCCTTTACCGGTATCTGGGCGGTTCCAACGCCCGCCTGCTGCCGGCCCCCATGATGAACATCATCAACGGCGGCCAGCACGCCGACAACGCCGTGGACGTGCAAGAATTCATGGTCATGCCGCTCGGGTTTGAAACCTTCAGCGAGGCCCTTCGCTGCGGCGTGGAAATCTTCCACAACTTGAAAAAGGTGCTACACAAGGCCGGCCTCAACACGGCCGTGGGCGACGAAGGCGGTTTTGCCCCCGACCTCAAGAGCAACGCCCAGGCCCTGGACTACATTGTCGAAGCCATCAGCAAGGCCGGCTACGAGCTAGGCACGCAGGTGCGGTTGGCCCTCGACGTGGCCGCCACCGAGTTCTACGACGAAAAGACGAAGCTCTACACCATCGACGGCAAGCAAATCGACTCGGCCGGCATGGTCGAGTTGCTCGCCTCGTGGGCCGACAAGTTCCCCATCTGCTCGATCGAAGACGGTTGCAGCGAAGACGAC
>CAYUMU010000032.1:0-60613 GCA_964445985.1 uncultured Pirellulales bacterium | reverse complement strand
GGGTGACGACCTGTTTGTGACCAACACCAAGCGGCTGCAAGAAGGCATCGACCGCGGGATCGCCAACAGCATTTTGATCAAGGTGAACCAGATCGGCTCGCTGACCGAAACCATCGAATCGATCGAGCTGGCCCGGCGCAACAACTACACGGCCATTAGCAGCCATCGCAGCGGCGAGACCGAAGACGCCACGATTGCCGATCTGGCGGTCGCGCTGGGCACCGGCCAAATCAAAACCGGCTCGGCCTCGCGCACCGATCGCATCTGCAAGTACAACCAACTGCTGCGGATTGAAGAAGCCCTGGGCGCCGGAGCCCAATATGCCGGCCCCCTGCTGCTAAAACGCTGGAGCTCGTAATGGGATGAAAGCACGACCAATGACTGCCCGTTGGCCCCTGCTCGATACCGCCAGCGACATCTACCAGGCAGGCCTCCGTGTTGGCCCGGCCGACGTGTTTGGCGTCCCTGACGCTCGCGGCGCGAGTGCAACGCCGTTCAGCGTGCATTTCCGTCGCCTGCAAGGCGGCCTGCGGGATGGCGTGGATGCCGTGGAAATCGATAACGGTCGCTGCCGGCTCACCATCCTGCCCACCCGCGGCATGGGCCTGTGGCAAGCCGAGTGCGATGGCGTGCCGCTGCGTTGGCAGTCGCCCGTCGCTGGTCCCGTGCATCCTCGGCTGGTTCCGCTGATGGAGCCCGCTGGCCTGGGCTGGCTATCTGGCTTTGATGAACTGCTCTGCCGGTGTGGGCTGGAAACCAACGGCCCGCCGCTCTTCAACCCGGCCGGCCAACTGCAACAACCGCTGCATGGCCGCATCGCCAACACGCCGGCTCAACAAGTGGAACTGGCCATCGATCCCGACTCCGGCCAGATCGTCGTTACCGGCGAAGTAACTGAAGCCCGGCTGTTCCACAACTCGCTGCGAATGACGAGCCAGTTCATCACGCAGTTGGGCGAGCCCGGCTTCACGCTCATCGATACGGTGACGAACTTTTCGGCGGAGCCCGGTTGGCTGTCGCTGCTGTACCATATCAATATTGGCACGCCCTGGTTGCAGCCTGGCGCGCGGGTTCACTTACCGCTGGAAACGCTGGCGCCGCGCGATCCGGCGGCCATCGCCGGCCTGGATAGTTGGCACACGTATCCCCAGCCCAAGCCGCATTTCCCCGAGCAGGCGTTTTATACCCAGCTCATTGCCGATGAAGCCGGGCAAACCCAGGTGCTGCTGCACGACCAGGCGGCAACCACCGGCGTGAGCCTCAAGTTCAACCGCCAGCAGCTTCCCTGGTTCGTGCTCTGGAAGAACATGCGGATGCCGGCCGATGGCTACGTGACCGGGCTCGAACCGGCCCTGAATCTGCCCAACCTCAACCCATTCGAACGCGAGCAAGGCCGAGCCATCCAGCTCGAGCCGGGCGAAAGCCGGCAATTCGAGATCGCGTTTGAAATCCATTCCACGCCCGGTGCCGTGCAATCGGCCGCTCAAGCCGTGGCCGCTTTGCAGGGCGATCGCCAGCCTAAGATCTTCACGGCTCCGCTTGAAGGCTGGAGCCCCCAGTAAAACGCCGCCGCGCAACAAAACCTGAGCATGCCCACAACCGTTTTTTATCAGGGCACCCCGCGCTCCCCAAAACAACGCCGCCCCCAATTCAGATCCCTTCTAAAATTGTTCCCTCTACCCAAGTAAGGATCATTTCGTGCAACTTAAAAATATCCCAGTAATAATAATTTTTCTCAGGCTCGCGCTCACCCTGGCCATCTCCCCAGCGGCGGCCCAGGCCGCTCCTCCCTTGGAAGGCGCATTGAAGCCGTTTTTGGGAGAGCCGCGGTTTGAAACCCAGCAACTGTTCAAGAGCCAGCGGTTCCCCAACCTGGTGGTTGCCCTCGATGGCACGGTGATCGCCACCTGGGGAAACAAGGGCCTGATCGCGCGCCGCAGCGAAGACGGCGGCCAGACCTGGAGCGACGAAATCACCATCGCCCCGGCCGGCTTTCAAGGGGGCGGAACCACGGTGGATGAAAAGTCGGGCGACATCCTGGCCTTTGTCGAAGAGCATCATCCGCCGGCCCCGCTCACCATCTACCGCAGCCAAGACAGCGGCAAAACCTGGTCGGCCGACACCCAGACCAAGATCAAACCCAACGCCGCCGGCCACCTGCCTTCGATGCACATGAACGAGGCTGGCATCACGTTGCGGCATGGCAAACACGCCGGCCGGTTGCTGCGGCCCACGCGCTATTACGCGGATGGCAACCGCCGTGGCGAATGGCCGAACCACTATACCAATGCCATGTATAGCGACGATGGCGGCCGCACCTGGCAAACCAGCGAGCCGTTCCCCGAAAACGGAACCGGCGAAGCCACGCTGGCCGAACTATCGAACGGAGACATCTATTACAATTCCCGCGTGCATTGGGACCAGCGGCCCAACTACACCCGCCGCCGCAGCGCGATCAGCCACGATGGCGGCCAAACCTGGGAGGACTTCAAAATTGTGGAAGTGCTGCCCGATGGTGAACAGCATCGCTCGTATGGCCTGATGGGGGGCCTGGCGCGATTGCCGGTCGCAGGCCAAGACATCTTGATCTTCAGCAACATCGATACGCCCAACCCGCGCCGCGAGCGGTCCACGGTTTGGGCCAGCTTCGATGGCGGCCGCTCCTGGCCCATCAAGCGACAAGTTTTTGACGGCGCCAGCGCCTACTCGTCGCTCACCGCCGGCCGGCCTGGCACGCCGAGCGAAGGCTGGATTTACCTCTGCTTTGAAGGCGGTCCTCAAGGCGGAGGGCAACTCGCCCGCTTCAACCTGACATGGCTCCTGGCAGGGGAACCCACCGGCGATGGCAAAGTACCCACCGAACTGACCAAGGCGCACAAAAACTAAACGACCCTCCCCTAGCCACCATCCCCTATTCCCCAGCCCCCAGTCCCGCCACCGGCGGCAGCGAATCCACCATCTTGGCGCCGGTGCGTTTCAACTCGGCCACGGCGGCGGCGCGGAGTTTTTGCACGGTAGCTTGATGCGCTGGTTCTTGCGCCAGGTTGGTTAGTTCTTCGGGGTCGGCTTCGAGGTCGTACAGTTCCTCAGGCTCGCCCGCTTCCAGGGTGCGAATGTACTTGTGGTTGCCCTGGGCGATCATCACATACCAGGGGAGGCCACTCTTGTGGCGGTTGGCCGGCGGCTTGGGAACGGCGTCGCAGTCGGCGCCGAATTTATCCGCCGTGAAAGGCATCATCGTGGTGTGCGGCCAGGCGGCGGCAGGATCTTTCAGCAGCGGCGTCAGATCGTGGCCGTGCATGGTCCACGGCAGGTCGAAGCCGGCGAATTGGAAAAAGGTGGGCGGCAGATCGACTCCGCCCACCGGCGTGCGGCAAACCTTGCCTTGCGGCAGCGTGCCCGGCATGGAAATGATCAGGGGTGAACGAATATTGGCGTCGTAGGGCGCCAACTTGGCGCGGAAGCCGTGCTGGCCCCAGGCGTACCCTTGATCGGCGGTCAGCACCACCAGCGTGTTCTCCAACTGCCCCGATTCTTTGAGCGCGGCCAGAACCTGGCCGACCCCTTCATCCAAGGCCCGCACCGCCTGGTGATATTGCCGCGACCATTGGGTGAGATTGCGTCCCTGATCGCGCTGGAGGTCGTCGCCCACTTCGCTGCCGATGGCCTTTTTGCTGAGCACCGGCGCGCCGTCGGGGCCTTTTTCCCAGGCGGCAATTTTTTGCATATGGGCAGGCTTGCCCGGCCGGGGTGGGTAGATGTCGGCCGGCGTGGGAACGCTGATGCCAGGGTAGTCGTTCAGGTGGCGCTCGGCAGGCGAATAAGGCGCATGCACGCCGCCATAACAGAGCCACAGATACCAGGGCTTGGCCTGATCTCGGTTCTCGCCCTTGATGTAATCCACGGCCCAGCGGGTGTAGTTATCGGTGGAATACCCAGGCGCCACCTTGGGCTCGGCGCCGTTGATGGAGATCAATTGGTCGTGGTAATAGTTGGGCGAGTTTTCAGGATGCTTCGGGCGGTTCCAAACTATTTGATAGTCCCAATCGCGTCCATGGCCGGCATCGCGGCCCGAGTGCCATTTGCCGATTTGGGCGGTTTGGTAGCCATGTTGGCGAAACACGGCCGGCCAAAACCGGCACTGCTCGGGATCGTACTCGCTGCCGGGGTACACGCCCTCCATTCGCATGGTTTGCGCGCCGTACTGGTGCAAGCCAGTGAGCATGGCCACGCGGCTCGGCATGCACCAGGTGCCAATGTAGGCGTGGGTGAACCGTACGCCCTGCTCGGCCAGCCGGTCCATATTCGGCGTTTTCGCCCAAGGTTCGGCCTGCTCGTAACATGAGAGCGTGCGATACGAGTGGTCATCGGTGTAGATGAACAGAATGTTCGGCCGCTCGGCCGCCGTGGAGCGGATACTTAGCAGGGCCAGGCAAGCCAGCAGCAACAGGCAGTTCTTAACCAGGTTATTCATCATCGGCATCACTCTCGGTAATCGGCGCCGGTAAGACTCTTGAGTACCGAGTCTTGCCAGGCATGGAGTTTCGCTTGCAATTGGTCCGTGACGTTCTTCTGTTGCTGGGAAAGGTCGTGTTTCTCGGCCGGATCGGCCTGCAGGTCGAATAGCTCGACCTTCGGGTCCGCGTCCCCGCGCTCATGGATAACCAGTTTGTGCTGGCCATCAATGATAGCGCGCGGGCCTTGGTAGTCGTTTTCCGTGATCGTATCGTGGTGGAAGTTGGTGAAGTCGCGCGTCGCTTTCCCGTTCATCTTTTTCACCAGCGGCGTGGTGCCCTGCTGCCACCGCGGATCGATCCAAGGCTTGGCGCCTGCCGACTTGGATTGACCATACATCCAAAAGCAAAGAGGGCTGGGACGCTCGGTCAGCTTGCCATCGATGGCTTCCGTAAGATCGATGCCGTCCAGCGGACGCGTGGGCAGCGGTTGCTTCACCAGCGCACAAACCGTGGGCAACAGATCGCTGGTGCAGGCGCGAACTTGCGTGGCAGCCGGCTTGGCAATCCGCGCTGGCCATTCAATCAAGCCCGGCACGAGCACGCCGCCTTCATAAACCTGTCCCTTCACGCCCCGATGCGGCACGCCCAGGGCTCCGTCGGCCGAGGTCCCGTTATCGCCACAGTAAAACAGCAGCGTGTTGTCCCGCAGTCCCTTTTCGGCCAGGTGCGTCCGCATCTGGCCAATCGCCCGATCCATGGCCGTGATCTCGGCATATCGCTCGCGGAGCACCTCGCCCTTGGGCCGCGTGACGGGACCACCGGTCTCGTTCGAGGTGAGGTTCGCTTTCTTGTCGGCGTACTTGGCGGGCAAGTCATCGTAGAGGGCCAGGTCTTGGGGTAAACCGCTGTAAGGTTCGTGCGGCGAACCGAACCAAATGATCACGAAGAATGGCTTTTGTTGTTGCCGCGCACGGTCGATAAACCCCTTGGCCTCGCGAACCACGATCTCCGAGCTTTCCCCTTCGATGACTTCCGGCGGAGCGCCGTTGCGAGACAGCGAGGGGTTGAGTTCAAAGAAATTATCGTGCGAAACCCACTCGTGAAACCCCATGGCGCCGGGGTTGGTCGGAGAGCCCTCTTTGACGGTGCCCACGTGCCACTTGCCAAAATGGCCGCATTGATAACCGGCCTCGCGCAAAATCTGGGCAATGGTGCGTTCTTGCGGACGAAGCGAATAACCCGGGGCGAACGTGCCCATCCGGTTGGGATGGCGACCCGTGAGAAAACTGGCTCGCGTGGGCGAGCAACTGGGGTGCGCGGAATAGAAACGATCGAACCGCAGCCCGGTCGCGGCCATTTCGTCCAGAACCGGCGTCTTCACGTAAGGATGCCCGTTGTAGCCGGTCTCTTCCCAGCCATGATCGTCGCCCATCATCAACACAATGTTGGGGGGAGCGGCGTTGGGCGGAGCGGCGTTGGCCATGTTGGCCCTGCCCAGGTTAACGCCGCCCAGGGCGATGAACGCCAGCAGGCCAAACAGCCAGGCGGTCTTGTAGTAGATGCTTTGTATCGTTAGCGGCATATCTATGTTCACAATGATTGCGGGAAGAATCGGGCCACGAATAGCGCCAGATCGAATCAACCAACGACGATTCCCTTGGCGCCATCATTCTTGGGCCATCTTATTCACTTGGGCAGTGACCGCGACGATTACGCCCATGGCCGGCATGAAGTCGCCGTGGGCGATCCTCAAATCGCCCATTCACGCGAAGCCCGCGAGCGCAGCAAGTTGGCTTCGGCATCGCCCACGAACTCTTCTTTTACCGGATCGAAGCTGAGCTTTCGCTGCAGAATCCAGGCGATTGCCGCGGCATGGCTGGCGATGTGCGAACGCCGCATCACATCGGCGTTGGCCGCCGTCTTCTTGCGCGTGCGGATACAGTCGAAAAAGTCTCGCGCATGGGCCGAAACATCAAGGCCGCGGACGCGCTTGCTCGGGTCGGCGACCAATTTTTGCAACGACTCCGGCTGTGCCACAATTTCCCCTTCATCGCCCGTTTCCACCCAGCCTTCATCGCCCACAAACCGCACGGGGCATGTTCCCAACCGGGTGATGTAGTGCGGCGACCGATCTCCAAAAGGTTGCGGCAAGAAATCGAGAATCAAACGCACGCCATTCGCATACCTGCAAACAATGTTCTTCTCGCTCGGCTCGTACTCGATCGGCATGGTGTCGTCTGCCTGGTTGGCCCACTGGCATAGATCGACCGTATGCGCGCCCCAATCGAGCAGCCGCGCTCCAGAGTCAAAGTCCC
Organism: uncultured Pirellulales bacterium; assembly: GCA_964445985.1. Lineage (GTDB taxonomy): Bacteria > Planctomycetota > Planctomycetia > Pirellulales > S012-138 > CAYUMU01. The sequence continues at coordinate 53,841 of CAYUMU010000032.1, read as the reverse complement.
ACTGGCCTCGCCACCGGCCATTCACATACTGCTGGTTGAATGGCCGCCAGGCCGCGGGGCCGAGCCACAGGTTCCAGTCCACGACATCGCGCCGCGGCGTGGGTTCGGCCGGCAGCCAGGTATTATCGAGCGTGGGGAAATACACCGAGGCGTGCATGGTGTGCAGCTTGCCGAGCTTGCCGCCGTGGACCCATTCCACGGCGGTTTGGAAGTTGGGGACGCTGCGACGCTGCGTTCCCGCCTGAAATACGCGCTGTTCGCGGTGCATGGTATCTGCCAACCGTTGACAGGCGGCAATGGTGATGCCGCACGGCTTCTCGCTGTACACGTCTTTGCCAGCCTGGGCGGCCAGGATGGACGCGTCCGCATGCCAGCGGTCGCCGGTGGCGATCAGCACGGCATCGATATCCGCCCGATCGAGCAGTTCGCGGAAGTCGCGATACAGCTTGCAGTCGGTATTGCCATAGTGACCATCCACCAGCGTTTTGCCCGCTTCTCGTCGCGAGGCCTGCACGTCGGCAATTGCCACGCACTGCACATCCTGGAAGGGGAGCATCGCCTTCAAGTCGTAGGTGCAGCGAGGGCCAATGCCAATGATGCCCAGCGTAATCTTCTCGCTTGGCGCCGCGGCCGCCCTGGCCAACGCGGCGGCCGGATTCAGCGAAGCCAACGCGGCCGTTGCCGCCACGCTTCCCAGAATGAAATCGCGACGTGAAGGTGAAGTCGGCTCGTACATGGAATCTTCTCCCCTAAGGCAAATAGTTGGGCAGTGCGACAGCCCTGGGAAAACTCGCGGGGGCTCCCCCAGCAGACCGGTCGGTGACTTTGCGGACGGACCACAACTCCTAGTGTACGAGCCCAGAGCGAGCATCCCAGTAAAATCGGGCAACCGACGGCGGACTTTTGCTCAAGCTGGCCACGGCCGACAGGCGCCGAGCGAGTCGGCGGCTCGCGGCTGCGAGGAACCGCGACCGCAATTTTGGCCTCGGCGGCGTACCGATTACATAGCAGCGTCAAGAGTTGCCTCTGCTATAATCGACGCGCTGATCGTCATTGACGGTTGCGCCGCCCAAGTCCAGAAGGCAACCATCGGGAGCCTGGATTCGTGGGCTATTCGCTCGCAACGGGGGGCGTTTGGAGCGCAGCGCTCAAATAGTGCCCAATTGCAGCGAACTAGACCGGCGGTCGATGAGCGCGCGGAACACGCTTGCGCGCCGGGCTCTAGATTATATGCGGAGAAATACCTTGATGTGTTGTGCAAGAACCGTTTGTTCTCTGGTGCTGATTGCCATTGCTGGAAGCGGCCTGGCCCAGGCTCAAGAATCCGCCTCGCGCTATTATCTCATCGGCAATTCGCTCACTTGGGATACCGTGCCCAGCCTGCTGGATGGCGACGTTCAGTGGCATGTCGATTGCGGCGTGAGCCTGCCGCATATTGCCGCCCATCCGGATAAGCCCTGCGTGGCCACCTCCACGCCGTGGCCCACGGCCCTTCGTGACAACCAATATAGTGTGATTTCCGTGCAGCCCCACTACGGCTCCACCCTGGAGCAAGATGTCATCACGATCTCCGCCTGGATGAAGCTGCAACCCCAAGCCATCTTCGTCATTCACACCGGTTGGGCCAGGCACGCCCAGCGGGCCGATGAATTCGGCAGTTACGCCTCGCCACAACAAATGGAGCACAGCCCTGGCTACATCAGGGCGTTGCTGTCCAAACTCCGCGAACTCCATCCCGGCCGAGAAATCCGTCAGACCCACGCGCAGAACCTGTTGGCCAAAATTGCCGCCGACATCGCGGCCGGCCAGGCCCCGCTTAGCAATCTCAGCGAATTATATCGCGACGACATCCATCTCACGCTCAGTCACGGCCGCTACCTGGCCCACAACGCCATGCGGCGCGCCCTAGGGCAAAAACCGTCAGCCGCCGGGTTTGAAAACCTGGACCCCAAAGTTCAGCAATACTTAGACGGCGTGTTGGCTCTCTTCACCACCGCGCCCGCCGATCAGGAACTGCTGATCCAAATTCTCTCGCCCGACAAGAACACCGATCGCCTGTCATTGATCGCAAAGCTTTCAGACAAAAAGCTCCAAAGCAACATCGCCAGTCTGCTGCCAGAAATTGAAAGCGCCGTCGCCGAACGTCCTCGCACAAACAAGTTAGAAGCCGCCATCAACCAGGTGGGCGGCAAACTCATTCGCACGCCCAGCGGCCCCGCTTGGCTTTACCTGGCCACTGGCGACGCCGGCCTGGAAATCTTCGATATTCCCACGGCCGTCGACCTCTACAACGGCAACAACCCGCTCAAAGGCAAGGGCGGCCGCAATGAAATGGTCAACGATGCCTGGCTCGAAAATCTCGCCGGCTACCCCACACTCAAAAAAATCGATCTGGCTAACTGTGATATTCATGGCGAAGGACTTCGTCATCTCAGCAATTTGCAGGGACTCCGCGAGCTCAATCTCACACTCACGCCTGTTTCCGACGACGCGCTGGTCCATCTGGCCAATTTGACCGAACTACGCTCGCTGGGCCTCGCCTCAACCCAATGCACAGGCACGGGCTTCGCGCATCTCGGCAAACTGCGGAACCTGACCGGCGTCAATTTTCATTTCACGCCCCTCAACGACGCGGGGCTGGAAGCTATCTCCCGGGTTCCCATCTCCGACCGGCTCTGGTTTGCCCATACCCGCTTCACCGATCAAGGGGCCGCCCATCTCAGCCGTCTCACGCATCTAAAGCGTTGCGGTATCGGCAGCAAAGACCCCCACAGCTCGGGCGAGGCCGTCGCCGCGCTAACGAAACTCCCCCTCGAAGACCTCTCGCTGTTAGATAATCAGGCTTCGCCCGCCGGCATTGCCCACGCGGCTAAAATCAACACTCTGCGCCGCTTGGATGTCTCCCATGCTCCCACCGTGACCGACGAATCGATGCCATTGGTCGCGCAATTGCCCAACCTTGCAGAGTTCAAAATCGGCGGCGCGCAAATAACCGACCAGGGCTTGCAGGCCCTGGCCGCCTCCAAGTCGCTCAAAAAACTGTCAGTGCTCGGACTCAAGAAAATCACCGCCGAAGGCGTCGCCAAACTCAAAGCGGCTCACCCCGATTGGCAAATCGAAGGACCTTAGCAACAACATCTATTTCGTCCTCCCAGGCTCGTCATGCTCGCGAGCGCGGGAAACCAGTCGTGGCGGTTGCGGCACTGCAATCAACAGCCGTTTGGATGCCAACGATACGGCAAAAACCAAGGACTGGGGATAAAACAACATCCCCTGGTTTACGACGGTCGTTCGCCATTGCGATCGTTTCTCCGCCGCTCAAGTGGACGGCACGCATACCGGGGGCATCACGCAAGTCCTGCTTTCCGGCGCATCAATGTTCTTGCGAGTGGTCCTACGACCAGACTACCCCATCGACCTATCCGCTTGCCCAGAGAACGACCTGGGCCGACCACTTAAAAGCTGTTCGGGTATTGGGAGGTTGGGCGGCAAAAGTCGGTTTACCCTTCAATTGAAGAGCTAACAAAGCACTAGGGCGACAGGGAGAAAGGATCGATCGCCCGAACGGTTGCGATCCGGGCGCGGAGCGTGAAGTCGCCATGTGCGGCGAGCCAGCTTCGCCATTGATTGGCGACGGCCGCCCGCTGGTCATGACTGTGGGTGGAGAAAAAGCCATGGTCGATGCCGGTGGACGATTGCAGGGCCAGCGCGGATCGCGTGCGGATCTGCTCGTCGTCGGAGGTAAGCAAAGCAATCAGAATTGGCAAACCTTCGCGGCGCGCGGCGATGGTCAATCCTTCGCCCAGGTTGGCCAGTACATGCACGTCAGCCTCTTCCTGGTGGGCCAGCAGTGCGGCAATGGCCTCGGACGTTGCCAGTCGGGCGAGCGCCGTTACGGCCGCAGTGCGAACGATGGGATTGGCGGACTGAAGGCGCTCAGACAGCGCGGGTTCGTCGCCTGGCCTGGTCGTGGCGGCGAGGGCGAGGTCCAGCAGGCTGCGCATGCGAGGTGTATCGCAAACTTCAAAGAGCGCGCAGATTTCGCCCGCCATGCCGGGCACGCGACCCTGCCAAACTTGCCGCACCAACTCTTCGATCTCAGCGGTGTGGTCCAGAGATTGCCCAAGAACTAAACGCGCCCGGAAGCGGACTTCTGGATCGGGATGGGGATCCCGAAGCCGTTGGATGAGCTGCGCTCTGGGGCAGATGGGCAACTCGATCAAATGCCTGGTGGCGGCCTCTCGCACAAAGTAGCTGTCATTGCCTAGCTCGCGGATCCATTGATCGATTGAACCCAACCGCGACACCAGGCCGCGAAGATCGGCAGCCACGGTTCTGTGAATTGCGAGGCGTTCGGGCGTCCAGGGGGCAGCCGCATCGCCCGGCAGCGGCCCATCGGTTTGCAGTTCGGAAGCAAGCGCTGGGTTGGGGAAGAAGCCATTTTGCGGCGCCTGCCCTGCCTGGTTCCGATGGTTCAGCCGGTGGCCGTCGGTGGCGAAATCGAACAGGTCTGCCCACAGTTCTTGTTTGGCTTCGCTATATCCTGATGCGCCTTGCCCTAGTTGGCCCTGCCCTAGTTGGCGCTGCCTCGCGGGATGGTCGAGCAGCCGCGCCAGCACCCATTCCAGTTTGTCATATCGATGCCCGCTGTTTGGCGTTTGCATCCAGAATTCGCGGTCTTCGCGCGCCTGCCGGCAGGCCAAGACGTAAATGTAGGGCACGTCGGTATCGTAACGCTGGGTGCGCGCGCAGGATTCGCCAAAGGCGAGCATTTCCGCGAAGCTGCCGCCATAGTTTGGATGCAGCGCATCAAGCATGGCCAGGTAGGCCGGCATGTGGTCAGCTTCGGCGGCAACCGCCCTGGCAAACCAATCCCAAGCCGTTTCAAGATCATGCCCATCGCGCGCCAAGGTGATCATGACCGTGGCTGCTTCGGGAAAGTCAGGGCGCAATTCGTGGGCTTTGCGAAAATGCTGGCTGGCTAAGTTGCAATGCCGCACATATTGCTGCCATTGCTCTGGAGGTACCTCGTGAGAAGGTTTCTCTCCGCGCAAATGTGCAGCATAATCATATTCATATTTTCCTTGCAGCATTTCCCAAATCCAAGGGTTCTTCTCCGGTAGCTGGCCGTAGGCTTGCAACGAAGCCTGAGCTTGAGCAACGTGACGATCGATGCCTTGGGTGTACAGATGCCAGGCAACGCGTTCCGACTTCGGCACCGTTTGCGCGTAGGAGAACCAGGCGGAGGCGGCCTCGTGAAGTTGCCCCAGCACCGGGGGCGGCTCCTTGGATGTGTTGAATTGTGCCGCCAGGCGGCGTCTCAGTAGCAGCGGCATCCATTGCAGGCCACGCGGGTACTCGGACGTTTGGAACAGCTGGATCGCCATTTCGATCCTTGTACGAGCACCCGGGTAGCGGCCGGCCGCAACGAGAGCTTCGGCATAGTGGATGCACACCAGCGGATCGGGATGGCGAGGTTCTCGGGCCGCGCCTCCCGCCATTTGCAATCGCTGCTCGATTTGCTCCGCGGAGGGCTTGCCGGCGGCGCAGCGGGCCAAATTGCTCTCATTAAGAAAGTTGGTTGCCAAGGACCGCGTGGAGGGCTCGTTCTTGTTGTGCTTGGCCAACAACTCGATTTCATTCTGGTGGAAGCGGTGCAACTCTCGCACAAAGTCGGCGCGTACGGGAGCGCCGGCGGGAATGGCAAGCCGCCGCACCGTGGTGTCGTCGGCCTGAAGCAACGCTGATGAGGAGTACCCCAGGGCCATGATCACTATGACCCAAGCCGCGGTTCTCATGGTGACCTCATTTAGCGTCAGGAGGCAAGCGTTTGCCGTGCAATAGCCTGTCGGCCTTGGCCAGCCATCTGCGTGCTGCGTCGGGTTCATCGCTCCAGTGGAAAGGCTTCTTGGCTTGGAGCGATTGTTCCACGATTTCGAGAATTGCCTTGTTTTCGGGGAGATGATGAATGCCACGCTTCGCCTGAAGCCAGGCCACTTGGGCCTTGGCAAAATCGCCTTTCTCGGCAAGCGCCACCGCCAATGTCAAGTAGCTTCGATCATCGCTGAAGATGTTCTCGTGCTTTTTGACCTCTTGGACATTGGCAATCGCCTGGTCCGCGTTGCGGAATGCGGGATCGTCGCACGTGGCTTGCAGCCAGGCGAGATCGAGCCGGGCCGGGTGAAACGTGGGATCGGCCTTGAGCACGGCTTCGTATTTTTCTAAGGCTTGTTGATATTGGCCCTGGGCGAACAGGACTTTCCCCAGCCGCATGGCCAGCGGCGGCGTTTCTTGGCTCTTTTCGACGACACGTTGAAAGTCCCGGGCCGCAACTTCCAACTTGCCGATCATGAGCGCGGCGTCGCCTCGATCCACGTAATATTCCAATTGCTCCGGCTCGCGCTCGATGCGGTCTGTGTAGTAGTCGAATTTGGCTTCATAGTCCGTGCGCCGAGGGGGCGAATCGTACGTTATCTGCCGTACCCGCACATTGCCAAACCGGACGATCGGTGTGCTGTTATCGTTGCCGGGCACGCAAAACGCGAAATATCCATTGGGGTCGAAGTTATGCACGCCAGACGCATAAACGCGCGCGGAATTGACGAAAACTTCGAGGTAACCATGCCAGGCCAAGATGCGCACATGGTTGGTCTCTTTGAGTTTACTGTCGGCAATGTCGCCAACGATTGCGATGCGGTTGGACTTGGAATTTAAACCAAAGCCCGTGCCTTGACTGCCGTCACGAGGATCCTGCCGCATGCGCCCGATCTGCACGCCGGCGAACCGCACGTCGGGCGGCATGGCCACGGTGGCGATATCGAACTCAATCTCCAAGGGGCCGGGCAAATGGCCCACCACTTCCAACGGCAACTGATATGAGCCGCGCGTGACCAGCGTGGCATCGTCCACGCGGCTCCATTTCGGCGAATTGCCCAGCTCGATAAAACCTTCCGGAAAGGTGACATCGCCCCATTCTCCGGAAAAAAATCCTCGGTAGGTGGCCAGAACCGACTTCCACTGTGCCAGGCGACGATCCTTGGCATCGAGGTCCGCGGCCGCCTGGTCCACCATGCCGATCGCCACGGCGAGCGACTCCAGGTCGTTCACGTCGGCGATTGCTTTTTCCACTTGCCCCACGATTTTTCCGGCGCTAAGCGCGGCCTCGCCGGCGGCCTTTAACGCGCGGGGCGTCGTCGAGATTTGATATCTCGCTAGCACGGATTCGAGCGACTTTGAATCGGTGGCATCCCAAAGTGCCGGGATTTCTGCATAACGATCGGCATACACCGCGACGGCGATTTGTTGGGCGGCCATCTCTTTGCGGTGCTCATCGTTGTTTGGTTTGCCGTCGAAAGTTGGCGATTTGATCATTCCCTGGCAGGTTTCGGCGACCATTTCGTAAACGCCATCGCGAGCCCAAGCGTTCTCGTGGTAATTTGACTTTACGTTCCACAGGCAATTCAGCATTTCGAACGGCACCACGGTATCGTAGCGTTTGGTGGCGGCGGTTTCGGCGGCAAACTTCAACAGATCTTCGGCGCCGGTTGAAATCAGATGCGAGCGATAGTGGAGGTAGGCCTTGGGATGATCGAATTCGGCAGCCACCGTTCGATCGAACCACAATCGCGGGCTCTCTTCAAGATGCTTGCTGATCAAGAGCATTTGACACGCGGCCTCGGGAAACTGCGGGGCCAGTTTCCAGGCGGCCTGGTACTGCTCGCCGGCCTTTTTGAAGGGTTCGCGGGGGTCTTTGTTCCCCAGTTCCAAGTAGTGCCCTTGCTGGTAGTAGTGATAGGCGGTGAGCATGTGCCGCATCCAAGGATGGATTTTCATTTCCTTGGCTTTTTCAGCAAATTCCGCCAGCTCGACATCACCAAACAAATTCTTCCTGTCGAGAAAATAGGATTCCAGCATGTACCAAAGGTAGCGTTGGCGTTCCAAGGAATCAGCCTCGGAAGCAATCCAGTGGAGGTAAGCGTTGTAACAAATATCGGAATCGGGAGCCGGGAACTTCCGTGACTCCTTAAGGTACGTGCGGTTTAACCGCGACTGCACGAACTGGCCAAACTTGATGATGTCGATCTGCTGGCGCGGGGGATAAGTTGCCGCCGCATTGGCGATAGCCTGGTCGCAGGCCGCTTTGGCGGCCAGCTTGTCGGACAGGTCGTGCTTCACGAGCCAGGCCGCGACAACCAGCAGGGGATCTTTCGTGCCACGGGCCAATAGTGACGAGCCCAACTGATCTGCCGAGTTCAGATCCAAGCCTGGTTCAGCCAATTTCAATTCTACTTTTCTGATGTAAAGCAGCAGCCGGTGCGCGTCTTCGCGAAGTTCGGCGGGATCTTTGGTGTGCAGGTCATACTGCCGAACAATGTCGAATTCTTCGGCCAGCACCTTGTTGATGAAGGTTTCTCGAAGGATCGCGTCTTTTCCCGAGGGCAATGGCTGCTGGGCGACGGCCGTCATGCCGTTGCCAAGTATTACGCCACAGCCAATCATCGCATAGAAATAGAAACGGCCACTCCTCTGTCCGCGCGGTAAGTTGCTGCTATTCACGAATGGCTCCCCCCTCAAGAAATTGGAACTGACGTTTGCCCGAATGAACATCGCGGCCGGTCGTGGTTTGCATCCCATCGTTCACCAAGGCTTGGCCTATGAGTTGCTTTATGTCGATAGGATGAAATGGTTGTCGAAGTTGAACCCTCGCGGCAATTGCAGAATGAATTGCCACGCGCGGCGGGCCAGCGACGGGACCAGTTTACCACCTTTTTGGGGAGGCCCAAAGCATTTGCGGACTAGCTCTCCCAGCCCCGGCCGAGGAACTTGACCATTCTCACTTTTTCCATTTTCGAAAGCCATTTGTATAATGCCGGGCAGGCGCGCGAATCGCAGGGCGTCGGCAAGTCAGCCTTGAACGACGCCGGTTCACGCTAGTCGTCTGTGGCATTTCAAGTTGGCGGAGTCGGGCCGATGAATACGCCGTCGCAGCGATCTGAATCTTCTGACCAATCCCCTCCCCCGCTGCCCACGGCCCAGCAGCAGCCCGCTCCTGGGCTTAGCTCAAACCGCCCGCCGCAGTTGCCGAACGTGCCTCCACGAGTTCCCGTCGCGCCACCAGCCGCGCAGCCTGCGGCTGTTCCATTCGCTAGCGATTCGTCGGCGCGGGTGACGCGAATGACACTATTTGCTCTGGGAGGTTTCCTCGCGTGTCTGTTGCTGGTTGGTGTGGGCGTGGCCGTCGGGCTGTTGTTGCGATCGACGCCCCAGCCAGAGGTGGCTCAGCAGCCGCCGGCAGCAGAGTCGCCCGCTTTGAACGTTCCGGCACCGCCGCGACTTCCCGACTCGCCGCTTCCGCAACCCGAGGCCCGGCCGAACGTCGAAACGCCTGCGGTTAAGGCCATCGAGACCGGAGTGAATTTCGCGTCGGCCTACCAAGGCCCGCCCCCTCCCACATTCGATCCGCAACGTCCGTCGGCCTTGGGACGAAAAGGGGAACTTGACAAGCTGCGACCGCCCGAAAGCCTGCGCCCAGGCATGCTGGCTTTCTTGCAGGGTCTCGACCAATTGGTCGATGGTCGGCCCGCCGAGGCCGCCGGTAGCTTTTCGACAGCCATTGAAGCGGATGAGGAGAATCCCGATTTCCACGCCGCTCGCGGCTCAACTTTGGTGGTGAGCCAGAAAATGGAGCAGGCCCTGCCCGACTTGCAGCGTGCCCTGCGTCTGAATCCCGACCACTTGCTGGCGAGCCGCATGGCGCGTCTCGCGTACTTGATGATGGGTGATCAGTTGACCGCCTCCAAATTCAAAGGGCATGGCTCGCACGCTGGGGAGGACTTTCTGATCACCGATGTCGGCGTGGGCTACGGCAACAAAGCTCTGTCGCAGAAACACAACTACCCGTTGGGCCCTCAAGACGCTCAAAAGTACTCGGCCTCGCTCACAAAGTTGCCGGCCGTGGCATTGATGATTGCCTCGTCGTTTCAGACCGACAATTTGAAGTCGGCGGAAGCTCTGTATGCGCTGGGCGTGTCCCAGATTCAAACCCGGGACTACTCCGCCGCGCGGCGCAGCTTCAACTATGTCACGGCGCATGATCCGCACGACTGGTCGGCCATGTACTACCATGCCCGCGGCTTGCTGGAGACGGGCGATCCTGAGCTGGCGAGGAACGAATTGACCTTTGTTCTAAGCTGGACCCGATTCCTGCCCGAAGCCTACGCCGCGCGGGCGTTGTGCGCCGTCAAGCAGAACGACCTGGTGCGGGCGCAAGCCGACCTGGCAATCGTCCGAGAGTTGGCGCCGGGGCTGGCAGGTGAGGTCGAAGCGGCCATGGCTGCTCGTGGCCAGACTGAAGGGAAGCCGGGAAAGGATGCCTTGCCGCCTTTGCAGTTGCTCCCGGGTGAGAACGAAGCCGCCGCCTGGGAGCGATTGCTAGCAGCGTCCACGCCGACCGCCGACTTCCACCAGTTGACCTCGATCGGTTTGGCACTGCGGCGGAGTGTCGATGCACGGCGTCGCCGTTGGGACGAAACGTATCAGCAACAACTCTTCCAATTGGTTTCCGCGGCGCGCGCTCATCCGGGCGATGCCGAACGTCTGGCAGACGTGGCCGAGTTCCTCCGCGAACACAACAAGAACCTGGCATTGACCGTGGCTCCCAACACGCCGCCGCGTTATCTCCGTCGCCAAACGAACTCGACGGCGCAGTGGGAGATCGAGTTAGCCTTCACCCTCGTCAACGAAGGGCTCAATGCGAACGGCCGGAATGCGCGCTGCTGGGCGGTCAAGTCGGCGATCCTGTTGCACCACTATCTCGACCTGCCCGCCGCCGAGCAGGCCGCCCGCTACGCCGTGCAGTTCGATCCGCGGTTGATCGCCGCTCACATGGCCCTCTCCGACTGTTGCCAGGAATATGCCACGCGACTGCGTGAACGGGCGGCGGCCCTGCGTGCTCCCAAACCGGTGACCCGAACCGTGGAAGTTGTGGACAGCAACGGCAGGTTCATCCGCAACGATACCGAGACCATCTACATCCCAGCCTCCCCGGAAGAACTGGCCCAAGCCGCCGAATGCGACCGCCAAGCCGGTGAGTGGGAGCGAACAGAACAATTCTGTTTCGACAACGCCCTGGCCGCCGCCAAAGGCACCAAAGAAGAGCCCTTCTACCAGGCCCTGATGTTGTACATGAAACAGGACTATGCGGGCGCCCGCCCCTGGTTGGAACGTGCCGTTCGCGAGAATCCCGGCGATCCCGCGATGCGCCGACGTCTGGCCGCTTGTCTCGAAAAGCTCGGGCTCGACGAGGAAGCCCTGGAAGAACGGTCCCGAGCCGTCAACTTGCAGCACACCACGGCCGACCTTTGGCTGCAAGTCGCCTGGCAGAAGCTCGAACGAGGAACTTGGACGAAATCCCGGCAGGCCCTGTTGCGGGCGCGTGAGATCGACCCTGCAGACGCTCGTGTCGCCGCTTTCGAAAGCGTACTGGCCGAGTATGGAGACCAAGACGCCAGCCGTGCGCTGTCGGCGACTCAGGTCGCGCTGGCCCAGGAAGAAGCCCGAGCGATGGCCAACCAGACCTCGTTTCTGCCGCTGACGAATCCGCAAGGTCGTCTCACACCGAACGACATGGGGTTGTGGATGGTGCTTTGTCTGCGCGGAGGAAAAGCGATCTTTCGCGCCCAACCTGCCAAGGCGGCCGAATTGTACCTGTCGACTGCCGCGGCCGAGGCGCGGTTGAGCGACTTCGAACTGGCCAAGCCTGTTCCCGCGGCGATGCTCCCATGGCCGCAGCGCGACCCGAAGGCAACCCTAGGGCCTCCGCCGCTGGTCTCGCTGCTCAAGAACAACCGCATCTTCGCCGGGCAAGCTTTGTTGAATGCTGGCCAAAAAGCCGCGGCCGCGCAACAATTCGCGGCGGCCGAGAACTTCGCCCATCGGCTGCCGGTGGGCGGAACGGCCTATCTGGATTTCGAACTCGAATCGCAGTACGTGCCATTCCGCGTCTCGTCGATGGCGATCTACGCCAAGGCCTTGAACGCGATCGCCCTGTTACAACAGGGAAGGCAGGGTGAAGCCCGCCTGGCTTTGCAGGAAGTTCGCTTTTACCTGGCGAATCGCACGCAGGAGCAACGAGAGATGGCCGACGATCCGATCCCAGCCCTGTACGCCGAGTTGGCGCCGGCCGTGGGCTTGCGCTGATCGGAACAAGCGGTTGATATCTCCGGGAGATCGCGCCGGGTTCACCCGCGAACGATAGACTCCGCTGGCGCTGCACCTTTCCCCGCAGAAATTCCGAACGGTGAATACTTCTTCGGGTGAGTTTGCTTGAGCTGCGGGGCGGACCTGGCGACAGCCTGCCAGTCCATTTACGACATCCAATTCCGGGTGGCAGCGGCCGACCATTTCTGGGTCACTTTTCTGGTCTTGGTCCAGAAAGCCAAGCCGTCTTCGCCGGTGATGTCCCCGCGGCCGAAGCACGAGTCGTTCCAGCCGCCGAAAGAAAACGGCTCGCGCGGAACCGGCACGCCGATGTTGATGCCGATCATTCCCGAGTTGGCGTGCTGCTCGAAGTACCGCGCGGTCGCCGCACTGGATGTATAGATGGAGGCCGCGTTACCGTAAGGACTGGCGTTTTCGATCGCCAGCGCCTCGTCGAGCGTCTTGACCTTTAAAATCGTCAAAACGGGGCCGAATATCTCGTCCGTGGCACAGGGGTGGTCGGGTGAAACTCCTTCGATCATGGTGGGTCCGACGTAAAATCCGCCGGCGCGCCCTGGGACTTTCACGCCGCGTCCGTCCACGCGGATATTCGCTCCATCGGCCTCCGCCCGCCCGATATATCCTTCAATTCGAGCTTTGGCCGCCTGGCTGATGACGGCGCCCATGTTCTGGCCGGGCACCATTTTTCTGATTTCTTTCTCGATGGCATTGAGAATCGCGTCGCAATCGCTGACCGCGATCAGAACGCTCGCCGCCATGCAACGTTGTCCGGCGCAGCCTGTCGCGGATGACACGACGTTCCTGGCCGTCATCTCCGGATCCGCGTCGGGGACGACCACCAGATGATTCTTCGCCCCGCCGAGTGCCAACACCCGCTTGCCGGCGGCCACTCCGCGGCTGTGGACCGCCCGCGCAACATTGGTCGAACCGACGAAGGCCGCGGCCTCGATTTCCGGATGGTCCAGCAGCCATTCCACCGTTTTTCGCCCTCCCTGCACCACTTGAAAAACTCCCTCCGGAAGACCTGCTTCGCGCAACAGTTCTCCGAGTCGAATCGGTGTCAGCGGCGTTTGCTCGGAAGGCTTCAGCAGAAACGCATTGCCAGCGGCGATGGCCAGCGGAAACATCCAAAGCGGAACCATGGCCGGAAAGTTGAATGGTGTGATGCCGCAAACGACCCCCAGCGGCAACCGGCGACTGTAGCAGTCGACCCCCGCGCTCACTTCCAACAGTCCTCCGGATCGCAGCGAGGGAAGGGAAGTGGCGTATTCAACGACCTCCATTCCCCTTCGAATGCCCGCTTCCGCTTCGCCGGATGTCTTGCCGCTCTCGGAGGTGACCAGGGCAGATAGTTCGTCGATATTCCGTTCCACCAGGTGCTTGAAGCGAAACAGGGGCTGCACCCGCTCTTTGACCGGCATGGCTCCCCAGGCGGCGAATGCCTGTTTGGCCCGCCGTACCGCTGCGTCGATCGTATCGGCGTCCGCGGACTCGACGTTGGCCAGCGTTCGGCCGTCGAGTGGAGAAGTGACCGTTAGGTTCATTGTCGCCCCCGAAACATGTTTTCTGACGTCTGAACGCTGGCCCTTCGCGCGAGGGCCGCGACGCGGTTGTGCCGACTCATCACGCTGCTGCGACGTTTACAGTACGACCTTTGGCAAACTCATGGATCGCCGGACCTAGCGAAGGCCGGGCTTGTCCAACGTGAAGACCACCAGCGCGTCATCCGCGATCCGTAACTCGTGCGGCAGGCGCCGTAAGCTCCCCCCGCGGGGAAATTACCCGGGCAAGCGTATCTTTTGAGAATTTTCTTGTAGCAGAGCCCAGTGGCCAACGGGCCGCCTCACACAATCGCCTCGCGGATCAGCGGCGCTTCTTCGGCGATCAGGCTGACGGGGCGCTGGTTGTGGGTTTCAATGCGAGTCTCGGCGTCGATGCCCAGCAGGTGATACAGCGTGCGGCCGAAGCTTTCGACTTTGTAAAACTTGTCGGTTACCTGTTCGCCAAGCTTGTCGGTGGCGCCGACGATCTCGCCGCGGCGGAAGCCGCCGCCGGCCGCCAGCACGAACTGGGCGTAATCCCAGTGGTCGCGGCCGGCGCCCTGGTTGGTGCCGCACTTGGGCTTGCGGCCCATCTCGCCCAGAGCAAGCACGATTGTTGTTTCCAACAGGCCACGCTGGTCGAGATCTTCCAAAAGCGCCGAAAGCCCTGTATCAAACATCGGCATTTGCTGGCGGCCGGCGACGAAGTTCTCTCCGTGCCAGTCCCAGTACCCTAAACTGAAATGAACCATCGGCACGCCAGCTTCAACCAGCCGCCGCGCGAGCAAAAAGTGCTTCATGCTGCCAGAGGGATAGCGGGTTTTCTCCAGGTTGCCGGCCGTGTAGCGCTCGATTGTCTGGGGATCTTCCTGGGACAGGTCGAGAGCTTGGCGGAGCTTGGGCGAGCGGAGCAGGTTGAACGCCGTCTGCTGGTGTCGGTCGAGCCCCGCAATCAGATCGTCCACCCGGTCTTGGCCGCGGAGGCGGTTGTCGAGCGCCTGGAGCAATTCGATGTTGCGGGCCAGGGTGGGAATCTCCATCTGCGGCGCGAGCATTCGGGCGATGGAGTCTTTGGCGTCGGTCGGATCGAAGATGAATGGCGCGAAAGCTGGTCCGAGAAAGCTTTGGGCCGGATCATTGTTGATGTGGTGGTCAATCTTGCCGAGTACCGCGAACGTGGGCAGATCGGCCGGGCCGGGCTTGAACTTGGACAGCACGCTGCCGTACATCGGGTAGAGATCGGTGCCGCGCGTCCGCCGCGGATTGCCGGTCAGCCAGTAGAGCGGCGCCTGGGCGTGGTCGCCCGGATTATTCATCGTCGTAACCGAGCGGATGATCGTATACTTGTCGGCCATTGTCGCCAGTTTGGGCATCAACTCACACAGGTCGAGGCCGGGCACGTTCGACTGGATCGGCCGAAACTCGCCGCGGTAGTCGGCTGGCGAGTCCGGCTTCATGTCGAACATGTCGGTATGGGGCGGTCCGCCCGCCATCCAGCAAACGATCACCTGCTTGGCCTTACCCCAAGCGCCCCCGGTTGCCGAGGGCGCCGCTGCGGCGCTGCGGCCGAGCATTTCCAGCAGGCTCAAACCGCACAACGAAGTCCCCCCGATGCGGAGGAAATCACGGCGACTGGTTCGGCGAAACTGGGGGCAGTAGCGCGACATGGTCGGTTTCCTTTCAATGCTGAACCAAGAACTCCCTGGTATTGAGCAGGCTCCACATCACCCCCTGCAACCCGGCTTCCGGGGTGGGGGAATCGGCAAGATATTGGACGCACGTGGCGCGTTCTTCATCGGTCGGCAGGCGGCTCACCGTGGAGAGGAACACCTCCTCAACGCGCTGGGTCGGATCGGAGTGCTGCCTGACGATCCGTGCGATCCGGCCCTCGGGGCTGGCGATCTTCTCCCAGATTCGCGGATGGTTTGCCAGGCTCAACACTTGCAGCACCGAACTGTTCGGGTCGCGCTCGCAATCGCACTGCACGCTGGACGCCCGCTGGGGGCGGCCGAACTGGCGCAGCATGAACACGATGTAGGCGTTCCGCGGCTCGAAGGGCATCTCGACTGCGCGCATCTCCTCCGGCCAACGGTGGTACTTCATGTCCATGTTCTCGCGGGTGCCGGTCGCCTGGTCAATCGCGTCCAGCAGCACCTCGGCCGGCAGGCGGCGATAGTAGAACCGAGCGAAGTTTCGCCGATCGGCCGCGGCGGTCCCGTTCGGCTCACTCGCTTGTTGGTACGTGCGGCTCATCAGCAGCGTGCGATGCAGCCACGGTAGGCTGTAGCCGTTGCGGATGAACTCACGGCTCAATTCGTGAAGCAATTCCGGATGCGATGCCGGGTTGAGCGGAGACAGGTCATCGGCCGGCTCCAATATTCCCCGGCCAAAATAATGCGTCCACACACGGCTGACCAACGCCTGGGCGAAATAAGGATTTTCGGGCGAGCGAAGCCAGGCGACGAATTTCTCTCGCGGGTCCTCGTCGGCTGATACCTCGACCGGTTCGGTCGCCCCCAGCAGGCGGAACGTCTGGGAAGTTTGTGTCCCCAGCGGGCTGGTCATGGAAGCGAACAGCTTATCGTCAACCAGGTGCCGCACCTCGGCCTGCATCATCCGCCGAGCCGCTTCCCGCAAGTTGCGCGCTCGGGCCTCGGCGCGGTTGACCGTGGCGCGGACTTCTTCGTACTCTTTTTCGATCGCGACGATCCGTTCCTGGTCTTTCGACGCTTTGGCTTCCCGCACTTTCCGGTCGTAGTCCTTGAATTGCTGTTTCAGCTGCTTGGCTTCCTCGGCCAACTCGTTGGCCTGCTCGTTGAGCCGCGTGAACCGCTCGGCTACCTCGGGGAATTTCTTCTCGTTGGCCGACTGGAAGCCGACGGGGCGAACGCGGGTGAAGAAGTTTGCCAGGCTCAACAGGTCGTCCTGCCGCCAGACGTCGTGCGGGTGCCGATGGCACTGGGCGCACTCCAGCCGCAACCCAAGGAAGCTGTGCGCCACCTGCAGGGCGCCGGTGACACCCTGCGACTCCGCCCGCTGCCAATACAGGTCGAGCGTCTGTCGCCGGGCATAGCGCTGCACATCGTCCTGCCGGGCATTGGCATCCTCGAACAGCGCGACAACCTCCTCCTGCCAGTCATCGAGGCTGCGCCCCTCGCGGCTAGTGGCAAGCAAAATTCGTGCGGCCAACTCATCGTATGAAATGGCCTCTTCCAGCCGCGCGCGGATCCAGGCCTGGAAACGAGGGGCGTCGTCCTCAAGTTTCAGGGCGTCGGCGTAAACTCCGAATTGGCTGGCCTTGAGCAGGTCGCAGAATTTGAGCGTCCACAGCGCGGCGTGGCCGGGGTGGGCAAGCAACTCGTCGATCTTTCGCCCGCGCTTCAGCGGATTGGCATCGGCCAGAAACTCGCGAACCTCCGTGGGAGTTGGCAACTGGCCTTTCACATCGAGTGAAACCCGCCGGAGAAACGTGGCGTCGTCGGCAGTTTGGGCAGGGGGAATGTTCAGCCGGCGGAGCTTTGAGAGCACATGATGGTCGACAAAGTTATGCTCGGGCACATCGGGGAAGGGGGCGCCGGCAGGCAGTGGCACGATGACCAGCGCAGTCGCTGGCTCGGCCCGATAACGGACAACCAGCGCCGCGTCCCCTACGCCTTGGGCGGTCACGCGGCCGTGCTGATCGACCGTGGCCACTGCCGCATCCAGCGACTCGAAGCGACACAGCGCGGTCACGTCCTCCCTCGTGCCGTCGGCAAAGCGGGCCTTAACGCGAAGTTGGTAATCGCTGCCGGGCGAGACGGTCTGCTCGTCCGGCTCCACCTCCAGCGCGGCGATGTGCGAGGCTTTCAGGTCGTCAAGCCCTGCGCCGGCGGCGATCCAGCGACGGAGCATTTCGTACTCCGGGCTTCCTTTGTCCAGCACCTGCCCTCCGCCATGAGGTATCTCCGCGGCAGCCTTCGTTAGCAGCAGGCTTTGCTGGGGCGAGGACAAGTTGAGCCTCCGCACTCTCGAGTCACGCGCCAGGTGCTCGAAGTCGGCAGCGGGATCGGCGGCGAACAGGCTCAAGCGAAAGCCGTTCTTCCCCTGCACGGCGCCATGGCAGGCGCCGCCGTTGCAACCCATCCGGCTGAAGACGGCTGAAACATGGCGGCTAAACAAGGGAACAGCGGGCGCGCTGGCCGTACTTTCAGTGACTTCGGCCACGGCCTCGCGTGCGAAACCGCAAACGGCAGCGATGGCTAACAGTGCAGCCGGAAGTAATCGGTGCCTGCCCATTTGCTTGCCGTTGAAGAAGGGCGGAGGAGTTGAGGGCGCGCGTACGCCCATCCTGGCAGACAGGTTAGCATGGGGAACGTGTTAGATCAAAGATTTCTGATCCGCCGACGCGACTGGTTCGCCCGACATCCCAGCGTTTTCCTTCGCCAACGGCTTGCCAACGCTGCCGGCGCCAGGCCCTGGCCCAACATTCTGCCGGCCATGGCCGACAAAAACTACCGCCAACAGAACATCGTCGGGAAGGTGCGCGCGCTAAAGTGTCATCGCGTGGTCGCCCGCTGTTTAGCTCCAAGCCAGTTCTATTCTTTGCCCATGCTGTTGGTGTTGGGGGTCGATCGCCCGCAACTCCAGCGCCACGCCTTGGGAGCTAAAGTGAGCGTGGACCCAGCCGTTGGGCTTCCCTGCCGCGAAGACATAGGCGACCGGCGGCAAGTTGATTAAGTGGAGGCCGTCATGCTTACTGATCGACCAGTTGTGTGTGTGCCCAAACACGTACGCCTTGACGTGCTTTCTGGCCTTAAGCAGTTCAAAGAGCTCGGCGGAGTCCTGCAATCCGCTCCAGCGGGCTCCCTCCGCTGGCGGTTCGAATTGCGGATTGTGGTGCGCCACCACAACCGCCGGTTTGTCACTCCGCTCATCGAGCATGCGGGCCAGCCAGGCACGTTGGGCTTGTCCCAGTTCCCCAGTCACCACATTGACTTCCCGCAGCGAATCCAGCAGAAACAAATTTACGTGGGCCGACTCAATCACGCTCACGTGTTTGGATTCTACCGGCGGATGCGCAGGCCGCTGGCTGGCGAGGGCGGAATACAACTCTGCGCGGTTATCGTGATTGCCCATCGTCAAATGCAGATTCAACTCGGCCTCAGCGAAGGGGGCGACGCAGGACGCAAAGTTGGCATAGTCGCCCGCTAGCCCTTTGAGATAGGCACAGTCGCCATTGACGATAATGCCCAAGGGTTTGCTCTCCAAAGCGCATATTTCGCGGATCACCTGCCGGAAGTTGTCGGTCATGTTGACGTCGCGAGCCCCAACTTCGGGGCGATCGGGAATATGCGTATCGGAGAGCAGGGCGAAACGATCTGTTTCCGTCGCCTCCGCGGACCAGCCGAAACGCGGTAGATTGAGACTCGCGATCGCCGCGCCGCTACCAGCGAGAAAGGATCGGCGGGAGATGGGTGCTAAGTGAATCGGCATCGGCATTCTCGGTTGAGTTTGTAGGTTGTTCGCAAGGTGCCCAAAGCACTGCCATCGATTCTGCAACCAAGGTTGGTGCGAGTCCACGGAAAACGGCCGTTTCCTTCGACAAGGCAATGCCTGCCATTTCCTGGACATGGCGCCTTCGCCGACCCACTATTGCCACCACGGCGCGAGCAGTTGGAGAACTTTCTGACTGCTTCGGCCGTGGTAGGCGATCACAAGCTCATGGCGCCCGGCATGTCGTCAGTGGCTTAACTTATTTCACGAGGGAAGGCGGCCGTGTTACCTCAGGTTCAACCCCAGGAAATTCAGCTTGATAACGAGCCCAGCTATCAAGCCGCCGGCTTGTTCTTGCCCTGGGGCATGGGGCGCGGGTTCTGGCGAGTGGGGCGATTGTCTTCGGGAACCTTGAGCTCCTGCCGCAGCCGGGCCAACTCTTGTTTGAGTTCGGCCTGGACCTCGGCGTAGGCCGGGTCGCCGTAGACGCTTTTCATTTCTTGCGGGTCTTGTTCCAGGTCGTACAGTTCCCATTCGTCGATGGTGTAGAAGTACATCAACTTGTAACGGTCGGTTGCCACGCCGTAGTGCCGCTGCACGCTGTGGGGGCCGGGGAACTCGTAGTAATGGTAGTACATGCTCTTCCGCCAGTCGTCGGGCGTGTTGCCGACGAGGATGGGAGCCATACTGCGGCCCTGCATGTCGGCGGGAACTTCCGCGCCGGCCAGGTCGAGGAAGGTTTCGGCGAAGTCGAGATTGAGCACCATGTCGCTGTTCACGCTGCCTGGCTGAATGTGGCCGGGATAGCGGATCATGAGCGGCGTCTTGAGGCTTTCTTCGTACATCCAGCGCTTGTCGAACCAGCCGTGATCGCCCAGGTAGAAGCCCTGGTCGGAGGTGTATATGACGACCGTGTTCTTGGCCAGGCCGCTTTCGTCGAGGTAGTTGAGCACGCGGCCCACGTTCTCGTCCACGCTATCGATGCAGCGCAAATAGTCTTTCATGTAGCGCTGGTACTTCCAGCGCGCCAGGTCGTCGCCTTGCAGGTTGGCTTGGCGAAAGTCCTCGTTTTCTTGGTCGTAGGCGGCGTCCCAGGCTTGGCGCTGCTCGGGCGTGAGATTACCGGGCGGCGTGAGCTTGAGATCGTCCGGCGTCATCGTTTTGGCGATGGTCATGTCTTGCGTTTTGGCGGCCGTGCCGCGGCCGGCGTAGTCGTCGAACAGCGTGTTCGGTTCGGGGATGGTCACGTCTTTGTATTTGTTCAAATACTTGGGGCCGGGCTGCCAGTTGCGGTGCGGCGCCTTGTGGTGATACATCAAGAAGAAGGGCTTCTCGGCCCCCTTTTGATCTTTAAGGAAGTCGAGGGCAAAGTCGGTGATGATGTCGGTGGTGTAGCCTTCGTGCCTGGTAACGCCCTGGGCCGTTTTCATGGGCGGGTTGTAGTACGGTCCTTGCCCCAGCAAGATGTTCCAGTAGTCGAAGCCGGTGGGGTCGGAAACGAGATGCCATTTGCCGATGACGGCCGTTTGATAGCCGGCTTTTTGCAGCAGCTTGGCCACGGTTTGCTGGCTGCCATCGAAGCGGCTGCCGTTGTCGATGAAGCCATTGACGTGGCTGTACTTGCCGGTGAGGATCACGGCCCGGCACGGCCCACAAATGGAGTTGGTGACCAGGCAGCGATTGAACCGCATGCCCTCCTTGGCCAGCCGATCGAGGTTGGGCGTTTGATTGACCTTGCTGCCGTAGGCGCCAATGGCGTGGTAGGCGTGGTCATCGGTCATGATGAACAGAATATTGGGCCGCCCAGAAGTTGGACCAGCAGCGGGCTTCGCGGCGTTTGCTGTTGCCGTAATCGCTGGGCTCGCCGGCAGCGCGGCCAGCAGTACCCAGAGAGTGAAACGCAAAGGGCCAACTTTCGAGTGGAGCATGTCTGCCTCGCGGGCGGCGTGGGGCAACGGTTCGTTCTGAAGAGGTTTCGCAAGCGGGAAGCCTGAGTGACGAGGCCATGGTTCCCGCCGCGGATTATCTTCACGGCGGCGCGCCATTGTGACCATGGGCGGCAAGCAACGCAACATTTCGCTTCACGGCTACTCTCCACATGGGGCGAACTGCCGGCGCGCGCTTGAAGCGCGGACCCGCGGCAGACAGAATGTCTGTTTGGGTTGCCCCCCAGGCACCGACCCTCTTCCCCCGTTCCATGAGCATCTACCCAGGTGAACTTTATGCGTTGGTTGGCAACTGGCAGCGTGGCAATGGCGGTTTTGGCCTGGTCGTCGATTTTTTCGGCAGGGGTGATCCGTGCGGATGAGACCGGCGTGCCCTGGGTGGTTTACGAAGGGGGCGATGGCCCAGGCGCCGGCAAGCACGTGGTGTTGATCTCGGGTGACGAAGAATACCGTTCGGAAGAAGCCCTGCCGCAACTGGGCAAAATTCTCGCCAAGCATCACGGCTTTAAATGCACGGTGCTGTTCGCCGTCGATCCCCAAACGGGCTTCATCGACCCCAATACCACGAACAACATTCCGGGACTAGAGGCCTTGGATTCCGCCGACCTGATGATCGTTTCGCTCCGCTTTCGCAACCTGCCCGACGATCAGATGAAATACCTTGTGGA
This sequence comes from uncultured Pirellulales bacterium, assembly GCA_964445985.1. GTDB lineage: Bacteria > Planctomycetota > Planctomycetia > Pirellulales > S012-138 > CAYUMU01. Next base: position 31,995 of record CAYUMU010000032.1, on the reverse strand, counting down.
TTATGTGGAAGCAGGCAAGCCGGTGATTGGCATGCGCACAGCCACGCACGCCTTCAACATTCGCAAGGAATCGGCCTACCACAAATACGACTGGCGAAACCCGGGCGAAGACTACAAACAGGGATTCGGCAAGCAGGTGCTGGGCGAAACCTGGGTGGCCCATCATGGTTCGCACAAGCACGAAGCCACGCGGGGCGTGTTCGCGCCCGGGGCCGAAGATCACCCTATTTTGCGGGGCACCAAGAGCGGCGAAATCTGGGGACCCACCGATGTGTACACCGTTAAACTCCCACTGCCGGGCGATAGCAAACCGCTGGTGCTAGGGCAGGTGCTGCGGCAGCCGGCCCAGTTTGATAAGGAAGATCCCTTTTTTGGCATGCAGCCCGACGCCGCGCCGGTGAGCGGCGGCAAGAACGATCCGATGATGCCGATCGCCTGGACCAAGACTTATAAAGATGGGCGGGTGTTTACCACCACCATGGGCTCTTCCACCGACCTGGTGAACGAGGCCCTGCGCCGCATGTTGGTGAACGCCAGCTACTGGTGCTTGGGGCTCGAAGACAAGATCGCGGCCAAAAGCAAGGTTACCCTGGTAGGCGCGTACGAGCCCACCGCGTATGGTTTTGGATCGTTCCGCAAAGGCGTGAAGCCGGCGGACCATGCGTGGCAGGATCACAAGTAAGCTGGGCCCACACGGTCGCCCACGGAAAGAGCCCCCCGGTTATGAACGAACCTACAGAGCAAAACGGACTGCCGCTCGTGCATTTATTCACCGATGGGGGCTGCAGCGGGAACCCGGGCCCGGGCGGCTGGGCGTTTGTGCTGCGGCATCCGTCTTCGGGCAAGGAACTGGAGCGATTCGGCTCCGAGGCCCAAACCACGAACAACCGCATGGAGCTCACGGCGGTGATCGAAGGCCTGGCGGCCTTGAGCAAGCCTTCGACCGTTGAGCTATATACCGACAGCGTTTATGTGGGAAAAGGGCTCAGCGAGTGGCTCGCCAACTGGAAGCGGAACGGCTGGAAACGCCGCGAAGGGGGCCGGCTGGCCCCCGTGAAGAACGACGATCTGTGGAAGCGGCTCGATGAGCTCCAGCAAACGCACAAAATCCAATTCAAACACGTGCGAGGGCACTCGGGGCATGTCGAAAACGAGCGTTGCGATCAACTGGCGGTCGCCGCTTATCAGCACCTGCTACGCTAGCAAGCGGGGAATTGATCACGTCGCCCCACCCCTCGCCGGCGACAAAAGCCCCGCGTTATCGTAAAATTCGAAAAATGCTGACCGTTGGCGGCCCGCCTCCGGCAGTATAAGGCTAGTCGATGCGGCCGGGCCGTAAACTACACTCCATTCGGTTGAAGGGGGTCAACTCCCATGAAAACAGTCATCAACACCTTGTCGCTCGCCGTGCTCACGCTTGTCGGGCTAGCGGTGGCTTCACCCGCGGCCCAAGCCCAGGTTCAAGCTCAGGCTCGGGCACAAGCCCAGGTTCAGGTTCAGGTTCAAGGCCAGGCACAGGCACAGGGTCAGGTTCGCGAGCTTTCGCTCACCGCCGCCGTGCAGCAGGGCGCCGCCGAAGTCTATATTTCGGGCCGCGGCTATTCCACGGGCGATGCCTTGCAGCTTCGCGTGCGCAAAAAAATTGCCGGCGAGCTGAACATCAAAATTGAGCCGGGCACCGTGCTCGTTCACACCAAGGCCAACTGCCAAAGCATGGTGGTCTATGGTGTGAAATGGCAATGGACGGCCCAGGCGAAGTGGGCCGCCTGCAACCAGATTCACCTCAGCGCCAACGCCGAGCAGACCTTCATCATGGAAGGCTACTGCCGCGACGCCAAACTCCCTTCGCCCAAAACGAGCGACTACTTCACGCTGGCCAAGCCCGACGAAGCCTGTCTGAAAGTGCTGATCGAAGGCAAGCAATCGGACTGCACGCCCAAGATCATTCAGGCGGCCATCTGGATCGCGCGCGATAACGTGCAAGACTCGTTCCTGGCCGGCAACTTCCGTTGCAACAACCTGGAAATCGACGCCGCCAAGTCGCTGCTGCAAGTGGTGGCCGAAACGGCCGACCAAATTCTGGATCAACGCCGCGCCACCCTGGCGGGGATCATGAAAGAATTGAACGTGCGGATCGAAGCCAACGCCGCGGCGCCTGGTGGACTGGTAGCGCCTGGTGGACTGGCAGGGCCGGGCGGAATTCGCGTGCCGGGCGGAATCAACCTGGGCGGCCTGATCGGTGGCGGGGCCATCGGTGGTGGCGCGATGCCGGCCGAAGAAGCCGAAGTGACCGAAGCCACGCAAGTGGTGGGTCCGCTGGGCTTCTTGGCGGTCGAAGTGCAAAAGGGCCAAAAGTTCACCGTCCTGGAAAAGGCCGACGGCAAGGTGCTGGTAGCGGGCCTGTCGGGCTCGGTGCCGGTTCGCGGTTGGATTTCGGCCGACAAAGTCGTGCTGCGAAAAGTGGAAGCTCCCGCCGCGGGCACAGCCACGCCCGGCGGCACCGGGGCCGCGGGAGTCGCTGGCGAAGTGAATCGTGTGACCGAAGCCGTGCTCGAAGCGCTCGACAAGGTTGATTGAGGTTTTTCGACTTGCCTGCTGCTTGAGGTAAGTCATGATTCCAACAGTTGAAACAAGCCAGCCCACGCGGCAACTCGCGTGGGCTGGCTTGTTTGCACAGCAGGAAAGGCGCACCTTTGAGTCGCACGCCCGAAGAAAACCTCCGCGAAATCTTGGGATCTTCCAGTTATCGGCTGGCCGAGCAGGACGTGGAGTTTTTGGCCAAGCCGGAGCTGCGTCCGGTGCGGATGCAGTTGGAACTGCTCAAAGTGGAAATGGCTTTTGCCGAGCAGAAGGTGCATTCCACGGTGGTGCTGTTTGGCGGTACGCGAATTGTAGAGTCGCACGTGGCCGCCCAGCGGCTGGCGGCGGCGCGGCGCAATGCCGAGCGCGATCCGCAAGACCAGGCCTTGCAGCGCGAGTTGCACCTGGCAGAGCGGGTGGCGGCCAAAAGCCATTACTACGACGCGGCGCGGGAGTTTGCGAAACTGGTCACCGCCGATTGTCAGTGCAACGATCACTGCGACTACGTGATTGTGACCGGCGGCGGCCCTGGCATTATGGAAGCCGGCAATCGGGGGGCGTTTGAGGTTGGGGGCAAGTCGGTGGGGCTGAACATCACCCTGCCGGCCGAACAACGTCCGAACGCATATATCACGCCTGAGTTGTGCTTTCAGTTCCATTACTTTGCGATGCGCAAGTTGCACTTCTTGCTGCGTGCCAAGGCATTGGTGGTATTCCCGGGCGGGTTTGGCACGCTCGACGAGCTGTTCGACGCGCTCACGTTGCGACAGACCGAGCGGATGCAGGCGATTCCGATCATCATGTATGGTCGCGAGTATTGGGAGAATGTGATCGACTTTCAGTACCTGGCCGATGAAGGCGCGATTGACGACATTCACCTGGATTTGATTACGTACGCCAATTCACCGCTGGAAGCCTGGAATCAAATTCGCCGGTTTCATCGCGACGTCAAGCCAACCGACGTGCCGCCCGGCATACCGCCGGAGGGGGCCAGCCAAGAAGACTTGGGATAGTACTTGCCATGCCGCGCCATCTCCCGAATTCGCTCGCCGAACTGCTGGCCAGCCAAGACCAAGCCGTGGGCGTGATCGTCATCGACCACGGGTCGCGCCGCGCCGAGAGCAACGCCCTGTTGCTGGAAGTGGCCCAAGCGTTCCAACACAGCACCGGCCTGGCAATCCTGGAGCCAGCCCACATGGAACTGGCCGAACCCACGCTGGCCGAGGCCTTCGGCCGCTGCGTAGCGCAAGGCGCGCGGCTGGTGATTGTGCATCCCTACTTCCTCGGCCCCGGCCGGCACTGGGATCAAGACATTCCCGCCTTGGCCGCCGAGGCGGCGAAAGAGCACCCGGGCGTAGAATATCGCGTGACGGCCCCGCTGGGTTTGCACCCTGCCATGCTGGAGGTGATGGAGGAACGGGTGAGGGAGAGTTTGGAAGGGGGATTGGGGGCTGGGGGCTAGGGGATGGGGGGCGATTCTCGCTGGGCTTTTTGTGGGGGTGGGGCCGTTTACAGGGGCCGGTTGCCGTCGCATATTGGGCGGGGGGGTATCTTTTCGGGTACTTCCGCGGCCAATTCTGCTGGAACTGTTTTTATGGCGAACGATTCCTGGCCCGGCGCGCGCGCTGGCTCGACCATGGTTGAAGTTTACAACGAAGGTCTCATCGTCATGCTGTATGACGAATCGCATTTGCCTGAATTGGAACAATCGGGGGCCGACTTCAGCTATGGAGCGAGCGACGCGGAGATCGGCCGGCCTCTCAAGCAGTTGTCCAAGAATCGCACCTTGGCGGCTTACGAACTGGTGCAAGACGACCCGGTGAGCGTGGAAGTGATCGTGGGTGGGCCGCTCACCAGGCAAGAACTGAAAGTGGGGCGTTGGCAACGCCCTCAGGTGACGGCGTTGCGACTGCCATCGGGCGTGCTGCGAATTGATACGGCCAACACGTTCCCCTTGGATGGCGACTCGGACGACGAATCCGAGGAAGCGCCAGGTCGGCTGAACGTGCCGCCGGGCGAATACGTGCTGACGTTGTATCGGCTGGACTGGGACAAGCTGGAAACCGAGGGCCTGTTGGGCGAAGACGGGGCCTGGAATGGTCCCGGGGAAATCCTCGTACTTACTCCGGTGGCCGATGCCAAGCCGGTGAAAACCGTCAAGCCGCTGTTGCGCGTGCCTGGCGTGAGCATGGCGAGTTGGCTTCGCAAGTATCGCGTGGAAGACGGTGTGTGCCACGGCAGAGCGTTCGCGCGCGTGGCCCGCGAAGCGTGCTCGGTGAATCTCGATCGCAAGGCGGCCGAACAACTCAACTTGACGCCCGGCTCGTTGCTGCGGGTGGAAGTTCAAGGTTTGGTGATCGAAGCCGTGTATCTCGGCGACCACGATGGCGAGTTTCGCAAGAGCCTGATCGCGCCTTATCGGAGTGGGCGGGCCGAGTTTGGTGTGGCCTATCGGGCGTTGGATGACCCCTTTCGCGGCAAAAGCGTCTTCATTTGGCGAAGCTTCCACGCCCAAGACTTTCCCGTGCGGAACCAACCAATCCCCGCCACCATCACCGTACTGGAAACGCGGTTTGAACTGCCGGACGAACTGCTGCGGAAAACACCGCGGACGGCCGAGCAGAGCCAATTGGCCGAGCAGGAGGAATTGGCTGAGCTGGATGAGTTATTTGATGAGTTGTGAGGAACGGCAGGTAGCTTGTTCATGAATTGACGGGAGCTGGATGACCGACAGCGGGGTTGCCTGCTGGGGCTGGCCGTGGGCGACGCGCTGGGCGCGGCCGTCGAATTCAAATCGCCGGGTACTTTCCAGCCGGTACTGGCTATCGCCGAACCAAGAACCCACCGCTACCCTCATGTTATTTCGAGGAGCTTACCCCGCCCACGCCATCATAATTTTGCTGATAGGCGCGGCCATAAATCCAGCGGGTCCAGGTGCCCTGGGGAGAACCATTGGCGTAAACGCCGTGCCGAGCCGGCTTTCCATCCTTGGCCCATTCCGTCCATTCGCCATCGGGCCTGCCGTTTCGGTAATAGCCCCGGCTCCAAATCCTTTCGGGCAATCCGCCGGCAGGAAGGGGGTGCCAGGTCATCGCTGGGCCGTCTAGCACGTCGGCCTGGTAGGTCACCTGCCGTAGTCGCCGGCCAGAAGCAGAATATCGCTCCCAAACGCCGTCCCGCTTTCCCTCTTGATAGCGACCAGCGGCGGCAATCCAGCCGTCGGGATGGTAACTGACCCAGTAGCCTTCCTTTTTGCCGTCGACCAGGTTTCCTTCCTCGCGGAGGCCCTCTTCGTCGATGTTCCAAATCACGGCTGGCCCCGTCAGCGCGCCATCGCGATAGGTTCCGTAGGACCAAACGGTTTGGCCGTCGTCGAGATAGGTCGTCCAGCGTCCTTCCCTCTGGCCATTTCGCCAGTCGGAAGGCCCCTCTTGAGTGAGCGTGCCATCACGGCGGCGAATCGTCACGTAGGTCAAGTCGTTGCTGGGCTGGAATTTCTGCGTGGCTAGATCGTAGCTGGCCACGAGCAGCACGTCCGAAACCAGTTGATCCTTGGTCCCATCGGCCGGCGGCGCCTGCTGGCGAAGCCGATAAATGCGAATGGTTTGCGGCGGATCGTCTCTAAACACGCGGGTTATCTCTCGAGCCAAATACCGGCACAACGCCTTGGCCACGGCCTGCGATTCGGCCGAAGCGTAATCCCCCTCCACGGTCAGGCCATGCTTGAGATACTCGCCCATCGTGCTGTTGAAAAGCCGTTCGGAAAGCTGGGGCTGCTCGCTGCTCGGCAAACCTCCTCGCAGCAGGTCCAATTGCCGTCCATCGGGCCACTGGGCTTCCCAGACCCACCACAAGTCGTACTGGCTCACGTCGGGCGAGAACATATTCCACCGCTGCGAAACCCCAGCCAAACGCTGCGGCAGGGCCGCCACGCGAACCAGGGGGGGCTCCTTGGTGGGGTCGGTGAGAGCCGCCAGCGAAGGGGCAATGAACGTGAAGTACGCCGCGTCGACCAGGATCGACGCCAACAATAAGGTGGCCAGGACCTTCCCCCACCACGAATGGCGGCCGATCACCGCCTCGCCCGCATACTCACCCGCATACCCGCCCGCGGCCGTCGGTCCAGGCGAACCAGCTTCCCGGCCCACGCCCGGCGTTTGCGGAGCCCGCGGTATGCCGCAGGCGGTAAGCCCCAGCCAGGCCGAAACCCGATGTCGGTTGGCGGCGAAAGTATCGTAGGCGGCGTTGGTCAGTTCGCGGATGATTGGCCAACCGATCCAGCACCACGCGCGAAAGGGCAATGGCAACCCGCGCAGCGCGGCGGCGGCTCCCACGGCCTTGATGGATTGTCGGCCGGTGCGATCGTCGCAAACGACCACCGTGGACTCGGTCAGTTCGACTGGCACCGGATGACGATAGGCGGGCGTGTTGGAATTGCCAATGAACGACAGCTTGCCAAAGCGGTCGACAATCGCCAACGCTTCGCAGCTCTTGGTGCAGATTCCGCAACTGTCGTCGTAATAAACCGTGGCCGGGCGCGAGAAGTGACGCAGCAGGGCGCGGGCCGCCCGCCAGTCTTCGTCGCGCGGCAGCAGGGCAAAGCAGGCAAACATCACGTAAGAAAACAGACCGGCGTCGACAATCAACGCAATGCCCACGTGCAGGCCCACCAGGCTGACGATCGCCAGACGCCGCGGCGCCGGCTGCCCCCACGGCAGCAGCAACAGCGGCAGCGCCGCGTACTCCACCGCCAGGGTGGCCCAAGTCAAGAACCGCAAGAACCCCAGCGGCAAGTCGCGCATCCACTCGGCCAGCGGGTAAACCGATTGCTCGATATACAACACGTAGTAAATCGCGGTGCCCTTTCCCCACCAGCTTTCCCCCGACTTCATCCAGGCGGTGCAAAAGTAGATCAAGCCAATCTGTAGCACCACGCCCAGCGCGGCGATATTTCGCGCCGAAATGCGCGGCGCCGCCAACCAGGGCTCGCCCGAATTGTTGCTTGGCCCGCTCGGCAGCCGCACGCCGGCCTTCAGCCGGGCGCGCACGCCGTCCAGCGAGAACCTGGCTCCCAGGGGCAAGAACAGCGACCACAGCAGCATGGAGCCCATCACATAATCGGCGCCGATGGTAACGTGCCGGTTGCGATGCGACAGCCAGGCAAAGAGCACCAGCGACAGCACCGTGGCCAGCCGGGTGCGAATTCCCAATAGCAGCATCACGTAGCACACGGCCGTGAGCGCAAAAAAGGCCCGCACCGCCCAAGGCCAGTCCTCGATCCAAACCAGCGGGTTGGCGTACCAGCTAAACCAGAAGCCGAGATTCGCCAGCCAGTCGCCGTGATGTGGGATGGAATCCGCCGGGAACACACCCGAGGAGGTGTACAACGTATCGAACCACCACCACCGACGACCCAGGTTCCAAAGCAACACCACCGCCAGCAGAATCCGAAACAGGCCCAGCGAGCGCAGGTCGATCCGCAACCAGTAGTCCAGGCACCGGCCCCACCAGGTTGGGGATTCGGCAAGCGGCGGGGTAGTCATGGTAAACGTCGTCCGTAATTTCGAGGGCGACACACGTTTGCGGACTTCAACATTTTTAAAAGGCGGATACGGCCTGGTTGGGGAACCGAAACCAGCCTACCTCACCTCATTCTAACCGATGCGTAACGAACCCCGACAACCGATGTTACAACGCAGAATCCGGGCAACTTTGGCCCTCCTCCACGGAAAGATCGGAATTTTCGTCGCAGCGTATCCGGCCCGACCTGAATTCCTACATCGAACGCCGCGATACTTTTTGGGATCGCTCTGGGGCTCGCATTTTCTTAGGATCAATCCCTGCGATCGAATGTTGCCCGCGGCAACTCCCTCTTACGAATTACTTCGGCACGGTCTGAGGATGAGCACCGAACATGCCGCAAGGGCGGCCCAACTGGCTTCTGTAATCCATTCTCCGAGTTGCGCTTACGCAAACTTTTGCCAGGTGACCAGCACCCCGGAGGAACTGATCCTCGATTTTGGCGTGACGCTGGGATCTTCCACCGCTCCTCAATCCGCGGCGCCCCGTCAGCGCGTGGTATTACAGTACTCGGTTGCCAAGAAACTGGCGACGTCGCTGGCCCAAGTGATTGACCGGCACGAACAACTGTTCGGGCAATTAGAAACCGACGTGGCCCGCCGCGTGGTGCCCGGCCTGCACCCGCCCGACCAATGGTAGCAAGCCTGGTCGCGCTGGGCTGCTTCGTGATCCGCGAGCGATACTTTCGCTCTTAGCCGCGGAGCAGGCCTGGAATGACTTTTCCCTCGGGCACCAGCATCACCGGCCGATTGGTGTTGGTGTAATATTCTTTGCGGAAGTCGATGCCCAGGGCGTGGTAAATGCTGGCGGCAATATCATCCAGGGCGATGTCGACCTCTCCCGTTGGCCCGACTCCGCCGACATCGGTGGCCCCGATGATCTGTCCGGTTTGCACGCCGCCGCCAATGAACAGTGACCAGTTCGCCTGCGGCCAGTGATCGCGGCCCACGTTTTCGTTGATTTTGGGGGTACGGCCAAATTCGCCCATGATGACCACCAGCGTGCGCCCCAACAGGCCCTTTTGGCGCAGGGTTTCCACCAGAGCAAACACTCCGGCATCAAGCGGTCCCAGCAACCGCTCGTGCCCCGGGAAATTGTCGGTATGGGTGTCCCAGCCCTGGTTGGTCACCGTGACGAACGGCACCTCATGCTCCACCAGCCGGGCCGCCAACAACAGGCTTTGGCTCAAGTTATCGGCGGCGAATAACTTCTGAATGCTCTCCGGCTCGCGGCTCACATCGAAGGCCGCCTGCGAATGCGCCGAGGTCACCATGTGATGGGCCTGCTGGCTGAAGGTATCCAACGCTTCGAGCAATTGACTGTTGGCATCGGCCTCGGTGAAACGACGATTCAGCCGGCTGAGCAGCCGATTGCGTTGAGCCACCTTGTCCAAGGTAAGACCTTGGGCCAGGGTGATGCCGCGCACCGCGAAGGGCTTGCCGGCTTGGGGAACTTCGGTGGTTTTGAACGGAGCGAAGGCATCGCCCAGGTAGCCGGCATTCCACTCCGTATCGGGAATGGCCACATAGCCCGGCAAGTCCTCGCGGATGGGCAACTCCTTGGTGGTGACCGACCCCAGCGACGGGTACAAGAGCGCGGGCGCTGGCCGATTGCCGGTGGACATGTAGGTTTGCGCCTGCGGATGCGCCCCGGCCGAATGCGATATGCCGCGCAGCAAGCAAAACCGATTGGCAATGCTGGCGAACTTGGGCAAGTGCTCGCAAGCCTGCAAGCCTGGCAGGGCCGTATTAATGCGGGCGAACGGCCCCTGCGTGTCGCTGGGGGCGTTCGGCTTCATGTCCAGCGTATCCAAATGCGACACCCCGCCCCCTAGATTCACAAAAATGCAGGCGTCGGCCGTGGCGGGGCCGCGCTTGCCGCTGCCCTCGGTGCTGCTGCCCTTAGTGCCGCTACCCTCGGCGGCGTTGGCTCCGCGAAGCCGAAGTAGCTGGGGCAGCGAAAGCCCCGCGCCGGCGAGCGCGCCCAATTGAAGAAAGGTGCGGCGGGAACGGCAATGATTCGCGGCGATCGCCATCGGAAATTCCTGCATCGTACGGGGGGCGACCGGATTCCTTCCCCACCTCGCCCAACGTGTTGGGTTTGGCGAGCGAGAGAACGGGGAACGGCCCCCCGTGTTAGTGATTCGTAACAAACTCGTGCGTGTTCAGCAAAACCCACAACAGATCTTGCAGGGCTTCGTCAGGCTGCGCCACGTCGGCCAAATATTGGGCACAATCCGCACGCTCCGCGGCGGTGGGCAACCGGCTGAGCGTTCGCAAATAGGCTTCCTCCACGATCTTCTCCCAAGCCGGCGGTTCGGGCGCTTTCCGCAGTTCGCTGGCCCAACCGTCAGCCCGACGCATCTTTTGAAAGATCTCTTCGTCGTTCCGCAAATAGAGCGATTGCAACAAGGTGGGCGAGGTTTGCCGTTCGCAGTCGCAGTTGGTGGTTCGCAGCGGCTTGCCAAAGACCAACAGCGAGTATTCCAGGGTGCGGGCTTGATAGCTGCGCGGATGGTGATTGATCGTGCGGCCCAGGACTTTGGTGTTCACCTCTTTGAGCGCTGCCGTATTCGCCGTGGATTGCGTGATGGCGTCGACCACCACTTCCGCTGGCAGCCGCCGCACCACGGCATGGCTGAAGTTCCGCGGGTCGGCGCGATTGCTGGCGTTGGTTCGCCAACTGCGTTGATAGGCATCGCTGGTCGTGATCTCGCGATGGAGCCACTGCATGTCGTAGTCGTGGGCGATGAAGTTCCGCGTGAGATAGTCCAGCAGTTCGCGATTGCTGGGCGGGTTGGCCAGGTTCAAATCGTCGGGCGGATCGACAATGCCCACGTTGAAATAGTTGGCCCACATGCGATTCACAAAAGCCGTGGCAAAATAAGGGTTATCCTGCTCACGCAGCCAATTCATCAGCGGAACGCGCGGATCTTGATGCTGGCTCAGATCGAGTGCTTCTCCGCCCAGCAGTCGGGCTGGCTGAGGCTTGTCGCCGGGCGCGTCGATGTAGACCTCGTTCCAGGGAATGACACGCCCTTCGGCCGCCACGGCCAGATAGCTTTGCCGTCGCTGCGAGGCCGTATTCAGCTTGGTCGGCACGCCCAGCATGGCCTTGGTTTCGTTTTGGGCCGCCAGCGCATCGGGCGCAGTGCCCGTTTGAATGCGGGTAAAAAACGCGGTGAACTGTTCGAAGTCTTGCTGCGACCATTGATCGAACGGGTGCTTGTGACATTCGGCACACTGAAGCCGCACACCCAGAAAGGCGTACCCGAACGCCAAGGCCTTGTCCTTGGGCAGCGACTGGTTCGAGCGATACCAATAGTGGGGCATGCTGTTGCCTGGCGCGGTGAAATCGGCCGGCTCGTTGCGGCGAGTGAAAGCCGATTGCTCCTGAACATATTCGTCGTAGGTTTGGCCTGGCTTCCGGCTCGTACCAAGAATGATGCCCGCGGCAATCTTGTCCCAGCCGTCGTTGTCGCGCACGCGGCGTTCCATCCATGTCCGCCACTGCTCGCTTACCACCGAAGCCATTTCGGTGCTGCCCAAATAACCGCTGTTCTCCCCGGTCAGATCGCAGAGCCGCACGGTCCACCAGGCCACATAGGCCGGTCGTTCCAAAAGTTCCTCGACCTTCCTGGTCCGTTTGTCCGAGGCGGTATCAGCCAGAAATGCGCGAATTTCTTCCGGCGTGGGCAGGGTGCCAATCAGGTCCAGGCTCACGCGCCGCAAGAATTCATCGTCGGTACACAATTCCGCCGGCACAATTCGCAGCTTGGCCAGCTTGCCGTTGATGAACTCATCGATTGGCGTGGCGGCACGGAGGGCCGGATAGGGCTGATCTGCTTGTTGAGCAAAGGGCCGCAACACCGGCACGGGATGCACGCCATTGTCGTAGAAGCACACAATGTGCGTGTCGCCGGCGCCGCTGCTGGCGACGACGCCATCGGCCGTAACCGTCGCCACGGCGTCATCGTTGCTCAAGAAGCGGGTCAGCGGCGTCACATCTTCGCGGCTCCCATCCGACCACACGGCAATCACCCGCAGTGGTTGCTTTTCGCCGTCGTTGTTGAACACGATCTCGGCAGGCGTGATTTCCAGCCGATCGAATTGAGCCGCCTCGGCGGCCAGTGGCGGCGCTCCGCCGGCAATCCAAGCATGCAGCAGGTGATATTCCCAACCTCCGGGGCGAAATCGCTCGCCACCGCCGTGCTCATCGGCCGAAGTTGGCTTCCGCAGGATCAAGCTCTCCGCCGGCTTTTTCAACTGCGCGCGGGGGGCTTCGCCAGCCGTCAGGGCCTGGTGGTCCGCGGCGAAATCGTAGCCAAACATCGACAGCCGGAAACCGCCCTGGCCTTGGAAAGAACCATGACAGGCCCGGCCGTTGCAGCCCAATCTTCCCAGCAAGGGCAGCACATGCCGCTGAAAATCGGGTGTTTGCGCGGCGCCGTCGGCGGGGCGCTCCGAGGCAAACCGGAGCGTCACCGGCGCCAAGATCTCGCCCAGGGCCAGCGGCGCTTGGCCAGATTGCGACCCGGACTTTGTCGTGGGCGATGTCGTTGCCGCTTGTGGCGGGTTCCAAGGCAAGCCAAACAGCCCCCCCTTGCGTTTGCGGAGCGTCGCTGCCAGCGCGTCGAGCGATTCCGCGGCCAGTTGGGTATGGTGCAGATTCAACGTCTTTAGCTGGGGCAGCGAAGCCAACGTCTTAACGTCCAAATCGCGAAGCGGACAGTCCGAAAGGTCGAGCGACTCCAGGCTTTTGAGCTTGGCTAGCGCGCTCAGGTCGCTGCCTCGGACCAAAGTGCCGTTGAGTTGCAGCGTCTTGAGTTTTTCCCATTGGCCGATCACCGCCAGGCTGGAGTCGTCGATCTTGACTTCATCGAGCAGCAGCACTTCCAGTTGGCTTAACGCGGGCAGGCGCCGCAGCCCTGCATTGGTAACGGCGGTTCGCTTCAGCGATAATACGCGGAGCGATGAAATCTGCGAGAGCGTCTCAAGGCCCTCATCGGTAATGGGGCTATCATCCAAATAGAGCCGCTCCAGCTTGGGCAACTCGCGCAGAACTTGCAGACCCGCGTCGGTGATTCCCGAGCCGGCCAAGAGCAGCGTATCGAGCTGCTTGAGCGAAGCGATCGGGGCGAAACCAGCGGCCGTGGCCCCCGGTGTCACAATTGCCAGGTATTCCGTCGCGGGAAACTCCGACAGCACTTCCAATCGCTCGTCGGTTATTCCAGGCTTGCTCAGCCGCAGGAATCGAACGGTGCCGTCTCGGTGGTTCTGCACACTGGAAGCGACCATGCGCAGGCGGGGTAGCGCCTTCGCTTCGCTGGCGGAATCGGCCCTGGCTGCCGGGCCAAGTAGCAGCATCCAACCCAGGCCGGCCAAGGCGCATCGGCAAAATGACAGAACGGAAAAGAGCATGCGGGGGCTCTCGGTTGGCGTATGGCGGGGGCAGGCAGAGCGAGCACATTTCACTGGCTCGGCGATTGTATCAGCCACGGCGAATGGGTCCAACCTATTTTGGGGGGGGAGGCGGCCACTGCCTCCCGCATCGCCATCAGCGTTTCGGAATGCCTTGCCCGCCGTGCTGGAGAAACCAATCCAGCATGGCGGCGGGTATTCCCTCGTGCCCTCCTTCGAAGATCGTCACCCGCGATTTGCCGGCCTGGCGACGAAGGTAGACGTCTCGCCCCCAAGCCTTGTCATGCAGTTCGTCGCCGGCCTGGGGTGACTTCAACCGCCCGTCTCCGCGGCCAATTTCCTCCATCTCCGCGGCGCTCACGGGGGTTGCCTGGTGGGCCGTCGCAATCACATTGAACGCGTTCAACGTGTGGGCAATCGGCACCGAACCGCGGTGGCCATCGTGAACGCCGGCGGCCAGGTCCAGCGGCAAGTCGCCCACGCCTGCGAGAAAGTGAATCGGCGAACGTGCCTGGTACTGGGCATCGACCTGCTGGCTGTCGCCTGGCGCGCCGCCGCAGGAAAGCCGCAGCATTTTGCCGTAATTGTCGCCTGCATGCCGCGCATGCCAGGCCACCAGGTCGCTAATGCCAACCCATGCGCTCGCTGCCCTCCACCGGTCGGGGTATTGGGCGGCCATCATCATCGTCATGTGTCCGCCCCCCGACGCCCCGCACAGGTAAATACGACGGGGGTCGATTCGATACCGCGATTTCACCCAGTCCACGGCGTCCAGAATATCGGCCTGGGCCAGGGAGCTGGCGCATGCTTCAGGCTGTTGATTGGGTCCGCGGAAGTTGGGCATCACGCACAGCCAACCCCGGGCCGCCACCAACTGCTCCAATTCCTTGTTCCCCTGTCGGTAATCGCCGCTCCAGCTATGCAGCAAAACCACCAGCGGCACGGCAGGCGTGTTGGGATCGTAGTCCAGCGGTACATCCAGCCGACATGGCTGCGGAGTTTGATCCTGCGAACTCGCCACCTCGATCGTGAGCGGTTGGTAGTTCAAGGGTTCGGGCTTCGCGGCAACCACCGGCGCTTCCACCGCTCGCGCGGCCGCGGCGTCTTGGGGGGCTGTTGCCGCCGATTGTCCCCAGCTGGTTTGTCCGAATCCCAGGCCCATGCCGGCCAGCGTTACCGCGAGAATGAATGTGGAAATGGCCGGACCACGTGAAGCAGGGCACACGAAAGTCATCATTCGCTCTACCTGATCGACAAACCGAGAAAACGGGAAACCGTCGAGAACTCCATCGAGTTATGAACCAAGCGCCCGGCGAAAGCAACTCTTGATATTCGCCTGACCACCGAGGAGACCAGGCCTACCGATCCTGGGACCGACCTCACCTATCGCCAATAGCGGAGACTTGGGTTCACTCTTTCGTTCGATGCGATCGCCTCGCCAGGACCAAAAACATTGACCCGCGTTCAACGCGTGTCGATACTCAAGCGCGGTCCTTCCGATCCCCGTGGTTTGCATTAACGCCACTGGTCTTGAATTCTCGATCCCTCAGCCAAAAAAGCGGTTTCGACATGTCGCCTCGCCTGCGCCTCGGGCCTCCGTCTCGATTGAATCGTCGTTTACTACACGCGTTTGCCACACTCATGGCTGTCTTCGTTTTCGCGGAATGGTCAAGACGAACGGCGACTGGCGAGGAAAACACGGCGGAATCGGGTGTGCCAAATATCGTACTTATACTTGCGGACGACCTTGGCTGGGCCGATGTTGCCTTTCATGGTGGCAACGCCCCGACTCCCCACCTCGACCGCCTCGCGAAGCAAGGGCTCGAACTCACACAGCATTATGTTGCGCCAGTTTGCAGTCCTACCCGCTCCGGTTTGTTGACAGGCCGCTGCTGGAGCCGGTTTGGCGTCACGGCGCCCACAAATTCTTTGGCCCTGCCCACCAACACGGTCACGCTCCCCAGGGCACTCAAGGCCGCCGGTTACGACACCTGCCTGATCGGCAAATGGCACTTGGGGTCGCTCCCCGAGTGGGGGCCCAACCATTTTGGTTTCGATCATTCCTACGGTTCGCTGGCCGGAGGCGTCAGCCCTTGGAACCATCGTTACAAAAAGGGCCCTTACTCCGTCACCTGGCACCGCAATGAAAAACTGCTCGAAGAACCCAAGCACGTGACCGACCTGCTCACCGACGAAGCCGTGCAATGGATCGAGTCGCGGGGCGATGCCCCGTTCTTTCTCTACGTTCCGTTCACGGCGGTTCACTTGCCGATCAAGGAGCCTGCCGAGTGGCTGGAGCGCGTGCCGGCATCGATCACCGGCGAGGTGCCTCGCCACTACGCGGCCTGCGTGATGCACCTCGACGACTCGGTCGGCCGCATCATCGCCGCTCTCGAAAAGGCCAACCTCCGCGACAACACCCTGCTCGTCTTCACCAGCGACAATGGCGGCAGCACGGCCGAAAACAACGACCTCAAGTATCCCGACGACAACTGCCCCAACGGCCGGCTAACCGGCAACAACTTGCCACTGCGCGGACAGAAAGGCGACGTTTATGAAGGCGGCACCCGCGTGCCCACCCTCGTTTCCTGGCCGGCTCGCATCAAGCCAGGGCAAGCCAACAGCCCCGTGCAAATCACCGACTGGATGCCCACCTTTTGCGCTTTGGCTCAATCCCAGCCCGAGGGCGACCTGAAATGGGACGGAGCCAACATCGGCCCCTTGTTGCTCGAAGGTTCGCCGCTCCCCGCCCGACCCATCTACACGGTCGGCCCTTCCTGGCGAGCGGTTTCGCTGCGATATGGAGACTGGAAGCTGATCGCGTTTGGGCAACCCCAGCCCACGAAGGTCGAGCTGTTTAACATGGCAACCGACCCCAGCGAAACGAAGAACCTGGCCGATTCCGAACCCGCCCGAGTTAAAGAACTGCTCGACCGTCTCGAAAAGATGGCCCAAGCAGACCGAGACGCCGTCGCCAAGTAGGGCTATGCGCCCCGTGAGTACCACCGGCAACGCCGATCGTTTCGCACCGTGCGTACCACCTGCTTCTCGCCTCTCAGCGCCGCCGCATACTCATTTCCAAAAAATGGGCTCCTCGGCAAAAATACCTATTGGGTCGTGCCTAGGTTTTATGTCATGTTTACCAAAGCTGGGGACGGCTTCCGGTCGTACACCCTCGCCGACCCCGCACGGCCGATCAACAACCCGCCAGGCCGGCGCACAAATCTAAATTCACCTCCACTTAATTTTGCAATCCGCAATTGTCATTTTTCAGATTGCACCCCATCCGCGCCACACCACCTGTTCAAGTTTCGATTCCAAAACTCAACGCACCACACCAAACGCCGAACTCGGCTTCCACGCTTGCATTTCGTGAGGTTTGTGTACCCTTGGGAACGCCGCGGCGGCCAACTTGCAACGATCGACTCTAGTTGATGCGTTCGGGCGAATCGGCTATACTCATCCCCATCAGCCCCCGCTGATCCCCCCACACTCGCCTGCTGTAGCAACCCGCCCCGCCTTGGAGAAACACCGTGCTGCAAATTGCCGGACAGTCTTACCGGTTTTGCGATGGACTCACCCGTCGCGACGTGTTGCGGATTGGCGCCCTGGGATTGGGTGGTCTCACGCTGCCGCAGTTGCTCGGGGCACAAGCGGCCGCCGGCGTGAAAGACTCGCCCAAGTCGGTGATTATGATCTACATGGCCGGCGCCCCTTCGCACCAAGACATGTACGATCTCAAGATGGAAGCCCCGGCCGAAATTCGCGGCGAGTTCCGCCCCATCGATACGGCCGTGCCTGGCATCCAAATTTGCGAGCACCTGCCGCGGCTGGCCGGCATCATGGATAAGCTCACTCCGCTGCGTTCCGTGTACGGTTCTCCCAACGGCGCTCACGATTCATTCATTTGCTACACCGGCCGCGCCAACCGCAACCAGCCGCCAGGTGGCTGGCCCTCGCTGGGCTCCGTGGTTTCTCGTCTGCAAGGACCGGCCAATCGCTCGGTTCCCCCCTTCGTGGGCTTGGCCCCCAATGCCGGCCATCCGCCCTACGGATCGCCCGGTTTGCCCGGCTTTTTAGGCGTGGGACACGCGGCGTTTCGCCCCTCCGGCCCGGCCCGCGAAGATATGGCCCTCACCGGCATCTCGCTCGATCGCCTTTCCGAGCGGCAACAACTGCTCACCAGCCTGGACCAGTTTCGCCGTTCGGTCGATACCTCGGGCATGATGGCCGGCATGGATAGCCTCAACCAACAGGCGCTCAGCATACTTACCTCGAGCCGCCTGGCCCAAGCCCTCGATCTTTCGCAAGAAGATCCGGCTACCCGCGAAAAATATGGCCAGGGCGATTCCAAGAACTTCGGCGACGGCGCCCCCCGCAACCTGGAGCACTTCCTGCTGGCTCGGCGACTGGTCGAGGCCGGCGCTCGCGTGGTGACTCTCAACTTTGGCCGTTGGGACTTCCATGGCAACAACTTCAAGGGCCTCAAAGATACGCACTTGCCGCTGTTCGATCAGGGGTTGGCTGCCCTGGTGGAAGACCTTCACGACCGCGGCCTGGATAAAGACGTGGCCGTGGTTGCCTGGGGAGAATTCGGCCGCACGCCGCAAATCAATCAAGATGCCGGCCGCGACCACTGGCCCCAGGTCGGCGGCGGTCTGCTCGCCGGCGGCGGCATGCCGATGGGCCAGGTGATTGGCGCCACCGATCGCTTGGGGGCCGAAGCCGTGGAACGCCCCGTGCATTTCGGCGAAGTTCTCGCCACGCTGTACCGCCACCTCGGTATCAACCCCAATCAAACCACCATCCCCGACCTCGCCGGTCGTCCGCAATATCTGGTCGACGACTTCCAACCCATGCGAGAATTGAGCTAACCTGCTCGCGGCTCTTCTGGTTTCCGCCAACTGGCAACTTGCATCTCCGAAGCAGAGGGTCGGCCCATGGCGAACGTGGTCGTCGATATTCGCACCGCGCCGGAAGCAATCCTCCGTCTCGAGCAACTTGGCCAGGTATACGTCGCCACCGAGCCGCGTGGACTGCAAAAGGAGGCCCGCCCGCTCCCCGCAAGCGTGATCCGCGATGTCGAAATCCTGATCTGCACGGTTCCGCCGGCGAACTTCGACGAGGCCCGTTCGCTCAAGCTGGTGCAACTCGGTTCCGTAGGCTTCGCTCAGCTTTATCCGCATAACCTGGTGGCTCGCGGCATTCGAGCCAACTGCGTATCTATTGAACCCAGCCCGCGGCCCCCTGGTGGAAGAGCAGGCCTTACTGGCAGCGCTCCGCGAAGGCCGGATGGCAGGCGCCGCCCTCGACACCCATTACTATTACCCGCTCCCGCCCGACTACAGCGCTACAGTGGAAACATATCTGCCCGTCCGAGATGGGTTACTGCGACCCGCTGCCTGAGGTCGAGCGGATTCTGCGGAACCTCTACCGTGGCAAGCTAGTTCCGGCGAGCGTGATTGCCGATGAGATGGGGCTCACCTTGCAGCAAGCCCAGCTGCGGTTGCGGCGTCTAAAGGCCGAAGGGCGAGTTGATGGCACCCTGAAGGGATGGATGCCGTGTGACCTCGAACTTGCCTCCAAGTGAAGCCGCTCTCTGCCACGCTGGTCGCCCAGAACTGCCACCAGACCCACCCCAGGCTCTGTACTGGTTCAAGCAACTGCGAGGGACCGCGAGGCCGTGCCGTCGAACCTGGACCTGCGAAGCCCCAAGCTCCCCCGGAACGGCCGAGCGTTTTGCTTTGCCCAATTCCCCAACTTTTGACTTTACTTGGCCCCCCGATGTGACTGTCTTGCCAGCTCACACCACTGACCCTTAACCACTTCGGTTCTGGGCGAAACGTGCATACCGAGCAGAGGCAGAAATGAAGCGGGCTATTCAACTGGCGGTGGCGTGCGTGGCGGTGTTGGTTGCTACGGATGGGCAGTTGCAGGCGGGCGTTATTCCATCTGGTCTACAGAGCGACGTGACTCAAGCCACCTTGGACAGTTGGGGGTGGACAGAGATTCATCGTTCGGCTGGAAATGTATCCGCAAGCGAAGCTGCCATCGTCGCAGCTGCGACAGGCGATCACCTTATGATGGGTGTTTGGGACCCGGCAAACCAGGTGTACGCAATCCTAGGTGCTGGTGCGACAAGCGTGGTGACTGCAATCACTTATCAGAATTCTTCCAGTGACAATAATGGGAACTACAACCCTAACTGGTCGAATGGGTTAAACTTTTACCGAACGCAGACCAGTGGGTCGTGGGGGTTCACTACGAACACCGTCACGGAGTTGAGTTCAGCGGATATCTTTTTATTCAATGGCCTCCAAAGCCAAGCCGGAAACACCGAAGGGACATTGTCACGTGGGTTGTCCTTCCATACGAACGGCGGCAATCTTACAGCTGGTTGGGCTTTCAATGTGACTGGGAATGATATTCAGGGTTTTGGGTCGAACTATGAGCGAGTGTTCTTCACAACAAATGCCACTTCTACCGTCCCCGAGCCCTCCTCCCTCGCCATCCTAGGCATCGGTGGAATCGGGATGTTGCTTGGCGCCCGACGTCGCCGCAAGAGGCAACTTGCCGCATAGCTGAAGCTGCTGGGCAGTGGCATTTGAACCGCGGCACGGTTCCCTGCTCAGCTCATACCAACCTGATATGCTGAAGCTGTTCGAGCGCTACCTGCCCCAGCGCTCGAACCCGAGCCGGTGAGGACTGCCCCTCCCGGCTCATCTTATTTACCGCCGCCGATTCTCCGGCCATCCTAAGCCAGACGTCACCGCTGGCCCAAACGCCAAGTCTGCGGCACATGAAACGGCTCCGCTGCCACCTCTTCCACCAACTGTGGGTCCGTCTCGGCGATCATTCCCAGGCGGGCAGCCAGTTCGGCCAGTTGCCCTTCAAGCTCCCTCCTCCTAGCAAGCACGTCCGTAGGCAGATCGTCAAAACCGCTGGCGAACGGATCAATGGTATCAGCCTTTCCGAGCAGCCATTCGACCCATTGATGAGTTTCGCTCCCTAGGGCTAGCGGGCCGTGCCGCTGTTCCGCAGTCGCTAGGTAGTCGGCGGCGAAGTCCCTGAGGCGCCGGGCTTCCTCCCGGTCCTTGGCAATGTCTCGCAGGGATTCCCGCTCCTGAGCGTCCCGCTTCCCGAGTTCGGCGGTGAGCTGGCGCTGCTTGGCCAGTAGTTCGCGAATCTGACACCGCACATCATGTCGGCGTTCGGATTCTACCGCATCACGTTGCCGGCGCTTCCGTTCGTCCAACGCAACGTAGAATTGTACCATGACCATGTTCAGCCGGTCCTCGGGCTTTACCCTCACCCGATCGCGGCAAATCGACTTCTCATCGATCCTGAACTCTAAGTGGCCGGTTGGCTGGTGAGAGGTTTCGGTGGTGCGATACCGGGGCAGGCCAGCGGGGTTGGGAAACGGGATCACCGTGTACCGCTCGCGGAGATCGAACGCGAACACCTCGGCGCCAATGGAGAAGGCCAGTCGGTTCGGCGCCGTCGGCGATTCCCCGCCGATCTGGTAACCCCTCTGCAAGAAGCCCTTCACAAAGGCGTCCATGAGCCGAATCGCCCGAGGGATCAACGCCTGGGTGACGCGAATATCCAACAGCCTCTGCCTACCTTTGCAACGTGGTCGGATCATCTCATCATCATCGGGCTTTTGTTTCT
This sequence comes from uncultured Pirellulales bacterium, assembly GCA_964445985.1. Taxonomy (GTDB): domain Bacteria; phylum Planctomycetota; class Planctomycetia; order Pirellulales; family S012-138; genus CAYUMU01. Next base: position 10,744 of record CAYUMU010000032.1, on the reverse strand, counting down.
GCATGGCCGCATGGGCTGCCGCCACGAGCGGGTGTAGTGGCTCGTCGTTGGGCCGAAGGTCGATGTGGTTGTCTGGGTTTCCCTCTGCTTGAATCAACGCCCTGATGGATTCGTCTTCCACGCGGGACGCAACCTTGCTGACCGAGTATTTAACCCGCTTACTTGCCGAGAACGTGATAACCTCTTTCGCCGGGTCTGCCTGGGTCGGCAGCGGAATTCGCCCCAACTTCTGGCCAGCGGCCTTCTTTGGCCAATGCCCATGCGGCGGAGTCGGAATGCTGTGGCGATCGCAAACCTTCTTGAGACCCCGATCGGACATTCCAAATCGCGGGGCCACCCTCGATACCGGCTCCCGCCAAACGAGCGTGTAAAGTTCCCGTCGTGTGATGGACGCTACCGGCGGGCTCATAACAACCCCCACTGAAAAGAGAATCACCTTAGGCGCCGGATCGGCTCGGCACGGCACAACGGGTCAATCGCGTCTGCACGCCGGAGCGCCCACTGCAACCACAAGGCCAGCTCGCTCCTGTCTTCGATTGGCCCATGCGTCCGTTCGACAGACCCTCGGTAATCGGCCACAAATTGCCTGATCTTGGCAGCCTTGTCGCGATCCCCAATCAACCCGTCGAGTTCATCGCACCTGGCCGCTTCCTGCCGCTGCTCCTCCGCTCCCCGTTCCCGCTCCTCATCCTCTTGCCGCCGGAGCCGCTCTACTTCAGCATGCTGCTTGCGATGTTGCCGCAAGCGATCGACCTCCAGCAAGGCAGCCACCATTATCAAATTTAGCTGATCCTCAACTTTGGCTAACTGACGATCGGCAAACCGCGTGCAGCCGTCCATGAACATTAACAGTTCGCCGGTGGACCTGTATCGCCACCGATCCGGCGAGCCTTGAACAGGAACCCTCGCCGTAGCTTCTCGAAGCTGAAAGCCAATCCTCTCCCCCAGGATGTTAAACTCACACTCAAGCGTGTTCGACGACTCTGTTACGAGCGCGGAGCCCCGTTTCTCGGCCGCTCGAATGAACGCGTTCATGATCCGCAAAGCTCGCGGAATGGTCGGTTCTGCCACGCTTATTCCAAGGCTGGAGGGGACATCCAGCCCCCGCGGCGAGAATCTGCCGTAGCCGGCGGGCTTCCAAGAGTCGATTACCGCTTGCGCAGCCAAAACCGCCGGGTGCGGGAAACTCAGAGAGCGGGGAACCACAATCTGGTTCTCTGGCAAAGCCTCGGCAAGGATCAGGCGTTTGATCTCTTCGTCTGATGCCCGATCGGCTGCCCTCTCCGCTTTGAGCGCCGCCTTCCGGTTCTTTACGTTACGGAACTCGACGACCTGGCGATCGGGATCATCGTTGGGAGGCAACATCAGCGGCGCCGGCTCCTTGCCCACTCGTTTCTTTGCCCAGTACCCAAAGGGCGGAATTGGCACGTCATACCGAATGCAAACCTTCTTGAGGCCCCGTTCTGAGAGCTTAAACCGCTTCGACGCCGGCCCCATGGGTTCCGCCCAGACGGCTTCGTAGAGCATCTCGCGAGTGACTGGGGCATTGATTACCTGGCCGAGCATGGGTGAATTCCGTTCTCAACCACCAGGAAGCTTAGGGCGCCTCGCAGACGCCCGCTCCGCATCGACCGACTCCGAAGTCGCGGTGATGGTCTACTGCTCGTCCTACGCGATTCTGTGCGTCCAGAATCGAAATCGGGCCGACTCGGACTTCCGGCAGTTTCCAGTCTGCACGGATTGTCGGCAAGCAAATATTCCGTTTTGTTCGGAGGACGCCATTCGATAGCCTGCTGTTCGGTGGTTCCCAGTCTGGAGGAAGGAGCAATGGCGAGAAACCTACAGCGTGAGGCTCAGGCAAGCGGCTGTACGCGATGCCGGGCGAAGTGCGGCTTCCCATGCCGCGGCTACTACGTGCTGCGATACAGCGTGTGCGGGCCAAAGAGCGAGGTTGAGGAGAGGCAGGACTACGGTCGGGAGCTGGTCTGGTGCCGGGCCTGTTTCGAGGCCGACAAGCCAGTCCCCATCACCATGGACACGGAGCGAGTGGAGCTTGCAACGGCGCCGAAGCAGGAGGAGTGCGTGAAGTGCGGCCGGTTCGTGAACTTCCGGGGCTTGCACGGTGTATTTGGCTCGTCATTCATCATCGACGGCTCGACGATCGAGGAGCGCACGCTCGGGGTGCTGTGCGGGGACTGCACGAAGTCGGGCTGGATTGAGTTGCTGTGAGGAGCAAGCTACGCTGCGGGCATGCTCGCTCAGGCGGAACAAGTGGCCAAGATTTTCAGAGAGCATGCATGATCTCGATTTCTACGAATCGCCCCTTCAAGGGCGAACCACGATAGCAATCGCGGTGTCCGATACTCGCCGCTATTCTCTTTCTGCATGGAGGCATGACGAGATGACTCTCAATCCCACAATGGCTAGGCGCCTTGCTATCATCCGTAGCTTATACGGTGAAGCGGTTGCGTGGTCGCGTCGGCCAGAGACGATTTCGAACCTTTCAGTCCTGGGATTCCATGACGCGGCTGAGATGTTTCTGCAACTGGCTTCCGAGCAACTTGGCCTGGGAGAGCAGAAGGGCGACTTCATGCGATATTGGGATCTGCTCGACCCCGGTATCGAAGGAGGCTTGTCCCAAAAGGAGGCGATGCGGAGGCTGAATAAGGCGAGGGTTTCGTGTAAGCATCATGGTACGCTGCCATCGATCCTGGATATTGAGGCATTTCGCGCGACGACGACGAACTTCCTCAAGGACAATACCAAATCTGTTTTCGGCGTGGAGTTTGACGAAATCTCCCTGTTGGAATTCGTTAAGTGTGAATCGGCGAGGGCGTCGCTCTCTGCCTCTGAAGCATGCCGAAAAAACCACGACCTTGAGGGCGCTGTGAAAGAGGCCGCCTTGGCACTTAATTGTTTGATCCACGACTACCTAAGTCGGAAGCGGCAGGCAGGGCGGCAATCGCCATTCGCGGTTGGGGGAGGGGGGCCAGCCTACATTGGTATGTCAATGGGAGTGCAGCAGGGCTCACCGCTCGAAAGATTTCTGGAAGGTGTCAGCGAGTCCATCGGCAAACTGAATTCCGCCGTAGAGGTGCTTAGCCTGGGCATCAATTACCGTGGCTATGCGCGATTCGTGGGCATTGCGCCAACAATCATCGGTCATCCTGATAGCAACATTATCATGCCGGTTCGGAGAACTGTGCCCCTGACGGAGGAAGAGGTTCAGTTCTGCATTGAATTCGTGATCGAGAGTGCCCTGTCCCTACAACGAGAAGACTTTTCAGTCTGAGTGAGAGTGATTCCTCACCGACTCAACGGTCTCCTTTAGCAGCCTGGCCCTTTCGCCAGCATAGTAAATACTTCGGATTCCAACGACCGTAGCAGCATCACTCTCAACTCCCTTCAACACCAAATCGATCGATGCGATGGCCAATCGAAGTTCATGTGGATTGGCATCGTTACGCGCAAGGGTGGATGCGGGATAAGGCGGGAACTTCACGGTCGGGGGCAGACTGCGGCCCGTGGCGGTAGCTTGCAACTTGAGTTCTTCGGTGAGCACAAGCTCATTCCACGATTTTGCGACGGACTCAGCCTCTCGAAAATACAGGCGGGCTTCGCCCAGTACCTTTTGAGTATCGGTAGGACCGATTTGGTCAACGGCTGCAATTTGAAGCAGTCGCAATCGCCCTCGAACTGCACGAGCATCAGCGGACACAAGGTTTGGCATAGCAACACCGATTAGCATAATCTCCTCCCATTTCGCGGCCGATTCTAGTTGCGATAGATGGTTGGCGAAGATTGAGATTTGAGTTTCGATGCCAATGGCGGCTGCCTTCACCGCCGCATCAAGCTTTTTCGAGGATTGCTCCAAAACGATGGCAGCCTTGTCAATGCCCCCCTGCACCAGACGAAGGTCTTCCTTGGCGTCGTCCAGTCGCCCAATCGCCTCATTGGAGGCGAACTGTATTCGCCCTAACGCTGCGTCGGCACTCTCTTGCTGCTCGTCCAGGAGATACGAGTTCATCGCCGTAAGGCCCACGAGCAGGAGCGCGAGAACAACAGCCCTCGGTGTTATCCGTGACATCTGGCGGATGTATGGAGGCCAGGATTCGTTCGGGGGGCGAAACTTTTGGACATCCGAGAACAACGCCACTAACACCAAGGCGGCGGACACTCCATACATCAACCAATCCATAACGATCACCCTCCGCTGTCGATATCCCACCCATTGATCAGTATTCGCTAGTTCAGGCAGGATATTGTCAATAAACCGGGAGCTTGTCGGAACGATCCTGGTGGCGCAACAGTAGCTCGACCAGGAAAACCCTGGTTGCGAGGGCCTGGGTTCCGTTTGCAACTTGCAACCGCTTCTTCGCCCGCCCATAATACCCCCCCCTGCTGGGCACTATTCCCACCTTGGGGCATCGCCATGCGTCGGGCACTACCTCTAACTCTCATCCTTCTCGCTTTGGCCTCCGGGCCGCGCAGCCCGGAGGCGTGCCTGACGTTGTCCGATTCCAGCGCGCGGTTCACGGTTGAAGCCACGCTGCTGGGTGCTCAAATTGGCATCGTGCAGCTGGAGACGGCGGCCTCGGGTGAAGGGTGGCCCACCGAGAACTCACAAGGCAATCACCGGGAGAGCTTTATGGCGGCGTGCAGGGAGACGGCTCTATCGGTCTCGGACGAATGGTCGAGGTAACCACGAGTGTCGCATCTGATTGTACTTTTACCGTGTTTATAATAACCACGGTGGTCAGCTACATCGCCCGCATGGTCTTCGGGCTATTGTGGTGGCCGTTGCGGCGGCGGTGCGTGGCATGATAAATCCGCCGCCGAAACACCCCTCAAAGCATCCAAGCATCGGCCGTTTAACGCCAGAAAGATGATTAGCGATGGATTCCGGCCTCAAGGATCGCTTACTTCGCTTGGAGGCCGGCCATGCTCGTCTTTGTGGATGAAACCGGAGATCCTGGGATGAAGGCGAGTTCCTCCTCACACTTCATCGTGGTCGCCGTTTGGTTCGAGGACCGCGAGGAGGCGCAGGCGTGCGACACCAGGATTGGCACCATCAAAACCGAGTTGAACATCCCGATGGCAACGGAGTTTCATTTCTGCAAGTGCAGTTCCCGAGTGCGAACCTATTTCTTGCAAGAAACGGCGAAGTTTCAATGGTTCTTTTATGCAATCGTGATCGACAAGAAGCAGTTGGACGGGACCACATTCCAGGTGACGGGCTCGTTTTATAAGTACAGTATTGGGCTGCTTGTCCAGAGTGTAAAGCCCTACCTTAATGACGCTATTGTCATACTCGACAAGTGTGGCAACAAAGCTTTCCGCAGCCAGTTAGCCCAATACCTCAATCATCGCACGAACGAACATGGCGATAAGGCAATCAAGAAGACGAAGTTGCAGGATTCTCGCACGAACCACCTGATCCAACTCAGCGACATGGTCTGCGGGTCCGTGGGAAGACTTTATCGCGACCGAAAGAATCCAGATGAGTATTACAAGCTAATTCGTCACCGAAAGCTTGAACTGAAGGTTTGGCCGTCTTGAGGTGCGCATAAAAAAACCCGCCACCTATCTCAGCCGGTTAGGCCGAGAAAGCACTCCATTCCGGAGCCAGTTCGGTTGCGGGTCAATTCCAAGAGAAATATATCGCCAGAAGTGGGCGTGGGCAACACAGAAAATCGGGATTTTCTGCATGTGCCTAAGGGAAAGGGCCTTTCGGTGGGAGTCGGTCTGGGGCGGGAGATGCGTTTTGCATCGCAACCCATTTAGCAATATAGGTTTGCAGCAATCGTGTAAATCAACCAATTTAACACCATTGGACCGTTGTTCACGAATTGCCAACAGGTCCACAGGCCATACAGCGATTTGGCCTGTGGATAGAACGCCAGCACCGCCGTGGCCAGCCGCCCCGAGTTACCTTCTTGGCTTCCGCTGGAATCGCAGGGAAAGCCTGGGGGGGTGGTTGTTGAAAGCCGTGACCCGGAAAGGGAATTCGCCGCCTGGGGCGAGCAGTGCTTTCGTACGCTCGCCGACGTTTTTGGATTCATCTACTCCGAGGGTAGTGCCAAGCCCCGCCTTATCGAGTGTCTACCGCGAGATGCCTGCTGATGCAGCAGCTTGATAGGCGTCCTGCGACAGTAGAGCGATAAAAGGAAGGCCACCCAACGAGGATGGCCTTCGAGTCGGTGGTTTAATTTCTCGGCAGCGGAGCTACTTGCTCTTGTGCTGCCCGTTCAGTTTTGCTCGCTCAGCCAAAAGCTCCGGCATATTACTCAGGCCAGATTTCAGGCATTGGATTGCAGCATCAGCTTCGGCGATAAACTCCTCCGCGGCTTGCGGGATCATCTCTTCCAGTTTCACCATGAATGGTGCCGCTCGAACCCGATCTTGGGCGGAACACTCGGTAATCTTCTGCCATTCAGGCTCATCGCCGACGCCATGCCAGTCTTGGCAGGCATGAACAATGCACCACTTCCCTTGGGAGCGATGAACACCGAGGAGGTAGTAGCGCTCTCCGCCTGAGATTTCTTCCGCATGGTAAATAAATGAGACCGGCCGGGGGATGTGGAAGCGAGATAGCTTCTCCTCCCAGCGTTGGTAGAGGGCGTTCAGAGCGTCATAACGCTCATAGAGGGCTGTGCGCACTTGCGCATCGTGCTGGTCAGGAACCAAAGGGCACCTTCCTTTCTATCTGGCCCGAGGAGCCAGTTCTTGAGTTTGCGGCTTACCACCGACAGCCAGTTTTCCGCTGGCCATGCGGATTATAGTGCCCCCTGTCTTATTTGCAAGCAATAGTCTTATCCGGCGCGCTGGTAAGCGGTATGATAAACGCTTCTGATAGACACGGAGGTTCAATGAAATGTTCGACCATAGACACTACGTTCCCATTCTCAAAGCCAAGCAAGCAGAACTCTGGGCGATAGCCAGACTTAAATCGAAGTCGGCGGCGATGCTAACTCCTTTGTTTGAGCTGCCGCCTCGCAAGCCTAAGAAAGGAAAGCTGCCAAAACTACTGGCTGATCGGCTCGCGAAGGATTGCAAAGACATTCAGAAGTCATGGGGAGAGTCACAACCCTTTTTCCTGGATGCAAAATGGCTGTATGCCCGCGATGGCCATGAAGCCTGCATCATCGCCTTTGAGATCGCTAGAAGTCTCGGCCTTGCAGCAATTCCGGTCCTGCACCTTGATGACAAACCCCTGATGGTCAATGCGGTTCTGCGAGTTTGCTCCATCGACCGCAGGGGCATGATGCTACGAGTGCCCAAGAAGGCAATTCCGCACCCAGAGAAGATCGCCGCCCTCCTGAGTGAGATTGACTTGCCGGTCGGGAATATCGACTTGCTGATCGACTACCAAGCCGTGGCGATGTCGCTTGAAGCCGACCTGGAAGCGGTTCCTGAACTTAACTGGTGGAGAAGTGTCTCGTGCGCATCAGGGACGTTTCCCTCCAGCTTAGCTAGCTACCCGCAAGGGGATTGGCATGATCTACCGCGGCACTGCTGGGAATCGTGGCGAACAGCTGCGACCGGCGGCGGGCTTGTAAGAATACCAACCTTCAGTGACTACGCTATCCGCGATCCTGGTGCCCCTGCCGATTTCGGTAGGGCGCCCGTAGCACTACGATACACTGCGACCGGCAAATGGATTGCAAGGCACGACGGGAAGGTGGCGGAGGGCGAGGCGGGGCTCATACACGACATTTGTGCCGACCTAATCCAACGTCCAGAATACCCTAATCCCCAGTTCAGCGCCGGGGACCGCAAGATTAGCGAATGCGCCTCCCACGCAATAACCTCGGGTGGTGCAACCCAATGGATTCAATGGGGCATCAGCCACCATCTTGAGAAGGTGGTGAAGGAGATTGCATCGCTGTCCTTGCCTTGAGAGCATTCCTGGCTGCCTCTAAAACCTGCTGTTGCGGGAGGCTTTGCATGATATTCCAAAGGGAAGCAACGCCAGCCATTCGGCTAAACGAGATCCCCTGGGATCGCAGGAACTGGGCGATCTCAGTCTTCCACATCAAGCGAATGACCGAGTCGGCATGCCATTGCTTGTTGGGCTTTGGGGTTCTCACTGACCGGACTTTGAGCTGAGCGTCGGTGCCATCGACAACCATAATCCCCCAGTGTTTCGGGAGAATCCGCCGGGCACGTTCCAGGTGCTTCTTTGCAACAACTAAAACCGATTGCTCAAAGATTTGGTCGTAGTGGGCTATCTGTGCCGGCAGGCGAATGAGCGAATCCCGGTCGCTCTTGATCTCGTAGCCGACGAGGTGGCCGTTGACTGCCGCAACATCCGCTCGGCCATTGCCCCGCAGCAACGGCAATTCGTCAAACAGCGCTACGGCCGGGTCTGCATCCAGTATGGCCGCCTTCAGGACCGGCCGAATGTCATTGTCCGCAGTTGTCATCTGACTCGCCATCAAGGTCTGGTTGTCGCCTCCACCATCATCGGCGAGAGTCTTGGCTTTTGATGCTTGAGTTTGCCGAGCCGATAAGCCTTCCCCAGCCCACCAGCTCGGGTGATAGCATTTCCATCGCTGGTCGTCCATCTGCTAGCAATCAATTCGTGCCCTCAAAAGGGGTGTTGCGCTTGTAATGCCTGCTCCAGCAATAGAAACAACGCCGGCCCGAAGCTCTTATAGCCTCGGGCCGGCTTTGATCGGCGTCACCAGGGGTAAAACAACGGGAGCGCCACTATATCCCCTGGGACGCCTTGTGCGATGTTGCGATGTTTAGGCGGCCGACAGTTCACCTGTGGACTCGCCAGGCTTGCAGACCACCTCTGCGGAGCCGGTGAAGTCGAGTTGCACGTCAACCACGCTCTTGCCCTCGGCGTTGTTGAGCGTGACGCTGGCGTTGCCATTGGCGACCAGCTGCACCAGGGCTTTGATCTTGCCTTGCGGATCAAGCAGCCCAATGGCGCCCAGGTCTCCGTACTGGTAGACGTGGGCAATCTCGGCTCCCTGGCGATTTTTGACGATCGTCGTTTGCAGCTCGCCGGCGGGCGCGAATGACTGTGCCGGGGGAGCTAAATCTCGGGGGAACTTCGCGTCGGGCGGCGGCGAGAACCGCACGTAAGGATAGCCTTGTGGCGTTAGAAACACCGTGGCGTCGGGATCGGCACTATCCTCACGGGCGAACAACGAGAGCGCCAGGTTGTCGCCGGCTAATGTTGCTGCGGCACGCGGGAGCCCGGTGTGATCGTTGAGCGACAGAGCAAGGTCATTGCCGGGGATGGTTTGGAGACTGGCGGATTCGGCGCCGTTAGGAGCGGCTAAGGCTTCGAGCGTGGTTATTGACAGTTTTCGTGTGGAAGTGGTGAAGATTGATTTGAAACGGATTCTTGCCAGCCAGGTTGATCTTGCCCTCCTCGTATGCGGCACGAAGGGCGCGTTGGGCATCAGCGAGTCTTCCTTGAGGTAGGCCCTATCTAGTACCCCCCGAGGAATCCCTGGTCCCCTTCCATCCAGGATGTGCCACGGCTATTGTCGCTGGTGACACCGTGGGGGATTCCGTAAATTCTCGCAAGCTCTTTGACTATTTTTGCGTGAGGGCCATCAGCGAAGCGCGGCTCACTCACGATCTTCTTGATCTGCTCTGTGGTGAATTTACCTTTGAGCAGCCTGTCTCTTTCGGACGGGTCCAGAACGTCCAGGCGATCCCAGTTGTCCAGGAGCCATTCCGGCTTCGTGTCCTCACCCAACAGCTCATCCGTGATGGATGTTTGATCGAACAGTGTGCCAGTCGCCCGCGGAGCCTGCGTCTGGCCTTCGCCGTCATCTGATCCACCTTGCTGCGGCAAGGGTGCCCCCATACCGCCCATCATCGCCCCTGGCTCCGTGGGTCGCGGGCGGAGGATGATGCCTTGCTCCGCCAGGAGTGCGGCGGCCTGCTGTGGCGTGCGGCCCTGGGCACGGAGGGCGGCGACCTGGGCCTTATACTCCCGATCCTCTTGCATCCACTGCTGAAGGTCGGTGTTGTAAGCCTGCCACCTTAGTTCACCCTGCCTTGCATCGCGATCAAGGCCCGCGTTACGGTTGCGGTCGAGGGCGTCTGCCATCGCCATCGCCTGCGGATTGCCCGACATACGGAGCATGTTCGACATGCCCATGCCATCCCCGCCGCCGTCGTCTTGAGCCAGCTTGCCGAGCAGCGTGGCGGTAATCCCCTGCGGAGACGACACGGCCCGGCTCAAACCGATGCCCTGGGCGCGGTTGTCATAGAAGTCTTGACGATCATTGCCGCGTTCACGGATTCGAGCGAGGGCGGCACGGTTGGCGTCAACCACATCGGGCCGCATGGACAGGCCGGCAGGCCCCCTCATGGTGGGCACCTCCACGCCCCTTGGGAACGCATCGCCAGATGCCATCTGGTTGGCGCCGGCGGCGCGGGCTTTCAGCTTCCACGCCTGATAGTCCGGGTCGTTGTCGAGCTGGGATTGCAACTGCTTGGATCGTAGGAGCGCGTTGACGGACTGGGAAGCGGACGGGTCTTGCACCGAGCGTAGACCGCCAAGGAACTGCGATGCAGCGGGAGCGGCTTCGCTAGCGGCATCAAGCAGTGACTGATCCAGGCCAGGGCCTTGCGGCTTGGGCGGGGTGCTCATGCGGTAGCGAGGATCGGCCGAAAGCTGATTGGATACCGGTCGGCGGTTCGCCAGGGCGTTGTTCATTAGCCCAACTTCCCCAGTTGTTGTTGTAAGTTCTTGCGCTGCAAGGGTTGGGCT
>CAYUMU010000031.1:18701-61807 GCA_964445985.1 uncultured Pirellulales bacterium | reverse complement strand
ATGTGCATTGGATTTGCCGGGGAGGGTTGAGCGCAAGTGACGATCAACGCGCAACGACTTCGACGCGGCCCAATTTCTCCAACTCGCCGCAAATGACGACGTTTTTATCAATCCCCCCGAACGTCCCTCGCTAACGCGTCGAGCTTGCAAAGAATCAGGCATTCACAACACCGGGGGGCCAGCCGCGAAAAGCCAGGAAAACCGCGCCGCACCTGGAAAACGGTTGGGTGAGTCAATTTGCAATCCCAAGCGGGCAGCCCACTCAACAACCTCACAACCTCTCTTCAACTCCGCACTCTCCCCCAACTACCCTTCCGGCGCCGCTTCTTTCACCAGGTTGCTCATCGCCTTGAATTCCGGCGTGCCGGAGAATTCGCACCACTCGAACAGCGCCGCTTCGGTGGTTGTGAGGGTGGCGCCGATATTTTCCAGCCGTCGCAGGGCGATTTCCTTATCCAGGGCGAACCGCGAGCCCACGGCGTCGACCGCCACGTACACCCGAAAGCCTTGCGCCAGCAAATCGTGAACGGTTTGTTGCACGCACACGTGGGCTTCGATGCCCGTGACCAGGATCTTGTCGATCCCCCGCTCGGTCAGGCCGGCGAAGAGCTCACCGCATTCGCGGCAGCTAAAGCAGCTCTTTTCGGCGATTGGCGTCGGCAGGCGGGCTGCCAACTCGGCCACGGTATGCCCTAGACCCCGGGGATACTGTTCGGTGGCCAGGGCGGGCAAACCCAGCTTCTCGGCCCCGTCGAGCAGCCGGCGGATATTCCAGACCAGGCGGCGATAACCGGGGATCAGCGGGATCAGGCGTTCCTGAACATCGACCACCAGCACCGCGGTGTCGTGCCGGCTCATCAACTCAGGGCTGCGCGGAAGGCTCATCGAAAGGTTTCCTTAGTGTTTGGGGGGGCCGGCATCTCTGCAAGCCGCGGAAGAGTGGGTGTTCTGATCGTCGCCTGACCAACCGACTGAGGCTCCGGCCAGCAACCTGTTTGTTGGGCGGCCAGGGGTCCCTGGGCGGGGAGTTCGCTCTCCGTCGCGGTGATAGCATGTTGCAAAGCGTAAATGTCTTCTTGGCTGCCCACAAGGCAAGCCAGCTTGGGACTGGCGGGGACGGTAGGGTTGGCGGGACTGCGCTGGCAGGGAGAGCTGCGCCGATTGTGCCCAGCGTAAGGCCGTGAGCCACGGTAGTTTCGGCTCCTTCGGCAAGGTTTTGCTGACTGCCCACCCTGGGGCGAAATGTTTCCCCTCGCCAAGCGTTGCCATGGCCAGCAGGGTGCTAGACTAAAGCTAGTTTTGCACGTCGCGAACTTCTTGACGGCCCCCGTAGTATGGGAATGGCCAGGGAGATCGACGCAAGGAAGGCCCAGGATTTGCACGACAGGGAAAGCGACACAACCCCCCATTGGGCGGATTTATCGATATCTTTTGCATAAGTCCGCCACTTCTGTACGCAGTCGTGAACTAGGTTTGAGAGAGCAAAGACTTCCCACGTCGCGTGCCGCCCACCGGGCGTTGGCCACGAACCCCGAGGTTGAGAGTAACATGGGCTTCCTACAGCGGTTTTTTCGGAATGTGTTTCGGGACGGCGCGCCTGGCACGCACACCAGCAGCTTCGAACGTCTCACCGAAGAAGAACTCGAAACTCACTTGGGCGTGGTTCGTTACGGCAGCTTTTTGCTGACCGATGCCATTCGCCCTTCTTACGATTTGCAGGTTGTGCCCAAGCAGGGCTTTCGCCACGACGTGTATCGCGACGAAGAAAGCGGCGTGCGGGTTCCGGTGCTGATGGCTTCGGCCAGCTGCGATATTCTGTTCGACGTGTTCCTCGATCTGATCGACCCCCTCGGCTCCGAGGTGGACGTGGTGCTGGAAACCAGCCACCACCGCCAGGCGATGGGCCACGAGGACCTGTACCGCGAACACATCGACATGCCGGTGCTGAAGAGCGTGCTCTGCGACTACGAAGACCTGCTGGTCAACGATGGCTGCGCTGGCATTGCCGTGCTCAATCCCCGCATTCCGCTCGAAGTGCAATTCGACGAGCACAAGCTGCTGATCGCCTACGGTGAAGACCTCAGCGAGTTCGAAGCCATTTTGCGCCAGCACAATATTCCCTGCGACGACCGCATGCGGTTCATCACCGAGGCCGAGCACGTGCACTCCTCCAGCGATCTGTACTTCGACCGGTTCTCCGAGTTGAAGGTCGACCTGGGCATGGACACCGACTACTACTAAACCCGTGCCGCGCTGGCCCACCGTGACGCCCGGAGGGAATCCTGGTTCCTCTCCCAGTGCCTCCTTGGCAAAGTCCCAAGCGGCCCGATAGGCTAGGTAAGTGCCGGCGACGGTCGCGGCAGGCAGCAGGGGCGCTGGCTTGCCTGGCGTACCTTCCGTGCCGGCTGACTTAGCGCACTGGGTTCGTTCTGGGGGAGTGGAACGCTCCCCGCCTTGGGAAGGGTCAATGCCGCTACCGGATCAGGCAGCTACCGCCAACATTTCCGGCCAATTGGTGTTTTTGGGGACCGGCACCTCGGTGGGCGTGCCCATCCTCGGCTGCGATTGCCCGGTTTGCACCAGCAACAACCCTCGCAATAACCGCATGCGCTGCGCTCTGGTTCTCGGGCTCCCCCAGGGCAACCTGCTGATCGATACTCCGCCCGACCTGCGCACGCAGTTGCTCCGCGAAGGGATCGGCCTGATTCACGCCGTGGCCTACACCCACGAGCACGCCGACCACCTGTACGGCTTGGACGATTTACGCATCTTCCCGTACTTTTTACACGGGGCCATGCCGCTGTATTGCGAGCCGCGGGTAGAAGAACGCATCCGTCGCAGCTTTGATTACGCCTTTGAAGGGCGACACCTGCACCTGCACCCCGGCGCTATTCCGCACCTCGAAATCACATCCATTGGCCTCGATCCCTTTGCCGTACTGGGGGCCACGGTGACGCCGATCCGGCTGAACCACGGCCGGCTGCCGGTGCTGGGGTTCCGCCTGGGCGATATTGCCTACTGCACCGATACCAGCGCCATTCCGGAGGAAAGCTGGCCACGGCTGGCAGGCTTGCGGGCGCTGATCCTCGATTGCCTCCGCCCCCGGCCCCACCCCACGCATCTCTCGCTCGAAGAAGCCGTGGAACTGGCCCACCGCATCGGGGCCGCGCAGACCTACTTCACCCACATTTCGCACGAGCTGGAGCACGACGCCACCAACGCCCTGCTGCCGCCAGGCATGCAACTAGCCTATGATGGACTAAGGCTGGATTTGAGCCCGTAGCTTGGCCGCAGTAGCTTGGCCGTCTCGCCGTCTCGGCCAAGAGTGTTTGTGCGATTGAGCTGGATTGGGTCTCGGCGGGTGTTGCAGGGTCAACGCCGATTCACGGGCGGGGACGCCCGTGCCACCGGGGTGGGGCCTATTCTCCTTCCAGCTCAAACCGGCCGGGCAGGAGTTTGGCCAGCGACGTTTCCATGGCTTCGTGCGGCCGATCGGGGGCGACCAGCAAGATGCGCAGGTCGCCGCAAAACTCGGCCAGCACTTGCCGGCAGGCGCCGCAGGGTGTGACATTGCCGGCGGCCACGACCGCCAGCAGCGTGAACTCGCGGGCGCCGTGCAAAATGGCGGCTTGCATGGCCACGCGTTCGGCGCAGTTGGTGAGCCCGAACGAGGCGTTTTCGACGTTGCAACCCAGGAACAACTGGCCATCGGCGGCTTGCAAGGCAGCCCCCACGGCATAGTTGCTGTACCGGCAATAGGCCCTCTCCCTGGCGGCCAGGGCCGCGGCCACCACGGGTCGCTCACCGTCTGAGACGGCGATGGGACCAACGCAAGGATTCGCCATCCGTACTCCTCCTTCCCCCAACCCGCAGCGTTACTTGCCGCTGTTGGCCGGCAATTGCTTCAGGGTCCAGAGCACGCCGCGTTTGACGAGCCGTTGGTACTCAGGCCGCTGCCAGTTCTCGTCGAAGTGCAGGCCGGAGAAGCCGAAGGCCCTGCCGCCATCGGGCCGCTGCCAAGCCCAGCAGACCATTTCCCAATTGCCGTCGATCTGGGCCTTGAGCACCGGTTCGATGTTTTCGGCGCCCTTGGCCGTTTTCAGCGCGTAGTAGAATTCTTCGTTGAGGCGGAAGTCTTTAATGCCCCCGGCAATGATATGATCGCCCACCGCGACGTCGGTTTCCAGGAACTTGTATTTGCGATCGGGTCCGCCGTGGCAGGCGCCGAAGATGGCGGTGAAGGGGGCGATATCGTCGGCATCCTTGGTGCCCATCCCCCAGTGCAGCACCGAGACGGCGCCGCCCCGCGCGGCCAGGGCCTCAAACGCCTTCCGCCGGTCTTCGTTGTTGTTGAGCCAGGCCGCGCCTTGCGAGAGGAACACCACCACGCCATCGGCCTTGGCGAGCAACTCCGGCCCTTCGGCCCAGGGCTCGTCGGCATTAACAATCTCCACCTCAACACCCTGCTCGCCGGCCAGCAGCCTGGCGATCTGCTTCATGCCCTGCAGGTATTCGTGCGTGCCTTTGGGGTGGCCATCGGGGCTTTGGCCGAGCAGAAGGAGTTTTTTGACGACCTTGCCGCCGGCCGGCTCGGCGCCGTTGGCTGGCGATGAACCGAACGATGCCAGGCAGATCGCGCTCAGCGCAAGTAAAGCCACGGTGAAAGCAGCGCGGCGGGTAGGGAAGAACTTCACAGGTTCGATCTCCTAAAGGGCGATGGACACGTGACAACCATCGACCAAGTCATGGTGAGGCCATCCAAAGGTTAATGGCGGAGTGGTCCATTTCCGGGACGATTATTTTTCGCCGTCGGTCTTGGCTGTCGCAACTGGAACTCTCGACATCGCCAAAGCATAGGAGATGTTCTTAACTGGGAAAGTACGACCAGCGACTCGCACCCTGACGTCATCTTGAAATGCCTGAAACACATCTTCAAGAAGCTGTTCATCGAACACGAATCGCTGCGTCTGAGAATCCGCATGTTCAATTTCTCGCAGATCAAAGCTTAGACGATCCTTGTCGAGCTGTCGGACACGCCCCACCAAGTCTACAAGCTGCGGTTCCAGCGAGCTATTGCGAATGGCATTGTTCACGCGTTGTCGGGCTGATCGTTTCAATACCAGCGGTTTCACTCGCGCGCCGATCAGTTGGCCCCTGAGTTCAAATCGTTCGATGCTTCCTTGCGAGGAGGGCGTTAATTCCTTAAGCGCGCGCAGCAGAACCGCCCCTTCCTCTGGTGCGTCAGGAGAATAGACTCCTTCTTCGCCAGCGGCCGATGTAAGCCATTTGAGGCCCTTATTGAGAAGTGTACCGACCTGCTCCAATGTTTCTTTCTCCGGAGATTTCTCTCCAGAGGCAGTGAAGAGATTCACTTCTTCAATCGGCATTCGAAACGAAATCTCAAAGCTTGCGAAAGCGACGCGTTGTGTTGGCAAATCGAAAAGCCGCCGCAAGAACTCGTCGGGCCTGCCTGCTTGGGGTTGCTGCCCCAAGACATATTCCGAAAGGAACTTGAATGTTTTCTGGACACCCTCCACGCACGTTCGAATCACACTGCCTGGAATATGTCCTGGTACAATCTCGTCGCCAACGGCCCGAAGTGTAAGTAGAGGTTCCAAACTGGGAAGCAACATCGTTCCAGCGACTGGAAGTGCATTCCGCGGAATTGCACCAAAATCGATTCGCTGACAGGAGATTAATTCACCCGCAATATCCACGTCACACAGCCAGCAGCGAGGCTGGTTCAGCGCGTCGAATACGCTCACGATTCCCGTGCGTAGCGAATCTACGATTCCCGTGGTCGACGGCGACACGACATACCGGCAAAGGCTTTCGTCCTCATCCGACCAGTACGCTAGATACAACTCGCCATCTTTGTCGAGGATGGTGAAGATGCGAGGCCCATCAAACTCGTAAAGTACCTCCAAGGGTTCAAACGGTAGGAACTGATCCAACTCCACAGGTTTTCCAGTAACTTTTCCAGTAACAGTCCACATGATTAAGCCTCCTCACTTACGACGGTGAAGAGGCTTGTCCGCTCCACTCCCCCGTATACCCACCAGGTCGTGTGAGTTGGTTGTTTGCCTGTCGTCAATTTTGTTTTGCCGTGTTCAGCCCGAAGAGTGCCTTGGGCAATCCAGTTGCCTAAGCGGGGCAACAACAGTCGTTGATGCACGGCGTCTCGGAGGTCTCGAAACACAGAGAGCCCGCACCGAAGACAGGGCGGGGCCTTTGGTAGCTTTCCGGTTTCGTGGTGACTCGCCATGTCTTCTGCCTTGGGGGGATCGTTCTTTACGATTCGAAAAACGATTCCACTAGCCTCCTCGGCGTCAGGGGGCGGACATTCGTCCGGCCAACCGTCTGGAAACTCCATTGGCACCATACACGCTCAAACTATTGCGGTAAGCTTCGCCTTTTACAAGCGATGAAGCGTTTTTGTAGTTGCAACCCAGCCCTCAGTTAACCGCCCGCGCCACTCCAAGGCAAATCAAAACCAGCAGAGAGAGATTCTGATCGAAAAGCAACTTCATCCGACCGTAACCTGCATGTTGCGCTCGCGCTCAGCGGCAAAGGCAAAGCAGGCTTGAATGTCTTCCATAGTCAAATATGGAAAGTCTTCCAGGATCTCCGCTACCGTCATTCCAGCGGCCAGGTAGGAGAGCACGTCGTAAACGCTGATCCGCATCCCACGAACGCACGGACGGCCCCCGCGCTTGCCAGGCTCCATCGTGATTCGAACTCGCCATGAATCCGTCATTCTAGCCACCTCCCATCTCAATGCCTGGCCTCATATCGGCCCATCCAGCCTGAGAGTATTATGGGCGAGCCGAATAACTACTCCCCGACGTTGCAACTCGCATCCAATCCAAAGTTATCGGCAGAGTCGTATCCGCCGCAACTGGATTCCCGCCCCCGTCTTCACGAGGACAGGCTCTTCGCGGGAATGACGGATTTTCGAGCACGGCTGTTAACCAGAGCCGCCGCGTCAATCTTGCTTCAATGCCCGCTCGTAGAATTTCACCAGGTCCTCTTTCAGCTTCACCAGGCTGGGCTCGTGCACGTACATCATGTGGCCCCCTTCGTAGAATGCCATCTCCACGTTCTCCCGCAGTTCCTTGGGCAGGCCCAGGTGGTTGAAGGTGTAGATCGTGGCGAAGTAGGGCGTGGCCAGGTCGAAGTAGCCGTTGCCGATAAAGACCTTCAGGCTGGGGTTTTTGACCATCGCCTGCCGCAGGGTTTCGGCCGCCGAGACGTAGCGATTCTCGAAGCTGCCGTAGCTCCAAGGGTGAACCTTGCCGGTGAGGATTTCGTAGACCTGTTCGCGTTCGAAGTCGAGATCTTCGCGGAGGTACTGATTCACGGCCGAGGTGAAGGCGCCGAACACGCCGGAGGCGCTGGGGTCGTAATCGTAGGATTCGCCGACGGAGTCGCGGTCGATGCCCTGGTAACGGCTGTCGAACCGGCCCACGGTGCGGTTCTGCTCTCGCAGCAGTTCCTTCGCGAACCGCGACATGGAGATTCGCAAATCGGCCCTGCGGATGAATTCCTCGCTGAGGCCGGTGTAGCGGGCCAGGCGTTTGGCGATCTCCTTGAACTTTTCCTCGGGCAGCGAACTGCCGGCCATCAGGGCCAGCGTGTAATCGGTGGCCGCGAAATGGTCGACTTCTTTCTGTAGTTCTGCGAGCGACTTCTGCTGCAACTCATCCGAAAGCCGCTTGTGATACCAGGCCGTGGCCGCGTAGCTGGGCAGGAACAGGATGTAAGGGAGGTCGTTGGTTTCGGTGAAGCGGATCGTTTGGAAGTCGATGACCGAAGAAATCAGCAGCAGGCCATTGAGCTCCATATTGTAGGCGTTTTGCAAATGGCCGGCCAGGCCGGCGGCTCGCAAGGTGCCGTAGCTTTCGCCGCAGAGGAATCGCGGCGAGCCCCAGCGTTCGAATTGCGACACGTACAGGTAAATGAACTCGCCCACCGAGCGGATGTCTTGCTCGTAGCCGTGGAATTGTTGCTTTTCCACGCCGTCGGCCGGCCGGCTGAAACCGGTGCTGACCGGGTCGACGAACACCAGGTCGGTGACATCGAGCAGCGAGTAAGGGTTGTCGATGACTTCGTGCGGCGGCGGGTTGGGGGCGGCGTCGCTATTGAGCTTCACGCGCTTGGGGCCGAGCATGCCCATGTGCAGCCAGACGCTGGACGAGCCGGGTCCGCCGTTGAAGCAGAAGGTCACCGGGCGGGGTTTCGCGGCAGGCCGCGGTTGGTCCCCTTTGTCCGGCTTGCCGGCTTCGGGCTTCACCGTGTAGGCAATGAAGAAGATATTGGCGCGGGGCTTGCCTTCGTCGGTTTTGACGGCGAGCGTGCCGGTGGTCACCTCGTAGGCCAATTTCCGGTCGCCAATGGTGGCGGTGAGCGAACGGGTGAGCAGTTGGTTTTTCCCGGCGGCCGGCTTGGTTTCTTTTGCCTCTTTGGGTTTTTCGGCCGGGGCTGATTTTTCGGCATCTTGGGCCTGGATGGACCCGCCTGCGAAGGCCGCGGCCAGCAAGGCCAGAACCATCCACGGGGCGCAAGATCGTGACCGGAGGGGCATGGCGATCCTCATTGAGGGGGAGGCGGATTTTTTTGGGGGATTGGAAGCTGATAGGAGTTGCGCGGACTGTGCCGTGCGAGCTTGACTGCTTTACCTTAACGCGGGTAAACCGCAAACGGACGCTGGGGCATTAAAGTTCTCCGCGGCTTGCAGAGATGTTAACGAGCAAGAAACTAACCGTAGCACGCCCCGGCTGCCAAGGCGACGTCTTCCGTAGGTCAGCTCTTGCCAAGAGCGACCTGATCAGCGGGCAGCCGCAGCAAAGCCGAGCCGTCATTGGCTAGCCAGCGCGGCAGCGGAGCGCGCGGCCGGAATAACGCTGCCACCGCGTGAATCTTGGGCGAGGACGGCCAAGCCACGTTTCTACTTTTCGGCCAGCACGTTCTCGATTGCTTTTTCCATTACCGCGCCCGAGGTGGCTCCCACCCAGTGATCGCGAATCTTGCCGGTGCGATCGATCAGCACCGTGGTGGGGTAGCCGCGGAAGCCAATCGCGTCGCGCACCGCCGTTCGCGTGACCTGATCGGGGTCCGCATAGTTGGGCATGTTGCTGTTGTGCTTGTCGAGAAAGGCCTGCGTCGTGGAACGCAATTGCTGCAGGTCTTCATGCCCACCGCCCGAGCAGCTTACGGCCAGCACCCGCACCTCTTCGTTCGAGCGATACTTCTGCTCGAGCGCTTCAATGTCGGGAAACTCATGCCGGCAGGGAGGGCACCATGTTCCCCAAAAATTGACCAAGGCCACCTTGCCCTTGAGATCGGCCAGCGTCACGTCGGACGAGCCGCGGGTGAGCGGCTGCAATTCCAGCGTGGCCAGCGGGGCCTCGCTGCCGCCCACATCAAGGGCCAGCGGACGCACCACGAACCAAATCAACAGCCCCCCGCCCACGAGCATCAGCAGCAGCATGAACCAGAAGCCGCTGTTGCCGTTTTGGGCATAGTCTGGCGGATACGACGGGAACTGGGGCTCGGAAGCTTGGCTCATGGCAGACCGACTCGCGAGGGTGGGTGGATCGTCAACCTTTATCATGGTGGTTGTGGGGTGCTTTCGCAATCTTAGGTCGGCATTGCGCGCGGCGCCGGCCTGCCCAGGCAACCTCGGTTTCGGCCTTCGTCGCCTGCTGGGGGCGTGCCCTGGCCGGTTTCTCCCGGCTCCCAACGACCGGCGTGAACGGCAGATCTGGCACAACCGATTTATTTCTCCAGACCGCCCAGATCGCTCACTTCGACCATTTCGCTCCAGGCATGCTGTCACTAATGCCGACCCAATAATCTGGCGACGCATGGAAACGTCGACTCCGCTTCGCAGCGAAATATGAACTCGATTGACTGGCAAGGATCGAAGCGGGCCGGGCATCTCGTGCCAAGGAGGGTTGAACATCATGTCTGCGGCTACCACCACCCGGGCCACACTGGTTTGCAGTATCGATCTGCCGGGAACTTTGGGCGACAGCGAGCCGATCTCGACGCCTTGGCTGCGTGAGCTCGGCCAAGAGCTGGCCATGTGCGAGGCGCCGGTAACGCTGACCCTGGCCGAAACCGCCCTGGCCAGCCAGGTTCGTAGCGTGACCACCGAGTGCCACGAACTGGCGCTACGCGTCACCGCCAATTGGGCAGGGCCGGAGGTCCGCCGCCAGGTTTTTGCCCGCACGCTCAAGTCGCAACTGGAAACGGCTCAAGCGGCAGGCGTGGTGATTCGCACCCTGGCCTGGGGCGATTTTCCGCTCACGCCGCATACCGATCTGCTGGTGAAGTACGGCATCCAGGCGATCCGCACGCTGCCCACGGCGCCGCGCGTGACACGCGTGCCGCGTCTGTTCCGCGGCGGGGCAACGCCGGCGCAACGGTCGGAGATGGTGCGGTTCGGTGTTTGCACCGTGCCGGCCGTGGCCGTTTGGAAGAGTGGCCAGAATGTGCGGAGCCTGCGAAAGCCGCTGCTCACCGCCGCCGAGCAAGGCGTGGCGCACCTGGCTTGCGATTTTCAAGCGGCGAACACCAGCCAACCGCTCGACGGGCGTTTTCGCCAGGCCCTGCGCGAACTCATGCGACATCGGCACACCGTCAGGGCGCGCCTCGAAACGGTGGCCGAATTCGCCGAGCGCAGAATGACCGGCCAGAAAAGCATGCCAGCCCAATCAATCTTGCGCGTGGCATAGTGGCCTACGATACTCCGCCAGTCGCCCCGATAAATCCTAGCCCCCAGCCCCTAGTCTTCAACCACTGGCTTATAGGCCGGGGTTTCGCGGTACTGGTCGAACGGCACGGCTTCGAACGTCACCAGCCAGCGATCGATCTCTTCAATCTGCTTCAGATCGTCGCGGGAGAGAAACCACGTGATCACGTGCTCGCTCCGCAGCGATTGCTGCTTGCGGGAAATGCCCAGTGTTTTGTTGTAGAGCGTGAGCTCAATCTCGGTCGGGATCTGCTCGCGTTCTGCCAGCCAGGCGTTGACCGGCATCCGAGCCAGCAGGGCCGGGTTGGTCATGGTGTTCATCCGGGTATACCAATCCGAGAACTGCGCATACTGCCTGGCCGCGAGCAGCGAGGCGGCCTTCTTGGTCTTGACCTGGTATTCCGCAAACTCGCCGTTAAAGGATGCGGCGCTGTCGCCGGCGGCATCGATTTCATACTTGGGAGCGCTCAGAAACTCTGGCAGCCCGCCCCCCCGCTTGGCCATTTCTACCCGCAGCGAGGCGACCATGCGATCGATTTCCTCGGTGCTCACCTCGGTACGAATCGAGCGGGCTGGTTTGAGCATGACAAACCGGCCTCGCGCGGCGTCGAACACCACAATTTCTTGCGGAGCGTTGAGCACATCGTACACCAGCCCTCCGCGGAATATCGTCACGGTAGAAGCTGCCGGTTCTTTGGCCTTGCCCAAGAACACCCGATTATGGATGCGAAAGTCATCCGCAACGGCCAGGCTGGCGCCCAGTGTAAGCCATATCAACAAACCTCGGAGTGGCGACATGCCAGAGATCTCCCCAATGATCGGAGCGAGAGGCGACAGGATCGGGCGGGGAAGAATACGGACATGTCCCCTCGCTGTAAACGCCAGTTGTCTCATGGGCGCCAGCAACGGCGGCAAAGCAGTAAAATTGAGCAATGGCAACAAGCACGCCACGGGGGCCGAGGCGTCACCGACCGATCAATGACCGTTCCGGCGTGGTCCCGCATTCTGCAGCCAAGATTTGGATAGCAGGTACACCATCCGCACGTCGTCGGGTGGGGTGAAATTGCTGCGCACCGTGATCCCTTGCAGCCAACCCTGCCAGGCGTGGCCCGGTTGTTCGCTGCCAAAGAACAGGGGGGCCTGTTCCCACTGCTCCAAGCCTCCCCGGATCTGGCTACTGCCAAACACCGAACGACCGTTGACAAAGCACCGCAGTTCGCCCGAACGATAGGTCACCAACACATGCTGAGGGATCGTCAGCAGCGAGGTAAGCGGCACGCGGCGCGCCGCCCGGGCATCATCGGTGCGAAGATACAATACCAGTTGCGACTGCTCCTGGGCGATCGCGACATTGGGATCCGCAGGACGCGGCGCTATGCGGGCAATACAGGCCGGCCCTTGTTGCTCTAGATCGAGCGGTGTAATCCAGACTTCCAGCGTGAAGGCCCCGGTTTCGTGGCAGGCGGCGACCAGTTGGCGCCCAGCCTCGGCGGCCACCATTTCGCCTGGCCCAGCGAAGGCCAGCGTGCGATCGTCGTGAAACGCCACGTTGCCCCGGGGAACCAACTGCATGGGCTGGAAGTCGCTGCGGGCCAGCAAGCCATCGCGCTCGGGATATCGACTCGCCCAGGCAAACGACAAACTTCGCGCAGCGCCGGGCCAGCCGCCGAATTGATTGGCGTCTAACTGTAGCACCTGCCATAGCGCGATCGACATGCCTACGATCAGTAGTAGCGCCAAAAACACCCAGCCACGCGACCTGCGTCGCCGACCCAGCGGCAACACCCGCAACGAGCCGCTCGATTCGTGCTCGAACCGCCGGGGTTGGGGAAACTCCTCGGCCGTTGCCGCGCTGCTGGCAACTTCGTCGGTTTCGAGCTTGCCCAAAAAATCGCGGAGCTGCGGATCGAACATCATCTGCGAGCTGCCGATTTCGCCCGTCTCCTCGTCGCTCAGGCTGCGGGGGCGAAGATCGTCCCATTTTTCCTTGGGCGGTTTGGCAAACGGCGCCAGCAGTTCGGCCACCTCCAGCGCCGTTTGCGGACGCAGTTCGGGGTCGCGCTCCAGCATGCGGGCCAAGATCGCGTCGAGTTCGGGGCTGGCCTCGGGCAGCAACGTGCGAAGTCGCACCGCCGGCGGCGCCGCGGTCGATACCCTCGCATGCAACTTGCCTAAGAGGTCGGGTCCGCTGTAGGGAAGTTGCCCCGTGATCAGCCGGAACAGCGTGCAACCCAGCCCGAAAATATCGCTGCGGGCGTCGACCTCGCGATTGCGGGTAATTTGCTCGGGCGCCAGGTAATCGGGCGTGCCGAGGATGGTTCCCGCCTGCGTGAGGTGGCTGCTGCCGACGGTGAAATCGGTTTCGTCGCCGCCGGCTTCCCAATCGCCCGAGGCAACCGCCGGTTCGGCGACTTCGTTAAAAATGAGCGCCAAGCCCAGGTCGAGCACCTTGGCCACGGGGCGTTGATCGGCCTCGCGCCAGCAAACCAG
The DNA here is from genome assembly GCA_964445985.1 of uncultured Pirellulales bacterium. Lineage (GTDB taxonomy): Bacteria > Planctomycetota > Planctomycetia > Pirellulales > S012-138 > CAYUMU01. Next base: position 48,561 of record CAYUMU010000031.1, on the reverse strand, counting down.
AATATTGGCCGGCTTAATATCGCGATGCACCATGCCTTGCTTGTGGGCGTGGTGCAAGCCCAGGGCCGCTTGCCGCACAAACTCGCACGCCCAAGGGAGCGGCACCAGCCGATAACGATCGGCAAACTGGCTGAGATCGATGCCGTCGATGTATTCCATTACCAGGTAGTGCGTGTGCCCGATCTGGCCGGCATCGTACGCGGTCACAATATTGGGGTGGTCGAGGGCGGCCACCGCCTGCACTTCGCGGGCAAAACGAGCCACGGCATTGGGGTGGCTCAGCCGAGCCTTGGAGAGCACCTTGATGGCCACAATCCGGCCCATCACCGCATGTTGCGCTTTGAACACCACGCCCATGGCGCCTTCGGCCACGGGGTGCAAAAACTTGTAATTGCCCAAGAAGAAGCTGCTCACTCCGGCCAGCAACCGCTCGGCCTGCCAGACGGTGATTTGATTATTCTGCACCAGCCATTGAGCCAATTTGACCGGCGTGAGCTTTCGCGAGGAATTTGCGGCGTAAGTCTGCAACTGCTTGAGCGGTTCACTGCTCAGCAAGCGACTGCGCCGCACCAGGGCGACAAACTCTTCGGGGGTCGAAACCGGCATAGACTTTCGCGACCGTTGGCCACGGGCAGCGACCCCTTGCACGGCGGCCACCCGATGAGTGATGAGCAAACTCCGCGGTTCGACCGAGCTTGAGCTCCGATCGCCATATCCCGCTAAACCGACATACCCTGTCGCGCCCTCCGGCGGCGTCGAATCGAAATCTATAGTAACGCCCGGATCGTTCATCGTGCTAACACATGCGCAGAAAAATGGTGAACGGAACACCACCTGCCAGGAAGCGAGACGCCATCCGCCCGCCCAGCACCCCTCCCTAGGAGTACTTGCGCGTCTCCGGAAATGGTTTCGCCACGCGAACCCATAGCTTAGACCTTTTTATTCATCAACGGGGTCCGCCTTACGGAAGTTTAAGACGGGAAAACACCAAAAAGGTTCCCGAAGAGCCAGGAAAGAAAAAACGGGGAATTCCGGGCTACCCTGCCGCACCGCCGCCGGGGCGAAGACTTTGCTAGCCATTTGCGGCCGTAGCGGCAAATGATTTTCCGGTAGATCCAGCGAGATCGATACCAGGCTTCCGCAACCCGGCTTAATGGCTGTTAAGGTGGGAGAACAGCACGGGCCGCTCAACCGCGTTTCTGCCCTGTTTTTCGTCGCGCCAAGTTTTCTTTGAAAATCTGGCCTGGCACGAAATCGGTCGGGCTTTCGGCCACAAACTGCCCGGTCCCTTCAATCTCGTTGGTCAGCCCGATTCGCCCGCTCGTTTGAGCGAGCGAATGATGTTATCCATAATGGCGGCCACTTCGGCTTCCATGGCCACTTCCATGTTCAACCGGCCCTCGCGAAGCCGGCGACGATCGAAAACGGTCATTCCGCGGGTTAACTCGCCCGAAAGCTCCACATCCGCCGCCATTTCTTCCATTGTGAACAGCTCGGGGTTGGTCACGGCGGTGAGGGCGACCGCGTCGTGCAGATGGATGCCCTCCACGCCGAGCCGTTCGCGATAGCTACGGAACGAAAACGGCAAGATCTTGTGCAGCACGCGGCCAGCCCGAGTTTCTTCGGCCGGCAGTTCATTCAGCAGTTCAAACGAGAGCATAATTTTGCAGGTAACATCCAGTGGGATCAGGGTTTTGGTCGTGGCCGACCGAAACACTTCCTTGGCCGCTTCGGGGTCGCAATGAATATTGAATTGGGCCGTGGCCGTTACGTCGCCCGGCACGCGCACCGCGCCCCCCATGATTACCAGCCGCCCCAATTGCGCCGCCAACGAAGGATCGCGGCGAAAGGCGGCCGCGATGTTGGTCAGTGGACCCAGGGCCACCAACGTGACCTCGTCGGGTGCCGAGCGAATCTCGTCGGCAATCACCTTGTCGGCCGGGTGCAGATGGTGCAGTTCCACCACGTCAAAATTGGCGTTCCCCAGCCCGTCGGCCCCCATCAGGTGGCGATTATCGGAAGGCAAGCCCATTTCGGACTCGGTGGCGCAGCCAATCCGCGGCCAGCGGGGCGGATCCAATTGTTCGATCAACGCCTGGACGTTTTTGGTGGCTTGCTCCGGCGGCACGTTTCCGCCAACCGCCGTCACGGCAACCACGTGCAACCGCGGGTCGAACAGGGCTGAAACCAGCGCCACGGCGTCGTCAATGCCCGGGTCGATATCCAAAATCACTTTGCGGGCCATGGCGAAATCCCTCCGGCAAGCACCCAAAACGCAAGCGGGGGATCACACCCCGTTGAGCAGGTAAAACGCTGGCAAAGCGCGTCCGACCCCGGCCGCATTCCCTGCTCAGAAATGCTGCGGCCAACTTTACGCCACTTCGCTGGCCGATTCTAGGGAGTGCGCGGCGTAAGGGCAAGGTAGGTGAAGGTTTGTTGCGCTGGAGAAAACGCCGGCGCCCCCTGCAGCGAGCCGCCACGTTCACGCCGGCTGTCCTGGGCGCAGATGCAAGAACAGTACGCCCCACAAGGTAGGGCAAGGCAACGGCCCACGAGCACGGGCACGGGCACAATCGGCGAGGCCGGCGAAAGCCTCTCGGGCCAGCCCGTGGTTGTCTGCGGCCGATGAGGCGATGTAAACTGTAGTTGAGGGTATCTGGGGCCCATTGCCGTGAGGCGAATTGATGCAGACCGTAAAAATCGTTGTCTGGAAAGAAGGTGACACGTGGTCAGGCTACCTTCAGGAATATCCTGATTATTGGACACAAGGCGAGAGCTTTGACGATCTTAAGGAACACCTTAAGGATCTCCACGCGGATCTGTCGGGCGGCGCAATCGCTGGCGCGCGACGTGTCGAAGACTTGATTCTTTCATGAAGCGCGTCGAAATCGTCAAGATCATTGAAGGGTTCGGATGCGCGCTTATCCGAACATGGTGCAAAGCACGATTGGTATCGCAATCCCAAGACAGGCGTCTCGCAGCCTGTTCCGCGTCACCGCGAGATCAACGAGCACTTGGCGCGCCACATCATTCGCATGCTGCAAAACGACGCCGATCATCACGAGGACTGAACCCGCGTGATACGACTGGCCGATGGAGGCTCCCCTATGGCTGCGTTTTGGGAAGCTTGGAGTTATGGGCGCCAGGCACCTGAAACCGGGTGGGCTTTTTCTGATCGACAACGATTCGAATGGTATCGCCAATCTCTTTGTGCTCGACAACTTTATCGTCGACACTTTCTTGGACTCGGTATCGCTTGTCGCCGAAGTTGTATTCCAAGGTGACGTCTTGCAGGCCTTTGATACCCATGCCGAACTTGGTGATCGTGGCCGTGACCCATGCACCGCGGCTAACAATGACTTTCGCCCGTCGCCAGAACAAATAGCCGCCGACAATGATTAACGGGGCGCCAATTAACGGAAAGGCAATCGGCAAGGGACGAGCATCGACGGCCAGAACTTCCCTGCGTGCGCTACGAGTGATGCGCCAATCGGTGAAGTTCTCAATCAAGTACCAGGCCCAAATCATGGCGATGCAGCCCAGCGGCACCAAGACATAACCAATGCCGCGAACCGGAGGGATAGGTTCGGTTTCTTGCGGCTCGCTGCTCATGCGGTGAACTCCAAATTGCGTCGCAAGATGGGGAATAGGCGATGCGTTGGCTGGCATTTTACCGCTGCGGGCCGCTACTCCGCCATTGTCACCTTGGATCAGCTCTGCACTTCTAAGCGGCCCAGGAGTAAAGTGGGGGGGGCTTCGCCCGTAGGTCGACGGCGCCGACCGCGACCTGATCGCCGGCACTCCGCGGCGAACCCGCGCCGTCATGGGCCGTTGGACGTGGCGGCGCTGGCGCGCGGCAGTTCGGCAAAGACAGCGTTCGGAGAAGATGTTCGCTGCGCCGTCTTCACGCACCACAGCGGGTGAATCGCCGCTACGTCCCCTCCAGGGCAGCCTCGGCGAGGCTTGCCCTTTGGCGCCGGTTAGCGTCATTGGAACATTGCTGGATGGCAGCGTACACTGGGGTGGACTGTCGGCAGTTCGCCACCCGAGGGGTGGCGGGCAACGACTCGCGGCTCGGGGTGGGTTGTGTCCCTCCCCCCTTTTCCACGATGTTCATGAGAGATACGCCCCCCATGTTGCGCACCATTCTGATTGGGCTCGATGGCTCGCCCGCCAGTGCTGCCACGGTAAAGTTGGGCCTGCGTTGGGCGAAACAGTTCGACGCCCTGCTGGTCGGCGTGGGCGTGGTAAACGAGCCTGCCATTCGCGGCGCCGTAAGCCACCCGCGCGAAGGCGGCTACCTTTCGCACCTGCAAGAACAATGGCTGGCCGAATCGCGGCGACGGTTGGAGCATCAGCTGGAAGCCTTTGCCTTGGAGTGCGCCTCGGCCCAGGTGGCATGCAAGCTGCTCGAAGACTCCGGCGCCCCCTGGGAAGAAATCATTCGCGAGGCACAGCGGTACGACCTGATCATGCTCTCGCAGCAATCGCACTTCGAAGGCGAATCACCCCAGCGCACGTTGCACGAGGTCTTGTGGTCGAGCGCTCGCCCCGTGGTGGTGGCTCCGGCCGAACTGCCCGAAACCAGCGGGGGCGAAATCGTGGTGGCTTACGATGGCAGCGTGCAGTCCGCCCGCGCATTGCAAATGTTTGTGGGCAGCGGCCTGCACGCCCTGGGTCCCGTGCGGGTGGTCAGCGTGTGTCATCAGCAGCGAGTCGAGGCCGCGCGCACGGCCGACCGGGCGGTGGAGTATCTTACCTTGCACAAAATTGCCGCCACCGCCGAAGCCATTGATTCGGCCGAATCGGCCTGCGATGTGCTTTGCGAAATCATTCGCGAGCGCAAGGCGGAACTGCTGGTGATGGGCGCCTGCGGCACGTCGCGGCTGGTGGAGTTCTTTTTTGGCTCCACCACCAACACCATGATCGAAACCTGCGCCGTGCCCGCCTTCATGTACCACTAGCACGGTGCGGCTCGAATTCCCCCGCGGCTGCCAGCTGGCGCGCAAGGCATGGGGTTGGCGCGCGCGCAAAAAAAGCCCCCGGATTGCCAGGGTCCCAGGGGGGCAAAGGACTCTGACAGTTCCGGGAGCGATTGGAGGCTGCTCGGGATTTCATCTTCGGCGGGAACCGCGGCCGGTATGTCAGAATCCATTCCGACATCCCTGCCGTGCATCGCTGCCAGTAAACCGGCTCGATGATCGAACATCCACGCGAGTTCGAAGCGACCAACAGCTTCCTGCTGAAGGCACCGCTCCGTGATCCGCTGGTAAACGCCGTGGCGTTCCCAAATGCGAACCCACTCCAGTGGATGCTTTGGTTCCAGTAACTTGCCAAACATTCAGGGGGGCGAACTGCGTTGGCCGCAGTGTTGTCCCCGTCGTGTGGGCGGGAGAATAAGAGAACGACCGACCTCGGTCAATCCCGGTTTGCACAAACTTTCGGAATGACGATGAGCTGCCTGGGCGCGGTGCGAAGCGATAGCGGTTTGCCCCCAGAAACCACGGCAAAACGCGGGCAATTTGCCCCTCGCTTACAATAGCTGCAATGCCTGCAACTCGGCGACCGGCTCGGCAAAACTACAACTGCCGAACGACACCAGTCCGTATCGCCGTGCCTCACGGATTTCACCAAGCGAAGCCTGGGCATCCCCCCATTGCACGCCGTCGTGATGCCAGCGAATGGATGCCCCGCGGCTGTTGTTCAACAACTCGCGAGCGAGGTTCCGCAAGGTGTGCTTGAGTTGCCCTGGCTCCGCGGCCGCGGAGCCGCTAGCGCTGGCTTGAGCCATCGCACGAGTAAGCGTGGCCGCCAGGAACACATTCAAGAAGCCCTGCATGGTGACGCCCAGCGCCTTGTCGTAATAAGGCAGCGCATGATGCAGACCGGCTGTTGCCTTCCAGCACCGCGGCGGCATGTCCATGGATGATAGCGAGGGCTTGGGTAACAGCGCCAACTCGACGACGGCCTCGGCAAGCTGGTCCACCGTGGGAAACGCCGACGCTTCCAGACCCCCGGTGCGAAACTTCCAACCCAGGCCGTCCACGAAGGACGCCCCCCAACTCGCTTCAAAAGCTCCCAGCGCAGTCTCCATGAAGAGCGAGGAGCACGGCACGCCCCGCTCCGCAAACAGTTGCAACATACGCTGGCCTGGCTGAGCAGCCGCAACGCCAGTCGCCGGCAACCGCGTTTCGTAGCTCAAATGCAAGTTGAAGGCGTCGCCCAAATCGTCGGAAAACATCGGCGACCGCTGAGTCCGATGAAAAGATTTCATCGTCTGATAAAAGGCCCCCATTGCGTCGGCGTCGGCTTCCGCCTGCCGTTCCCAGTCGCCCGGCTCCGCTGGCTGGCTGCCAATCACCGAGAACAGCCCCGGCTGAAGCGGTGGAGCAGGCTCCGCGATTGCCAACTCGGCCAATTCGCCCAACCGCGCGGCAGGGCACACAAAGCTCCGCAGCAACCAACGCTCGGGCGATGCGGCTGCCCGCCGGTATTCTCGCCAGGCCGCCGGCAAGCTCAACCTGGCCGGCGGAAACAGCCCGGCGTAGTCCAGGCTTGCTTCCAACAAAATTCGCACTGCCGCGGAAGTCCGCACGCTATCAACCTCCCCCCTCTCGCGAGTCCGCGCTCCTTAGCGGCCGGTGTAGGTTTCCAGCAATTCCTGCAGGGTGATCTTGCCGTCGTTGTTGCGATCCGCCCGAGCGATGGAGGTGGTGATCTCGCTCCCTTCCAGACTGCCGTTCTTGTTTTCGTCGCGCGAGCGAAACAAGTTCGTGTAGTAATCGACGTACTTACTCGAACCCGAACTGCCTGAACTTGAGGCACCTGAACTCGCAGCGGCGGGAGCGCTGCTTGTGACGCTGGCGGTGGAGCCTGGGGAACTCGAGCCCGAGGGGCGGCTGTAACCGCTCGAACCAAAGCGCTGAGACGAGGAAGACCGTGAGGTCGTCGAGGCAGAGGTTGTCGAGGTGGACGCGACAGCCGGTGACGAACTGTTAGAGGCGACATTGCTGGAACTGATGCTGCTGGAGGCAGCAATTTCGGTCGTCTTTTCTCCCATCAAGCATTCGCTGGGGGAAATGAGCCCATCGCCGTTATGGTCCCAGCGGCGGAAAGCCGCGATTTCGTCGGCATTCCAATCCAAGGCAAACTCCGCCATGGAGACTTGCCCATCGGCCGAGGTGTCTTTGCGGGCAAACCACTCCGGCAGGCCCTTGGGCAACCGCTCGGTGGGGGTGCGAAACCGGTTACTGAGGGGCGTTGGCTCCCGCTTGGTGGCACTGCTGGAATTCGAACTGGAAGTCGGCCGGTCTCCGCCAAGACCGCCGCCGAAATCGCGAGAACCGAAGAATCCGCCCCCGGAATCACGCGATCCGAAGGAGCCGCCACCGGAATCGCGCGATCCGAACGAACCGCCCCGGCTACTGAAGCCGCCGCGATCGCTTCCCCGGTCGCCATCTCGCGAGCTTTCCTCGGCACGAAGGCCCGCGATGCGAATTGCCAGTTCTTTGCGAGTCAAACGGCCGTCTTTATCAAGGTCCGAATCTTCCGGAGGCGTTCGCCAGGAACCGTGTTTCCACTCGTCGCGGTCGAGCACGCCATTGTCGTTGCGATCGTAACGCCGAATCATATCGCGCACGGTGTCGAGCGTGCGGCGATCGTAAAGTTCTTCCCATGAATCGTCCGTCTCGCTCAGACCTTCGAAGCCCTGCACGGGAACGAGTTCAAATTCGTTGCCAAAGCCAGGCACCAGGGCCAGGGCCGGCTTATCGCGATCATTGCCAGAGGAGCGACTTCGGTCATCCTCTCGCCGGCGATCGTCATCGCGGCGGCGATCATCGTCACGCCGGTCACTGTCGCGACTGGAGCGCGAACTGGAACTACCGCTTGACTCCCGCTCTCGCCGCATGCGGTCGAACCGTTCGCGCATGATCTCGGAGACCTTGTCGATGGGGATGGGCCGATCGAGCTTGTAGCCCTTCTCGGCCAGGGCAGACTCCAAAAAGCCCTTGGCCCGGTCGGAAACCTCGCCCGGGTCGAGCAGGCCATTGCCGTTGGTATCCATCCGGCTAATAAAATCGCCAGGGCTGGGCTGCGCCTGGGCCGTGCTCCCCCAACCGAGCACCGCTGCCCCAACAAATAACGCGGGCGCAACGGCGGTAAAGAGCCTCGCAAGACCGCTTGCCTGGGCAGGCAGGGGGCTCCGGGCATACGCGGTTATCTTGGCTCTCAGAACGCAAGTCATTGGCATCGACTCGCTCCGGGGGGCTGGCGGAAGTTAATCCAGGTAGTGAACGGGGGGCGGCGCCCACCAGGTTAAACCGGTTTGCTGCCTGGTCTCCATTATGGGTAAACCCCGCTCAGCCGCAAAGGTTCTTCTGGGAGCGAAGCGCGAGTTCCCCCCCAAAGCCATAACTCCCAGGTGTCCAGTTGGGGGGAGTTATTCTCGACAAACTCCGCGCAAGCGGCGCCAGCCACGCCGGCCAGCAGGTTGCAGAATGAAACTCGCCAAAACGCCGCGGCCGCGCAACAATGGGATCGGTTCGATCGATTCTGCCGGCGGTGGGCATCCGCCCGCGGCTCCCCTCGTTTGGCCCAGTTCGCTGCTCAAGGAGTTCACGTCATGTTCAAAAAGCTGTCTTCGCTTGGCTTGGCCGTTCTGGCCGTGGGAATTCTGGCCACCGCGTTGGCATCGCCGGCCAAGGCTCAATACTACGGCGGCTATTCGCCTTACGGATATGGATACGGATACCGGCCCTATTCGTACTACACCTCGCCCGTGCCGCAGCCGTACCCCTACATCTATTACGCCCCCGGCACGATTCCCTATCGCACGTTCTACTTCCCGCAGTACCGCGTTCCCAATTACTACTACGGTTGGTGAACCGGCCGGATACTATAGCCGGACGAACATAAAAACTCTGGGAATGGGGGAGAAGGCTAGCCCCGCTGGCGATACTTGCCCAGCTCGCGGCAAGCTCCTCCAGGCAGTTGCTTGCGCCACGCACGCGACTACGCCAGCCCACCCTGCCTTCGCAATTCACCAAATTCACCAAACTCAGCCAAACTCCACAACCGGAATTCCTGGCTCAACCGGCAATTTCCCTTCAAGCCGCGCACTCGCCACGGTCGATGGATACCCGAACAGCGAGCGTGCGCGGATGTCTGCGTGCCTTCCCCACCTTTGGTTCATAGCGGTGACAGCTCTCCATGGCCAGCGCCAACGATCTGCGATCTTCTGCCTCGCGGCGCGGCGGTTTCGCGCCCGTTCGAGCTGCGGAAGACTGGGTCACCGACCTGGGCCACCTCGTAATTGTGTGGTTCACCGCCCTGGGCGACCTGGCGGTGTTTTCGCTCCGCACCCTCCGTTGGCTATTCACGCGCTTGCCGCGGCGAGAAACGCTGATCCCGGCCTTTTATCAAATCGGCGTGCTCAGCCTGCCCGTGGTCGCCCTCACCGGCACCTTCATTGGCATGGTGCTGGCCGTGCAGAGCTATTCGCAGTTTCGCATGATGGGGCTCGAAACTCGGTTGGGCGCCGTGATCAACATGGCCCTGGTTCGCGAACTCGGGCCCGTGCTGGCGGCCACCATGTTGGCCGGACGCGTGGGCAGTGCCATGGCCGCCGAACTGGGCACGATGCGCGTGACGGAACAAATTGATGCCCTGGCCAGCATGGGCACCAACCCCATTCAGTACCTGGTGGTTCCCCGCTTTTTGGCCTGCCTGGTGCTGATTCCCACCCTGACCATCATGGCCGACTTTATGGGCGTGGTCGGCGGCGCCTTTTACAGCATCACGCTGCTCAAGGTGGACTACTACTTTTACTGGGTGAATAGCAAGAACTTCGTCGGCAACTACGACCTGTTCATTGGCGTGTTCAAAAGCCTGTTCTTCGGGGCCGCCATCGGTCTCATCGCCTGCCACCGCGGCTTCAATTGCGATGCCGGCGCGGAAGGCGTCGGCCGGGCCGCCACGCGATCGTTCGTGTTTTCCTTTGTGACCATTCTGTTGCTCGACCTGTTCCTGGGCATCGCCCTCGATGCCCTGGGCAACCTGATCTGGCCGCAGCGTATTCCTTCGTTGTAGTTGCATGACGGGCCGCGGCGTCTCCCGGCAAACCAAGCATTTCACGTTCCGAGCACCCGGCAATGCCAACCAGTCTGACCGACAACCTTCGCTCGCGCGGCGCATCGCGGCGGTCGTTGCCCAGCCCTCGCAGTTTGACCTATCGGCTGGCTTCGGCCGGCGGTAGAACGAACGCCGCCGCCGATTCCTGTCGCCGCCCTGAAAAGCTTGCGGCCCAACCCAGCAGCCCGGCCATGCACCAAGCCAGCCAACTTCCCGAAGACGATGGCCACGCGTTCGGCGCCGAAGACCAGCACGCCCCGCACGGTTCGGCGCCGGGCAATCAGGTCGATGAGCCGTTCCTGCACGTCGATCACCTCAGCGTGCAGTTCGGACGGCAGCAGGTGTTGCGCAACATCAATCTCGGCATTCCCAAAGGGCAAACGCTGGTCATCATCGGCGAAAGCGGCTGCGGAAAAACGGTGCTGCTCAAATCGATGATCGGCCTGGTCACGCCCACCCAGGGCGAGATGCACTTCGACGGCAAAAACCTCACCCGCCTGGGGGAGCGCGAGCTCACCCAACAGCGTATTCGCTTTGGCTACGTGTTCCAGCAAGCGGCCCTGTTCGATAGCCTGACCGTGGCCCAAAACGTGGCCTTTCCGCTCCGCCAGCACGGCAAATACTCCGACGAGGAAATCCATGACATTGTCCGCGAACGCCTGGAAGAAGTCGGCCTGAGCGAGGCCGTGGTCAGCAAGAAGCCGGCCGAACTTTCCGGTGGGATGCGCAAACGCGTGGGGTTGGCCCGGGCCTTGGCCATGAACCCCGAGGTGCTGCTGTACGACGAGCCCACCACCGGTCTCGATCCCATCATGACCGATGTGATCAATCAATTGATCCTGCGCACGCGCGACCACAAGCACGTCACCAGCATCGTGGTCACGCACAACATGCAAACCGTGCAGAAGGTGCCCGACCGCGTGGTGATGCTGTACCCCCTGGCGCGACTCGACGACGACGAACCCCAAATCCTGTTCGACGGCACGCCCCACGAAATCTTGGAAGCCAAAGACAAGCGGGTTTCGCAGTTTGTGCGCGGCGAGGCGCGCGAACGGTTGATGGAGTTGCTCTCGACCAATCATCGCCGCGGCAACAACGACCACGCTCGCGCCGACGACGAATATTCAGCCTCATCGGCAAACGAAGAAACATAAAGCAGGCCACGGCGCGGCACGCCGGGCCGCTTCGCAACGGCACGCGGCAGCCGGGTGAGAAATGAGTTCTCAACCACCAGTCGCGGCCCACATGGAACACCGACTCCGCTTTTCACGGCAATTGAGGCCAAGGGATTAGGCTGTCATGGACGAACGCGTAATGCAGTTTCGGGTAGGCGTGATCGTGTTCGCCACGCTGATCATCGCCATGACGCTGGTGCTCGTCTTCAGCGATACCGAATCGGGCGGCTGGTTTGGCGAAGAATACACGGTAAGGATGAAATTCCCCCAAGCGCCGGGCGTGGCCGAACGCACGCCAGTGCGGCTCAGCGGCGTGCTGATTGGCCGGGTCAAGAGCGTGAAACTGCTCGAAGACGGCGTGCTGGTCGAAACTTCGATCAGCGACAAATTCAAAATTCGCACCGACGATCGAGCTCGCATCGGCGGCGGCTCGCTGCTCGGCGATTCCGTCATTACCATTGTGCGCAGCATGAAACGCGAGGCGCCGGTTACCTACGTGACCGATGGCGGCGAGATTGAAGGTGACGCGGCCCCCTCGCTGTTCGAAGTCGTCGATCAAATGCAGGGCCGGTTCAACGCTCTCTCCATTTCGCTCACCCAAACCAGCGACGACATCGGCGGCCTGGCGCGCGACGCCCGCGGCGTGGTGGTGAACAACGAAGAACGCTTGAAAGAACTGCTCGAGGCCACCACGCAAAGCGTGGAAAAGATTGGCGCGGCTGCCAACAACGTGGGCGCTACCGCCGAGCGAATGTCCAAAACGGTCGAAGAGCTCAACAAGGTGGTTGCCGACGAATCATTCCAGGGCAACATCAAGCGCAGCGCCGAGCAACTCCCCTTGCTGTTCGAAGAAGCCCGAGGCGTGGTCAGCAACGTGAAATCCACCATGGAGTCGGCCGATCGCAATTTCCGCAGCCTGGAAGCCTTCACCAAAGCGCTGGGAGAACGCGGCGGCCCGGTGCTGGAGAACGCCGACAAACTCTTCAGCCAGCTCGGCAACAGCTCCGGCAAGCTCGATCAGCTGCTGGAAAACTTTGTGGTGTTTAGCGATGCCCTCAATCGCCAGGACAGCAGCGTGGGCCGGCTGCTGAACGATCGCGAGCTGTACGACAACGTGAACGACCTGGTCGAGAACCTCAACCGCATCACTTACGAAGTGCGACCCGTGATTCGCGATGCCCGGCTGTTTGCCGACAAGCTGGCACGGCACCCCGAAAGCCTGGGCGTGGCCGGAGCCCTGCAAGGTCGCAAGTCGGGCGCCAAGCCGGTGGTATTTAGCAGCGGCTCACAAACGAGCAAGTCGGGAGGGCTGTTCAGCGGCCTTGGCTTCGGCGGCGGCAACAGCGGCAATAATACCTATCAAGAGAGCAATACCTATTGCCCTCCCAACTCGGGCTACGACGATTCGTACTTCCCCACCTCGTCGGCCCGGCCAGGCGTTCGCACGGCCAGCGCCTCGTCGTCGGTTCGCGATGCGACTGCGAATGCGACTGCCATGCGTTCGTCGACCCCGTCCGCCACTCAGCCGGCTCACACCCCAAGCTACCCCGCGGCAACCCGCACCACGAGCACCGCCTGGGAAACCGCCCACCAGCGGGCCGACTACCAGGAGCCCTCGGCCAGCGAATACACGCCCCCCAGCCAACCGCGCTTGACCTACAGCCGCGCTGGGGCGAGCTATGTCCAGCCGCCCCAATCGGCATCGTCGATGAACAGCTCGTCGTCTTCGCCGAGCCGTTACCCCTACCGCTAAACAGTAGACAGCTTTCGCCGAAAGCGGCCTCTGATCAGCGGGCAGTCGGAGCGAACCCGCGCTGTCATTCGTCAACGGACGTGGAGGCGGAACCTTCAGCGGCAATGACACTGCCGCGCGGATTCTTGGGCGAGGACGCCAAGCTATAAGAGAGCCGCGCTGCGCCGACTGGCGGTTCGCGTGGCGCTGCCGCGCTTTATCGATCGGCGGCGCTTGTGGCACGCACGGGGTGCGATACTCCACGGGTTCTGCCAACTTGGGCGTGTTTTTTTGCCTGAGACGCGGTTTATAATGGCCGCGAGATCCATTGCTTCGGCAATGGAATGGTTCTCGCACCCCGTTGTCGACAGCAGCCATTCGCCGTGTTTCTTCGAGGAGAATTTTGCCATGCGCACCGCCCGACTCATGGTTGCCCTGGGTTCAGCCGCGCTCGTTTCCACTTGGTTTTCCCCGGCCAGCCTCGCCGAGGATTGGACTCAGTTTCGGGGGCCGGGCGGGCGGGGGATCGCCGCCGAAAAAGATCTGGCCGTGGAGTGGGCGCCCGATCAGAACATTGCCTGGCGGGCCGAACTCCCTTCGCCCGGAAACAGCAGCCCCGTGGTGAGCCGAGGCAAAGTGTTCGTCACCGTGGCCTCTCCCGACGGAGAACAGCGCAGCCTGATTTGCTTCGACCGCACCAGCGGCCAGCAGCTTTGGGAACGCACGGTGGAATACACCGAAGACGAGCCCACGCACAAAACCAACCCGTACGCCGGTTCGTCCCCTGCCTGCGATGGCGAACGGGTCGTGGTTTGGCACTCGTCGGCGGGCATGTACTGCTACGACTACCAGGGCACCCTGCTTTGGAACGTCGACCTCGGCAAGTTCATTCACATTTGGGGATACGGGGCCAGCCCGATCATTGTGGGCGACCTGGTCATCAACAATTGTGGACCGGGCGAGCGCACCTTTGTGGTGGCCTTGGATAAGAAGACCGGCAAGGAAGTCTGGCGAACCGACGAGGCCGGCGGCGCCAGCGGACTGGAGAAGGGGCCTCGCAACTGGGTCGGTTCGTGGAGCACGCCGCTGCTGGCGACCATCGACGGCCAAGAACAACTCATCGTCAGCTTCCCGCATCATGTGAAGTCTTACGAACCCCAGACCGGCAAACTGATCTGGCAATGCGACGGCCTGGGCGACCTGGTCTATACGTCGGCCGTGATTGGCGAGGATGCCGGCGGCAAGCCCGTAGTCGTGGCGATGGGCGGGTTCCATGGGCCGGCGATTGCCTTCACGCCGGGCGGAACCGGCAACATCACCGAGAAAGCCCGGCTCTGGCGCGTCGATCGCCGCAACCCGCAGCGGATCGGCTCCGGCGTAATTCTCGATGGCCTGATGTACATGGCCAACGCCGATGGCACGGTGGAATGCCTCGACCCGCGCACCGGCGAGGCCAAGTGGGAAGGTCGCCTGTCGGGCGGTTCGCTCTGGGGCTCCATCGTCGCGGCCGGCGATAACTTGTACGTGACCACTCAAAAGGGCGACACCGTCGTCTTCAAGGCCAACCCTAGCAAGCTGGAAGAGATCACGCTGAACCGGCTGGGCGAAGGCAGCAACTCCACCATCGCCGTTTCCGACGGCCAGATCTTCCTGCGAACCTTCAAAGCTCTATATTGCATTGAACCGAAATGACGGCGGGCTGATGGATCGCACGAAAAACAAAGTCGGCTTTCGCTCCGCGAAAGCAAATCCTTTCGCGAAGCGAAAGGCGACTATGCCCGAAAGTCATTTTCCATGGGTTCCGATGTTTCCGCGGTTGAAAAACCGCGGCCCCACTTTGAGAACGCTGATGTCTGTCGCCTTGCTGGAAACCTCGCTCCCGTACCCCTGTCGCCGTGGAAAAGTGCGCGACGTCTACGACCTGGGCGATCGCCTGGCGCTGATCAGCACCGACCGCATCAGTGCCTTCGACTGGGTGCTCCCCAGCGGCATCCCCGACAAGGGCCGGCTCCTCACCCAGTTGGCCGCCTTCTGGTTCCAGCGGCTGGCCGTTCCCAACCACGTGCTCGAAACCGATGTTTCCCGGATGGGCTTTCCCGGCTCAGTCAACCTGGAGCCGCTGCGCGGGCGCACCATGCTCGTGCGCAAGGCCGAGGTGGTGCCCGTGGAGTGCGTGGTGCGGGGCTATTTGGCCGGCTCGGGCTGGAAAGACTATCTCCGCGCCGGCGCCGTCTGTGGAATTCCGCTGCCGCCAGGGCTGCGCCAGGCCGATCGCTTGCCCGAGCCCATCTTCACGCCCGCCACCAAGGCCGACGAAGGGCACGACGAAAACATCTCGTTCGACGAAATGGTCGCCGCCGTCGGTCAACCCCTGGCCGAGCAGTTGCGGCGGCTGAGCATCGAGATCTACACCGCCGGCTCCGAGTACGCCCAAGAGCGGGGCATCATCATGGCCGATACCAAGTTTGAGTTTGGGCGGCTCGACGGCCAGGTGATTCTCGTGGACGAGGTGCTGACCTCCGACAGTTCGCGCTACTGGCCCGCCAGCGAATACCAGCCCGGCGGTTCGCCTCCGTCGTTCGATAAACAATTCGTGCGCGACTGGCTCGAATCGACCACCTGGGACAAACAAAGCCCTCCGCCAGCCTTGCCCTCAGACGTTATCGCCGGCACGCGGGCCAAATATATCGAAGCTTACGAATTGCTGACCGGCGAGAGATTCACTCCGTAAGGGCGAGCGGCCCACGGTGCGCCATGTTCAACTTAACGCGGGTAAACCGCAAACGGACGCTGAGGCATTAAAGTTCTCCGCGGCTTGCAGAGATGCTAACGAGCAAGAAACTAAAGGGCGTTTTGGCCTGAGCTTAGCTCCCCTGCCGACGGATGGGCTGGAAGCGTTCACTCGGGCTGACCATTTCAGTAATCCGCAGGCCAAACTTGTCTCCGACCTTCACCGCTTCGCCCAGGGCGACCCGCAGCCCACCGACTTCCAGATCGAGCGTTTCCTCGCAGGAGCGGTCGAACTGAATGATCGCTCCGGGTCCCAGTTCCAGAATTTGCGAAGCGAGCTGTTTCTTGTGGGCCAGCGTAACCGAGACCGGCAGCGGGATCTTCAGCAAGCTGCGTGAGTAGGGCGGCAACGAGTCACGCGACCCGGCCGCAACCGCCGGTGGAACACTCGCCCGCGTGGGCGGCGCCGGTTGCTTCGCTGCCGGAGCAGGCGAGGCGGGGGCAGAAACTTTGGAAGCGGACGCCGTCGGAGTGCTGGCCGACCAGAACAAGAACGCCTCGGCCTCGGACCCGTCGGCCGGCTTGAGTTGCCAACGCATGCACTGCAATCGGGGCGTGCCAGCCAATTCGCTTGCCAACGACTGGCGAAGGTTGGGCACATGCCGGGCCACAAACTGGTCCGGCAGCGCGCTATCGTCGAACAGCGACAACCCCAGCTCTTGGGCCAGGGTAGATAGCCGGCTCTCGCCGGTGGGGTCGGGTGCGCGATACCAATCGGGCAGCACCGCGTTCTGATGGGCAACGGCGAGCCACCGTTGGCTATCCTCCGCTCGCACGCAAACCAACAAGCCTTCGGTCGCCAGCGGAGCGGGCAGTTGGGCAAGCTCCAAAGTTTGGGCTGGCAGCGGTGAGATTTGCAACTTGCACGAGAATGCTCGGCTCCAAGCTTCCGCAAGCTCCGCAGCGGCGGCGCGGCAAGCATCGGCAACGTCGAAGGCGGCTATCAACATAGTTTCTTGCTCGTTAGCATCTCTACAAGCTGCAGAGAACTTTAATGCCTCGGAGTTCGTCCGCGGTTTACCCGCGTTAAGGGCTTTAGCTAGACAACGCGGCTGGGCGAACCTGGCCACTGCTTCCCATCCTGGGAACGCCGGCGCGCACCATGGTCACCTCGTCGTTTTCGGCAGAGAGACTTGTTCAGGTTGAGCCAATCCAAAAAGTTTGCCAGCCATCGCCAAAGCGCCCCATCGCCACGACAGGCTGTCGTGACACGCAGGCGGCATTTTACGCTTTCGTTTCAGAAGATAGTCTGGAGCGGAGACAGAATTCCGGCCCAAGAAGGCCTCCCCGCACGATCCCCCTCCCCAGGTCCGTTTTTGCGACGGAAGTCGATTCCAACCCCGAACTTCGCAGGCTGCGCAAGCTGGCAAAAATGGACAGATTTTGCCGCGCGTCGCCGAAGAAATTCTCGAAATATGTGTCCACCCTGACTGGGTTTGCGGCATTAGAAGAGAAGTACCCTTCCATGCACAAAAAACGCGTGGGTTGGTACGGTGCCAGGCTTGACGCTGCCTACCCACCCTGCAACGATTCTTTGGTTAGGGAAGCCTCCTGATTTGGAATCTGGAATTGCGATGCGTTCGATGTCCGCAAACATCAATCAAGCCCTGACCTACGAGGATCTCGTGGTCGGGGATAGTTGGACCAGTCTGGCGCGAACCATCACCGAGACCGACGTGGTGAATTTCGCCTGCTTAACGGGGGACTTCAATCCGCTCCATGTCGATCGCGAGCACGCGCGGGGCACGCCGTACAAACGCCGCATTGCCCACGGGTTGCTGGGGTTGTCGTTCATGGCGGGGTTGGGGAGTTTCAGCCCCTATGTCGAAACCGCGGCCTTCGTGCAAATCTTGAACTGGCGCTTCGAAAAGCCGATTTACATTGGCGACACCGTGCACGTGGTGAACGAAGTGATTGAGAAGCGGCAAAACGGGCGGCGGCGGGGCCACGTCATCTGGCGACGACGCATCATCAATCAGCGCAACGAAATCGTGCAAGAAGGCGATATTGAAACGCTGGTGATGAGCGCCACCGCGCGGGCATTGCCCCCTCGCTAGCAGTTCGTTCCGGGGGGCACAAAAATACTTGTCTTACGTTGGTGGGCCATGCGGGATATATTCCCCCACCAATCATGCATTTCCGAGCGCATACGCCCAGCGATGATCGCCGGCGGCGACTTCTCAACGAAGAGGTTGTCGCGGAAGGAGCCAACACCCGGCGCCGATCGGTCGGGGTACGCTCAGACGGCGCGGCCGAAACGGATTCGGCAACGGCTGAGCATGCTGCGTTGAATGAGGTTGGACACCCCAGCCCTCGGTACACCCAGGCCGCACTGATGGAACACCAACCGCGGATCACCGATTTCATTCCCCGGCGGCCGCTAACGCTGCTGATGCTGCTGGCCCTCAATCTGGTCGTAATTGGCGGCTTGGAATGGCTTTACTTCAAGATGCCAACCTGGGCCAGGCAAACCACCGATGGCCGCGTGGCCACCTTCGACCTCGATAGCGAAGGCAGCCTGGGAGCCTGGTACTCTTCCACCGTGCTCGCCGTGGCGGCCGCTTTCGCTTTTTTGGTGTATTCGCTCCGGCGGCACCGCATCGACGACTATCGCGGCCGGTATCGCACCTGGTTTGCCGCCGGGCTGTGCTTCGCCATGATGAGCATCGACGAAAGCGCCAGCCTGCACGAAGGCTTCAAGGAAATGATGTCGCTGCTCACCGGCCACCGGTTGTACGGCGACGGCTCGCTCTGGTGGGTGGCCGGCTATGGGTTGGTATTGGGCTGGGTGGGCTTCCGGCTGCTGCTCGACATGCGCGAGTGCTGGTCGGCCACGTTGGCGTTTCTGGCCACGGG
The DNA here is from genome assembly GCA_964445985.1 of uncultured Pirellulales bacterium. Taxonomy (GTDB): domain Bacteria; phylum Planctomycetota; class Planctomycetia; order Pirellulales; family S012-138; genus CAYUMU01. The sequence goes on along the minus strand of CAYUMU010000031.1, from coordinate 29,877 downwards.
AGCCTGTTTTGCCGTGGCGGTACTCACGCAGTTAGAAATCCTGTTGCCCCAGCGTGGCGCCGTGGGCGTGATGCTGGAAGAAGGTCTCGAAATGCTGGGGAACGTGATGCTCTGGCTGGCGTGCACCTTGTACGCGCGCTACCTGGTTCGCGATATCGAAGGGCTGATCCCCCACGCCAAACGCAAGAGAGGCGGCGAAGAGGCTTCATCCGCGGAGGCCAAGCCCAAGCGGCGTCGGAAAGTGGCCGCGGAGGCGGCGGCGACCGAAACCTCGTCGCCCACGCGCGGCCGGAGAACCGTTCGCGAACCGGCCGAGGCCAAAACCTCCACGGCCAACAAATCGGCAACCGCGGATTCGGCCGCCAGTGCCCGGATCGCCAAGCCGGCTTCCACCGTAGCCAAAGCCGAAGAAGCCAGGACCGCTCTCAGCAGTTCCAAGGCGGCGGTCGCTAGCAACCCTGGCGAAACGCGAATCGACGACGCCGAAGAGCTGGGCGGCCCCAAACTAAGCAAGGCGGATCGCCGCGCCATGCGCAAAGAACGCCGCAAGAATCGCTAGCGTGTCGCTGGCCGACCACGCTTGCCCCCCATCGCAAGCTTCTACATTTCGATCAATACATTCCCGGCCTCGCCGACCTGGCCCCTTAAGCCCCCTTTCCCACGAGCGGCTTTCGCTGCAACCTGCCACCGCCCAGGTGGCCGGCCTTCCTTGGCTGGAGCGACTGGCATGGCCAGTCAGGCGTAACTCCCCTGGCCCCCTGGCGATGCTGGGGCCGAAATGTAATTTTTTCAACGCCATTTACCCAGACGTTGTAAGAGTTACAAGCCGGTCTCAGCGCGACCTGGGGGTGGCGTGGCGGTGAATCAATTTTGCTAATGCCGACTGCCAATTGGGTTAGAGACGATTGCTCTTCATCGTCGCATTTTTTTCGGCCTTGGTCGGTCCTTTGGCACGCCGGGTGCTTTTCACCCCCTACGCCAACGCACGACCGAGCGACTCCAAACGCTTGCGAGGCGTTGGCCCCGACGAACCGCCTGACCCAGTTGGCCTTCGGGGGATTCCCGCCCCCCGATGGCCAATTTTTCCTCTCCCCTGGGTGAGCGAACTTACGACGGATGCCAAGCAGAACACGGTTGGACCCGGTCGTCGGATCCGAGCTGTTTTCGCAGCCAGCGAACGCCAAACAAGAATGTTGCGACCGATCATCGTGGGGCCGTTTCCCCCGGGGTCGGTTGTCTCCTCTCCAGAAGCCCCTCCCGCAAAGGGGGCTTCTCCGAGCCGGAATGAACCTCGCGGTTTCCTACGTCCCGTGTCGTGAACCAATCGGGAAAGATGGGCTGAGAAACGCCTGCCCCCCGAACCCCTGGCCGACCCAGCCAACGAGTGGGGTGTATCACGACCAGATAAAGCCCGTTCGGTCTCCCCCGCGGATCGAACGGGTTTTTTTATTGGCCTCGCTCGGAAGGATGGCTGGCCTGCTACTTCTTGGCCTTGGGCTGCGCGGCCATCAGGGTTTCCATTTCCAGCCGCAGCTTGTCTTTCATGCCAGGCTGCAATTGCAGCAGGCTTTGATGGGTCTCTGCCCCTGGCCGCCACTCGTTGGTGCCGTTCTCAAAGATGTGGTTGTACCCTCCGCGGTGAACCTGCCAGAACTCGGCGTTTGGCCGCACCGCGTAGAGTACCGAAATCGGATCCCAACTGGGGCGGGCCGGCGTCTTGCCCAGGTAGAGATCGTAGCCGCGGCGGACGGGGTTTTCGCCAGCGACGGCGCGGAGCTTGACGCCGGTGGGAATGTCGTCGCCCAGGCCAGAAAACACCACCGGCCCCGGCCAATGCTTCGCTGCCGACACGGCCGCCGCCGGGTCGGGCTTGAAGTTGCCAAACACGCCTGGATCGAGGTGCTTGGGGTAACGCCCGCCCATGCAAACCCAGAGCTTCACCTTTTGCTTCACCAGGTCGCTGCCACTCAGGGGGCTGTGTTTATCGCCGCCGCTCTTCAGCAGGTTGTCGAGATTGGTCAGATAGCCCACGCTGACGATAACCACGCTCTGATCGTCTTGCGCGGCCAAAATACGGCGGTACACATCCACGGCATCGGGCGCCGCGTCGTTCTTGGCGTACTCGGGATTGCGAACCGGGAACTGCTCGGCGATCTGCCGTGCGTAGCGCGAACCGCGGCTGCCGGTATCCACTCCTTCGCCTTTGGGGCAGCCAATCGGCAGATCGCCGCGGCCAAAATACTGGTTGATGGCGGCCACGCAAGACACCGACCAGGGGTAGCGCGAACTGACGACGGTCGCCAGAATGTTGGCTTCGCCGCCATCGGCCAGGGCGTGCAGCATGGCCAGCGCGCCCACGTCGTCGCAGTCGGTGTCCATGTCGGTATCGAAGATGATGTTCACTTGGGCCACGGCGGCGGACGATAGACAGGCCAGAAACCCGGCGGAAATGAGCGCCACGGAAAGGAGTCGGAGCATTCGCATGAGAAGAGACCTGAACGGAAAGGATGGGGGTCGTGGGACAGGTGAAAGACAAACGGGGGGCTGAAGCTAGCCTCGTTCATCCTAGAAAAAGGATGATAGCCGGATGGAACGAGCAACCAACGCGACTGCGACTCCAGCCGGGGTCGATGGATTTTGTCATTGGTTTTCCGGCGGTGTCGCTACGCTCAACCGCCGGCTACTGGCTGAAAACCCCTTCGGGGTAAAATACGCATGAGGCGCGTCTGCTCTTATTCGGACTTGGGCGGCAGATTCTCGCCAGCTTCATCGGAGCCCTCTTCGTCGGCGTCTTCATTGCCCAGCAGCAAGCGCAGGCGGCGCACGGCGCGCAGGTAGCGCATGCTGGCGGCGGCCGATGTCAGGCCGAGAGCCTGGGCGGCTTCCTGGTTCGACAGCTTTTCGAAATGCCGCATCAGAATCATTTCGCGGTCAATCTCATCCAAGCGTTCGACGGCTTCATGGAACCGCCGCAAGGTTTCGTTCCAGGTGGCGGCGGCGGCGGGCGTCATTTGCGGATCACGCAACTGGTTGGCCAACTCCATGGTGGAGTGATCGATGCCGGCCGGGGCCGCCAGCGGTTGCTCGCGATCGAGACTGCGGCGCTGGGCCACCCGATGCCGGCGATGGGCGTCGATCAGCCGATCCTTGGCCATGTGCCGCAGCCACAGATGAAACGGCATGGGGTTGGGATCGGCCAGGTAATCGCGCAGCCGGCGATTCGCCTCCACCAACACGTCCTGCACAATGTCGCTGGCATCGACCCGCCGCTGCAGCACCCGATCCATGCGCAGCTCCACCAACCGCCGCAGGGCGTCGCGGTGGCGGTCGAGCAATTGATTCACGGCTTGCTCGTCCCCCGCCCTGGCTTGATGGAGCAACTCAGAGGTTTGCGGAACTTCGGGCCACATGCAACCAACACAAGTAGAAGAGAAGAATCCGATGCGCGAGGGGGAACCCATCCGTGTGGCGAGCGTGAGCCTCACTCGAAAGTACCACGGGCTGGGGCGCGTGTCGAACGATCTTCGCTCGGGTTGCTCTCGCCGCGGCGGTGCTGGCTGCCGGGCCAACCGGCCGCGAATCCTCTCGGCACCCTTGACCGCAATGGCAGAGCATGGCACGATTGTTTCCGCAGTCCATGCGGCCTTCTCCCCACCAAGCGTCTTGGCCGGCAATCGCGTTGCACTTCCCAGGGATCGCTGCGTTTCCTTCACCCAGTGCGTTGTTGGCGTGGGCCGGCGACGTTTTGCAGGAGTTGAGCATGTCTTCGGCTAGCCCTGGTTCGTCGTCCGCCGCGGGCAAGAACGCTCCCGCGAAGAAAAAGCTGTTTCCCTGGGATCGAATCGTGCTGCTGGTGGTGCTGGTCATTGGGCTGGTGCTCGTGGTGCTCGACTACCGTGCCCGCTGGGCCTTCGAAGCAGCCCTGACCGATGTCAGCAAGTACTTGCCTGAAAACGAGGAACTTGCGGATCGCAACCCGATCGACCTGGAGAAGAACCCCACCCGCGAACAGGTGCGGCAAATGGTGGGCAAGGAGCCTACCGCTGGCAGTTTGCAAACCCCCACCGGCGTGATGGACCACGACACTTTTGCGTGGAGTGGAATCTTCCGCAGCTTTGGGTTTCGGGTGGGCTACCGCCGCGTGGGCGACCAGTTGCGGTTGGATCGGGTCGAAACCATCAGTGGCGACGAGCTCAAGGCTCCTGCCCCGGTTCCGCCAGCGGACAACCCACCCAAGTCGGCCGACGAAGCCTAGCCGCTCGCCACGGCCCGACTGCGAGCGGCAGCCTACGGATCAGCGAACATGCCCACCGCTGGCCCCGATCGGGCCACGGCTTTAGAGCAGGCGTTCCAGACCTTCGCACACGATCCGCAGCACCTCGCAGCGGGCAAAGCGTTTGTCGTTGGCCGCGATCAGGTTCCAAGGGATGGTCGAGGAACTCGTGCGGGCCACCATCTCGCCCACGGCGGCCTCGTATTCCGACCACTTTTCGCGGTTGCGGTAATCTTCTTCGGTGATTTTGAACTGCTTGAACGAGGTGTTCTCGCGGGCCTGAAACCGATTCAATTGTTCCTCGGGCGAAATGTGCAACCAGAACTTGCCCAGGTACAGTCCGTGCTCGGCCAGTTGCTCCTCAAAGTCGTTGATCTCGCGGTAAGCGCGGCGCCATTGGGCCGGTTCGGCGAATCCTTCCACTCTTTCCACCAGCACCCGGCCATACCAACTGCGGTCGAAAATGGTCAGCTTGCCCCGACGGGGAAGATGCCGCCAGAATCGCCAGAGGTAATGATGGTTGCGCTCTTCTTCCGTGGGCGCGGCGATGGGCACAATTCGATACAGTTGCGGCCGTAGCGGTCGCACCAACCGGCGGATGGTGCTTCCCTTGCCGGCGGCATCCCAGCCTTCGAACAGCAACACGGCCGATCTGCCGCGCTCGTGCATGGCTCGACCCAAGTGATTGATCCGGGCCTGCAAGGTTGCTAACTGTTCGTCGTACTCTTTTTTCGCCAGAGATTTTGAGAGATCGACCTTATCGAGCACGGTGCGCGGATCGCCCACATCGCTGGCCTGGGGAGGGGCCGCTCCGGACGGAGCGTGGGGCGAGTCGCCAAGCGACTCCATTTCATCCAGCTTGCTTTCGAGCGCCTTCAGCAAGATTTCCGTTACGGTCACGTCGCGGTAGCGCGCGTCGGTGCTTTCGATCAGATGCCAGGGCGCGGACGCGGTGCTCGTGCGCCGGAGGAACGATTCAACGACGTGCAGGTGTTCTTCCAAGCTTTCGTAAATCTGCCAGTCTTCGGGCTGAACCCGCCACTGGCGGTCGGGGTGCTTTTCCGCTTCTTTAAGTCGCTTCTTGAGCACGTCCTTCGGCAGATGCAGCCAGAGTTTGAGCACCACGGCGCCGTCGTCGACCATGGCCTGCTCAAACTGCTCAACATGCTCGATGGCGCGGAGAAACGCGTCCTCATTGAGCGCGGTTTGAACCCGATCGGCAATCGTCCTGCTCGACCAACCGCCGCTAAACAGCCCGATTTTGCCGCGGGGCGTGAGGTCTCTCCAATACCTCCAGAACCGAGGGCGAGCCCGTTCTTCTTCGGAAGGAGGTCCGTAGGCGTTGGTCTCCACGAAGCGGGCATCGAGCCATTCGTTGAGCAGTTGCAACACATCGTCGCAGCCGGGGTGATCGTCTCCGGCAACGACGACCAGCACGGGAAAGTTCGCCTTGCGCAGCCGGAATTGGGCGGCGATCAACCGTTCGCGGAGGCCAGGCTCCAGCGCATTGTATTGGTCTTTTTCGAGCTTGTGCCCTACTTCGGCCGCTTCGAACATACTCTGGATTCCCTGTTATTCCGCGAAAACTTGCCGAGGGGTTGCCGTCCGCCGCGGGTTGCGCGCGGACGGGAATATTTCATGTTGAGTTCAACCAAACTTAACATTCTTTGCGCGCTCCAGCACTCAATCGGAATGCGAGACGATGCTGAATGCGATCGCGCCGCCCATCGCGGTCAGCCAAACGGATCTCTTTCCATCCCCCCACCACGGACCCCGCGGTTGCCGTAATTCTGGGATCAGCCAAAAAATCTCCCGGCTTTTGTCCAGGAATAAGGTATCTATTCAGGTGGAGACCTAGCGGGCATCTCCATCTTCTCCGCCCGCCTTCCACTTTTTTTGAAGCGACCTCTCCATGAAACAAGCGATCCATCGTCAGCGGCGCGGGGCAGTTTTGGCGTTGGTGGCAATTCTGATGGTGGTGCTGCTGGGGATGGTCGCGTTCGCGGTCGATATGGGCTACATCTCACTAGCCCGAACGCAATTGCAAAACGCGGTCGATTCTGGCGCCATGGCCGCGGCCAGCGTGATGAGCAACAACCAGGCCTCGGTGATCGCGGAAGCGCGTAAATTCGTGGCGGCCAATCCGGCCGCCGCCCAGTCGGTGAACATTAGCGACTCCGACGTGGAATTTGGTTACTGGGACATCAACGCCCGCACATTTTCGGCCGGGGCGCAGCATGCCAACGCGGTGCGGGTTACCGCCCGCCGGGAGAATGCCGGGCTGTTCTTCGGGAAAGTGCTGGGGATAGACACGTTTTCCACCGAGGCCACGGCCACGGCCATGATCGGGCCACGCGACATCGCCTTCGTGGTCGATCTTTCGGGCTCCATGAACGACGACTCCGAGCCATGCTGGACCACCCAGGCCATCAACGCGGAATTCTCCGGGCTGGGGGACCAGGTCGTGCAACAAATCTACACCGACTTCAATTTCGGCACGTTTCCCGGCACGCTGCAACACGTGGGACAGCCAGCGGGCGTGACGCAGAACAATAGTGCTTACCAGGCTCTGACGGCCAACGGCGGCCCGCTCACGCCAACATCCATCGCGACCACGTATCGTATCACTTCCAGCGATTCCAATGCCACGCGCAAGCAAAAAGCCTATCGCTGGATCATCGACAAGCAGATCGCGGTGGTCATGCCCAACGCCAAGCCCACGCCCAGTTCCACGACCAACTACAATTACTGGGAAAAGTACATCGACTACGTGATCAACGCCTCGGGCTATACCGCGCCGCCCAGCCAGAACTCGGTGCGGCTCACCTCGATGGCCAACCCCAATACCGCCGGCTACACTTGGGCCAGCAGCAGCTATGTGACGCCATTTTGGAACAAGATCGGCTATCGCACCTACTTGCAATTCATGCTCGACTTTGGCCGCGACGGCAAGCCCGACGGCGTAAACCACACGCCGCTTTCGGTGCGCAGCCCGCTCTGCCCGCGGCACAACGAGTCAACGGCGGGCGGCACGTTTTCGTTCCCGCCGCGCGAGCAGCCCACGCATGCCTCGCGGCGCGCCATCATTGCCGCCATGCAGGTGATCAAGGAACGCAACGCCCACATTCCCGACCCCAACCAGCGGGATTGGGTATCGCTGATCACCTTCGACGCCCCCAACGACGGCGGTCCCAAAATCGTGCGTTCGCTCACCGGTGACTACGACCTGGCGATGGCCAGTTGCACCGACTTGCAGGCCGTGGGCGATGCTTACCAAAGCACCAATTCCGAGTCGGGCATGGTCCTGGCCCGGCAGCATTTGCGACCGACCTCGGAGGGAGGCGCCGGCCGCGGCTTTGCCAACAAGGTGGTGGTGCTGCTGACGGATGGAGCGCCCAACCTTTACGACAGCAACGGCACGGCCATCAACAATTACATGTCCAATAACTCCAGCGCTAATTTCTATGGCGGCAATTCCCACCCCAAGAACGGCGCCTTGATGCAAGCCCACTCCATGCAAACGTCCAAGTGGCAGGTCTTTGCCGTGGGCATTGGCCTGGGCACCGACTACGAGTTCATGGACCGCATGGGGCGGATGGGCAATACGGCCGACGACAACGGCAAGTCGCCTCGCGGCAGCGGCAATCCCGCGGAATACGAACAACGAACGGCTGAAATCTTTGAAAACATCATCAGCAGCCCCAGGCGGCGGTTGGTGCAATGATTGATGGCTGGGCGTTGCCCCCCGCGAGAGGGTTCAAATTCCAGACAAGCCACCTTCGATAGGGGTAGGGAAGCCCCCTAAGCCAAACGAGGATGAAGGCTGAGCTCGCTCTTGAGCTCATGCTTCAATTCTTGCAGGGCCTGGGCGACTTCTTGAAACTCGGGGGTCGAAGCGATGCTGGCTCCGGCTTCGAGCTCCTCGAACAGGCCGCCGAATACTTCCGCTCGCAACCAGCGGGTGAACCAGGCAGCGCGGCGCTGCGTGAACTCTCGCAAGCAGCGGTGGAAGGTGGCACTCAGGGCGCGGCCGGCGCCCTCGCCGGTGGCCGCGGCGCCAACTTCGCCGGCCCCCACGGTAATGACCACGTCGATCGCCTGGTTGGCGGCCACGTCGACCACGGCCGAGCCGCCCATGAATGCCAAGGTGGCAGTGAGCGCCGGCCGGACGGCAGCCGCTGCGACGTCAGCTCCACGCAGTGCCTTGAGTAATCGAGGATTGTTTTCCGCCCACTGGTTGAATTCTTGGTGCAGGTAGGCGCGAAAATCATCGGAGAGCGGCGGCAACGCTTCGTGGGCTCGCTCCAGTTTCTTTAACAGCAGGTCGCGATTCTGGCCGCCGAGCAGGCGCGCCAAGCGCGGCGCCAGCACGGGGTCTTCGAGCGACACCAGTTGTTCCAGTTCGCGAAACAGCTTTTCAAAGATGGCCGTGACCGTGGCCCGCTCGCGCTCTTGAAACCTGGCCAGCAATTCCTCTTCGGTGGTGAATTGCACGCCGCGGGCTTTTTGGATCGGCCACATCACGGCCTTGCCCAGCCAGCGGTAGCCGCGATGCACGCCGCGGGTGACCGCGCCGCGACTCTGATCCCACCAGGCCAAGAACTCGTTGCGCAGGAGTTTGTCGGGCAGCGGCGGCCAGGTTTCGTGGGTTCCCTGCCAGCGTTGCAGCACGGCCTGGGCACGCTGGAACCGCTCGCCCGAGAGACCCACTTGCCGCAACCAGGCCGGTCCTCCTTGCACTTCGTCGAGCACCACTTCGAGCGCGCCGCGGAGCGTGCGCAGTTTGATTTCGGAGAAATGCAGGGCCGCCAATTCGGTGCGGAGGGCCGCGGGTTCGCCCGGCGGCGTGCGACCATCGGTCCCAACATCATGGAATGGCAGTTCGCCTCCTTCGGCCGCGCGGCGGTCGTAGGGCGCCACGTACACGAACTGGGGACGCACGCCGGTGGCATCGCAAAAGGTTTCCAGCCAGTCGGGCCAGAAAGTGCGATCGCCTTCCAGGTCCACTTGATTGAAGACCACCACGACGGGTTTATCGGAATCGGCCACGCGCTGGAAGAATTTCTTCACCGCGGCGTCGTTATACTTTTGCATGGTGAGCACGGCCACGAGCACGTCGGCTGCTTGCCGCACGTGATCGGCGCGTTCCCAGTTCACCTCGGCCGTGGAATCGATATCAGGCGTATCCAAGAGCAACAACCGCGGCGGAACATTCCGGCCCAACCGCCACAACAGCATGTGCTCGGGGCACTCTCGCAGCGAGTCTTCCGCGGCATGCCACTCGCGCAGCTCAAAGCTGGAGAACAACTCGGCCAGCCGGTCTTCTTCGGCAAAGTGCTCGGGAACCAGGCAGACGGGGTGCTTGGTGCCGGCCGCGCGGGGGCTCACGGCGCTGGCGTTCTCGCCCACCAGGTGATTGAAGACCACCGATTTGCCGATGTTGGTGCCCCCCACGACGGCCACCACCAGCCAGGGCTCGCCCGCGACTTGCGGAATGAGCTTGTAACGCAGCAGCTCGTACCATTCTTGATCTTCGGGCGAAGGCACGCCGGCCAACTTTTCTGCCAGCGGGCGCAGCCGGGCCAAGGCGCTATATAAACGCCGCAAGGGTTGCGACCACGGTATGCTGGGAGAATTCATCTCGCGGGCAGATTGGGGTGAGAAATTGCCAAAGGGAGCCGCGGGGATCACGCGCGAACGATTCAGCGCGGGCCTGTTCCGACATCAAGACCACGGTAGCAGGCAGCGCTGGTTGGGGCGCGCAGAGATGGCTGCCGGAGTTCGACCGCGGCTGATTCTACGCGGGTTCGCCGGCAGGGGAAAGACGAGGCTCACTCGGCTCGTGACAGCTCGATCGTTACCTTACGGCTTGAGACAATACTGCCAAGAACGACCTCATGAACGCTCCCTGTGCCGGCCACGCGGGCGCAGTGACCAGGTTGCCGTCCATGTGGACGCTGTCCATGCCAGGGCTGGGTTCGACCCACTGGGCCCCCGCCCACTCCAGTTCGGGCCGCACTGCCGGATAGGCCGTGCAGGCTCGCCCCTGCACCACGCGGGCAGCGGTCAGAATTTGCAGCCCGTGGCAGATGGCTCCCACCGGTTTGCCCTGTTCGAAAAAGTGCTGAACCAGGGCTAAGACGCGGCGATCGAGTCGCAGATACTCGGGAGCCCGCCCGCCGGGCACGATGAGCCCATGGTAGTTGGCCGGATCGATTTCGGCGAAGCTGGCATTCAAGCGGAAGTTGTGTCCTGGCTTCTCGGTATAGGTTTGATGGCCTTCGAAATCGTGAATGCTGGTGGCGACGAACTCGCCCGACTTTTTGTCCGGGCAAACCGCATGCACGGTATGCCCCACGGTTTGGAGAACCTGAAAGGGGACCATGACTTCGTAGTCTTCCACGAAATCGCCCACGATCATCAGCACTTTGAGTTCAGTCACAGCCAGATTCCTTGTTGCTAAAACACGGATGGCGGCCCACCGTCGAGATCGTTGCTCACCGTTTGCACGCGGGCGGCAAAGCGCGTTCGATCACCGTTCAGAGGCCGCCAAATAAAAACGCCTGCTGGCAAAGGACCAGCAGGCGATTGGAAACCAGGCAGTACACGCCACGGGGGCGAGTGGAGACTACTTGTCTTCCTCTTTCTTCTCTTCTTCTTTCTTTTCTTCCTTCTTTTCTACTTCCGGCTTGGTTTCGGGCTTGGGAGTCTCTGGCTTGGTTTCAGGCTTGGGAGTCTCCGGCTTGGTTTCGGGCTTGGGAGTCTCCGGCTTGGTTTCGGGCTTGGGAGTCTCTGGCTTGGTTTCGGGCTTGGGAGTCTCTGGCTTGGTTTCAGGCTTGGGAGTCTCTGGCTTGGTTTCGGGCTTGGGAGTCTCCGGCTTGGTTTCGGGCTTGGGAGTCTCTG
>CAYUMU010000031.1:0-18601 GCA_964445985.1 uncultured Pirellulales bacterium | reverse complement strand
CGGGCTTGGGAGTCTCTGGCTTGGTTTCGGGCTTGGGAGTCTCTGGCTTGGTTTCGGGCTTGGGAGTCTCCGGCTTGGTTTCAGGCTTGGGAGTCTCCGGCTTGGTTTCAGGCTTGGGAGTCTCCGGCTTGGGAGTCTCCGGCTTGGGGGTTTCCGGCTTGGGGGTTTCCGGCTTGGCCGAGGCGACGCTCAGGTTGCGCTTGTTGATCCAGCCGCCTTTTTCTTCTTCACCCACTTTGTAGGCCACGCCGATCCAATTGCCGTTGATCTTGATGACCTTCAGCTCGGTGTCTTTGGGAACGGTTGCCAAGACCGTGGCGCCCAGCATGAACTTGGCGCTATCCGTGGTCACCACGACGGTGTCGTCCGTCTTGATTTCGGCGTCTTGAGCCGAAGCCGTTGAAATAACCGAAGCGGCCACCAGCATCAGGCCGCACAACCAGCGAAGCTTAAACATGGAAGAACCCTGAACTCTAAAATGGTTGCGGCGACGGAGTTATCATTGGAACAAACGTGCCGGGTCGCCGCAAAGCAACAGGCACGTTCAATTTGACTTAGTTAGTGAAACTAATGCCTTGGAGACGCTGATGCAATCCGCTAGACGGTTTTTCCTTGGCAACTTAGCTCTGCCCTGCCGGCTGATTGGCCTGCTCGTCTGCCGACGATTCTAGCGAAGGAAAGGGCAGCGATTGTTCCAGCCGCTCAATCGCCTGGGCCAATAGCGGCCGCAAATTAGCGTGGCTAATGGTGGAAAGCGCCTGCTCGGCGGCCACCCATTGCCGCTTGCGCCGATCGTCTTCTTCCCAACGCTTTTCACACACGTGAACTTCCATCAGAAACACCACCACCCGCAACATCCGACCCACCTTGCGGTAGTGATACTGTCCCACCGGCTCGGCAATCAGGTCTCCGCGGAGGCCGGCTTCTTCCCAGGCTTCTTTCAGAGCCGTTTCGGGAGGGCTCTCGCCCGGATCGATCACGCCTTTGGGAATGAGCCACTTGCGCGGCTTGCCCGCGGCCGTGATCAAACAGATTTCCAGAGTCGGACCCCGCCGACGGAACGGGATCGCGCCCGCCTGCTCAATCGAGTTAGAACCTCGTGGTAAATCGGCGACCATGGCGTTTCCTTCGAGGTCGAGAGCGCCTATCCAGCCGCGGGGGCACGACCGTGTACCCGGTTTTCACGCGCGGCAGCCGCATTGTGCAAAACCGGCGACCCGGGTGCAACCCGGAACCACTTGGCCGGCATCGACTTTCGCCGCTTAAATTGCCCCAACGACATGCGTCATTCTAGCCCGCGCGGGCGTTCTGACCGGTCCCCCTTACAAACAGGTTTTCCCCTGTCCTCCCCGGGGCTCAGGCTCCCTTTTGCTCAGCGGCCGCTTTTCTTTTGCTGCGAATTACACGACATTTAATGCCTGTGGAGACCGATACTGGCCGCCTATCCTCCCCTTTTGAAATGAAGGCCGGCGCGGCCGGACACTTTGGTTCGGGCGCGGTTAGCGGGGGGCCGTTGCGGCGATGCGACAGGAAAGCGACGATCCATGTGTAGGGCGCGGGGCTGGCCGAGGACCGGGTCGGCAGCGAAGTTGATTTTTCCCCTTTGATTTCACCCCCAGGTTTCCAGCGGCCGCCATGATCCAGATGCCCAGCGACCTTCGGTCGGCCATTCGTAGCGGGAAATTCACCGGTCCCACGGCGGGACAAGCGCCAGGGTACGTGCAAACCAACGTGGTGATTCTTCCCCAGGCCGACGCCGACGACTTTGAAGCGTTTTGCCACGCCAATGGCCAGGCCTGTCCGTTGATCGAACGAACGGCTCCCGGCCAGGTGCGGCCGGCCGCGGCCCCGCAGGCGGATATCCGCACCGATATTCCTCGTTACCGCGTGTTTCGCTGGGGCGAACCGCAAACGGAGCAGCCCTGCGACATTGCCGACCTATGGCGCGACGACCTGGTAACCTTCTTGCTGGGCTGCTCGTTCACGTTCGAGCGTGCGCTGCAGGCCGCGGGCTTGCCGGTACGGCATATCGAAGAAGGACGCAACGTGCCCATGTACCGCACCCAGGTTCCCTGCCGGAGTTCCGGCCGATTTGCGGGACCGTTGGTGGTGAGCATGCGGCCATTTCTGCCCGAGCAAGTGGATACCGCCGTGGAAGTGAGCGGACATTTCCAAACCATGCACGGGGCGCCAATTCATGTGGGCGACCCGGCCGTGCTGGGCATAGAGAAGTTGGACCAGCCCGACTTTGGCGAGGCGGTGACCGTGCGCGACGGAGAGGTGCCGGTGTTTTGGGCCTGCGGCGTAACGCCTCAATTGGCGTTGCTGGCGGCCAAATGCGAGTTGGCGATCACACATAGCCCTGGCTGTATGTTTGTGACGGATTTGTTGGAGGGGCTGGGGGATTAGGGGATAGGGGTTGGTGGTTGGTTTGCGCGGATTCAGGGGCAGGATGCTTGTGCCACGATAGGGGTAGGGAAGCCCGATTGAACAAGCCACCTGAACAAGCCACCTGAACTTCGCGCTCAAAACTCCGTCGCCCTCGCGTTACAATGTCCGGCAACGCCGCTTTCCTCAAGCTCTTTACGCATCGCTCTTTCCGTGGATTCACCATCTGTGAGCAAGTTACCTCCCAACTGGAACAGCCGTCATCTTACCCATGGTTGGCAGAAGTCGATCACCGCCTTTTACTACGGCCTGGGCATGACCGACGCCGACTTCGACAAGCCGCAAATCGGCATCGGCGTGCCGCTGCTCGATGGCAATATTTGCAACATTCACGCCTACGATCTGGCCAAGCAAATTGCCGCCGGCTGCCGCGAGCAGGGCATGATCGGCTTCCCCTTTGGCACGCCGGCCGTCAGCGACAACATCACCCAAGGCCATGCCGGCGGCAACGCCAGCTTGCCTTCGCGGAACATGATCGCCGCCGCCGCCGAGTGCGTGGTGAGCGCGCATGGGTACGACTGCCTGGTGGGCTTGCACAATTGCGACAAGAACGGCCCTGGCTTTGCGATGGCGCTGGCCCGGCTGAACTACCCCGGCTTGATTGTGAGCGGCGGCAGCATCATGCCGGGTTGTCACAAGGGGCAAGACATTTCGATTTTGGATGTGTACGACGCCCAGGCGGCGGCTTCGGTGGGGGCGATGACCGAAGACGAGGCCGATCAGATTCTCCGGACTGCTTGTCCGGGGGCTGGCGGCTGCGGCATCGCGGCTTCGTTCAACACCTTTGGCATTGCCCTGGAGGCCCTGGGGTTATCGGCCCCGTTCAGTAGTTCTTACCCAGCTATCAGCGAAGAGAAGCAGCAGGAGTGCCGCGGCGTGGCCAAGCTGATTGGGCATTTGCTGGCCGAGCATATTCGCCCTCGCGACATTCTTACCAAGCAGGCGTTTTGCAATGCGGCCGCGGCCATCGCCGCCGCGGGCGGTTCCACCAACGGCGTGCTACACATGCTGGCCGTGGCTATTGAGGCCGGCGTGGATTTCACCCTGCGCGACTTCCAGCGAATTCTCCGCGAAACGCCGGTGCTGTGCAGCTTTGCCCCGCGCGGTCGCAAGACGATGGTGGACTTGCACAAGACCGGCGGCACGCCCATCTTGCTCAAGCACTTGCTCCAGGCAGGCATCATCAGCGGCGATTGCCTGACGGTGACCGGCCGCACCATGGCCGAGAACCTGGCGAACATTCCGGCCGTGCCCAGCGATCAAGAGCTGATTGCCCCGGTGAACGCTCCGTTCAAACCGTTCGCCGACATGCAGATTTGCTTTGGCAACCTGGCGCCCGAGGGCATTGTGTTCAAGGTTTCGAGCATGGGCGATCCGCGGTTCCGCGGCAAAGCCATGTGCTACACCAACGCCAAGGCCGTGGCCGACGCCGTCGAAGCCCGGCAGATCAAGCCGGGGAGCGTGATCGTGCTGCGCTATCAAGGTCCGGTGGCGGCCGGCATGCCCGAGGTGCTGATTGCCACGGCGGCGTTGGCGGTGCCGGAGCTCGATGGCCGCGTGGCGTTTATTTCGGACACGCGGGTTTCGGGGGTTTCGCACGGGGCGATTGGCGTGCATTGCTCGCCCGAGGCGGCGGTGGGCGGCCCGATTGCCTTGGTGGAAGATGGCGATGAAATCTCGTTTGACTTGCTGGCCGGTTCGCTGACGCTGCACGTGGAAGATGGCGAGCTTGCCGCGCGGCGCGCGCGTTGGCAGCTGCCTACGCTGCAGCATGATCGCGTGTACCTGGCCGACTTTGCCGCCACGGTGGCGCAAGCCCACCAGGGTTGCGTGAGCCGCAGTTTGCTGGCCGAGCGGGCTTGATTCCGCGTTTGCGAAGAAGACAGATGTTGCCCCGGGCGGGTGGTGGCGCACGGCGCCTCGCTCGCGGACCCGGCCGAGGGGGCGGGCGTAGTTAAGACTTCCCTGGCAGGAAAGCCTGAGATACCCATGCTCGACGTGGCCGATATTCCCTTCTTTTCGCGGCTACCGGCCAGCGCCGTGGATGAAATTCGCCAACTGATGGAACGGCGGGTGTTTTCGCCGCACGACACGATCTGTCGCAAGGGCGATGCCGGCAAGTTTTTCTACGCGATTGCCTCGGGCGGCGTGCATGTCTGCCTGGCGGGCGAGGGCCGCGAAAGCCGCGTCTTTTTAGGGCCGGGCGAAGTGTTCGGCGAAATGTCGCTGTTGGCCGATATTCCGGTTTCGGCCACGGTGGTGTCGACGATTGAAACCCACGTGCTGGCCCTGTCCAAGCAGGCATTCTTGCACTTGCTGGAAGTGCATCCTTCGATCCACCAGGCGCTGCTGGAGATGTTCGTGGAGCGGCTTCGGCACCGTTCCAGCGAAGCGGCCACGCATTTGCGGCCGATCACTTGTTTGTTTGTGGACGCCATACACCAGCCTGAGAAGGCCGATCGCGAAGATCAGCAGCGGTTGCTGCTGAGACTGTTTGAAGTGATTGGGTACTACTGCCCTGGCTCGTTCCTGGTGCAGGCTCAGTTGCCTGAGAGTGAGGTGGCGGCGGTAAGTTCATTGGCGGCGGCAGATTCATCGAGCACGCCTACCGTGGCCAAGCTCGATGGTCCGCGCGGCGACTCGGCGCCCGCCGGCTTGGGCGATCCGATTTCGACCGTGAGCGGGGGGCCGTGGCTGACGAATTTGGTGGAAGCCTGGAAGAGCTTTGGGACGGCCGACCAGGTGATGCTGCTGGTGGTCACGCCCGAGGACTTTTCGCATGTGCAGTCGTTGTTGCAAACGGGCGACGCGGTGATTGTGCATGCCAACGCTGGCGGCATCGATATTTGCCGCCGCGTGAGGGCCGAAGCTTTGGACCGCGCGGAGTTTGCGATTGTCGAGGCCGGCGAGCCCGGCTTCCCGCCGCGGTCGGCCGGCGATCTGCCCTGGCGATTTCGCATTCCCAAGGCCGACCTGGCCGCCGAGTTGAATCGGCCGCACAATCGTCGCCAGCATCCGAACCTGGATTGGCTGGCGCGGTGGGTGACGCGTCGCGAAGTGGGGCTTTCGCTGTCGGCCGGCGCGGCGCGCGGGTTTGCCCACCTGGGCGTGATTCAGGTGCTGGAAGAAGAAGGCATTCCCATCGATTGCGTGACAGGCACCAGCATGGGCGGCATTGTGGCCCTGGCGTACGCGGCGAAAGGGAACGCCCGCGATGCCACGGAATTGATTCGCCGCGGCTTGGGTGGCAACCGCCGGGTGCGCGATCGCTCGTGGTTCCCGCGCACGAGCGTGCTGGCTGGCCGCAAGGTGCGGAATGCGGCGGTCGACACGTTTGGCGATGTCGAAATCAACGACCTGGGCCGGCCCTGCATGGTGATTGCTTCGGACCTGGTGCGCGGCGAACGGGTGATTCTGGACCGTGGCCCTGTGGCCACCGCCGCGCTGGCCACGAGTTCCATCCCTGGCATTTTTCCGCCGATTGAAGTGGAGAACCGCATTTTGGTGGATGGAGCCCTGGTGAGCCGGCTGCCGGTGGATATTCTCGACCTGCGGCGCTGCGCCCTGCGAATCGCGGTGAACGTGATTCCGTCGCCCGAGGCCCGCCGCGCGAATGCCGAAAAAACGGCGGCCTGGCTGCGGCAGCGATTCAACCGCTTTTTTGGTTTCCGGCAGGTGATTGGCAGCGCTTGGGAACTGCTCGGCTGGTATCACGGCAGCCACCAGGCCCAAATGGCCGATATTCTGCTGGAGCCCAATACCGAGCTGTATAGTGGCTACGACTTCGATCGCTTTAACGAAATGGTGGAAGCGGGCCGCAATGCCACGCTTGATAAGTTGGAACTGATTCGCACCGCCGCAAATTTGGCCTTGCGGCCGGGCTCGCCGTAGTTCGGCACGCCACCTGATCTTTTCATTCTTCGTTGGCAGGCGGCTTTCCGTACCAGCGCTCGGCGATCCGGTCGAGTTCCACGATCACGTTCTCCAGTTCCATTACCCGTTCGGTGAGGGAGTAGCTTACCTGGGGCGGCACGGTGGGCTCGTAGTGCCGGGAGACGAGTCCCTCGGCTTCAAGGGACCGCAAGCGTTCGGTGAGGGTTTTGGTGGAAATCGACCCGAGCTGCCGCCGCAATTCGCCAAACCGTGTGGGCCCTGCCATGTGCAGGCGGTGCAGGAGCAACAGCGTCCAGCGGCTGGAGAGGATGTTGAGCAGCTTGGAGAGCGGCTCGTACTCGGCGGGTGGATCGGGTGGCTGGGGCTTCGATTTGCTCATGGTTTCTCATGGTAAAGCTGCTTCCGCTTAAGAAGCTACTTTATTTTAGAAACTAGCGGGCGTAAAGTTCGGTTGTCGACGAATTCTTATCCTTTTTTGCCAAGGAGACGACGCCATGACAACCCAACTTTCGCCCGCCATTACCGCTTACATTCACGCCACCAACGAGCACGATGGGGCCGCATTCCTGGCCAGCTTTACGCCCGATGCCGTGGTTCAAGATACCGGCCGCCAGTTCAATGGGCTCGCCGAAATTGAAGCCTGGAGCAGCAAGGAAGTGATCGGCGACCGCGTGACGCTCGACGTGGTGGCGGTAGCCGAGCGCGATGGCCAAACGGTGGTCACCACACAGGTGGACGGCAATTTCGACAAGACAGGGCTACCCAATCCGCTGTACCTCGACCACCATATTACGGTTTTGGGTGACAAGATTGCCCGGCTGACCATTTTGCTGGCCGAACAAGAAGCGAGAACTTAGAGCCTATCCAATGACTCCCTCGCCCCTGGGCGGGAGAGGGTTGGGGCGAGGGGGAAACAAGGTTTTCGGATCGGCTCTTAGCCTGGCAGCTTGACCACCATGCACTGCGTGGTGGGCAGATCGATCACTGGCTCGGGCTTGTCGGCAAAGAACTCGGTAAAGGCCGCTTCGACGCCGGCCAGCAGGCTGTAGTCGTGCGAAACGATGATGCCGCCGGGCACCATCCGCGGGTAAAAGTAGTTCAAGCAGCCCAGCGTGCCTTCGTACAAATCGACATCGAAGTGGGCGAAGCAGTATTGGGCCTCGGGGGCATCGACGGCCGAATCGGGGAACAGGCCCTGGTAAAACTCCAGGTTTTCGTAACCGGAGAGGTATTTTTTCACCGATTCCAGGCTGCAGGCGTAGGCGCCTTCGCGATGCACGCCGCGGTCTTGTTCGGCCGACTTGGGCAGTCCGGCGAAGGTATCGAACAGCCGGAAGGTCTTGTTGCCCTTGGCTTCGCAAATCAGCTTGGACGAGGCGCCTTGAAACACGCCGACTTCGGCGATATCGCCGGGGAGTTGGCTTTGCGCGACGGTGAGCGAGTGGATGGTGTACGACTCGAAGGCGCTGAGGAGCGAGGAGCGCTCTTTGCGCACGTCGCGAAGCAGCTTGACGGTGCGCGGATCTTTGCGCGACTGCAGGGCTTGTAATTGCAGTTTCGACCACAACCCCAATCCCATTCGCTCCAGGCGACCGCCGCCGAGCTGCTGCACGCGTTTGTTCTTCAGCCACATTTTGCTTGACCCTTTACGGTAAGGTGTCTCCCCCCTGTTGTTGGGGGAGTAATTTCCGTTCCATTGGCCCAGCATCCAGGCAGCGGCCATCCGTCTCTCGCCAATGCGCTCATTTATCGGCAAGCTTTCGTCAACATAGCGACTCGACCGTGCAATTTACTCAGGAAAATGAAGCCCGAGACTTCGCAATTCGCCCAACCGGCACCACCGGCAATCTTTACGCACGCGGTTAACTCCCCCGGAATTTTGGCCGATTGCTTCCTCCTATACTCCGTGGCCTGGAGAAAATGAAGGGGGGGTAGGAGGTTTGGGTCGATGCCGCGCTGGCTACAGGGGCCACGGACCTTCTTGGAGCCGACGGCCCCCTTCCCTGGACCCCGATTTTGGGGCGGCGTGGCTTATGAGCCTGAACTATCGACCGATTGCTTGCGGGAGCCAAAAGCCTTGAACGTTCGCTGTTCGCAACCTGCTGCCGACGACGTGGATGCCGCCTGCGGCGAGGCCCAGCCGCTTTCGACCCTGGCCGATTTTCTCCGAGCTTTCGAGGAGAACACGGGCTGGCCTTTGCGGTTTGTGCCGGGGCGGCACGTGCTGGAAGACCCCGAAGTGCTGTGGGCCGCCCGGTTGGGGACCGCGGGGCAAAGTGTGGGCGAATTGCGACTTTCGTTGGGCGGTTCGCCAGCCTTCGCGCGGGGCCGCGTGGATTTGGAAGTCGCCGCGGCGCTGGCCAATTCTTACGCCACGTTGCTGGACGACCTGTTGCAAACACGCCGCCAACTGGAGCAGCGCGAGGCCGAGTTAATGCGGCTGGATCGTCCTAGCAAGCCGGGAGGAGGTCCATGGCGGCAGCGCGCCAAGCTAATGCAACAATTACGGCTGGCCGCGGAAGCCGTGAACGGCCAGACCGCGACGATTTATCTGCTGGACGAAGCCCCATGGGAATTGGTATTCCACGCGGCCTGGGGGCTGCCGGCTGAGAAAGGCGGCGCGCCGCGGCGACCGCTAGGGGAATCGCGGGCCGATTTGGAGGCCCTGGCCGGCTATGCGGTAACCCTTGAGAGCCGTGCCGACATGGCTGCCTGGAATGTGCCAATCGAGTGCCAATCGGCGGTGTGCTTGCCGATTGCGAGCGCTACGCAAGTCTTGGGAACCCTCTGGGTTTTCAGTCAGCAAGCTCAAGACGTCTCCGATCGGCAGGTGAATGCCACGGAGATCATCGCCGGGCAGATCGCGACCGAGTTGGAGCGTGAACTGCGGCTGACGGCGTTTGCCCGCGAAACGGCGGATGCGCTGT
Source organism: uncultured Pirellulales bacterium (assembly GCA_964445985.1). Classification (GTDB taxonomy): domain Bacteria; phylum Planctomycetota; class Planctomycetia; order Pirellulales; family S012-138; genus CAYUMU01. Next base: position 9,332 of record CAYUMU010000031.1, on the reverse strand, counting down.
GCCGGTAACAGGCAATAATTCCGCCGGGGAAACGGCGATTGCCTGGCGGACTTCTTCGTGGGTATTGCGGCGTCTTGCCAAGCAGGGGCAATTCGGAAAGTTAATGATGGATGCCTCTCCCCTGCCCATTGGTTGCGTTGGTCTGATCGGGGGCGTCATTCGATAGGCCGTCGTTCACGTTGACCAGCATGGCGATACCCATCTGGGGAAACATGCGGGCAAGTTTTCCGCTGTGGGCGTAACGTGCAGGGATGGATGTGAGCAGTGCCGTGCCGCCATCCTCTGCCAGATACCTGCTTACGCATTCTTTATTGAACGGGTGGCTCAATTCGTCGTCGAAGATTTGAAAGAAGTCTCCTTCCGTAGCGGGTGGCGTTCCCAAAGCGAAGATATTGTCAGCAGTCCACCAAACGAAGTGATCCCTGCATCCTGTTTCCCAGATCAATGTTCCCTCGCCAACCGCTAGCCTCGGTCTGAGGTCCGCGAGTTCAATAACACGTCCTTGCGTCGCCATCAGGTTTTTTAGCTGACGGGCTCTTTTCTTGAGAATGACTCCCTCCGACAGCCAAGTCCAAGGAAACCAAAGTAAGAGCAAAAATGCCATGAGGGCCATGGAATAGACGAAGGCACAGACGAAAATTAGCGGCCAGAAAGTGACCCCCAACCATTTTTGGACGTTCAAGCCTTCTGGATCGGCGGCGGTCGCCCAACCTATCAGGCTGGAAATGGCGATGACGACGACGCACCAAAACCCAGCGCCGTTCGGTTCATCGCCGGCAGAAATCCAGATCGCCGCCGCATAACCCAGGCCGATGGAGAACCCGTAGATCGTAAAGAAGATCGAGCGGAGCATGGTTCAGGATCGAATGGGGCGATGGGTAGTGTTCTGCTTATTTGCAAGTTTAGTGGGTCGATCCGCCCAGCCACAATCGTAATGCGGCGTCTTGCCAGGCAGGTTCCAGGGATCGCAAGCAAGCGGCGTACTTCGTACAATCCCGCGTTATCGTTGGCAAAAAATGAACCGGTCGTCGGCGTCCCAGGTGTGTTCGGGCGCGGCCCAATAGCCGCGGAGCCACAAACCGTCGAGAAGTCTGCGCAGGTAGAATCCGTTGGGATAGTCGCCTTTGAACAGCTTGGGCGAGGCGACCGTGATCCAATAACCTTCTGGCTGGTCGAGGTATTGCAACCTCAGGTACGGCCCTGCATCGGCGGGACAAAGATCGAGGCCCAACTGGCTGCCTGAAAGATTTGAGCGATTCATCTGGGGGCAAGTTGTGGGCCGTGGTGGCGCTGATAGCTGGCTTGCGTGGCCACAACTGGTCCCCAGCCACCCCCGTCGCTAGTCTTGCGGCGGGGCAGAACTTTGTTGAGGCGGGGTGGGCGAGCCTTTATACTGTGGTTCCCCTGGAGACGCCCCGCGTTTCACTGCCTGCATCCGCCAACGCCTTCCCCCCTGCCTTCCTACCCCAAAGGCCAATCGGGTCATGCCGCGTAGCCTGGTCTTACTATTGGTGATTGCCGCGAGCGCTTCGGCCACTGAGCCGAATAGCGGGCCGAAGAGCCAGCCAGATCACCAGGCGGGCGTGGAATTCTTCGAGCGGCGGATTCGGCCGATTTTTGTGGAGCATTGCTATTCGTGCCATTCGAGCGAAGCCAAGCGCGTGGAGGGCAATCTGCGGCTCGATTCGCCGGCGGCCCTGTTGCGAGGTGGCGATTCGGGGGCGGTGATTGAGCCGGGCAAGCCCGAGGAAAGCATTCTGTTTGCCGCGGTGTCGTACTCCGACGAGGCCTCGAACATGCCGCCGGAGGGCAAGCTGAGCGACCGCGCCCTGGCCGACGTGCGGCGGTGGATTGAACTGGGCGCGCCGCTGCCGAAGGATTCGGGCGACATCGCCGCCGTTGCGCCCAAGCGGACTGTGGTGGTGGATGACGCAGCCCGCAACCATTGGTCGTTTCGGCCAACGAAAGTTCACGACGCTCCAGCAGTCTCCGATGCAGAATGGCCGCGGCAGAAGATCGACTATTTTATTCTTGCCAGGCTTGATGCGCGGCAGCTTCGCCCGGCCCCGGCTGCGGATCGCCGCACGTTGATACGCCGGTTGTCTTTCGATTTGCGTGGGTTGCCGCCCAGCCTGGGCGAGATCGCGGCGTTTGTGGCCGACGCCGATCCGGCCGCTTACGAGCGGCTGGTCGAACGGATGTTGGCGTCGCCCCAGTATGGCGAGCGCTGGGCCAGGCATTGGCTCGATGTGGTTCGTTACGGCGAAGACAACCCCACCAACGAATCGACCTGCAAACCGCCCGAGTTTCCCTTTCGCTATCGCGACTGGGTGGTGCAGGCTTTGAACAACGACCTGCCTTACGACGAATTCTTGCGGCGGCAATTGGCGGCCGACTTGATGCCGGAGCTGCCGACCGCGGAAATTGCCGCGACGGGCTTTCTGGGGTTATCGCCCGTCTATCACAAAGAACCGAAGCTATCGGCCGAAGTGATTGCCGCGATTGTGGCCGATGAGTGGGATGAACGGATCGACATGTTGACGCGGGGCGTGCTGGGGCTGACCGTGGCGTGTGCCCGTTGTCACGATCACAAGTTCGACCCGATTCGCACGCAAGATTATTACGCGCTGGCGGGCGTAATGGCGAGCACGCGGTTGGTGGAATGGCCGCTAACGGAGACTTCGGAGGAGCAAGCCAGGCAGTTGCAGAATGACCGCGAGGCGCTGGTCGATACCAGCTTGCGGTTGTCGTACGCCAAGACCATGCGGAAGACCGCGGAGGCGGCAGGCGAACCGACCGCCGAATTTGAAGCCAAAGTGGCCGAGTATGACGAGGCGATGAAGCGGCTCAAGGAGCGGAAGCCGTTCGTAGGGCCGGTGGCCAACGCGGTGTGCGATGCTGGCGCCTGGGTGGATGGCAGCGATCCCAACTGGACGTCGCTGGAATTCCGCCCTGGCGTGGCCCGCGATTTGCCGGTGTTTGTCCGCGGCAACCCGGCGCGGCATGGCGAGCTGGCGCCGCGGCGGTTCATCGAGGTGTTGTCCGAGGGCGAACCGCAAGCTTTTCAGCGAGGGAGCGGCCGGTTGGAATTGGCGGACGCGATTGTGAGCGACGCCGCGGGGCTCACGGCGCGGGTGATCGTCAATCGCGCGTGGGGTTGGCATTTTGGTCAACCTTTGGTGCGAACGCCAAGCAACTTTGGCGCGCTGGGCGAAGTACCTTCGCACCCCGAGTTGCTGGATGACCTGGCGGCGCGGTTCATCGCGGCCGGCTGGTCGCTGAAGTGGCTGCATCGCGAGATGGTGTTGTCGGCCGCGTATCAGATGGCCAGCGTGCATCCTTATTCGGGCCGCGAAGGCGATCCGGCTTGGCTGGATGGCGATAACCGCTTGTTGTGGCGGATGCACCGGCGGCGGCTGGAGCCCGAGGCTTGGCGCGACGCGGTGCTGAGCGTGGCTGGCCGGTTGGACCTGCGCGGCGGCGGCCCATCGGCCGAGCTCAACGACGAGAAGAACGCGCGGCGCACCCTGTACGGCAAGGTGAGCCGGCAGAACGTGGCCGACGTGCTGCGGCTGTTCGATTTCCCCGACGCCAAGCAGCACGCCGAAGAACGCCTGGCCACGACCACGCCGCTACAGCAACTGTATCTGCTCAATAGCCGCTTTGTGTTTGATAATGCGGCCGCGTTGGCGGGTGGCGACGATGCGCCTGACCCGCAGCCGGAGGCCAGGCTGCGCAGGCTGTTTCTCAAGGTACTGCAGCGCGAGCCGAGCGAGCTGGAACGGGCGGCCTCGCTACGATTGCTGGCCGAAACGCCGGCCGACGACGATGCCGGCCAAGAAGCCAAGAAAGAGGCCCAGGAAGAAGCCTGGCGGTTGATTGCCCATGGGCTGTTGGCCAGCAACGAGTTCTTACACGTGGACTGAGTATGACCGGGCCGATCCTAACGCGACGCAGTGCCTTGGCCGCCCTGGGAGGCGGGTTCGGCAGCCTGGTGATGGCTGACCTGTTGCGGGCCGAGGTTGACACCGGGGCGGCGCACTTTGCCGCCCAGGCCAAGCGGGTGATCTTTTTGTTCATGGCGGGCGGCCCTTCGCATGTGGATCTGTTCGACCCCAAGCCAGAAATCGCCAAGCGGGCTGGGCAACGTCCGTCGGACGTGCAACTTCGCACCGAGCGGGTGACGGGAGGGCTATTGCCTTCGCCGTTTTCATTCAAAGCTTGCGGCCAGAGTGGGCTGGAAGTGAGCGAGTTGTTGCCTCGGTTGCAAGGCTGCGTGGATGACATCTGCCTGGTACGTTCGGTGTATGGGGTGAACCCCAATCATGCCCCGGCGGCCAACCATTTATTCTCGGGCCGCATCGATCAGATTCACCCGTCGCTGGGAGCCTGGGTGTCGTATGGGCTGGGCCGCGAGAACGAATCGCTGCCGGGCTTTGTTTCGATCAAAGAAGCCGACGTGGCGAGCCGCTACGTGCGCAACGGCTACCTGCCTGGGGAACACCAGGCCACACCGATCGATACGCGGACGGTGAATGCCGACAAGATGATTCGCCACCTGCGCAACGCGAACGTGGCGCGGGAAGACCAGCGGCGGCAGTTGGAGTTCATCCGCGCGCTCAACCAGGCGCACGTGGAACAGCGGCCGGGCGACGCGGCGCTCGACGCGCGGATTGGGGCGATGGAAACGGCCTACCGCATGCAGTTCGCGGCGGGCGAGGCCTTGGACCTGGCGGGCGAAACGCAAGAGGCGCGCGAGCTGTATGGCGATGGCTGGTTTGCCAACGGCTGCCTGGTGGCCAGGCGGTTGGTGGAACGCGGCGTGCGCTACATTCACCTGGAATGCGGCAACTGGGACCACCACGATAAAATCAGCAGCAGCATCCGCAAGTCGGCCGGCCTGATCGATCAGCCGATCGCGGCGCTGCTCATCGACCTGAAACGCCGCGGCCTGCTCGATGAAACGCTGGTGGTGTGGGGCGGCGAGTTCGGTCGCACGCCGGTTTCGGAGAATGGCGACGGCCGCGACCATAACCATTATGGATTTAGCATGTGGCTGGCCGGCGGCGGCGTTCGCGGTGGCACGGTGTACGGGGCGACCGACGACTTTGGCTTTAAGGCCGTGGAAAACCGGGTGAGCGTACACGACGTGCACGCCACCATCTTGCACCAGCTCGGGCTCGACCACGAGCAACTGACCTACCGCCACTCGGGCCGCGACTTCCGGTTGACCGATGTGCATGGGCGGGTGGTGGAAGAGATTTTGGCTTGAACCGCCCCCCCGTTGTCTGGAAGTGCCCTCAGGCTTCTCCAGGGAAGGCTGTATTGCGAACGCCAACGTGACATGGGAGATTGATCGCAAGGCACGTCAGATTCTAGCTTGGATCGGGCAGCGATCGAAATCGCTATAAGTGTTCCGTTCTTGCGAGGGGGAAATGATGCGGCAATTCCTGGGTTGGTTGCTATTGGCAGGCATTGTTGTGGGAAGGCCAGCGTTCCTCTTTGGACAAGCTGCGCCAGGAAAGCAGGAACAGCCTGGCATGGAAAGCATAACGAATCGCTTGGGGATGAAGTTGGTGCTGATCCCGGCGGGCGAATTCTTGATGGGCGAGCCGCCGCAAGGGCGGATGGTTGTCGGCAGCGAGCAACATCGGGTGCGGATCACCAAGCCTTTCTATTTGGGGGCTTACGAGGTTACTCGGCTACAGTTCGCCAAGTTTGTGGCCTCCACGGGCTACGTGACCGACTTGGAAAAATCCCGGAAAGGAATTGGCTGGGATGAGACGCAGGGCCGGATGCAAGAAGGGCCTCGATACTCTTGGAAGAATGTTGGCTACCCGTGCGATGACTCGCATCCCGTGGGCAATGTGAGCTGGAACGACGCAGCCGCGTTTTGCCTTTGGTTGAGTCGCGTGGAAGGAAAAGTTTACCGCCTGCCAACGGAAGCCGAGTGGGAGTACGCCTGCCGGGCTGGCGCCACCACTCGGTACTGCAATGGGGATGAGGAACTTCGCCTGGCCGAGGTAGGAAATGTGGTGGACCGCTCATACGACATCAAAAAGCCTTATCGGCTACCGAGAAATGTGGACATGGAAGACGGATATGCGTTTTCCTCACCGGTCGGTAAGTATCAGCCTAATAGGTTCGGCATCTATGACATGCATGGCAATGTGACGGAATGGTGCATGGACCGGCTGGGCTCGGATTACTACAAGGAGTCGCCTGTTGATGACCCGCTGGGGCCTAAACGGGGGAGAGAGCGCGTTTTGCGAGGCGGCTCCTGGTCGTCGATGCCGTGGGAAGCGACCTGTTCCGATCGGGGCGGCATCCCGCCTGAATTCTCAGACATTTCCATCGGTTTTCGCGTGGTGGTCGTTTTGCCCAGTTCGTAGTTTGGCTGATCTCGTCTCTGAGAGCAGCCGTGCTGGGGCTTTGCGGATTGGGCTACCTGCGGTATCATCGGCCCTTTGCGACGAGAAATTGGCGCCGGTTTGCCGCCCCCCGCACTGGCGGAGCTCCGTTCAAGCTGATTCAGATAGGGGGAGTCTGTTCCGCCGCAATCATCCCCCACCCCACCCTCCCCCGTCGAGGGGGAGGGAGCAATAGGTCGCTTCGCGACCAGTAACCACTGCCCGGTTTTTTGCCGTCATTATCTACCAAGAATCACTTTTCAGCCCCAAGCATCCGCATGAGCAACGACACCAATGTTCACTGGCACGAGCACAGCGTTAGCCGCGAAGAGCGGGAGAAACTCAATGGCCATCGCGGCTGCGTGATTTGGTTCACCGGACTCAGCGGCTGCGGCAAGAGCACGGTTTCGAACCTGGTGGATCACAAGCTCCACTCGATGGGTTTGCGGAGCTACGTGCTCGATGGCGACAACGTGCGGCACGGTTTGAACGCCGGGCCGGGCATGCTCAAGGAGCGCCATGGCGAGGAGTTCGCCAAGCGGTTCGGCCTGGGTTTTTCGGCCCAGGATCGCGAGGAAAACATCCGCCGGATCGGCGCGGTGGCCAACCTGTTTGCCCAGGCGGGCATCATCACGCTGACGGCGTTCATCAGCCCTTACCGCAGGGACCGCGACTTTGTGCGAGCCGCCATGGGCGAGGGCGATTTCATCGAGGTGCTGGTCGACGCGCCGCTGGAAGTTTGCGAACAGCGCGATCCCAAGGGGCTGTATAAGAAAGCCCGGGCGGGCGAGATCAAGGGCTTCACCGGCATCGACGACCCCTACGAAGCCCCGGAAAACGCCGAAATGGTGCTGGATGCCGGCGCCAAAGATGCCGAAACCCTGGCCAACGAGGTGATCGAGTATCTCCGCGCCAAGGGCTACGTGAAGTAGTCTTGGCAAGCCTGCGGCGATCGGGCTTGCTCGTTGGCCGCGGATGCACACCCCATCGTAATCCTCATCATCCTCGAGCGCGCGGCTTGGGGATGATGTTTTACGTTTGGTGGGCGGTGGCGTTCGCCATGCGGAGCTGGTCGCCCAGGCAAATGCGTTGGCCGCCGCCTGCGTAGCGGGTATTGACCGTGAGCCGATAGCCGTGGTCGAACCGTGCGCGGGGCGCCCACGGGGGGAGTTCTTGGAGGCGGTGTTCGCCAAAAGCGCGGGCAAAGCCGGGCCAGACCTCGCCGGTCAGGGTGTTCCGCGTGGGCACGGCGCACCGCTGGCAGGGATTGGTACCGAGCCAGCGGGAATCACCAATGGAAAAGGGGACGGGCTCGTCGCCTGCCACCAGGCCATCTTCCCAAAAGGCCGGTATGCCCTGGGCGGGAAAGTCGGGCGACGGGGGCGAATCAAACTCCAGATTGAAGCGGAAGCGGCGGCGGACTTCGTCCAACGACAGTTCGGAGAACCAGCTTTGCACGGCCATAAAACTGGCGGTGGTGACCAGCGTGGGGCCGGCGTTTTCCGGGTCGTCGGGGAAACCGAAGTCGCGGTTTTCCAACAGGCGGACCTCCTGCCCTAGCGTTTGAGCGAGCCAGCTTTCGATGCCGTGCGGGTCTTGTTCCAAATGGAACTGGCTCGCGGGTCCCCCGGCCAGGCGGAACTCCACGGTGCTTTGGGTCAGATTGAAATGGGCTCGAATGCCGTGCAAGGCCGGCTGGCGTTTGCCGTTCACTAGGTTGCCATCGGCATCGACCAGCGACCACCGCCGATCGTTGGCCAGGCCGCCGGAAGGCAAAATGCTGGCCGCATCGACCGGCACGCCGGGGAGCGATTTGATGGGGTAGAGCACGATGCCGGATAGTTGCAGGCAAGCCGGGGGCGGTGGGAGTGTTTGGGTCATGGATGTTGTGGATGAAGGTTGGAGTGTCGGTTGCGGCGATTATCGGCTTTTGCCAGCCGCAGGGCAAAGTGAATGTGGTGCTCTCGACCGGCGACCGGCGAAACGCGGGGTGGGGCGGTTGCTAGAATACCCTGCTGGTTTTTTCCAGAGTTTTTGCGGGCGAATATTGAGATGAACCCACGCGGCGCCAAAGCATCACCTGCCAACCTGGGATCGATGGAAACCGGCCTGCTGACCGAGCGATTGCAGTTGCGGCCGTGGACCCTGGACGACCACGCGGCGTTTCTGGCCATTGTGCAAGATCCGGCGGTGATGCGTTACATTGGCCCTGGCGTGATCTGGAGCGCCGCGCAGGTCACGGAGTTCATTGGTCGGCATATGGAACTCCAAGTGCGGCACGGATATTGCCTGTGGGCGGTTTGCCCGCGGGAGCGCGGCACTTTGGTGGGCTTTTGTGGCGGCCGGCCGTGGAGCGAAACCGAGGTGGAGATTGGTTGGCGGCTGGCGCAGGCCTGTTGGGGAAAGGGATACGCCACGGAGGCCGCGCGATGCGCGGTGAAGTACCTGCAAGAGGCGTGCGGCGCCACGCGGTTGATGGCCCACGCGCAACTGGCAAACACGGGCTCGATTCGAGTGATGGAGAAGCTGGGAATGCGCTACGAAGGCCTGCGCGAGAAGCACGGCAACACCGTGGTTCAATACGCGCTGGGGCGAGCGGAGGCGGGGCGGTGATGGCGCAGGGTTCTTAGCGGCGTTGAGTTTTGAACGGAGTTGGGCAGGCGCAACGGGTTGCGGAACCGCGGAATGTTCCACCTCGCTATCATCCCTTCAGGATGAATGCTGAGAATCGCTACTTGCTTACCAGGGTTGTCGCTGGCGCTCAAACCCTGGCTACGGGCTGGCATCCCTCCGGGATGAAAACTTTCTCTCAAACCACCCTCTCTGTATCGAACTCTATCTTTGCCAACAGTAGCAGGAACTTCTAACCCGGATTATTCATGGCGGGTTTTGTTTGAGCCGTTTTGGCTGAGTGATTGATCT
>CAYUMU010000030.1:0-63079 GCA_964445985.1 uncultured Pirellulales bacterium | reverse complement strand
TATATGCTTAAACATCCGGAGCTAGCACTTGCATAATGTTGGTTAGCGAGGGAGTTCTTGCTTAGCCCTCGCTAACGCAGCGGGTTGAAACGGACAGACTCGATCCGACTCCATTCCCGGCCGGGCGACTATCCCTGACCCGGCTTACGCTGGCAATGCCGCCAACGCTTCCGCCTCGCTCCCACGGCCAACCGGCGCCGACTGCCAGTCGAGCCCCAGCATGATGACGTTGATGCCCGAGCCAATGCCGAGCAGGGCCAACCGTTCGTCATTCCCCAGGGCGCCCCGTTCGACCGCCATGGCCCAGGTGATGGGAAGCGCGGTGCTCCCCGTGTTGCCCAGGAACTCGAACGTGGTGAAATCGTGCTCCGGCGAAAGCTCCAGACCTTCGAGCAGGGCTTTGCGATGCGCCTTGCCCACCTGATGGCAGATCGTTTTTTCGATCGCGCCTCCCCGCCAGCCGACGTGTCCCAAGAAAGCCGGGTAGCACTCGCGAGCTGCCGCCACGCCCTGGTAAAGCAACTCTTCGGCGTCGGTCTGCATCAGCGGTTGCATGCCGTCGCTGGAAGCTTCGTCGCGCCCGCTGCGACATAGGGCGGCGTGCTCGGTCATCGCCCTCACGGCCCCGCCCCGCAAACGGTTGCCGGTGCGGCTTACGCTTTCATGGGTCAGCAGAATCGCAGCGCTGGCCGAACCGATGGTCAGCGAGGCCATGGCCCGCTTCATGTCGGCCCGGGTAAGTGAGGTGTCGCGATTGAGATGGCTAATGGTGGCTTGCACCAGCCCGCGGCTATCTTCGGTGCCCACGACGAGCCCCGCTTGAATGCGGCCCAGCTCGATCAGGTCGGCCACTTGCAGCATGCCGTTGAGCATGCCCAGGCAGGCGTTGGAAACATCGTAGGTCACGCACTCGGCCGGCAAACCGAGCCGGCGATGCACGCCCGCCGCGGTGGCCGGTTCCAAGTAATCGCGGCACACCGAGCCGTGGATCAAGGCCCCCACCTGGCCGCGGTGGCAATCGGCCGCTTGCAAGGCCAGGTCGCCCGCCACCACGCTTACGTCGCCCGGCAGCAAGCCCGGCGACCAGAACCGCCGCGCGGCAATGCCCGACATCAGTTCCAACCGGCCCTCTGGCAGCCGCAGCCGCTCGTACAGAGGGCTCAACCGCTGTTCGAGTTCGGCGGAAGTAACCTCTTCGTCGGGCAGCACATAGGCCAGCGACTCAACACAAACGTGGCGATACTGCATCGGTAGTTACAATTTCCAAAAGGCTTCGACTCTTGCCGTGGGAAGACCGCCGGTATCAACCCGGCGGCTCGCGGCAGATTTCGACGGAAAACTACATGGTGCCCTTCTTCTTCAGCCGGGCTTTCAAATCGGGATCACCCGGCAGCGGTAGCTTGACCGTTTGACCGCTTTCGGCGGCCTGGTAAATGCCCAAAATGATTTCGACGGCCCGGCGGCCTTCCGGTCCATTCACGGCCGGCTCGCGGTTTTCTTCAATCGCGGCCAGCACGTCGGCGAATTGTTTCATGTGGCCGTGGTAGCCAATCGCCGTGGGATCGCTGGCCCCGCCGCCGGAGCTCTTGCTGGTTTCCATGGCTTTCTTGATTTCAGCGTCTTCGGGCTGCTCGGTGGCGAAGTCCCACTTCACAATGTCTTCTTCTTCCATCATGGCCGAACCTTGCGATCCGTGTAGCTCCACCCGCTTGAGATAGCCAGGGTAGGCGGCCGTGCTGGCCTCGACCACGCCCAGCGCCCCGCTGGCAAACCGCAACGTGGCCACGGCCGTGTCTTCCACGGCGATCCGCTCGTGGGCCAGCGTGTCGACGTGGGCGGTAATCTCCGTCACCGGCCCCATCAGCCAGGTGAGAATATCCACGCTGTGAATCGCCTGATTCATCAGGGCGCCGCCGCCATCGAGCTCCCAGGTTCCCCGCCACGCGCCGCTATCGTAGTATTGCTGCGAACGGAACCATTTCACGTAGGTATCGCCCAGGCTCAGCCGGCCAAACCGGCCAGCATCCACCGCCTTGCGCATGGCCTGGCTCGAATCGTGAAACCGGCTGGGAAAGATGGCGGACAGTTTGACGTTGTTCTGTTGGCAGGCCGCAATGATCTGGTCGCAGCGATCGAGCGTGATCTCCAGCGGCTTCTCCACGATCACGTGCTTGCCGGCGTTCGCCGCCGCCAGGGCCGGTTCCAAATGGGCCCCGCTGGGCGTGCCGATCACCACCACGGTTACCTCCGGGTCGGCCAGCATTTTATCGAGCTCGGAATACGGCCGGCAGTCGATCTCGCCCGCCAGCTTCTCGGCCGCCGCGGGGAAGGTATCAAAGCAGGCGACCACCTTGGCATTCGGCAGGTCGGCCACCGCCTTGGCGTGGAACCGCGAAATCATCCCGCAACCAATAATCCCAAAACCGTGCTTCATGATGGTGTGCCTCCGCTTCACGTAAAAATGCGAGCCGCCGGGTGGCTGCCCGGCGGAAGGTTGGTTAACCGCGGTTGTGCCGCCGCGGGGCCGCGATTCAAAAATCAATCACGCCATACTTTTGATCCGACGGCAGCACCACGATCTTGCCATCGCCCATTCTTCCCGTGCGGGCTGCCGCCACGATTTTGCGAACCACGTCGTTCACCCAGGCGTCTTCCACCCACAACGAGATCTCGACCTTGGGCAAAAACGCCAGCGAATACTCGCTGTCGCCGTACTCGTCGAGGTAGCTCTTCTGGCGGCCAAAGCCCTTCACCTCGCGGGCCGTGCAGGCCTCGAGCGGGGCCAATCGCAGGCTCTCCATCACCTTTTCGGCCAAAAATGGCTTCACCACGGCAATGATCAGTTTCACAGCCTAAGCCGCTCCCCTCTCCGCCGAGATAAGGTCAGGAACATCGCCAATGGATTTTCACCACACAACCAGCACCCCTGCAAACCCGTCATTCCCGCGAAGCCTGCCCTCGTGAAGACGGGGGGCGGGAATCCAGAGCGCGGCGGATACGGCCCTGCCAACAACACCAGGTAAACCTAGGCCCGCCCCTAGCTGAAGAAATTCTCGCCATACAAATTCAAGTCGGGCGTGGTCACCACGTCGATATCGCCATTCACCTGCGTTTGGCACGACAGCCGCATCGTTTCTTCGTTGCCAATGTAGGCAAACGAGAACTTCATGCGGGCTTTTTCGAGCATGGTGCGGGCGTTGGTGTTGTCCATGCCCTTGGTGATCAGCACCCGGCACGTGCCGCACTGGGCAATCCCAGGGCAATGCAGCACCTTGTGGATACCTTTGTACACCGCAACTCCGGCCTTCATGGCCTCTTTGCGCAGATTGGCCCCTTCCGGAACCTGGATTTGCTTCTTTTCGTTCACAAAGTTGATAATGGGCATCGTTGATCCTACTCACACTGGCCGGCCGGGGGGGCCGAACCCAAACAGGCCCAAACAGCATTGGTCGGCGGTACCTGGAATGGGAAATATGATAACCGGCGGATAACAAACAATCTACCGGGGGGGAAATGGAGCTCCCGGTGCTGGGTGCCATGCTACGCCCGTGGCGTAAGCATGCCCGCGCTCGGCGTGGTCGCCGCCCAACCACCGCCCCCAGCATTTCGTCCGAGCTTAGGGGGACAGAAGTGTGCGGTCCATCTCCAGCAAGTCGGGTGGTGTACCCAGATCTGCCACGCCCTTCGCTTAGGCTCAGAACGTGCCTCCCGAGCCGCCAAGGGGTCTCGATTTCCAAGCCGCGTTACCGCTCTTGTTCCGCAAGTGCAAACTTGGCGACAAAGCTCTCAAATGACTCGGCGACGGTCAGAACCTCCTCGAACGCTGGCTCGAAGCCCTCAACAACCTGACCGAACCTGTCTGGCGAGGTGCAAACGGCGTGAAAAGCGTAACCAGAATGGACAGACAATAAGAACGGAAAATGCGAATCCCAGAACGAGCGAATCTCTGAAATGTAGCTGGCGTCGCCGCGCGCGGCATCCAAGGATAGCTGCTCCCACTCATCCCAGCGAAATGCGGAATCACTCCTGCCTTCGAAATCACATTGGCAGAGAAACCATTTTGTCTGGGAGCGATTGGCGCATTGCGTCAGGCCTGAGAGAAAATCGGCCAGCGAGTCTGGCAATCTGGGATAGCGCTCCGCGACAATGTCCGGCAAACGAAACGGCCGCCCGTCCTCGATCTCGACGTTCCAACCTTGGTCTCGAAGCTGGGCGATGACGGCTGCTCGATTCATGGTGGGCTAGAATTACCTAACAAGTCTCGTGGCATGCCCGGAAGCCTCAACGACCGGCTTGGCGGCTGCGGCCGTCCAACGTGTTCGAGCTTACAGAACCGGCAACGCTCGATCCACTTGTTTTCAAACGTCTGGCACGCGGCGGCTCAAGCGGGGAGGCGTGGCGTGCATTCAATTCGATAATGGCCAGGATGCACTTCACGCTACTTTGAGTCGGGCAAGGAATTTTTCGGCGAAGTTCCGCTGGAGGAAAGAATAGTGCCAATTTCATCACGCACCCCTGAGGGATTTAACCATCGTTGCCCAATCTGCGGCCATGCGATGCAGATCGAATTCTCCCCGACCACGCGCGATGCCACGTGCCCCGACTGCGGCTGCCTGGTGTGGCTGGCCATTCCACCCGACTCGCCGGTGACAATCCATCAGGCAATCGCACGCAAACAGGGTTTGGCGCCGCCCGACAACTGGCCGCATGTGACACTGCGCGAGCCATTTCCTTTCAAGCCGTCCATCGTTCGACAGATTCCAGAACCATTGGCCCAAGCCCTCGGCGTGCTGGCCATCAGCGAACTGGGGCCTCAAGAAGAAACTTTGCTGGTGGCCCTGGGCAGCGCCGCCAATCACGAGGCCCTCGACATGCTCCGTTTTGTGCTCGACCGCCAGGTATCCGCGGTGGTCGCCGGCCAGGGATGGATCGAGCGGCAATTGCCCGTGGCCTACGCTTTGGTAGAAGACAGCTAGCCGGCGGTTTCGCGCAATTGAGCGTGTACCCAGCCCACCACGAGCCCGAACCTCGCCTTGCCACAGTTGCCCGCACCCCCTGCGCCCCCTTCCCCTCGTTTGCTACAATGCCAGACCTACCCCTCGCCTTGCTACTAACGCAGTTTTACCCGTGCCTAAACCCGCTTGGGATACCGTGGCCATTGTGGGCGTGGGCCTGATCGGAGGCTCGCTCGGCTTGGCGCTGCGCCGCCGCAACCTGGCCAAAACGGTCGTCGGCATCGGCCGGCGGGCCGAAAGCCTGGCCACGGCAAAGAGCGTTGGGGCTGTCGATCGAACCACCACGGTCTTGGTCGAGGGCGTGGCCCGCGCCAGCTTGGTGGTGGTTTGCACGCCGGTGGCCCGGATTGCCCAAGACATTCTCGCCGCCGCGGAGGCCGCGCCGGCCGGTTGCCTGCTGACCGACGCCGGCAGCGTTAAAGGGTCCATCCTTCAGCAGCTGGAAGGCTCCGGCGCCCAAACCGGCAGCAAAAAAGCCCGCTTCGTTGGCAGCCATCCCCTGGCCGGCAGCGAGAAATCCGGCCCCCAGCACGCCGACGCCGATTTGTTTGCGAACCGCATGGTTATCGTCACCCCCACGGCGCGGACACCGCCGGCCGATGTTGAGCAGGTCGCGGAACTGTGGACGGCCGTGGGGGCCTATGTGCATTCCATGTCGCCCGAGGAGCACGATCGCATTCTGGCCGCCACCAGCCATGTACCGCACTTGCTGGCTTCGCTGCTGGCCTCGGGCATTCCGGTGCCCTGGTGGCAGTTTTCGGCCGGAGGGCTGCGCGACACTACCCGCATTGCGGGCGGCGACCCCGAGCTTTGGCAGCAAATTTTGCTGGCCAACGCCCCGGCCGTGCTGGCGCATTTGGCACAATTTGAGCAGCACCTTGCCGAGGTGCGCTCCACGATCGAAGCCGCCGACGTCGAGCGGCTCACCGAGATTCTGGCTTTGGGAAAAGAAAAACGCGATGCTCTGGGAAATTGATATTTACCCCGCCGGCGAAGCCCACGACTTCCACGCCCAGCGGCTGGTGGAAGACGCCGCCGAGCTGCACCTGGCCCAGCAACTGCACGTGCGCGCCGGCCGCGGCTACCTGATCCAAGGCAATCTCGATCGGGCGGCCGTCGAACGGCTCGCCGCCGAGTTGCTGGCCGACTCGGTCGTGGAGCGGACTCGCATCGCCGAGGTAGGGCATATCGATCTCGAATCGCCCCCCGCCGAAGGCTTCACCCAGCGCGTCTACGTGCTTCCCAAGCCAGGCGTGATGGATCCGGTAGCCCAAAGCGCGCTTCGCGCCGTCCGCGACCTGGGCCTGGTAGCCGACGAAATCCGCACGTTCCGCAAATACTGGTTCCAGCCCATCCCCAAAGAAACCCTGCACGCCCTGGCCACGCGGCTGTTGGCCAACGATGCCATCGAGCAATGCGTGTACGGCTCGCTCGAGCTCTCCACCCTCTCGCTGGCCGGCGCCTACGAGTTCCAGCGCCGTAGCGTCAAGCTCGAAGGTCACGACGATTCGTCCCTGATGTGCATCAGCCGCGAAGGCCAGCTCTCGCTGTCGCTGGCCGAAATGCACACCATCCAGGCCCATTTCGCCGCCCTGCACCGCGACCCCACCGATATTGAGCTGGAAACCATCGCCCAAACCTGGAGCGAGCACTGTAGCCACAAAACCCTCAAGGGCCGCATCCACTATCGCGACGAACAGGGCGAACGCACCTTCGAAAACATGCTCAAAGAAACCGTGTTCGCCGCCACGGTCGAGGTTCGCAAGAACCTGGGCGACCGCGACTGGTGTGTGAGCGTGTTCGAAGACAACGCCGGCATCATCCGCTTCGACGACCAGAACAACGTGGTGTTCAAGGTCGAAACCCACAATCACCCCTCCGCCCTGGAACCCTACGGCGGAGCCAACACCGGCCTGGGGGGCGTGATTCGCGACAGCCTGGGCACCGGCCTGGGCGCGAAGCCCATCTGCAATACCGACGTCTTTTGCTTCGCCCCGCCCGACTTTCCGCCCGAAGAATTGCCCCGCGGCGTGATTCACCCCCGCCGCGTGATGCGGGGCGTGGTTTCCGGCGTCCGCGATTACGGCAACCGGATGGGCATTCCCACCGTCAACGGCGCCATCTTTTTCGACCGCCGCTACCTGGGCAACCCGCTCGTGTATTGCGGCAACGTGGGCTTGCTTCCCCGCGACAAGTCGCACAAGAAAGTTCACGAGGGCGACCTGATCGTGGTCGTCGGCGGCCGCACCGGCAAAGACGGCCTGCACGGCGCTACCTTTAGCAGCGTGGAGCTCACGCACGATAGCGAAACCGTCTCCGGCGGGGCCGTGCAAATCGGCAACGCCATTACCGAAAAGATGGTGGTCGACGTCATCCTGCAAGCCCGCGATCGCAACCTGTTTACCGCCATCACCGACTGTGGCGCCGGTGGCCTTTCGAGCGCGGTGGGCGAGATGGGCGAGAAGCTGGGAGCCGAAGTCCACCTGGAACGCGTGCCGCTCAAATACGCCGGCCTGTCCTATACCGAGATCTGGATCTCGGAAGCCCAGGAACGGATGGTGCTCTCGGTGCCGCCCGCCAACTGGGACGAATTCCACGCCCTGTGCGCGGCCGAAAGCGTGGAAGCCACCGTGATCGGGGCCTTTGTGCCCACCGGCAAGCTGCAACTGTTCTACGACAACTACCCGGTCGGCGATCTGGAGATGTCTTTCCTGCACGATGGCCGGCCGCAGGTGGTGCGCGAGGCCGTGTACTTGCCGCCGACCACGCAAGAGCAGCGGCTACCCGACAAATACAGTTGGGACTACACGCCCGAGCTGCTGGCCATCCTCGGCTCGCTCAATGTGTGCAGCAAGGAATGGGTGATTCGCCAGTACGATCACGAGGTGCAAGGGGGCAGCGTGGTGAAGCCGCTGGTCGGCGTAAACAACGATGGCCCCAGCGACGCCGCCGTGGTGCGGCCGGTGCTTGGCTCCCCGCGCGGCGTGGTGATTGCCAACGGCATGAACCCCGCCTGGGGCGACCACGACCCCTATCACATGGCGGCCGGCGCCATCGACGAAGCCATTCGCAACTGCGTGGCCGTGGGGGCCGATCCCGATCGCATCGCCATCCTTGATAACTTCTGCTGGGGAAACACCGAGCGGCCCGAACAGCTGGGCACGCTGGTCCGCGCGGCCCTGGGCTGCCGCGACGCGGCCATTGCGATGGGCACCCCGTTCATCAGCGGCAAAGACAGCCTGTACAATGAATTCCGCCCCGACGACGGCGGGCCGCCGATCGCCATTCCGGCCTCGCTCTTGATCAGCGCCCTGGGCCAGATGGAAGACGCCTCGCAAGCGGTGACGATGGACTTCAAACAGCCGGGCAGTTATCTGTACCAGGTGGGCCTCACCCGCGAGGAAATGGCCGGATCGCACTTCGCGATTACCCAAAACCTATCCGGCGGCAAGATCCCCCAGACCGAGCCCGCCGTGGCATTGTCGCTGTATCGGGCTTTGCACCGCGCCATCGGGGCCGGCCTGGTGCTCAGTTGCCACGATCTTAGCGAAGGGGGCCTGGCCGCCGCCGTGGCCGAAGCGGCCTTTGCCGGCTGGCTGGGCGCTCGCGTGTTTCTGGCACAAGTTCCGCACGGCTTGCAGCCCGACGAAGCCAGCCTGGAAGACTTCAACCAGTTGGCCGCAAGCTGGTCGGGCGAGGAGCTTCACCCGCTCTGCACGATGCCCCAGGCGACCTCGGTGCTGCTGTTTTCCGAGTCGCACTCGCGGTTTGTGTGCGAAGTGGCCGAAGCCCAGGCCGCGGCGTTCGAACAGCTATTCACAGGTCTGCCGTGCCAACTGATTGGCGAAGTGCTGGCCGAGCCACAACTGCAAATCGTCGGCATCCCGCGGCCCGAGCCCAACGAGTCGGGCCAGCCCACCGAGATCACGGCCCCGCTGGTCATCGACGCCGATCTGGCCGCGCTCAAAGAAGCCTGGCAGTCGCCGCTTCGTTGGGACTAACGATCAAAACCACGTACGATCCGCAGGCTGTTGTTTACTTCAAGACTTCCACGCGTCCCGTCTTCAGGTCGTAGTAGGCGGCGACCGCTTTTAGTTCGCCCCGTTTGACGAACTCCGGCAGAATGGGGCCGAGCGAAGCCAGCCGCTGGGCGTTGTCCAGGGCGTTCTGCTTGATCACGTTTTCCAGCTTGTCGCCCGGCTCGCCGCGAACTTGGCGCACGACCGGCCGAATGTAATCCACCAGCCCTTCGATCGAGCCTGGCAGCACGTCCTTATTTTCAATGTGCTGGATGGCCGCCGCGCACGCGCCGCACTTGCTGTGGCCGAGCACCATGATCAGCCGCGCGCCGAGTTCGGCCACGGCGAACTCGATGCTCCCCTTCAGGATCGGCCCCGAGCCGACGATGTTCCCGGCCACCCGCAGCACAAACAGGCCGCCGATCGGCTGATCGAAGACCAACTCGGGCGGAACTCGCGAGTCGGCGCAGCCCAGGATGATGGCCGGCGGGGCTTGCCCTGTGGCATCGCGGGCAAAATCGGCCGCGGTTCGCGGCGCCAGCTTGGTGGATCCGCTGGCAAACCGCTCGTTGCCGCTGATCAGGTTGGCGAGAATATCATCGGGTGTTTGCGCCGCATCCGCTGCCTTGTCGGCCGCTTTCTCCCCGGCTACCAACGCCGAAAATGGCCCCATGGCCGCCAACCCAGCCGCCAGGCTCACGCGCTGCACGAACTCTCGCCGCGAGGGATGGGCACCTTTAACCATAGTCTGCTCTTGGGTTTAGGAGTTGCACGACTCAGAATAAGCGCCACCCCTCGAGGTCAGCGGCACGCTATCAATAAGACTAGCTTGCTTTCGGGAAGGCGCCTCCCAGTAAATGGAGGGCAGGCAAATGCCTGCCCTACGGAAGCTTGGGAAGCGGCTTCAATTCCCATGGCTTGCCGTCATGGCGATGGAACATGCTGCGGAGTGTATCCGCGAGTTCATCTTTCGAGACTTTCCAAACCCGCGTATCTCCGAATGCTGCCACAAAAAAGTTCTCGCCTTCGCGCCCCAGTCCGGCGGTTGGCTCGGTTGGGTTCCAGGCAAAGTCCTCGGGCTTGGCCCAGGGCACGCTGCGCTCGGGCGAAGCTTCCACGGCGACCGCGGTGTACGACATGCCATCGGTAAACGATGCGATGCTCGGAGAAATGGCATCCCCTTCTCGCTTGAGGAAACCGCGCGTGTCTGGCTCCACAATGGCCAACACGTCGGCATGTCCGTCGGGCGTTTTGGGATTGCAGGCAAACAGCCGCGGATCCACTTGCTTGAGCAGGGCCGCGTTATGGGCGCTGTCCCAGGGTTCATCGAGTTTGAGTTGCTTGTAAATCTCTTCGTAGCCCAGGAAGGGTAACAACTCCACACGCCAACTCAACAGCGGTTTGCCGTCGGCCGAGTAAATGTTCTGCGGCAACGTCTCATCGTGTTTGTGGGCATACCACAAGAGCTCGATCGCGGCGTTCTTGAGTGGGGAGGTGCGTTTGTCAAACATTAACTGGTCGTCGAACAGTTGTTGCAGCCTGGCCACCGTTTGGCCGGTTACATCCCCGGAGAACTTGCCGGTGAATTCCAGCTTTTGAGCTGTGATCTTCACGTCGGCGTCCGCATGCATTTGCTGAAGCATGTTGTTTAAGAAAGGCTTGATCGCCGCGCCGCCGCGAAAATCGTCGGGGCTACTTTCCGCAAGCACATTGGCGTCGAACGCTTCCCCCAGCGGCAACGAATACTTGCCATCGGAAAATTGCCAGGTGACTTGCAACGCGATCTCCGGTTCCAGGTCGAACAGGTACAACTCCGCCTTGCGGGCCAGTTGCAGCTCTTCTTCTTTGGCCCACTCGTTCCAGTCCAGGGCACTTTCCGGATTCTTCTCGCTTGCGGCGAGAGAGCGTTGTCGGTCTTCTTCAAGCTGTTTCTGATTGCGACCCTCACACACTCTGGCCACGACCACGGCATGTTCGCCGACGTTGCGCAGAAGGTCGGCCAAGGCGCCGTCGCCTGAGCGGGCCAAGGCGAGCTTCATGGCTTCCTCTCCGCCAAACACCACATCTCGACCTTGCACGCTCGGAGAGACGCCGTACCAAGACTGGTTGCGAATCGCTTCGATCAACTTTGGACTGGGCTCGCCCACGCATCGCACCAGCGAGAACGACATGGGATAGTCTCTTTCGCTCGCCGCTGGCCACGTGCTGACCTCGGCGTATAACTCGACTTCGTTCAGAAACTGCTCTGGCCACCGGAACGAAGAGACATAAGGGAACACTTCCGCATACTTTGCCAGCGGTTTCAGCCGCCGCAGGTCGACCAGATGCACGTCGATCGCGCCTTCGCCGAGGTAGGGCAGCAGCCACGCGGTGGCGCTGTCTAATGTGGGCGAATTGACCGCTGGAGGCTGGGGCTTGGTCTCGGAGTTGTTTGCGGCCGCTGCGTCGACCGGCGACTCTCCAGCCTGGGGCGGCTGCGCGGTTTCCTGTTGTCCAGCTTCTCTTTGCGTATCGGTTTCGGCCGCCGGTTGCGATGTTTTCGCGGGTGGCTCCGGCTTGCCGTTGGATGCCGCTTCGTCTTGGGAACAGCCGGCCGAGAGCATTGCCAGCGTGATCGCCAGCCCCGCAAACCAAGCACTGCTGCGCCGCATGGCAGATACCCCTGCGTTTGAATGAATGGAAACGTAGCACAAGTAAAGGGCGGGCAGAATGCCTGCTTACGGGTACTGCCCTACGATCGCTACACCCGTTCCAAATCTTTCATCAGCGGCTGCAAGTACTCCACCGTGCTGTTCATGCTGGCCAGGTTCATGTAGTCGTCTTCTGGAATCTGGACCCGGTAGCGCTTGCGCAGGCTCATCACAATGTCCAGAAAGTCCATGCTGTCGAGCTCCAACTGCTCGCGGAAGCTCACGTCGTCCTGCAAATCTTCCAAATTTTCATCGGGGGCAATCTCTTGAAGAATTTCCAGCACGACTTCCCGGATCTCGTCTTTGGTCATCCTGCGTTACTCCTCCGTGGGCGGAAGCTTGTCTTCACGGTGTTGGGTGGATCGGTTGGCCCTACCCAAAGTAGAGCGTACCGTTGGTTAAATTCGCTTGATGATCAGGGCTGAATTGATGCCCAGCATGCCAAACGAATTGTTGAGAATGTAATTCACCGGCCCCACTTCCCGAGGTTGATTGATCACCAGCCCCGGGATGGCGCAGTCCGGATCGAGCTCGTCCACGTTAATCGTGGCGTGGCAAACGCCATCGTCAAATGCCGGCAGGTTGCCGCTCAGCTCCAGCACGCCGGCCGCGCCCATGGCATGGCCAATAAAGCTCTTGGTGTTATTCACGTGCGTGCGGGTGCTTTCACCAAACACCGCCCGAATGGCAATCGCCTCTTGATGGTCGCCGCTGGCCGTGCCGGTGGCGTGCGTGCTCACAATATCAATGTCCGCGGCCGCAATCCCCGCCCGCCGCAAGGCCATTTGCATGCACTGCGTTTGCCGCTCGGGGTTGGGGAGCACAAAATCGGTGGCGTCGCTGTTCACGCCGTAACCGGCCACTTCGCCGTAGATTTTCGCCCCGCGGGCACGCGCGTCGCTCAGCCGCTCCAGCACGTAAACGCAGCCCCCTTCGGCCACCACAATCCCATTGCGGGCCATATCGAAGGGCCGCGAAGCCTTGGCCGGGTCTGCGTGCTCCGCCAGCGCCCCCTGGCTTTTGAAGCTGGCGAAAATCCCAAACGTGTGAATGCTCTCGGAAACTCCGCCCGCCAAGGCCACATCGCACTCGCCCAACCGCAGCATCTGGGCGCCTTGAATCACGCCCAAGTTGCCGGCCGCGCAGGCGGCGCCAATGGTGTAATGAGGGCCGGTCACGCCCAGATTCAGCGAGACCTCGCCGGCCGGGTTGTTGGCCACGGTCCGAGGGTTGTGGTGGTGCGACCAGAACTGCGTATCGTAATTGTAGCCTTGGAGTTCGAAGATTTCGTTCTCTGTCTCCACGTTGCCATGCTCGGTCACGCCCAGGTAGATGCCCACGTTGGCCTTGTCGAGATTGGGCCAATCGAGCCCCGCGTCGGCAATGGCCTCATTCGCGCAATAGATGCCAATGGCTCCGGCGCGGGTGCCGCGGCGACGCTCCTTGCGCGTTTGATGACGAACCTCGTCGTGCGTGCAAACCCCGGCCAGCGTTGCACCTACGTAGCGAATCTCGTAGGGCCGCACGCCGCTTTGACCGGCCAGCAGCAGTTCGCGAAAGCCGCGCAGATCGCTAGCGCCGGGCGCCGTGAGGCCGACTCCCGTGATGACGATCCGTTGTTGATCGGGATTGCCGGCAATCATGCCCGACGTGCATCCTTGGTTTCTTACGTGCTGACATCTCTGCAAGCAGCGGAGAAGTTATCTGGAATCAATCTTCGGTTGCGGTTTACCGCGTTAAACGAGAAGCTGAACTTGTCGAAATTACCGCCTGAGGGGCCGATTGACAAGCCGCACCCCCGCGAAGCGGTAGGTGAACCAAGTCCTTGCAAGGACAAGGCGCGGAGGCCCGTGTTGATTCTACACCCGCCGGGCCTGCGAGGCTTTCAAGGCGGCCGCCATGTTGCGGTAGCAAACCTTCGCCGCGGCCAGCGGATCGTAGAGGGGTTGATTGGAAACCATGCTGCTGACTTCGCAGCAAAAGTCCCCGCGGTAGCCTGCCTGGTACAGCAGCGAAAACAGCCGCGGGTAGTGCGTATTTTGCTCGCCCGGCAGCAGGAACGACACTTTGCCGCCATGCTGCACGGCGTCTTTGATCGCCACGTGGGCCGTGTAGGGAGCCGCCGCGCGGATGGTTTCTTCCAGCCCCAAATCGCGAAACGCGTAATGGCTATAGTCGTAAACCATCCGCAACCGCTCTGGCTTGCCCAATTGCTCGATCAGCCAGACCGCCTCGGCCGGCTGCGACATCGCCCCGCCCCGGTGCGGTTTGATGGCGATGACCACGCCCGCCTCGTTGGCTGCCGCCAGCCAATCCCCCAGGCGGTCGCGAAACATGGCTTTTTTGCCCTCCCAATCTCCCCCGCCCAGCACCGTTTGCAGTAGAGGCCGGCGGCTGTCGTCCCCCAGATCTCGGGCCAGTTCGAGCGCCCGCCGCAGTCGCGGCAAATCTTGCCGATGCTGGGTGTCATCCGCCGTCGGCAGCAAATGCTCCATCAGCGCCGTCAGCCGCAAGCCCTGGCGTTCGATCGCGGCCCGGGCGTCTTTCCGTTGCCGAGGGTTCAAAGTCGCCGGGTCGGCGCTATAACTGGGCATCACGGCAAGCTCCACGCCGTCGAAGCCAATTTCGCCAATGGCGGCAATGGCCTTCTCCAGCGGAACGCCCTGCATGGCATACGTGCCAATGCTCAGCGTGCAGCCGCCCAGGGCGGCCGGGTCGTCCGCGAACAATTGGCCCACCAGCGAGCCCGCGGTGGCGGCCACCCCCAGCCCGAGGGTGCTTTTCAGCCACCGCCGTCGATTCCCGTGCAACATGGCGTTCTCTCAAACCTTGGGGGGAGGGGTTGGGTTGGCCAGAAGGCCCTGGGCAAAACGCAGGACCAGCGAAGTGCGAGTCGCGGGTATTATCGTCTGGCGAAAATTGCCCTTCAACCAATTCATCTTGGCACAACCTTCACACTCGTACCGCATTTGGCAGCGTTTCGTTCGAATTGACGTGCGGTCTGTTGAGGGAGTTGCGTCGTGAAACTATAGTGGAAAACCTAATCCGCACCAGAAAGCTGGCATGGTTGGTGAACCGGTTCTGTCAGTGGTGCGTAACGATAGCGTTTGAAACTCTGCGCGGACCCTTCGGCACGCGGCAGGGGAATTGGCATCCCTGGATTGTGCTCCGCTCTCCACGTCGAGCGCTTTCCGCTTCTCGGTTTCGGTTCTCGACGAGGAAGGTTTCCCGTGTCGCAGGCTCCCGAAGTAGTTATTCGAACTCGTAATCTACAAAAGGTTTATCGCGATTTCTGGGGTCGGCAGAAGGTGCGGGCACTCAAGTCCCTCGACCTCGAAGTTCACCGTGGCGAGCTGTTTGGCCTGCTGGGTCCCAACGGCTCGGGCAAAACCACCTCCATCAAGCTGATCCTGGGCTTGCTGTTCCCCACCGAGGGCGAAGTTACCGTTTTCGGCCGGCCGGCCACCGACGTGCAAAAAAACGAGCGGATCGGCTATCTGCCCGAGGAATCGTACCTGTACCGCTTCCTCAACGCCGAAGAAACGCTCGATTTTTACGGCCGGCTGTTCAATATGCCCGGTAAGCAGCGGAAGGAGCGCGTCAACGAGCTGATCCACCTGGTCCGGATCGACGGGGCCCGCAAACGGCAGTTGCGCGAGTACTCCAAAGGCATGGCTCGCCGGATTGGTCTGGCCCAGGCCCTGATTAACGATCCCGAACTGATCATTCTCGACGAGCCCACCACGGGCCTCGATCCGATCGGCGTGCGGGAAATGAAAGACATGATCATCCGCCTGCGTGAGCAGGGGAAAACCATCTTGATGTGCAGCCACCGGCTGGACGACGTGCAAGACGTGTGCGACCGCATTGCCATTCTGCACCAAGGCGAACTGAAGGAACTGGGCCGGGTCGATAGTCTGCTGAAGGTGGCCGACGTCACCGAGATTCGCGCCACGGGGCTCAGTAACGACGCCAAGGAAGCCATTCGCAAAGTGATTGCCGAACACCACGGCGACCTGCTGATGATGGATAATCCCACCACCACGCTGGAAGAATTGTTCCTCAGCATTGTGCAAGACAGCGAAGCACGGCCGGGGCGGCGCATGGTCCGCGACGCGGGTCCGCCGGTCGAACCCACCAAAAAAGCCGTTTAGTTTCTTGCTCGTTATCATATCTCCGCAAACCGCGGAGAACTTTAATGCCGCAGTGTTCGTTTGCGGTTTACCCGCGTTAAGTTACGGCGGTGAACATGGTCAGCCCAATTTGCCAGCCAGAATTGCCGGCTCACATCAGCCCAGATCCCACGCCCGCTCCGCATCCCACGCGCCCCCATTATTCTTTGACTGCTGTTTGGATGGCCCATGGTAATTGAGAACGAACTACCTCCTTTCATGGAGTGGCTGCCGGGCGCTTTTGCGACCTGGGCCTTGGCCTGCCTGGTGTTGGCGGGCGTGGTGGTGTTGCTGTCGCTGCTGTTTGGCATGGTGGCCTTGGGCCCCGCCGCCAGTTTGCGGCAAACCGGCTTTCGGCTGCGGGGGGTGATCAAAGACCTGCTCTTTGTGTCGCCGCGGCGCGTGTTCGCCCTGGCCAGTCTGGCCATGCGAGAATCGATCCGCCGCCGGGTGGTGATCGTGTTCATCGTGTATGTGCTGATCTTGTTGTTCGCGGCCTGGTTTCTCGACGCCGCCGACCAGGAAGCGGCTCGCACCTATCTGTCGTTCGTGCTCTTTACCAGCGCGTTTCTGGTGCTGATCGTGATGATGCTGCTGTCGGCGCTCAGCCTGCCCGCCGATATCGCCGGCCACACCATCTACACGGTGGTCACCAAGCCGGTGCGAACCAGCGAGATCGTGCTCGGCCGGGTGATTGGGTTTTCGGCCATCGGCACCATGCTGCTGGCCCTGATGGCCCTGGTCAGCTACGTGTTTGTGGTTCGCGCCTTCGACCATACCCACACCATCGATGCGGCCGATGTCAGCCGAGTGCAGGTATTTGCCGACTCGGGCGACCGCATCGACCTCCGCGGCGAAACCAACGAGGCATTCAAACATCGCCATCGCTTCAGCATTCGCGAGGGCATGAACGAAGGCGTCACCGACATGCCGCTGGTGGAAACGCCCCAAAACCAGGAAGAGCTCAACCCCCACCGCGGCGTCGTGCAAGGCCACTGGCATAAAGTCACCCGCCGGGATCGCGGCGGCGACGTGTCCTACGAGGTGGGTCCCCCCGAAGGCCAATTGATCGCCCGCGTGCCCATCTACGCCAAGGCGGGCGAAGGCGGCCTCACCTTCCTCGATCGCGATGGCGGGCCGAGCAGCAAAGGCATCAACGTGGGCAACGAGTGGACGTACCGCACCTTTATTGAAGGGCAAACCGGCGCGGCGGCCATCTGGAACTTCACTGGCATCGAGCCCGACATGTTCCGCGACGGCCTGCCGCTGCAGATGACGCTCCGCGTGTTCCGCACGCACAAGGGCACCATCACCGAGGGGGTGACCGGCAGCATCATCCTGCGAAACCCCGATCATCCCGAAATTCGCTCGACCATCATCGATTTCCGGGCGAAGGAATACTCGATTTACGAGCATTTCATTCCGCGGCGTTTGCGGGGGCTCAACCCGGCGGATCCTTCTCAATCGATCGAGCTCGACCTGTTCGAAGGCAAGTTCCCGCTGGTTCAAAACGGCAAATTGCAGGTGGAAATCCGCTGCAACGATCGCGGCCAGTACTTCGGCATGGCCAAGCCCGACCTCTACATCATGGCCGACGAAGGCTCGTTCTGGGTGAATTTCGCCAAGGGCTACTTCGGCATCTGGATGCAGATGGTGCTCGTGATTTCGCTGGCCGTGATGTTCAGCACCTTCCTCAACGGCGCCGTGGCCATTCTGGCGGCCGCGGCCGGTTGTGCCAGCGGTTACCTCACCACCATGATTCGCGACATCGCCGCGCACCCCGAATACGGCGGAGGGCCCGTGGAATCGTTCTATCGCGTGATTACCCGGCGACCCATGGCCACGGAACTCGAGCCCGGCCTGATTGCCGACGTGGTTCAATCGATCGATTACGGCATTGAAGCCGTACTAGGTGTTATCGGCCGCATGCTTCCCGACTTGGGCGGCCTGTCCGACGCCGACTGGGTCACGTCTGGCTTCAATGTGCCGCCGTACATCCTCGCAATCCAATTCTGCACGGTGCTGGGGTTCGCCATCCCGCTGTTCGTGCTAGGGCATTACATCCTCAAGGGGCGAGAGGTAGCCGCATGAAACGTTCGCTGCTCAATAAAATCATCTACCTGGGCTGCATGGCCCTGCTGCTTATCCCGCTCTCGCTGCTCGGCCAACCGGCCACGGTGGGCCCCGATGGCGGTCGGGGGAGTTCTGGCGGAGCGCTGGCGCGGATGCGGGCCGAGAACGATCTGAGCCACACCAACCTGGGCGAGATCGACCCCTCCAGCGAAGCCCTCAAGTTGGCCCTCTTCGGCATGCGCGGCCTGGCTGCCACCATCACCTGGGAGCAGGCCCGCGAATACCAAATGAAAGAAGACTGGACCAACCTGGACCTCAAGCTCGAACAGATCAGCCGGTTGCAGCCGCACTTTGTGATGGTCTGGCGGCACCAGGCGTGGAACCTTTCTTACAATGTGTCGGCCGAGTGGGACGACTACCGCGACCGCTATTACTGGGTGATTCGCGGACTCAAATACCTGATGCGCGGCCAGCCGTACAACAATCGCGACACCCGCCTGGTGTGGGACGAAGGTTGGTTCATTGGGCAAAAAGTTGGCAAGTCCGACGAACACCGGCAGTTCCGCCCCCTGTTTCGGGCCAACGCCATCAATCCCATTCATCCCGAAACCCGCCCCGACGGCGAACCTCGCGACAACTGGCGCGTGGCCGAAGACGCGTTCAATCGCGGCCTGGAGATGTATAACCAGGGGATGGAATTGCGCGGGGCCAATCCGCTGATTTTCTTCTCGGAACCATCTCGCTGCAAAATCCGTTACGTGGCTGCCCGCGAAGAAGAAGGCATCGTCCACGGCGACCGTCCGGTTTACTACTGGAAACAGGCGCTCAAAAGCTGGGAAGACTTCACGGCCATGAGCGTGCCGGCCGGCTCAATGCCCGGCACCTATTTCTCCCTCGACCTGCTGCCCGCCTACGAGCAAGAAGCGCAGCGAGTGGAGGCCGAACTGACCGCGATGGGCACTGGCCTGCGCGACAAGCTCGAAGCCCAGCGCAGGGCCGCGCTCACCGATGCCGAACGCCAACTGCTGGAAGCACCAGCCACGGAAGAAAACGCCGAAGAGCAGG
Organism: uncultured Pirellulales bacterium; assembly: GCA_964445985.1. Lineage (GTDB taxonomy): Bacteria > Planctomycetota > Planctomycetia > Pirellulales > S012-138 > CAYUMU01. The sequence goes on along the minus strand of CAYUMU010000030.1, from coordinate 44,045 downwards.
GCACGCTCAAGCAGCGGTTGGTGGTCACCCCGGTGGATATCGCCAACGCCCTGCCAGAAAACCAGCGGCACCAGGCCATGGAGCTGGCCATGCAAGTGCAGGCGTTGCGTTCGCTGGTGCAGGTTACGGCCAACGCGCGCAGCACGGTCAACTACGACTACTGGGAAAAACGCTGTGAAGCCGAGCAATCCACGCTGGTTCGCAAGCTCGACGGTCAAGTATTGGTTGGCGTGGAACAACTGAACAGCCTGCAGCTGCCGACTGGGGACGGCGCCAGCGAAGACCGTCCCGTGGCAGGGGAAATTCGCCTCTTGCTGCCCGACGGCACGCTGGCCACGGTCGCCGCCAAAGACGTGCGGGAAGTGGTCGACTTGGGAGTGGGTTCGCGGCGTGACTTGTACTACGCCTACTGGGCCTACCGTACCGATCCCTTGACTTCCAAGCCCTACTACGAGCAAGCTTTCGAGAAATGGCGGCACCTGCTCGACACCTACCCGGTGCTCGTCGGCGATGGTGATATCAACGACGATCTCACCATGGCCAGCCGGCGGTACGATGTTTCTTTGCAACGGCGTAACCTGCCCTTCCCCAAAGATACGTATATCCTCAACGACGTGCTCGAAGCCCGCCCGCCCGATCCGCCGATCGGCGACTAGTCCAGCTTCTCCACCTTGACAATTCGCCCTGCGTGCGTCCGAATCACGTAATTACACAGCGAGTCCCCATCGGCGCGGGCTGAGGGACACGGCATGAAGCCGACGCGGCGTGGAGTGAGGAAGTATGGAAGGCGTGCATCTTGAGATTTTGCCCCAACCCGACGACACCACGTGTGGGCCGACCTGCCTGCACGCCGTGTATGGATATTTCGAAGACCACTTGCCCTTGTCGGAGGTGATCGCGGACTGCGAAGCCCTGGCCGAAGGCGGCACGTTCGCTGCCTTTCTCGGCTGCCACGCGCTCAACCGGGGCTATCGCGCCACCATCATCACCTACAACCTGAGGGTATTCGATCCTTCCTGGTTCTATCCCCGAGCCGCTTCGTTGCCCGAAAAGCTCACCGCCCAAATGGAGGCCAAAACCGATCCCAAGCTGATCCTATCGTGCAGCGCCTATCGGGAATTTGTGCGGCTGGGAGGCAAGGTGTACATGGAGGATCTGACCCGAGGACTGATCCGCCGGTATCTGAACCGGGGGGTGCCCATCCTGGCCGGGCTGAGCTCCACGTTTCTCTACCGAAACCCCCGGGAATACGGCCCTCGCTGCGATGCCGACGATGTTCGTGGCGTGCCGCAAGGCCATTTTGTCGTGCTTTGCGGCTACGATCGAGACACGAAAAGTGTCAAAATTGCCGATCCCTATCTACCCAATCCCATCGCGCCTCGCGACAACTATTATGAAGTGGATGTGGACCGGGTAGTGTGCGCCATCCTGCTCGGCACGCTCACCTACGACGCCAACCTGCTGATTCTGGAACCTGTTTCCAAACCGCACCAGGCTCGTCGGTTCACGCCCGGCGAACTCCCGCAGAATCACGCCTGAGTTTGCGGCAAGCAGTCCGTGGCGCGCGGTCCCCAGTTCTGCAACGATCAAACAAGCAACCCCATAACGGCAACCTGTATGCGCTCGTTTATTCGGCGTACCAATCCTCCGCCCACGTGGTCAAGGAGGCGTTCGTGGCAATCCTAATCGTGGTTAATGATCCACGAAAATGGCCCTTTCAGATTCCCGGCGTCGAAGTCGTGGATGCCCGCAGTTACCTTACCAAGCCCCAGTACAGCGACCTTCGCTCGGTTAAGGTGTTCAACCTCTGCCGCTCCTATCGCTATCAGAGCACCGGTTACTACGTGTCGCTGCTGGCCGAGGCTCGAGGGCACAAACCGCGGCCCAGCGTCACCACCATCGAAGACCTCAAAAGTCAATCGATGATGCGGTTCGTATCGAGCGAGCTGGATGACCTGATCCAGCACAGTCTCAGCCGGATTCAATCGGACAAGTTCACGCTGAGCGTGTACTTTGGCCGGAACCTGGCCAAGCGCTACGACCGCCTCAGCCGGCAGCTGTTCTCGCTGTTTGACTCGCCCCTGCTCAGGGCTCAGTTCATTCGCGACAAAAAATGGCAGCTGCAGCGGGTCTCGACGATTGCCGCCAGCGACATTCCCGAAAGCCACAAGGAGTTTGTGGTTTCGGTCGCGGCTCAGCATTTTGAAGGCCGCGGCGGACGCATCAAAAAGAAGTCGGCCAGCCGCTACGACCTGGCCATTTTGTATAAAGAAGGCGATCCCGAACCCCCGTCGCACCCCAGGGCCCTGGCCAAATTCATCAAGGCCGCCGAGTCGCTGGGCATTCGCGCCGAACTGATCGAGAAAGACGATTTCGGCCGCATCGCCGAGTTCGATGCCCTGTTCATTCGCGAAACCACCGCGGTCAACCACCACACCTATCGCTTCAGCCGCCGCGCGGCCAACGAAGGCCTGGTGGTGATTGACGACCCCGTCTCCATCCTCCGCTGCACGAACAAAGTCTATTTGGCCGAACTATGCACGCGGCACAAGATCTCCACGCCGCGATCCATGGTGGTGCATAAAGACAATGTGGAAGCGCTCAAGGCCGAGATCGGCTTCCCCCTGGTTCTCAAACGGCCCGACAGCGCGTTCTCGGTGGGCGTTTCCAAAGCCAACAACGTGATCGAGCTGGAAGCCCAACTGCGGCACATGCTGGCCGACTCCGACCTGGTGGTGGCCCAGGAGTTCTTGCCCACCACCTTCGATTGGCGAATTGGCGTGCTCGACCAACGCCCGCTGTACGCCTGCAAGTACCACATGGCCAAGAACCACTGGCAGATTATCAAGCACAACCAGGAAGGGGGTGACGCCGACTACGGCGCCGTCGAAACCCTGCCCGTGGAGCTGGCGCCCAAAAAGGCCGTGGCCCTGGCCCTGAAAGCCGCCAACCTGATTGGCGATGGGCTGTACGGCGTGGACGTCAAACAGTCGGGCGATAATTTCTACATGATCGAAGTCAACGACAACCCCACCATCGACTCGGGCGAGGAAGACAAAATTCTCGAAGACGAGCTCTACCGCCGCATCATGCAGGTGTTTCTCACGCGGATCGAACAGCGCAAACTGGGAGCGAGAATGCAATGAGCGATCGCCCTCTTTTTGGCCTGTTCGAAGCCCTGGGCGTCGAACTGGAATACATGATCGTCTCGGCCGACACCCTCGACGTGCAGCCAATCACCGACCGCGTGATGCTCGAGGTGGCCGGCGAGTACCTTTCGGAAATCGAGCGGGGAACCATCTCGTGGTCCAACGAGCTGGCGCTGCACGTGATCGAGCTCAAGACCACCGAGCCCGCCGCGAGCCCCGCCGGTTTGGCCGCGGCCTTTCAGCAGAACGTGGCCGAGATCAACGCCATCCTCGCCCCGCTCGGCGCCCGGCTGATGCCCACCGCCATGCACCCCTGGATGAACCCCGAGCGGGAAATGAAGCTGTGGCCGCACGATTACAGCCCTGTGTATGAAACCTTCCACCGCATCTTCGACTGCCGAGGCCACGGTTGGGCCAACCTGCAAAGCGCTCATCTCAATTTGCCGTTTGCCACGGACGAAGAGTTCGGGGCTCTGCACGCCGCGATTCGCTTGATCCTGCCGTTGATCCCCGCCCTGGCCGCCAGCAGCCCCCTTGTGGATGGGGCCGCCACGGGCCTCGTCGATTCTCGGCTCGATGTTTACCGGCATAACGCCCGCCGCGTGCCCATCGTAAGTGGGCAGGTGGTGCCCGAGCCGGCATTCACCGCCGCCGCCTATCAATCAGAAATCCTCGAGCGCATCTACGCCGACCTGGCCCCGCACGATCCCGAAGGCGTGTTGCGGTTTGAATGGGCCAACTCCCGCGGAGCCATTGCCCGCTTCGATCGCAATGCGATTGAAATTCGGGTGGTCGATGTGCAAGAGTGCCCCGCGGCCGACCTGGCCATTGTGCAGGCGGAAATCGCCGTGCTCCGCGGCCTGGTCGAAGGCCGCTTTGCGCCCACCACCCAGCAGCAAGCGATGAGCACCGCGGAACTCCACCGGGTATTGTTGGCGACCATTCGGGCAGGCGAGGAAGCCACCATCGACGACCCGGCCTACCTGGCGATCTGGGGTTTGAACCCCAGCGAACCGGCGCTGGCCAGCCAGCTTTGGCGGTACTTGCTGGCCAAAGTCGCCCCCTGGCTGGAAGACGCCGACGAACCCACCCGCGCGGCCCTGAACCTGATTCTCGACCAAGGACCATTGGCCCGGCGAATTCTGCAGGCCGCGGGAGAATCGCCCAGCAAGGCGGATTTAGCCCGAATTTACGGCCGGTTGTGCGACTGCCTGGCAACGGGGGTGATGTTTACGCCTGGTGATTAGAGCCAAGGGTATGCAGCCCTCTGCATACCACCCGCGCCGCCGATCGTTTGACGTTGCCCCTACAACGGCAAAACGCGTGTGCGGCTACGGCGGTTGGGCGATCCTCCACCCGAAAGGTACGCACGGGGTGCGGACCCTACCTATTCAGCCCCGCGAGGATCTGTCGGATGGCCCCCAGATGGTATGCCGTGTGGGCGGCCGTGGAGAGAGCGGCGGCAGCGGCCACGTCGTCCCAAGAGGTGCGGGTGGCGACCACTTTTCGCCATTTTTCGGCCTCGTGGCGGAGATCGTCGCGGAGGGTTCGCCACCGATCCTCCGTGACCGTGCCGCGCTGCCAACTGCCGTTCCAGTCGGCGCCGGCCCACGGGTTCGCCTCGCCCGCCGCCCAGCGGTTCAGAATAGCGAGACCGAAATGAACGTGATCGACGTGCGCGGCAATCGTCGTTTTTCCGGGCATGGGCCGCTCCGACGCGGCACCCGCGTCGATCGTGTCGAGTTGGCGAAGCAGGCCGGGGTCGCCCGGGTTCAGCAGATACGCTTCCTGGCCCGGAGGGCCGTCGAAAATCTCCGTGAGCATGTTGGACAGCGCGCGCTGAAAGATTGAGTCGGTGGTCATCATCCATTCTCCCGGGCAAAAAGCGACGAGAAGGTGGCTCGCCTCGACGGTCTCCTCACCACGACCTTTGGCAAGGCCGCATTGTGGCAGGCGAATGCCTGCCCTACGCGAGCTGGGCTTCCAGCACGGCCGCGGCCAGGCGGTGGCAGTCGTTCAGGTAGTAGGAGCCGGCGCGGCGGGTGATGGTGAAGCCCAGGCTGGCCGCGATGATGGTGCCCACCAGCGGCACGAACTTGGAAACCTGCTCGGCCGCCATGAGGCTGCCGTATTGCTTGAGCAGTAGCAACACGCCTTCGGTGCTGGCGAACTTGAGCACGCTGTTGACCATGGGGGCCAGGGCCGGCATGGCGAAATCCTTGGTGGCCAAGGCGCGGTCGGTGAGCCCGAATGTTTCGCGAATGTATTTGAACAGCGAGACCAGCACCGGCACATCGACAACCAGGTTCCCGCCGGGCACGGGAATGGTCCCGCTGACGGCGGCCGTGGCGGCGGCCCAGGTCACGCGCTGGTTACACAGCGTTTTTTTTTGCGCGAGAAAGTCCTGGCTGTAGGCCTTGGCGGCGCGAACCCAGCGTTCCTGCTTGGCGGGGGCCAGGCGCTCCTTGATCGCCCCCTCGAGTTCATCCAGACCGGTGTGCAAACGGCAGCTCGTGAAGAAGACCCCCTGGCTGCCGCCCACGTGCTGGGCGAGGTTGTCGGCGACTTCCAGTTCGAGTTCGGAAAGGTCTTTGCCTTCCTGCCAGAGCGTGTCGTGCTTGTTGCGGACGAACAGGCAAATCTTGCCGCGGCGAGACACTTCGTGGAAGAGCTGGCTGTCGGCTTCGTGGAATTTGCCATCGAACACGCAGAGCAACAGGTCGAAGTCGAGCACGCCGAAGCGAGCCAGGTATTCGTCCGCGGGAAACCGCTGGGTGTCGTAGCCGGGCAGATCGACCAGCGTGAGGCCATTCCACTCGAAATCTTGCCGGCAGGTGGTGACGTCGTTGCGCACGCCCTCGATGGCCAACCGCTGCCCGGTGAGGCGATTGATGAGCGACGACTTGCCGCAGCCTGGCTGGCCAAACAGGGCAATCGAGACGCGGACGGCGTCTTCGGCGGCCATTTTCGCCTTGATTTGCTCGACCGCTTCGTTGAGCGGCGGTTGTTTCAAGGACATGGTCGGTGCTCCCTGGGTGTAATGGGCGGGCGCGCCCCGTGCGTATTCGTTCGACCTCGGTCGAGGATTGGGAAGATTCAGAAAAAACTGAGGGGAAGGCGGCGCCAACGCGGCCGTTGCGCGTGACTTGATTATGAGGGGTGGTTTGGCGGCAGGGCAAGCAAAGCCCGCGGAAAAAACCAGGCGAGCCGGCGGGCGGATTTTGGTGAAATCGGAATTGCGATGTGGGATGATGCAAGAATCCTATCGTTCCGCCGAACTACGTTCGGACTCGCCAGCGGCCGTTGGAGCCGATTTCTGATACCCAGCATAGGGAGGAGCAAGCGATGCCATTGCGATCCCGGTGGAGCCTGGTCTTGGTGGTGGTGATCGTGTCGGCGGTCGCTACCCCGGCCTGGTTGTGGTTTGTCGATCGGGTGGAGGTCGAGCCCGACACGTTCTTGGTGGTGACCCACCGCTGGGGGAAACCCTTGCAGGCGGGCGAGATCGTGGCGCCCGACGCGAGCCATCGCGGCATCCAGCGGCAGGTGCTGGCGGAAGGGCGGCATTTCCTCAACCCATTGTTTTACGCGTACGAGCGGCACCCAGTGCTGAAGGTGCCGGAGAAGCATTGCGCGGTGCTGATTCGCAAGGTGGGCGAGGAGATCAGCCCCGAACGCAAGCAGCGGGGCGAGTTCCTGGCGGCGGGGGAGATCGACTGGGACAACCCGCGGGCGACGGGGGAACGCGGGGTGTTGCAGCAGGTGCTAGGGCCGGGCAAGTACCGGCTGAATCCCTACGAATACGACGCGCAGGTGGTAAAGGCCGTGGAGATTGAGTCGCAGGAAGTGGGAGTGAAGATCCTGCGGTGGGGCAAAGACCCGGCCCTGGTGCGCGAGAATCCGTATGTGGTGGCCGAGGGGGAGCGGGGAGTGCAGTCGGCGATCGTGCCCAGCGGCACGCATTACATCAACCCATACGTGGAGGAGATCGTGCCGGTCGACGTGCGTTCGCACACGGTGATTTTCGAGGACATTGAGTTTCCTTCCAAAGACGGGTTCACGATCGAGCCGCGGGTCGAAGTCCGCTACAAGGTGATTCCCGAAAAGGCGCCCGAGCTGTTCGTGATGCTGTGCGAAAACGGCGTGATGCCGCAGAAAGACGAAACGCCCGAGGACCAGCGGGTGAACCCGATCTTGCAGATCATCGTGCTGCCGCTGATCCGGGGATACGTGCGGATTGAAGGGAGCAAGCACGGCGCCCGCGAATACATCAGCAAGCCGCGCGACGAAGCCGCTGCCACGGAGCCCGTCGCCAATCCCCGCGGCGAAACCGCTTCCACGGCGCCGATCGCCAATCCCCGCGAGCGGTTGCAACAGGAGCTGATGGCGAAGGCAAAGCCCGAGTGCGCCAAGATCGGCGTGGACCTGGAGTACGTGGCGGTGGGGCAAACCCGCATGAATCCGCTGCTGGAAGAGTTGGCCGCGCAGATTCGGGAACGCGAGCAAGCCCGGATCACGCGGCAGACCAACGAACAGAAAGTGGCGCAGTTCGTGCAGGAGCAGGAATTGAAGTCGACCGAGGCGCTGGCGGACCAGCGGCAGCGGATCATCGACGCGAACACCACGCTGGAGCAGGCGAAGAACCTGGCGCAGCGGCGGATACAGAGCGAGGAGGCGGGGCTGACCGCGGCGCTGGAATCGGCGCAAGCCCGACTGGAGGGGACGGCGAAGCGGGCCGAGGCGATCTTGACCAAGGCGAAGGCCGACGTGGCGGTGATCGCCGCCGAGAACGAGGCGGCCGTGGCCGAGTTGCGCACGGCGGTGCAGGGCTTTCCGTCGCCCCACGAGTTTGCGCAGTACCACGTGCTGACGCGCTTGGCGCCGGCGCTGTCGGAGATTTTTGCTTCGGACACGAGCGCGTTCGCGAAGTTGTTTTCGGACTACTTGACGCCAAGCCAGGCGGGCTCGCCAAAACCGCCGCGGGCGCCGGCCGTGGCAAGCGCGGCGGAGCCTGATATAGCGATTGCGGAGCCTGGGATAACGAGCGGCGCGGAGCCGGGAAAATAAAGATGGCCTTGCCACATCGCAAGCGGGCGCGGGATCGAGTCGGCCCTGGCTAGCCACCAACTACCAGCCACTAGCCACCAGCCACTAGCTACCAACTACTAGCCACCAGCCACCCTGCCGGCATCAAGTCGGCCTGCTCTACAGCTCGCATCATTTAACCAACGCCATGAGGATTTACTGTCATGTCCGCCAACGACAACCAACGAATTGCGAGCGCGCCCCGGCGCCGGTTTCGCTTCTGGCCGCGGTTGAACCATCCCGGGATGCTATTCACGTTTTTGCTGGTGGTGCTGATCTCGGCGGTGATTGGGCTGGGGGGGTTGTTTGTGCATCATGTGCCGTCGGGCCAGATGCTGGTGGTGATTGCCAAGACCGGCGAACCGCTGCCCTACGGCCAGGTGCTGGGCCAGGAGGGAGAGAAAGGAATTCGGGAGCAGGTGCTGGGCGAAGGCTGGCACTTCATTCCTCCGTATTTTTACGCCACGGAACGGAAGCCGAACATTCTGGTGCCCGGCGCCCGGTGGACGGCCAACGGCTACGAGCCGGCCAAGGTGGGGATCGTGAAATCGCTGGGGGGCAAACCGCTGCCGCCGGGGCAGTATCTGGCGGAGAAGGGGCAGCAGGGCATTTGGCGCGACGTGCTGTTGCCGGGTACGTACCGGCTGAATCCCTACGGCTATGAAGTGACGCTGGTGGACATGGTGGAGATCAAGCCGGGCTATGTGGGCGTGATGCGCCGCAAGCTGGGGGACGACGGGGCCACGGAGTTCGCGACCAAGCCCAGCGAGAAGGGGATCATTCGCGACAAGGTTCTCCAGCCGGGCCTGTTTGCGATCAACACCGAGGAGTATGAGGTGATTCCCTGCGAGATCGGAATTTATCAAACCTCGTACCACTACACGACCGACCCCAAGGACAACACGGCGCTGGTGTTCGACGCCAGCGACAGCAACCGGATTCAGCTCGATTGCACGATCGAATGGGAATTGAAGCCGGAGTTCTGGCCCCAATGGCTGTCGAAGTTCCGCAGCATGGAGCGGATCGAGAGCACCGTGATCAAACCGAACGTGAAGAACATCAGCCGCAACAAAGGCCAGGATTACGGCGCCAAGGACTTTCTCGACGGCGCCATGCGCGAGAGATTTCAGACCGGTTTCGCGCAGCAGTTGTCGGAAGCCTGCGGCGAAGACAACGTGATTATCCGCCATGCGTTTATCCGCAACATCATCATTCCGGACGCGTTTCTCAAGCCCAAGCGCGACGAGCAACTGGCCCGGGAAAAGGCCGTGACGCAGGCGGAGCAGACGGAAACGGCCAAAACCCAGAACGAAGTGGCGGCGGCCGAACGAACAATTGCCTTTGAAGTGGCCAAGGTGGCGGCGGCCACCCAGCGGCTGGTGGCCGCCATTGAGCGGGAAGCGGAAAACCTGGCAATTGTGACCGACGCCCAACTGGAAAAGCTGAAGGACCAGTACAGCGCGGAGATCTCGATCTTGGACGCGCAGCGCGCCGAGCTCTTGGGCAAGGCGGAAGCCGATGGAAAAATGCTGGTGAACACGGCCAGGAGCTCGCTGTACAAGCTGAAGCTGGAACAGTTCAACAACGACAGCGACGCGTTTCTGCGGTACACAATGGCGCAAAGCTTCACGCCGCAAATGCGGCTACGACTGTTCCAGTCGGGGCCGGGAACCTTTTGGACCAACATGGGGGACAAGAACATGAATCTGTTCCTGCCGGCGCCGGGGAGGGGCGGGCAGCAATGAACCGCGCGGCGGGGATGAATTGGCGCGAGCGCGGATGGCGCCTCCCCCGAAAACTTGACTGGGCCGTGGCATTTGTGGATTTGCGAGGGTTGCCCCAATACCCAAGATTGCCTCCGGCGGTCATAATGCAATTGACCGTCGCTGCGGGGCTATGGTACTTTTCGCAGCCTATCGCTTCGTTCAGGCTGCGCGTATGCGCGATCTGCGCGGAACAGCCAAGAGGATTTAGTTTTGAACTTCGCCACCGTTGGCCCCATCGCGGTTCATTTGCCGGAGAAGGTCGAATCGAACGAGCAGTTGCGCGCCCAGTTCCCCAAGTGGGACATCGATTTGATCTATTCCAAAACCGGCATCGCCAACCGGCACATTGCCGGGCCGGATGAATTGTCGTCGGACCTGGGGGTAGCCGCGGCGGAACGTCTGTTCCGCGATTACGACATCGATCGCCAAAGCATCGATTTCCTCCTGTTCTGCACGCAAACGCCCGACTACCCGCTCCCGACCACGGCCTGCCTGATTCAAGACCGGCTGCAGTTGCCCAAGCGGTGCGGGGCGCTCGATTTCAACCTGGGTTGCTCGGGCTTTGTGTATGGCCTGTCGCTGGCCGACGGCCTGATTCGCGCCGGCTCGGCCAAGCGGGTGCTGCTGATCACGGCCGAAACCTACAGCAAATATATCGACGCCGAAGACCGCTCGCTCCGCACCATCTTTGGCGACGGCGCCGCGGCCACGCTGGTGGAGGCCTCGCCCGAGCCTGATCTTTCGGCCTTTTGCTTTGGCACCGACGGCAGCGGCGGCGACATGCTGCTGGTTACCGAGGGGGGCTTCCGCAAAGACGAAACGGCCCTGAAGCCCCGCAAACGGCATCGCTGGAACAGCTCGCTCTACATGGACGGACCCGGCCTGATCTTCTTCACGCTGGAAATGATTCCCGAGCTGGTCAAGCAGGTGCTCCAGCGCTCCAAGCTGGCCGCCAACGACATCGATCTGTATTTGATGCACCAGCCCACCAAGCTGCTGCTTGAACAAATTCGCGACAAACTCGGCCTGGACGAAACCCGCATGCCGCTGCTGCTCAAGAACTACGGCAACACGGTTTCTTCGACCATTCCGCTGGTGATCCGCGAATTGCGCCAACAAGGAAGTTTGCGACCCGGTAGCCGCACCATGCTGGTGGGCTTTGGCGTGGGCCTGTCTTGGGCAGCCTGCGTGTGGGAAGAACGCTGGGCCGAACCAACGTAACCGCCGCTTGCCGGCAACCCTCGTCCGATCTCAGGGATCGGCGACGCTCACCACAACCGCGAAAGGAATCGCACCCGTGGAAAATGCAACCGCTCCCTTGGCAGCGCCAACCCAGGGCCACGCGCCAATCCGCGGAGCCGTTTCAACCGCGGAGCTTGCGGCGCTCACCGCCGGCCTGCTGGTGCTGCTGGTGACCGCCAAGGCCCTGCTGCTGCCGTTCCCCGTGGAAACCGCCACCGAGTTCTGCCGCTGGCTGTTGCGGCTGGCCATCGTGGCCTCGGCCGATGTGTGCTTTGCCATCTTTTGGGGTGGGGTGGCCTATGCCGTGAACTGGCTGGCTGGCCCTTGGAAAGCCACGGGCTGGGTTGCCCGGCCGACCATCTTCTTGCTCTTCTACGCCGCCGGATTGTACGGCGTGGCGGCCGTGCCGATCTTTCGCTACACCATGGTTCCGCTCACGCTGCCGGCTTTACATTATGCGGGCGGACCCGACGCCATGGCTTCCTCCATTACGGCCTGTTTGAGCTGGCAGGCGGCGGTGGCCTTGGCCTTGGTGCCTTTGGCGCTGCTCAGCTTGGGCTGGTTGGCAAGGCGCCTGCAAGCCAGGTTGCCAGCTCGTCGGGCGCAGTCGGCCCTGCCCCGGCTTCGTCCTCGCCTGGGCTTTGCCGCCATCTGTGGGCTGCTCTTAGGCGTAACCGCCTATGGGCTGGTGTGCCGGCAATACATCGCCGCCAACTGGACCGACCCCAACCGCTGGGAACGCCGCATCAGCGCCAGCCCTCACGCGGTTTTTCTGTGGTCGTGCGCCGAGCAGTGGGTCTTGGGCGAAAACCACCGCTTCAACGCCCTGCTGGCCGAGGCCGACAACCGCGACTGGACCGCCCCGCGCCTCGACTCCGGCATCCGCTACACACTTCCCCCCGACTTCCATCCTCGCAATGTGCTGGTGGTGGTGCTGGAAAGCACCGGCACCGACAGCATGAGCCTGTACGGGTCGCCCCATCGCACCACGCCCGAGTTGGAACGACTCGTCGCCGAGCAGGGGCTGGTGTTCGACAACTTCTATGTGCAAACCCCCAACAGTTGCAAAAGCCTGGTCAGCCTGACGGCCAGCGTCGTGCCGCGGCTCGATTGGGGATTGATCGTGCGCGACTACCCTGGCTTCAGCATCCCCACCGTGGCGCAAGTGCTCGCCGAGCGGGGTTATCGCAGTTGCTTTGCCCACTCCGGCTACTGGGGCTGGAAGAACCGCGACCGTTACCTGGGCGACCGCGGCGGGCCGCACCTGATCGACGCCGCCTCGCTGCAGCAGCCCCCCTACAATGCCCCGCAGCTCAACTCGTGGGGCGTGCCCGACCGGCCCATGTTCCAGGCCACGCTCGATTGGATCGACCAGAATCGCCAGCAGCCGTTCTTTGCTTTAACGTATACGATTGAAACCCACCACCCTTACGTGGCCCCCGAGCCACTCACCGATTTCGGCGTGAACGACGAAAAGCACAACCGGTATCTCAACGCGCTGCGTGAAACCGACCGGCAGATCGCCTGGCTAGTGGCCGAGTTGAAACGTCGCGACTTGGCCAACGATACCCTGGTGGTAATCACCTCCGACCATGGCGAAAGCTTCGGCCAGCACAACCAAACGGTGCATAGCTTCTCGGTGTACGAATCGGCCGTGCATGTGCCGCTGATCTTGCTGCACCCCAGCTTTGCGAACCTGCCCGACCGCTATTTGCCGCAAGTCCGGCAGCAGATCGATCTGCCCTACACGCTGGTCAGCCTGCTGGGGGTCAAGCCGCCGGAAACCTGGCAAGGGCAGCACTTGCTCGACGCCGCCGACCGCAGGGCCTACTTTTTTTCCACCGGCAACAACGTCGCCTGCGGCCTCCGCGACGGCGACTACAAGTACCACTTCTATGTGGACAGCGGGCACGAAGAACTATTCCACCTCCCTTCCGATCCAGAAGAAACCACCAACCTGGCCCCCCAGCAGCCCGACCGTTGCCAATCCTACCGCCGCCGCTGGGGAGGGCTGATCGAACACCAACCGCAGTTCTTGCGGCAGTATGGGGGATGAACTTTGATGTTGGGGGAGGTAGCACCCACGCGAGCGTGCCACTGTTTGCGGTCGCATGCGTTCTCCCTTGCAGAACACGCTTGCCACGACCGCAAGCAGTGTGCGGCGGAGGCGGGCGTTGTACTTCGTTGGCCGAGTCGCGGGCGATTCGGCTTCGGCCGCCTTGTTAGTTCCACCAGCTTTAGCTGGTGGAACGAAATCAGGTAGTTTCAACGGCCGGAGCCCTCGTGTCACAAAGTCTGCCAGTCAACGCTTGGACTATCAGGAGTGAAACGAATCCGACCCCTTCGGCCTGATCGAATCCTCCAACCCTTTGGAGGATCATACCATGCGGGCCTTATTCTTGAGCTTGACCGCGGTCACCGTTTTGAGTCTCGCCACGGCCACCACCTGCTTCGCCCAGCGAACGGCCGGGGTGTGGGTCGGCGAGGGGCGCACCTTTCGCGCGGAGAACGGCGGCTGGTCTGAATACTACCAGGGCCAGAAAGCCTTCACTTTTGCCAACTCCGGCTCGGGACCGGGATGGGTGGGGCTGTACGACGCGGCTCGGGGCATCCGCGTCGAGTTGAGTGCGACCCAGGCGGTCGTCAGCCGGGGCGGCCAGACGCTCTTCGCCTACCGGGGAATGTGGCATTGGAAGATGTTCACCCGCTCCGATGGAAAAGGGAGCTTCGTCGGCGTCAACGGAAAGTGGTCCGAAACATTCAACGGGCAGACGATTTTCACCTTCGTGGAGACCGGCCGTTCCCGTGACCAGGTGATCTTGTTTGACGCCAGCCGTGGAATCGAGGTCAAACTGACCTCCCGCGAGGCAATCGTCACGGCCGGTAGCCGGCAACTGATGACGTACCCTGGCAGCTTGTATTACTAAGCCAGGTTGCAACCGGTGAAGAATGTTTGATGACTTCCAGCGGTAAACCCAACCCGTCGGCGCCCACGGCCGACGGGTTTCTTTTTTTGGGCTCTACCCGATGCGGCCTGCACTCGCCCCCACCAACACAAAGCGGGCATCCATCTAAAAGCTAGCCAATGTAGGGCAGGCAAATGCCTGCCGCAATGCGGGCCGCATGCCTATTGCGGTCGTTCTTGGTGAGGAACGATGATGATTTACCTGCCAGCGGTGTGGGGAGGTATCCGCGCGCGAAGCGTCTTGCCGCATGGGCAACGAGCGCGGTGATCGGCCCTTCAGGCCGCATTGTGGCAGGCAGAATGCCTGCCCTACGGAAACTCGTTCTCCGACGCCATCACCGAGGCGGAAACGGCCTACAAGCGGGCAGCGCTCGATGCCCGCGGCGCGCTCGCCGACGACTTGTACAGCCAATGTAGGGCAGGCAAATGCCTGCCGCAATGCGGGCCGAATGCCTATTGCGGTCGTTCTTGGTGAGGAACGATGATGATTTGCCTGCCAGCGGTGTGGGGAGGTATCCGCGCGCGAAGCGTCTTGCCGCATGGGCAACGAGCGCGGTGATCGGCCCTTCAGGCCGCATTGTGGCAGGCAGAATGCCTGCCCTACGGAAACTACGGCTGCTTGCCAAGGCAATACAAATATTTATCGGATCGTATCAAGATTTGATTGCCCGCCACCACGGGGCTGCCGTTGAACACGCTGCCGTCGCGCAGGTCGTTGGTGCTCAGCAATTCAAACTCGGGCTGGGCCTCCACCACGAACGTGCGGCCGGTGCGTGTCAAATAATAGAGGTGCCCGTCGGCGAGCAAGGTCGAGGCGTATACCTGGCCCGCTCGGTCGAGCCGCTTCTCGTAGACCAGTTCGCCCGTTTTGGCCTCGGCACAGTAGGCGATGCCCAGTTGATCGTGCAACCAGTACAGCCGGCCGCCGTGGACCACGGGGGAGCTCACATTCGAGCCTTTGTTCGATGTCCACAACCGGTGGGTCGCGGTGACATTTCCGCGTCCGCCGGCCCGAACCGCCAGCGAGGCCGTGCCCGATCGTCCTCCCAAAATGTAGACCACGCCCTCGGCGGCCACCACCGAGGGCACCATGTACCAGGTAATGTTTGTATCGCACGACCAAAGCTGCTGGCCCGAGCTGGGCTCGAACGCCAACACCTTGCCGTGCGTCGCCACGATCAGTTCGTCGTCGCCCGCGGGCGATTTAACAATCAGCGGCGTGTTCCAGGCTTCGCGGATGCCGCCGGCCCGCCATTTTTCGGCGCCCGTTTTTCGGTCGAGGGCCACCAACGATTCGCTTTCGATGCTGGCGTTAACGATCACCAGGTCTTGATACAGCACGGGGGAAGCCGCCGTTCCCCAACCGTTGGTCTTGCTGCCCACCTCTGCTTGCCAGAGCTGCGTGCCCTGGTGGTCGTAGGCCACCACGCCCGACTTGCCGAAGAACGCGTAGACCCGCTCGGCATCGGCCACGGGCGTATTCGCCGCGTAGCCATGGTCGCGAATGCGGTCTTCTTCTGGCAGGCGAGCCTTGACCGCCTGATTCCAAACGATGCTTCCATCGGCTCGATTGAGACAGAGCAGATGGCGCTGAAGGGCGTCCAAACTGCCACCGTTCTCGCCCGGCACCAGATAGCCAGTGTACGAAGTCAGGTAGATATGATCGCCCAGCACAATGGGGCTCGACGCCCCGGCGCCAGGCAGAGCCGTCTTCCAGGCGATGTTTTCGGTCTCGCTCCACTGGGTAGGCAGGTTGGCGGCGGCGCTGATGCCCATGCCGCCGGGGCCACGAAACCGGGGCCAATCGCCGGTAGCTGGCGGAGCGGTGGTGGCCACCACTTGCGGCGTCGGAACCGCCGCGCTGGCGGTGGCGACAGGGCCGCCGGCTGTGGCGCCCGGGCCGCTGGGCGCGTTCTCGCCGCTGCTCGCTGGCGGCGAGCATGAGGTGCTGATCACGGCCAGCGACATGAACCCCGCAACAATGCCCTGGTTGCATCCCCGCATAACAAGCTCCTTTGCAGGCAATTTAGACAGGAAAGGGCAGCGAGCACCCTACCTTAAGGAGCCCTCCCCAACCGATTGAGCCGTACTGGCTCAATAATAAGATGGGCCAGCGGCAATGTCGCCGCATTTTGCAGAAGGCGGCCCCGCTCTCATGCAAGTCGATGCGGATCGAATCTTCCAAACCCACGGAGCGTTTCGGAAATTTTTCTGGAATTCTAACAGGGAGCAGTTATGGAACTTGCAGTCATTCAGCGACGTAACCCATTCCATAAGCTTGCCTTGCGTCACCTGCGCCGTGTACAATGTTGTGGGCAACGAGAGGTTGGACCTGCCAGTGATTTGTTTCGATAATATTGAAAGTGGACCATTCCTTTTCAGCGAAGCAGCCGTTAGCGACGGGGAAATGGCATCGCGCAGGTTTGGCTTGTGAATCCGCGTTTTGCCTGGAGCAAGGCCATGAGCACCACCAACAGCGAAATTACCTACACGAGTAAGGCACTCGACATTTTGTCGTGTTTCATGGGTGAGTTTGACGATTTGGTGCTAGATGTCGCGGAGCAGATTGCTCGCCAGGAGCGTCCCGAGGGCAATATTTGCATCAATGCCCGCCATGTGCACCAAGCGGGAGACCGCATCTTGGTTCTGCTGCGAGAAAAGCTGGGCAACGAAGTGGATGAAGCCATGTCTGACTTCATTGAAAATACCCACGAGTGCTTAGGCTTGCGACCTTGTGATGATGAAGAGTAAAAATGGCGAGCACCAAGGGGCGAAAGCCGTCTCCACGATGGCCCAAAGTATCGCAGCAAGCCGCTGAAGAAGCCATGAAGGACTACCATCAGAACATTCGGTTGGTGGCGGTTCGCTTGGCTTACCACGACGAATCCAGTGAAGTTCAGGTTCGTCACGTGAGAAACGCGGTGGAGTCGTTAAGGACGTCGGGCATTCGTCGCCGCTCTTGGTACAACCGCCCAGAATCCGAAATCACCGCTGGCTTCACCATCATGGGCCTGGCTTGGGCCTCGCCCGATGCTTGCAATGCCCTGTTTGGCGCTCCGGTGGACTGCTGATTGGCGGCCTGATCGTGGGAATGGGAGCGGTCGTGCATGGCTGGCTTCGCGGCCGGGGATGAATGCCAATCCAAGGGGGGCGCTGCCTGACACACTCCCCCCAACTTGAAGCACCATGCACTCTTCGGTTAGACTCGCTTGGTTGCACCTCCCGTAGCCAAATGCCAGGCCACGCGCTCCCGGCCGAGGAATTGATGGGCGTTATTCGATTTCGAGTTTTTCCACCCGGCCGGATCGAGCCTGATCAGGCGGGCAAAGCCTATTTTTCCGGGCGCGACCGCTTCCATTGGCAAAGCCGTACCCAGATCACACCCGACGGCCTCACCGTCGAGCGGGCCGTTTCCGACTCCGGCTATTTCAGCCTGCCCTGGCAGGTGAATGGTCATGGCGAAATGACGCTCTCCACCGCCTGGCTGGTGGAGCGGGCCAAACCCTACGACCTGCAACTGGAACTGGCCCGCGGCAAGCTCAACCAGGTTCGCAACCAGCTCAACGATTGGATGGCGATCGGCCTGGCGGTTCCCCAAGACCTGCACGACCTGATTACTCACGCCCGCAAGCGGTTTGTGCATGGCGCCATCCTGGCCGAACAAGACCCCCAACTGGCCGCTCAATACGCCGAGTCGTCGCTGGCCGATTCGCTCACGGCCGCCCAAATGCTGGGCACGCTGTATACCGAACAGGCCACGGCAGCCCGCATGCGCAACACACCTCGGCTGGAAACCCGCCTGGGCGTGAACCTGGGACAAACGCCCTTTCAAGCGGGCGGGGCCGACAAGCTGGTGAAGAAGGCCTTCAACATGGTGCAAATGCCGCTCATTTGGCGGCAGATTGAGGCCAGCGAAGGCGCGGCCGATTTCAGCGAGTCCGACGCGATCGTGGCCTGGGCCCAAGCCGAGTCCGTCCCCATCTACGGCGGGCCGCTGCTCTCGTTCGACGACCTGATGCTGCCCGACTGGCTCTGCCTGTGGGAAGGCGACTATGAAAACCTTTCGGCCTGCATTGGCGAGTTCGTGCAGCGCGTGGTGACCCGCTACCAAGGCAAGGTGGCCTGGTGGCAATGCGCGGCCAAGCTCAATGTGGGCAATTGCCTGGGTCTATCGCAAGAAGAAAAACTGCGGCTGGCCGTGCAGGTGGTGGAGGTGGTGCGGCGTATCGATCCCGACACGCCCATCACGCTCTGTTTCGACCGCCCTTGGGCCGAGTACATGAATCGCGAAGCGGCCGATCCACCGATCTACCTGGCCGATACGCTCGTGCGCGCCGGTTTGGGCCTGGCCGGCATCGGCCTGGAAATCAACCTCCCCTACTACCCCAGCGGCAGCTACCCTCGCGACCTCTTGGATGTAAGCCAAATGATCGACATGTGGAGTTGGGTCGGAGCCCCGCTGCACGTGTTTCTCACCATCCCCAGCAGCCGCGACGCCGACCCGCACGCCACCGGCGACTCGCAACCCGTGGCGGCCGCGGCCCCCGCCGGCTGGAGCCTCCAGGCCCAGCAAGCCTGGGCCGAGCGATACGTGCCGCTGCTGATTGCCAAGCCCATGGTTCAGGCCGTCATCTGGAACCAATTCCGCGACGCCGAGCCGCACACCTTCCCCCACAGCGGCATTCTCGACGCTCAAGACCGCGTGAAGCCGGCCATGCAAAGCCTGGCCAACATTCGCAAGCGGTACTTGAAATAGCCCCAGGCATCCACGCCCATGACCGACTGCGACCTGGAAACCTCGGTGCCCGACTGGGTGATCGATCACCCGGAAACCCTGGCCGTGTTTGAGCAATACGGCATCGACTATGGGTGCGGCGGCAAGTCGCTGGAGTATGCCTGCCGCGAGCGGGGGTTAAGCCCACGGGAAGTATTGGCGGCGCTGCGGCTGTTGCTAGAAGGGTAGTTAGTTTCTTGCTCGTTAACATCTCTGCAAGCTGCAGAGAACTTTAATGCCTCAACGTCTGTTTGCGGTTTACCCGCGTTAAGATCGAGGATTAGATATTGGCGCTATGCATTCGTCATTCCCGCGCAGAGCCTGCCCTCGTGAAGACGGGGGCGGGAATCCAGGCGCGGCGGAGAAACGATCGTATTGGCGAACGACGGTTGTAAACCTTGGGATATTGTTTTGTCCCCAATTCTTAGCCATCCCAAAAACCGGCAATCGTTCGAATCATGACCCGTCACTTGGCTATCGGCGATATTCATGGATGTTTCGACGCGCTGCTTCTACTTGCCGATTTCGTTGGGCTGCGAGAGGACGATGTGATTGTGACACTGGGCGATTACGTCGATCGAGGCCCTGACAGTTCCGCCGTGCTCGACTGGTTGATTCACCGCCATCAGACCGGGCGGCTTCGGCCGCTGCGCGGCAACCACGACATTATGATGCTCAAGGCGCGAGACAGTAAGTCCGAGTACTGCCGTTGGCTCGAAGTCGGTGGCGACGCGGCGCTGCGATCTTATGCGCAGGTCGAGAACGACCGTGGCTCGTTGGCCGATGTTCCCGAACATCATTGGCATTTTCTGTCTGATTGCCTGCTGCCTTACTTTGAGACAGAAACACACTTCTTTGTGCATGCCAATGCATACCCCGACATCGATTTGCCCGACCAGCCCGACTTCATGCTGTACTGGGAGCACATTCGGAACCCGCCACCCCATTCATCGGGCAAGGTCATGATCTGCGGCCATACTTCGCAAAATTCGGGAGAACCGTATTTCAACGGCCACGCGGCGTGCATCGACACTTGGGCTTGCGGCGCCGGCTGGCTCACGTGCCTGGAGGTGGAGTCTGGCAAAATCTGGCAAGCCAACCAGCGGGGCCAGACTCGCAAAAGCTGGCTCGACGAATACCTCGGCTAAAGGAGTTTGGCAGGAAACGGATTTTCCGGTTGTCGCCTAGCAGCCTCATATACCCCGGCAGCGGTCGTAGCGCGCCGCGCCAAGCTCACGGTTCCACCCTGCTGTCACCCTTCCAGGGTGATGCCTCGGGGCGCGGCTTCTCCTTCCAGGGGTGTCGCTGACGCTCAACCCCTGGCTACTTGCTGTCATCCCATTCGGGATGAAAAGTTCTGGAATCAAGACATCGCGCGGATCGCAACCATCCTTGGCTTGGGGTCACCCCGGCTGTCGCCAAACAGAGACCAATCAAAAAGACCCGCGGGCAAATACCGCTTTGCCCGCGGGCGGGTTGTGCCGTTTTTCGCACGCCGACGTTGTCCGTTTAATCCAAGCCTCAGTTATGATGCCGCTTTGCTCTGCCTTTGAGCTATCCCCTCACAAGTTTTAAGAAGAAAAGAGGGGAGCGGGAATTGAACCCGCATCAAGCGGCGATTGGTACTTGGAACTCGATTCGGCGATCGACACCCATGCTAAAGCTGGAGTGATAGCCTGAGTCTTAGCGTCTGCCTCTGCCTGGTTTGGGCTACCCCGGCCGACAATTCCCGTAAGTGCCGGGGGCAGGATTCGAACCTGCACTGGGGACGCGTTTGATAAAGAACTTCAGTCTCAGCTTGCACTCAGAAAGTCATCCTACTTCTTGCCAAAGATGAATTGAAGGCAAGAATCGCCAATGCGACGCTGCTCAACCTCCATGCCGTTGGCTTCTTCGCGGGCCGATTTCACCGCCTCTTGCAGCTTACGCACGCGATCGATCAAGGCGTTCTTCTCCTTGGCCGGAATCGCGCCGCTGAACTTCACCGTGGTCCAATAGCCCACGATCACGTCTTCGGTATACGTTTCCACCTGGGCCGGGTGCTCCTTGGTGGCCTCCGCCTTCACGTGGTTTTTCAGCGCCTTCTTGGTCTTGGTCGTTTGATACGAGTCCGAGGCGTAATGGTCCACGTCGGGGCTGTAATTCCACGATTCACCCGGATCGAGCGTGGGCAGCTTGTCCACAAAGGTGTGAATATCGACGAGCTGCTTCTCCAAGAACAACAGCGTGGTCACCGGCACGCCCTTCAGTACGGTTGCACCGTCCACAACCACATCGGCCTTGGCCTGGCAGTTGGCGTAGTCCTGGGTGGCGACCACGTCGAACAACTCGGTGAGCGAAGCGGCAAAGTCTTGGATCGCGTCGGCCACCCGCAATTGCACCAGCTTCTTCTCCGCTGGCAGTTGCTCGCCTTCGTCGTCCTTGGGCTTGTACGTGCGGCTAATGCCTTCCAGCAAGGCGGGCTTCTGCAAGGTTTGATAAATCTCGGTGACCGTCTTGTGGGCTTGCGATTTCTTGCCAGCCGAAATGGCAATGATTTGATTGAGCTTGGGCATGTATACCATTCCCCCACTTCGCAAAGGCAAAAAATCCGACGACGTTTCAGTTGGAAAGACACGCCTGCGGGTGGGCAGGTTCGGCCATTGTAGACTGGCCAAACCAGCCAGCGTAGTGGACATAGCCGCCTTTCGCTCCGCGAAAGGATGTGCTTTCGCGGAGCGAAAGACGACTTTAATTCGCGATGCCAAAGCCGAACGGCTTACTTCCCTTCCGGTTTGCCCTGCAAAAACGGGAACGGCTGCGAATCTTGGTACTGGCTGGCCGCGTTGCCGCTGAAAACCTGGCCGCCTGAAAGGTCGAGCTTCTTCACCGGAGCGCCGGGCGAGAAGTCGAGGTCTTCAAATTCCGTCCAAAACACCGTGGGGCTGCTGGCCGAGTCGAAATACATTACCCGGCTCTTTTGATCGTAGAGCGTGCGCCAAATCGTGCTGGCGATGTTGGGCTCCGTGGGCGAACTGATCCCCAGCGGCACCGAAACCGAGCGAATCACGCCCATGGTCGAGGCCACGGCCTGCAGCGGGTCGCTGGTGGGGGGCAAGGCGTCGATGAAGAACGAGGCGCGGACGAAGCGGTCGGAAGCCCGAATGGTGCCGGGCTGGAACGTCATGCCGCCGATTTCTTTCCAGTAATCGTTGAGCGTGAGCTGCTTGCTGAAGATGGGCGAGTTGGTCATCACCTGGTACTGCCGGCCGTGATGGATGACCAGCTTGCCATCCACGTATTCGAAGATGGCCGAGTCGCCGCTGGGGTCGGAAATGCTGAGATGCCCTTGGGCCGGGTCGCCGTTGGGCAGCACGGGGGCGATGATCACAAACTGGTCTTGGCTGAGGGCCGACACGGCTTCGTTCACCGTGGCAAAGTTATCGAGCACGTACTGTGCCCAGGCGGCGATCGACATCGTGGGGCTGGTCGCCGTGGGCTGGCCGTAGTCTGATTCCACCAGGTACAACGTGTTGGCGACCAGGCCGACCTCGTTCATGCCATCGACCGTGGCCACTTCATAAAAAGCGCAGACCACGCTGCCGTACTTGCTGGTCCACTTCACCGAGTTGGGGCCGGCCGCGCCGTCGCGCTCCATGCCCCGAGGGAAGCAGAACAAGTTGGTGCCCGGATTCTGCGCCCAATCCATCGAGCGGGCCACGATCACCGTGCCATGGGGGCCGAGATACACGCACCGCGTACACGCGTTTGCCGAGGGCATGCTCGCCAGGGCAACCACCGACGCCAAACCTGCCACAATCGCTACCACCGAACCTGTGCCGCGCATGAGAAACCCCGACCTGCTGTTGAGTAAGTTGCTTGCAAGCTGGGAAGGGTTCCCAGCCACGGCAACTATACGTCGGGGAATGCGGCGCTACGTTTACGATCGTTGCGGAACGGTTTCCAAGCCGGCATACGACTTGGCCGTTGAGGGCAGATCCGATTGGCGATACACGCCATCGTACTCGTTCAGCGTTTTTGCCAGCCGTTCGAGTTCGCGGCGGGTCATGCGATCGTGAACGCAAATGTAAATGGTGCGCGCGACCATGTCTTTGGCTACATGCGGCTGGTACGGTTCGTAGCCCGGCTCGGCGTCGGCCACCAGAAAGCTGGAAGGCCCCACCGTGGAATCGAAACCCCGGCGCCACAGATATTCGATGCTGGCCCTGCGATTTTTGACCAAGATCGGGAAGATCCAGTAGCTGTGATAGGGGGCCGCCGCCGCGGGCCGAACAATGTCGGGCGTCAGACTGATAAAATACTCCGCGTGGGCTATCCGCTCGCGAACCCGCTTGGGTTTGAACCGCTTCAACCGCCGCGTCATCATTTTCAGGATGGGATAGCTGGGCTGGTGCTGGAACTGGAACACCTGGTTGTCGCCCGTGAAGTTGCGAATCGATTTGTTCGCCCAATCTTCCACGCCAAACATCCGCATCAGCCGATTGCTAATGGTGTAAGGTATGCGGTAATTGCCCGACTTGAGCACCACGTATTTCAAGCAGCGGGCCAGCATCGGCATCCGGCCCTGCACGGGTTGCCGCTCTTGAATGGCTTTGGCCTTGGCCATGATTTTGGGGTCTTTGTACCGCGTGATGCCGCCCCACAGGGCCGACGCCGTTTTGATCGGCCCAAAGCTGAACAGGTTCACGTCGGCCTCGGGGGTGCCGCGGAAATCGTCGCCGGTAAACGCCTGGGCGCAGTCTTCGAACACCACCAGGTTGTGCTTCTTGGCAAACGCCAGGTAGTCATCCAGAGGAATGCGGCTGCCGAGGAGCTGGGCGCACACGATGGCCCGAGTTTTTTCGTTCACGGCCTGTTCGAGCAGGTCCATCCGCATGCCCAGGGTGGCTGGATCGATATCGATGGGGATGGGCACGCCGCCGTGGGCTTTGACAATTTCGGGGAACGGTTTGACCGTGAGGCTCGAAATCAGAATCTCACTACCTGGAGGGAAATCGTAGGCCTGCACGGTGATGTCGAAGGCGCTCCGTTCGGACAGGCTGGCGAGGCAGTTTCCGCCCGGCAGAAAGGCTTCTTCGGCCGCTTTGGCCGCGGACGCGCGATTGCCAGGGCTCAGGCTATAACACACGCCCGCCACGAGATCCATCCAACCGATGTCTAGTTTTTTCCGCGGAATCATAGCGGGAAGCCTTTCGGCGTGATTCGTCGATCGGTGGGGACCGGCCTACCTGCCCCGAGCCGCCGGTCGCAATCAAAACAGGAATATCGCACACAAAACCATCTAAACTCTATCATCGTCCAAAAAGGGGGGGGTGAAGCTAGAGCATCTAAAAATGCCCCCGAACAGGTAGGACAGCCGCCGTCAGCACTTCGGTTGAAGCCGAGTTCGTTGTTGCCATTCCCCAGCGATCGTGAATTTCGATGTTCGCAGCCTCGGGGTAACGTGGAGGGGGCGACCTTGGTGCGACGCAATTCGCCTATTCTGTTGTAAACCACGCATTGAGACTGTCAACATTTTACCTTTCGCGCTCTGGCGGCCCTCCCCTCGCCAGCTCACCGGCTGCATTCTCTGCAACTCGCCAGTGAGCAAGAAGATAGGGTAGGACTTTCGGCCTGACTCGCATCGCCCGGCTGGGCAGGATTCGCGCGGAGGTAGCTCGGGACACCGCGCGGTCAATTCGCGGCAAGGGTCCCGGCGATGCCTCGCCGTCTCGGGCCGATTGCCTGCGCATTCCTGCACATCCACAACACCGCTGGCAATGCTGGCGGAACCGAGGGGGAAGCTTCCGCCCCCGGGGGCAGCGAATCGCACTTGCCAGCGCGGGGGGCGAAGGAAACCCAAGCCCCCCATTATCCCCACGAAATCGGAGCAATTACTCAGAGTGAGCGTGCTTTTTCCCACGCGAACACGATAAGATAAGGAGAAGTTGTGGCGATAGCGGTTCTCAATGCCCCCGAGATTGGGCGGCGGGCACGGAGCGCGGCTTCACGGCAACTTCCCATGCACCTGGTGTTGCGAGGAAAGGGTTCCCCATTATGGAAGCGCTAAAAACCCAAGTGGCTCGGGCACGTCGCCGGATGCTCATCTCAACAAGCCTGGTCTCTTTCGGCTGGTGCCTGTTTGGCTGCTTAACGGTAGCCGCCGCGTTGATCGTGGCTTCGTGGTATTGGGTGTGGAACCTCAATTCTTGGGTGCTGCTGGGTAGTGCCGCTGGCGTGGCCGTGGTGCTGGCCGCGATCCATACGGTTCGGCATGCCACCCAACCGCTGCTGGCCGCCATCGAAGTCGATCGGCGTTTCGGCCTGCGGGAGCGCGTTTCCAGCGCTCTTTCTCTCCAAGCAGAAGACCTCGAATCCGAAGCCGGCCAGGCGTTGGCGGCCGACGCCGAACGTCGTGTGCGAGGCCTCGATATCCCCCAGCAGTTCCCGGTAGCGGTCGGCCGGTGGTCGTTCTTGCCGGTGCTGCCAGCCCTGGCAGCCGTGCTTTTGATCTATCTCCTGCCGCCGTTCGTGCCGGGCGAAGCCGGCGCCACGCCCGACCAGCAACGGGCCCAGGCCGCGGTCAAGCAAACCATGGAAAAGCTCGACCAGCAGCTAGAGCAGCGCCGCAAAGAAGCCCAGGAGCAAGGCCTGAAGGATCTCGACAAGTTGCTGGAACAGTTGCAAGACGGCACGCGTGAAACCCTCAACAAGAAAACCGCCGACCCCAGCCAGGCCGTCGTCAAGTTGAATGACCTGGCTCAAGAGTTCGAGAAACGCCGCGAAGAGCTGGGCTCCGCCGACAAAATGCGGGAGCAGTTGAGCCAGCTCAAAGGGGCCAACGAAGGTCCGGCCGACAAGCTGGCCCGCGCGCTCAAGAACGGCGACCTGAAACAGGCCGCCCAAGAGCTGCAAGACTTGCAGAAACAAATGAAGAACGGCGAGCTCGACGAAAAGAAAATGGAACAACTGGCCAATCAGCTGAATGAAATGAAGGAAAAGCTCGACCAGGTGGCCAAAGATCACCAGCAAAAGCAACAGGCCCTGCAGGACCAGATCGATAAGGCTAAGCAAGCAGGCAATCAGCAGCAAGCCAATCAGCTGCAACAGCAGTTGGACCAGCACAACCAGCAAGCCGGGCAAATGAAGCAGCTCCAGCAGCTGGCCGACAAACTGGGCCAGTGCAAGGAGTGCCTGAACCAGGGCAACATGGCCGACGCCATCGCCGGCCTTCAAGGTATCGAGCAAGACCTCCAAGGCATGCAGCAACAGCTCAACGAAATGCAAATGCTCGATGGCGCCCTCGATCAGCTCGCCCAGGCCAAGGGAGATATGCTCTGCCAGGGTCAATGCGATCAGCCGGGCGGCGAGGGCCAAAGCCAGGGCAAAGGCCAGAGCGATCGATGGAAAAACGGCCCCGGCGGCGGACGCGGCATCGGTCGCGGCGACGGCGGCGCCATGGTGGGCCAAGACAAAGACGGCCAGAAATTCATCGACTCGGCAGTCGCTGGCAAAAACCAAGGCGGCGCCGGCGTGATTGTGGGCGAAGCTGGCGGACCCAACCGCCGAGGACAAATTCGCGAACAGATTAAGACCGAACTGGCCCCCGCCCAGGCCGAGCGATCCGACCCCATCGACAACCAACAGTACCCCAAACCCTACCGCGAACATACCCAGCAATACCTCGACGCCCTGCGCGAAGGACGGACGGGGAGCTAGGGGCAGAGGGATTGGGGGTTAGGGGATGGGAGATGGGGGATGGCTGTGAGTAACCCGTGGCCAGTTGAAGAGCGAAGCCTTTCCCATCCCCAAGCGCGTGCATCAACTACCAACCACCAGCTACCAGCCCCGTTTTTCCGCGGGAGACCGAATCGCATGCCCCGACCGTTGTTGCCGATTGCCATGCCTTTGCTCGTGTTCGCACTGGCGGTCTGCACAACGCGTCCGCTGACTGCCCAAGACGGCTCCGCTCACGAAGCCGTTCGCCCCGAGCCCCGCCAGGGCCAGTCCATGGCCCGCCACCTTAAAATGAACGAGCGGGTCAAACAGGGAAAAGCCGACTTGATCTTTATTGGAGACTCCATTACCCAAGGCTGGGAAGGGCCTGGCAAAGAAGTCTGGCAAAAGCACTACGCCAAACGCAACGCCGTCAACCTGGGCATCAATGGCGACTTCACCCAGAACGTGCTCTGGCGTCTCGATAACGGCAACCTCGACGGCATCCAACCCCGCTTGGCCATCGTCATGATCGGCACCAACAACGCCCGCGCCGGCAATACTCCCCAACAAACGGCCGAGGGCATCATCGCCGTCGTCGAAAAAGTGCGGAAAAAACTGCCCGAAACCAAGGTCCTCCTGCTCGGCATCTTTCCCCGCGGGGCCGAACCGGGCGACAAGCTCCGCAAAGCCAACGAGCGCACCAACGAGCTCATCAAGAAGCTGGCCAACGACAAGAAAGTGTACTTTCAGGACATTTCCGAACGCTTCCTGGAGAAAGACGGCACCATTTCCCGCGCGATCATGCCCGACCTGTTGCACCTCAGCCGACAAGGCTACGAGATTTGGGCCGCGGCCATCGAAGCCAACGTGAAAAAACTGATGGGCGAAAGCTGAGCCACTCGCCACTGGCGTATTATCCCGGAGGAAACCGCATGGAGGTTGTTGGCCCCGTTTGTCGCGCCCGCCTGGCGCTTTTCATCGCTGCCGCCTGCTGCGCGTGGCCCGCGTGTTTCTCACATGCCAGCCGCGCGCAAGCCGGCGAACCCGCGCTGCGCGTGGGGCTCGGCAGCGCCGATATCACACCGGCCATGGGTTCCGATGCCCGCCCGGTTTGGCTCGCCGGCTATGGACAGAACCGCAAAGCCAGCCGCGTTCACGATCCCCTCATGGCCCGCGCGGTGGTGCTCGAAGCGGCCGGCCAGAAGGTGGCCCTGGTGAGCGTGGACCTGCTCGGCCTGCAATACCCGGCCGTGCAAGAAATGCGGCGGCAGTTGGGCGCGACCGTCAAATACCTGATGGTCTCCAGCACCCACAACCACGAAGGCCCCGACACCGTGGGCATTTGGGGACCCAACCCCATCACCTGCGGCGTCGATCCCGCTTACATTCGCCTGGTGATCGACCGCGTGGTGCAACTGGTCAAAGACACCGCCGGCCAAACCGTGCCCGCCACCGCCGAATACGGCACGGCCGCCGACGAATCGCTGCTGGGCGATAGCCGTCTCCCCCGCGTGTACGACGACGTGCTCCGCGTGCTCAAGTTCCGCGCGGCCGACAACTCGCAAAAGCTGCTCGGCGCCCTCGTGCAATGGAACTGCCACCCCGAAGCGATGGGCCGCCGCAATACCGAGCTGACCGCCGACTTTGTGTACTACACCGTTAAAGACCTCGAGACCAAGCTCGCCGCCCCCGTGGCTTACTTTAGCGGGGCGGTGGGCGGATTGATGGCGCCACCCGATGGCAAGTTCCTCGACGAATCGGGAGCCGTGCTGCTCGAAGGCGACTTTCGTTATACCGAGGCCTACGGGCTGGCCGTGGCGAAGTTGGCCGAACAAGCCCTGGCGAACACCCGGCCTATCCGCCTGACCGATGAAGCCGGGTTTGTGGTTTCCGCCAAACCGGTCACGGTGCCGCTGATCAATCCGCTGTATCGCCTGGCCAAAACGCTGGGCGTGCTCCGCCGCGCCGGCCGGGTGTGGACCGGTGACTTCGAACAACTGGGCGAGTTGCGCGAGCAAGAGGTCAAAGACGAACCCTCGGCCGTCGAAACCGAGGTGGCCTACCTCCGGCTCGGCGAACTGCACGTCGCCTGCATCCCCGGCGAACTCTACCCCGAGCTGGTGTACGGCAAGTTCCAAGAGCCGGCCGAACCTGGCGTCGATTACCCCAACGCGCCGCTCGAAGAACCGATCGCCAAGATTCTGCCCGGCGAAAAAATGCTGATCTTCGGCCTGGCCAACGACGAAATTGGCTACCTCATTCCCAAGCGGCAATGGGATCAACTGCCCCCCTACGCCTATGGGCGTGCCCGCAGCCAGTACGGCGAAGTCAACAGCGTCGGCCCCGACGCCGCCCCCATTGTGATGCAAGCGCTCCGCAACCGGGTAAACGAAGTCACGGCGAAAGGTGCTGACTGAGCGACCAGGCATGGAACTGCTACGCGTGTGCCATGCTTACGCCAGTGGGCGTAAGCATGTGGCGTGGCGAGCAAGTGGCCGTCCGCGAGTTGGTGCGGCCCCCCAAATCCGAGCGCTCCCACCTCGCAAAACTTGCAATCGAGCGCGATGGGCCGTTGAATAACGCTTTGTCTTTCGCGACTTCGCCCGCGCCACGCGCCTCGGCATGCCCCGCTCGCCCGATTGCACCCAACCCAACCATGTCCCAAAAACCGCTGCCGCAATTGCCCGCCAACGACGCCAACGAAATCGTGCCCGACTCGGTCATCCCGCATGGCACGTTCCCGCCGCTGCGTTATCGCGACCTGCCCGAGGTGGTGCCCGCGCGGAAAATGATCGGACCCAGCATTATTCTTGCTGGCCTGGCGCTCGGCAGCGGCGAGTTCATCCTCTGGCCCAACATCGTTTATCACTCGCAGTTTGTCTTCTTTTGGGCCTGCCTGCTCGGCGTGGGCACGCAATATTTCCTCAACATGGAAATCACCCGCTGGACCCTGGCCACGGGCGAAAGCGCCATCACCGGCTTCTGCCGCCTCAGCAAACATTGGGCCTGGATCTTCCTGATCATGAACATCGTGCCCTGGATGATCCCCGCCTGGGCCAAGGGCGCGGCCGATCTGGGTAGCTGGCTGATCTTCGGCGTGGAACATACGGCCACCGGCGGCGTGACCAGCCCCTTTGTATTCCCGCTGGCCATCGCCGGCCTGGTCATCTGCGGCGGCGTGCTCACCGCCGGTCCCGTCGTGTACGAAACCGTGGAGAAAGTGCAAGGCGTGCTCGTCACCGGCATTGTGCTGATGGTGATCGTGCTGGCCTGCCTGCTGGTGCGGTGGGACGCGGTCGTTGCCTTGGCGCAGGGCGCCGTCAGCATTGGCCAATTGCCCTCCTCGACCAACCTGACCGCCGCCATGCTGCTGGGGGCACTCGCCTTTGCCGGGGCGGGCGGCACCGTCAACCTGGGCCAAAGTAATTACATCAAAGACAAAGGCTACGGCATGGGGGCCTACATTGGCCGCATCACCAGCCCCCTTACCGGTCAGGAAGAACCGGCCGTCGAAGTCGGCTACCACTTTCGCGATACCGAGCTCAACCGCGCCCGCTGGAAAAAGTGGTGGCAGGCCGCGAGCATTGAACATTTCTTCTCGTTCTTTGTCACCTGCGTGGTCTGCCTGGTGCTGCTTACCCTGATTTGTTACAGCGTGTTCTACACGCCCGAGGGAACCCTGGCCAACGATGTGCGCACCGGCGGCAAGAACGATCTTTCGTTCATTTCCGACGAAGCCGACGGCATCGCCGCCCGACTGCCCGCCGCGGGCGATTGGGCACGCCCCCTATTTCTCATCATGGGCATCGCCATCTTGCTGACCACCGAGTTTGGCCTGCTCGACGTTTGCTCGCGCATCTCCACCGACATCGTCAAAGCCAACTGGCTCCGCGACAACCCCCGCTGGACCCAAAGCCGGCTGTACTACCTGTTCCTCTGGTCCACGATTGTCTTTGGAGTGATCATCCTGGCCCTGGCCCCTGGCACGCTCGCCATGTTCGAAGTCGCCGCGTCGCTCAATGGCGTGGTCATGTTCTTATATAGCGGACTGCTGCTCTACCTCAATCGCAGGGCCCTGCCGCCAGGCGTGCGGATGAGCCTCTGGCGTTGTGCCATCCTCGGCTGGTCGGTATTGTTCTTTGGGTTCTTCACCGTCTGGATGATCGGCGGCTGGATCCAGCAGATGATCAGCTAGCAAGCTGGCTTCTCACCCTACCTCCGGCGATAGCACTATTCCCCCCGCGATCTACCCCGCGCGCAGGAGTTGAACCGCATGCCTCGAAACCTATCTCATGTGCTACCGCTGCTGGTACTGCTGCTCTTACCCTGCGTAGGGCCGACCCTCGCCTTCGGGCAACCGGCCGCCGATGCGCCTGGCATCGATACCGCCGTGGTTTGCCCCGCGGAGTTTCGCCAAGCGCTTCAGCCTTGGGTGGAACTGCGACAAGCGCAAGGACATCGCCTGGCGTTCGTGTACCCCACCGGCAGCGCGGCCGACATCCAAGCTCGCATCCGCAACCTGGCACAGCTCCATCAAGACCTGAAGTTTGTGGTGCTGGTGGGCGACGCCCCTGCCCCCGGTTCAATAGATCCGCAGGTCGCGGCTCGCTCCGTGCCCACCTTCCTCACGCCGGCCAAGGTCATCAAGCTACTCGGCCGCGACGACAACATTGCCGGCGACAATCGCTTTGGCGATCTCGATAACGACGGCGTGGCCGAACTGGCGATTGGCCGGCTCTGCGTGCAAACGCCCGAGCAGTTGCAAACGGTGGTCGCCAAGATCGTGGCCCACGAACAGCAGGCGTTCATCGGCCCTTCGCGGCGGCGGATTCACTTCGTGGCGGGCCTGGGCGGCTTTGGCGCCTTGGCCGACAAGGTGCTCGAATTGTGCGCCCAGCGGTTCATCTGCGAGGGCGTGCCGACCGAGTACGACACCTCCATGACCTACGCCAGTTGGGCCAGTCCCTACTGCCCTCCCCTGGAAACATTTTGCGACACGGCCCTGGCTCGCATGAACGAAGGGAGCCTGTTCTGGGTCTACATTGGCCACGGCAACCCGCAAGGGCTCGACTGGATTCGGCTCCCCAACAATCAATATCAAGCGATTCTCAGCCTCCGCGACGTCGGCCGGCTGCAATGCCGTCAAGGCGCCCCCGTGGCCCTGTTCTTGGCCTGCTACACCGGCGCCTTCGATCAGGCCGAAAACTGCCTGGCCGAAGAACTGCTGCAGTCGGCCGGCGGCCCGGTGGCCGTGTTCAGCGGTTCGCGGGTCACCATGCCCTACGCCATGACCGTGCTCGGCCAGGAGCTGCTGAAGGAGTGCTTCGTGAATCGCCGCGCCACCATCGGCGAAATCATGCTGCACGCCAAGCGGAACATGGTGCTCGGCCAGCGCCAAGGAACCACCGCCATGCTGCTCGATAGCCTGGCCGCCACGCTCGGCTTCCACGACAATCTCGACGCCGAACGCCGCGAGCACTTGGAACTATTCAACCTGTTGGGCGACCCGCTGCTGCGCGTGCCGCGGCCCAGCGAAATCGCCCTACAATCTCCGCCGCAAGCCGCCCAAGGCAGCCTGATTGAAGTGACCGGAACCTGTGCCCTGGATGGAACCTGCATGGTGGACATCGTCGCCCCGCGCGACAAGCTCACCTTCGAGCCCCCCAAAAAATCGTCTCCCACCGGCCAGCCTGAACAGCGGGCCGCCTACGCCCAGCTCTACGCCGCCGCCAACGACCGCCGTTTGGCCAGCGTGCAGGCCGAATGCCGCGACGGCCGCTTCACGGCCAGGCTCACGCTTCCGCCCGGCTTCACCGGCAAAGCGCACGTGGTGAGCTACTTGCAAGGCCAACGCCAAGCCGGCCTGGGCGCCAGCGACTTGGAAGTCCTCCCCGTAAAGCCGTAGCGGGTGGTACGCCAAGTGTGCCACTGCTTGCGGTCGAATGCGTTCTCCATTCACAATACGTTCTCCACGACCGGAAGCAGTGCGGCAGCGGAGTTGGCGTTCCCTTTCGATGGACGGGTCGCCAGCCATTCCGCACTGCTCCCAAGGAACTGGCAGTTCCTTGGGAGCAGGGGCACACGCAAAATCGACGCTCAAGCAGGGGAACCCGTGCGCCAAAAAACGTCGCTGCCGCGATGGCAAGCCACCATTTGTGTTTGAGATACAGGGGAATCAAGGATGCAATCGAATACTGTGCTGCAAATCGGAGTAGTTCTCTCCATGTCCCTATTTTTGGCTCCAAGCAGTTCTGATTCATGTCGGCTGCTCAAGACATTTCCAGACGAATTCAAAAACGATGAAACGTCGGTGGCCAGCCTCGTCGTTGTCACCTTCAGCAACAGCAAGGCGTTTCTTCGGCTGTTTGCCCTGGAATTCGAAAATCCAGTGCCTGATCATCCGCCGATGAGTTGGTGCGGATATGAAGGATTTGATGACGACTATCACTATGCCAGCGCGCTGGCATCTCCAGATGAAGTGTATCGAATCCGTCGAACGCTGATCGAAGACGACGACATTGTAAAGGTTTTGGTTCCGCGGGAAGCCAAGGCTCGGAAGGAGCGTCGATTGGGCACCAGCGCCTCACTCCCGACCGGCGTTCTCAATGGCTACTTTTTGCACAGGTCGAACGAATTGGATAGGTCGCTGATACACCGGGTGGGCGCGCTCGTTCGACAAGACGATACGGCGAAATAAGCCATGTCCTGTGCCAAAAGTAGATTCATGGTTCGATTGACGGCGGTGGCGTCGGGATTGAACAGCCTTTGAATCGGCACAGCCCGCTGTTTGACAATGTGCTTCAATATTTTGGCGGCCACAAGCCGTCCAACTTTCTCAATGCGCGGTTTCACTGTGGTCGGCGCGCACGGCGGCCATGAGAAGAACGAGCGCGGGTGGTACGCAGAGGGCTGCGTACCCTACTCGCCGTACAGCGCCGCCGCCCGCTTCTGCATCTCTTCCGGCGAAACATCCTCAATGTGCGTGGCCACGTGCCAAATATGACCGAAGGGGTCTTTCAGGCTGCCCATCCGGTCGCCGTAAAACTTGTCTTCCACCGGCCGCACCAGTTCGGCGCCGGCCTTCACGGCTTGGGCCACCAATTCATCGACATTCGGCACATACAGCGCCAAACTGACCGGCGTGCCGCCATATTTCAAAGGGCTGTAGCAATCCATATCCGGATACTCCTCGGCCAGCATCACCGTGGAGCCGGCCACGCGAAATTCAGCATGGCCAATCTTGCCGTCGGGCGAGGAAATCCGCATGCTCTCGGCCGCGCCAAACGCCGCCGTGTAAAAAGCCAACGCGGCTTCGCCGTCGGTCACAATCAAGTAGGGCGTGACCGATTGATACCCGTGGGGAACCGGCTCGACTTTTTCCGCCATGACGTGCGCCTTTTTGATGAGAAGTGAAAATCGTGCCGGCCTGCCCACGATCAAAACCTGGTGTTCGCCTCAAGTTGGCGAGGCAGGCCAAACCGGCGATTGAAAATCATAGAACCTGCCGCATCGCCGAACAAGGTTTTGCCACGGCTTACATTTTCGAAGAAGCCCCAACTTCACTCCTTGGCCAAACAAACCAGTTCATCGCCGGTTCGCAAGTAAATCCGGTCGCCGGCCATCACCAGGCTGGCAAATCCGCCGCTGGCCAGGCTGCTTTCGGCCACCACCTCCGGCTGATCGCCCGGCGTGAGCACCGAGGTCTTGCCGCTTTCATCGGTCAGGAACAAATGCCCCCCGGCCAGCACCGGCGAGGCGGTGAACTTTCCGCCCAACCGCTTGGTGTTCAGCACGTCTCCCGTGTCGCTCTTGTAAACGGTGAGCACGCCGCCATCGCTGATTACGTAGAGGCGGCCATCGTGGTACAGCGGCGATGGCACATACGACACCCCCCGTTTACTGCGCCACACAATGTGGCTATCGGTCACGTCCCCCTGGCCATCGGCCGCCACGCAAATGATTTCCTTCTGCGGATAGCCGCCGGTGGCGAATACATTCCGGCCATCGTGGGCAATGGTGCAGGCGGCCACCGTGGCGGGGCCTTCGCAATGCCAAATCTCCTTGCCCGTGGCCGGATCGTAGCTGCTCACGCGATCGCAACCATGAATCAACAACTGCGGCTTGCCCGCCACGTTCGCCACGATGGGCGTGGCATAGTTCCCCCCCGTGGGCCGCTCAATCCGCCACACGATTTTGCCGCTGGCTCGATCCATGGCCGCCAAGAAACCGCTGCCCGGGTTGTCGCCCGCCACGATCACCAGCGACTCGTAAAACACGGGGCTCGATCCATAGCCATGTTGGCTGACAAACGGCCCGGCCTCCACTTGCCACAGCAGCTTGCCTTCCAGATCGACGGCCGAAACCCAAACGGCATCGCCAAACATGAACGGCACGATCACCCGGCTGCCATCGCAGGCTGGCGTGGCCGAAGCTTGCGAGTTCTTGCCGTGGATGTGCATGAACGGCCCCTGGTGCAGCACCTTTTCCCAAAGCTGCTTGCCGGTTGCCCTGTCGAAACACAGCAATGACTTGGTTAGCGCCTGCTCGTCGGCCGTGGACACAAAGATTCGCTCGCCCCACAAGCTGGGCGAACTATGCCCTCGCCCCGGCACCGGCGTATGCCAGGCTACGTTCTGGGTAGGGCTCCATTGGAGCGGAAGATCGCTCGCCTGGTACGCGCCATCCTGCTCCGCTCCACGCCACCACGGCGCGTCGGTCGCCGCGACCTGGGGGAACGGCTCGCCCGCCGTGGCCGCGCCCGCGGAAGCCGTCACTTCGGCCACCGGCTCGGCGCCGCAACCAGCCGACCCCAAGAACGCCAGTACGACTATCGACGTGCAATATCGTGAAAACATTCCCGCAAACTCCTCTCGGCAAAAGATAGCGCCACCTCGGCGTCGTTCCATCATTCTAGCCGGGTTGGAACATTCTACACCGGCCGGCTGCCAACCGCGCGGCTCATCACCGCATACCTTCTACCCCCCGCGCTTACCGCAACTTGGGGTTGTTATGATGCCGGTCCTGATCGCGGGCTGTTTTCTTCCGCAAGTTTCGCTCTAAAGCCGCCGTGAGGTCCACGCCAGTCTGGTTCGCCAGGCAGATGAGCACAAACATCACATCGGCCATTTCGTCGGCCAGACGATCGTTCACCGCCGATACATCTTCGCCCGGCTTGAAACTCTGCTCGCCATACTGCCGCGAAATCAACCGCGCCAGCTCGCCAACCTCTTCCATCAGTTGAGCCAGGTTCGTCAGTTCAGAAAAATACCGCACGCCGTACCGGCGAATCCAGGCATCCACCGCGGCTTGAGCTTCTGCAAGTGTCATAACGGCAACGCAAGAATCAAGAATTAAAGAACGGCCCCTCTATCGTCATCCCCGCGAACGCGGGGATCCAGCGCACGAGAGAGCCTGCTTAAATTGCAACCCCAGTCAAAACGATCAATCCACAGTTCGAACACCAGCCCACAACTCACGCTGCCACCTTAGCCGCGTATAATCAACCCATGCAACCGCTCTACCTCGACCATAACGCCACAACCCCGCCACTGCCAGAAGTCATCGAGGCCATGGCCGAGTGCGACCGCGCTGGCTATGCCAACCCGGCCAGCCAACACGCCGCCGGCCGCAAAGCCCGGCAAGTGCTGGAAGACGCCCGCGAAGGCATGGCCCAACTGCTCGGCGCCCGCCTGGGCAACCCGGCCGATCAACTCATCTTCACCAGCGGCGGCACCGAAGCCAATAACTTAGCGCTGCGTGGCCTACTACCTGAAAAGAATGCCTCGCTCGTGGTTTCCGCCATCGAACACCCCAGCGTGGCGGAGACCGCCGATTTTTTGGAAAGCCACGGCACGCATGTCGCCCGCCTGGGGGTGGATAGGCTCGGAGTCACGCGCGCCACCGAGCTCGATCCACTCCTCTCCGCCTCGCTCGAAGCGGGTCACCCGCCGCAACTTGTGAGCGTGATGCTCGGCAACAACGAAACCGGCGTGCTCCAGCCCGTGGCCGACCTCGCCGCCATCGCTCACAACAACCAGGCCCTGATGCACACCGATGCCGTGCAAGTGGTGGGCAAGCTGCCCGTGAACTTCGCCTCGCTTGGCGTCGACGCTCTCACCTTTTCCGCCCACAAGTTCCACGGCCCTCGTGGCATTGGCGGCCTGCTACTGAGGACAGGCGTGAAGCTGCACCCCCAGCTTTTCGGGGGCTTTCAACAAAATGCCCTGCGGCCCGGCACCGAACCGGTCACCCTGGCGGTCGGCATGCACATGGCCCTCCGCGCCTGGGCCGAAGAAGCCAACGAGCGGGCCGCGCGCATGGCAACCGTCCGCGATGGCTTCGAACAAGCCTTGCTTGCCCAGGGGCTGAACATCGAAATTCATGGTCGCGCTGCCCCGCGCCTGCCCCACACCAGCAACATTTCCTTCCTGGGCTGCAACCGGCAGTCGCTGCTGATGGCGCTCGACCTGGCTGGCATTGCCTGCTCTACCGGTTCGGCCTGTGCCAGTGGCTCCAGCGATCCCTCGCCTTGCCTGGTGGCAATGGGGGTGGGCGAGGCGGCTTGGGATAGCGCGCTGCGCTTCAGTTGGGGAGCCCACGGCACGCCAGCCGAAGCCGAAGAAAGCGCTCGACGTATCTCATTGGTGGTAAATAACTTACAAAATGCGATCGGCGCTAGGAATTTAATGGGCAAGACTCGCGGTTGAATTGGAATTTTGATACAATTCCTTAGTGTGGAAAAACTTGCTTCCCAACATTTTCTGCCGGTCTCCATCGGATCGCATTGTGGTTAACGGCGTAGTCCGCATTCCGCTTCTGGCAAATCCGCCCGAAGTTGACTCGTTCGCCCGAGGCGAAAGCAAAAAATCGCCCTCGCGTGCGTTCCTGGGAGGTCCGCGCGAACAGCTGCTGGCCACCGCCGTCGAAGCCATTTGCCTGGGCAATCGCGACTACAACCCGCTGGTGCTGCACGGCCCGCGGCACGTAGGCAAAACGCACGTGGCCCTCGGCCTGGTTCGCGAGTTCCAAGCCCGCTGGCCCGCCGCCCACGTGGTGGTGATCTCAGGCAAAAAGCTGCCGGCCGAATACGCCTCGGGTTCGCCGTCTCGCCAGGCTGCCGTCAAACGCCGCACGCATCGCAGCGCCGATCTGCTGGTGGTGGAAGATGTCGATACCCTCTCCGGCAAGCCCGCCCAGGGAGAGCTGGTACGCATGCTCGATGCCGTGGTGGCTCGAGGCGGCCAGGTAGTGGTTACTTTGGCTCAGCCGCCCGGCATGGCCCGCTTGCAGGCGACCTTGGAAACCCGGCTCGAAGCTGGCCTGGTGCTGCCGCTTTGCCCTCCCGATCTGCCCGTTCGCAGCTCATTGCTGGCCGAAGCCGCCAGTCTGCTAGGGCTGAAGCTCAGCCCCGAAGCCTGCCAGCTGCTGGCCGAAAGTGTCCGTGGCACCGTGCCCGAACTTTATGAAGCCATCCAACAGTTGGCCTCGCAACGCGGAACCCACCGCGGCGCAACCCATGTGGTCTCGGTCGACGAGGTTCGCCGCGTGCTAGCTGCCCAAGACCGTCCGCTCATTCCGCTGCACATTTTGGCCGCCGGGGCCGCCCGCTATTACTCGCTGCGCGTGGCCGATTTGAAGAGCGCCAGCCGCCAGCGCGGCGTGGTCAGCGCCAGGGCCTTGGCCATGTACCTGTCCCGGCTCTACACCGACAAAAGTCTGCAACAAATTGGCAAGTACTTCGGCAACCGCGATCACACCACCGTGCTGCACAACTGCCGCCGCGTGGCCCAGTTGCTGGAGACCGACGACGAAGCCCGCCGAGCCGTGCAAGATGTTACCCGGCAGGTGCTTGCCCATGAATAACAATCGGAACTTCCATCAGCACCCGCAACCGTCATTCCCGCGAAGAGCCTGCCCCTCGTGGAGACGGGGGCGGGAACCCAGTGCACGAGCAGGGCGCCTTGAATCGCTATCGCGGTCAATACGCTACCACCACGGCGCCCGCGACCATCGTCCGTGGAAAACCTGTTCGCAGCCTGTTCACAACCGAGACCCCCTTCAACGGCCACCAACAGCCCGGCCAGCCAAGCAACCAGCCCCGCCCAGTTGTCGACCGCCGGCCGTCAGGCCACCAACAGCGTATCGCCAACTTATCCACCGCCAATTGGACTGGGGGCGAGCGACGTAAATTATTTGCATGTAAAAACTTACATAGTTAACACCGCTCGCGTTGGGCACCCACCCACGGCTCGCATATTAACTACTACTAAAGAATATAAATTAAGAGTGAGAGAGACAGGAAAGCCATGAAGATTGAAGCGAACCGCGAGAAGCTTTGGGCCGCATTTCAAACAGCGGCCGCGGTGGCGCCAGGCAGAAATACCCCCAAGCCGGTGCTGCAAAACATCAAGCTCGAAGCCCGCATCGATCGCTGCACGCTGCTCGCCACCGATCTGGAGCTGGGCATCCGCGTGGAGGCTTCCGACTGCCTGGTCGAAGCCCCCGGCACGGTGCTGCTCCCCCTGGCCAAGTTCGGCGCCATCCTCCGCGAAAGCACCGATGAAACCCTCAAGCTCGAAGCCGACGGCGATCACCTCCGGGTTCGCGGCCAGCGCTCCCGGTTCGATCTCCCCTCGGTCAACCCCGACGAATTTCCCGCGGTGATTGGCTTCGAAGAGCAAACTTACCACGAAGTGTCCGCCCGGCTGCTCAAAGAGCTCATCCGCCGCACCGCCTTCGCCACCGATAACGAAAGCACCCGGTATGCCCTGGGCGGCGTGCTGCTGGAAATGACCGCCGACAACATCATCGCCGTCGGCACCGATGGGCGCCGCCTGGCCAAAATGGCCGGCAAGTCGAGTAGCGTGGGCGGGCACTCCACCGCCGAACAGGCCACGATCGTGCCCTCCAGGGCCATGCACGTTATCGAGCGCACGCTCAGCGAGAGCGACGCCGAAGTTGCCATCGCCACCCGCGACAACGACATTCTCGTGCGCACGCCCAGGGCAATCATCTCGGCGCGGCTGGTCGAGGGCCGCTTCCCCAAATGGCGCGACGTCATCCCCAAACCGGGTCGCGGCGAAGCCATCGAAATGATGGTTGGCCCCACCTATGCCGCCGTGCGCCAGGCCGCTATTGCCACCAACGACGATAGTCGTGGCATCGATTTCACCTTCGGCGATGGTCGCCTCGTCCTCTCGGGCAACGCCGCCGATGTGGGCGAAGCCCAAGTGGAACTCCCGATCGGCTACGAAGGCGAAGAAATCAAAATCATGCTCGATCCGCGCTATGTGATCGATTTTCTCAAGGTTCTCGATAGTCAACAAAGCTTTACCTTCCATATCAGCAGCTCCGCCGACCCGGCCGTCTGTCGCACCGAAGACGGTTTCGAATATGTAATCATGCCGCTGGCGCGAGACCGTTAAGTAGAGCAAACTCTCCCTCCCCCTTGACGGGGGAGGGCCGGGGTGGGGGTGCTTGCGGCGGTACGGACTCCTCCACCTGGATCGACGCATGTCGCCCTGGCGAATACATAGATTTTATCACGGCACGGAAGACTCATTCCCCGCACGGAAATGGCGCAACGACCACCGGAACGCATTGGCGATATCCTCGGCGAATTGATGGCCCGCACCGGCTATGCCCGCGTGCAAGCCGCTCAATCGTTGGCCGACGTGTGGCAACGCGTCGCCGGCGAATTGGCCGGCCGCTTCACCCGCGTATCGGTCATCAAGCGGGGTAAGCTCGAAATCATTGTTGCCAATTCGGTGCTCGTGCAAGAACTCACCTACCGCAAAGCAGAATTGCTCCAAAGCCTGTGCGGCGAACTCCCCGACGCCAAAATCAGCGATCTCCGCTTCCGCGTCGGCCCGCTCAAATGAATAGAAATATATCCACAACAACATAGAGCAAACCATCATGTTCGCGGCGCTCAAGCGCTACCTCTAGTGAAGCTAGCGACTAACTTCTTCAAACCAGCCACTAGCTACCAGCCACCAACTACAACCAGGCCCCCCTCGCGTAGCGACTCTTCGCCACGCGCCAGCGGCTGAAAGGTAACCGACCCATGGCGGACGAAACACAACAACCGGGCGACGAGCAAAACCCCGAAAACACGGCCGATCAGCCTCAAGACCAGCCCGGCGGCTCATCACCCGAAGACCAGCCGCAAGACGGCCAGCACGAGTTCCTCCTGGAGCGCCGCGCCAACGACGCCTATACCAGCGCCGACCTGCAGCATCTTTCCGACCTGCAGCACGTGCGCGAACGCCCTAGCATGTATATCGGCGATACCGGCTCGCGCGGCCTGCATCACCTGGTCTACGAAGTCGTCGATAACTCCATTGACGAAGCCATGGCCAACTTCGCCAAGTCCATTTCCGTCACCATCAATGCCGATGGCTCCGTTACCGTGGAAGACGACGGCCGCGGCATCCCCGTCGATAACCACCCCGGCCTGACCGAAGAACTCGGCCGCGATGTCTCCACGCTTGAAGGCGTGATGACCGTGCTCAAGTTCGGCGGCAAGTTCCAAAAAGGCGCCTATCAAACGTCCGGCGGACTTCATGGGGTAGGCGTGACCGTCGTCAACTTTCTCTCCGAATGGTGCGAGGTGGAAGTCCATCGCGATGGCGTGGTGTGGCAGCAAGAGTACGAGCGGGGTGAACCTCAAGGCCCCATCGTCCGCGCCGGCGCTACCACCAAGCGCGGCACCAAAACCACCTTCAAGCCCGACGGCACCGTCTTTCAAACCACCATCTTCATTTACGACACGCTCTATAAACGCCTGCAAGAACTGGCGTTTCTCAATCGGGGTGTCAAGATTCGCTTCAAGGATGAGCGCACCGGCGCCGGCGAAGAATTCCACTACAAACGCGGCATCATCGAATTCGTCGAACATCTCAATCGCGCTAGCGACGCTCTGCACAACGACATCATCTATATCGCCGGCGAAACCGAGGAAGGTGTCGGCTACGAGGTGGCCATTCAGTACTCCGGCGAGTACACCGAAAATGTTCATTCCTATGTCAATAATATCTGCACCAAAGAAGGGGGCACCCATGTCTCCGGCTTCCGCTCCGCTCTGACGCGCACGCTCAATAACTACGGCAAGAAAGAAAATATCTTCAAGGATATCGTGCCCACCGGCGACGATTTCCGCGAAGGCATTACCGCCGTGATCAGCATGCGCGTGGCCCACCCCCAGTTTGAAGGTCAAACCAAAACCAAGCTAGGCAACGGCGAAATCGAAGGCATCATGAACAGCGCCGTGGGCGAGTACCTCGGCAAATATCTCGAAGAACATCCCAAAACGGCCAAGATCATCGTCTCCAAAGGCGTGCTGGCCGCCGAAGCTCGCGAAGCGGCCCGCAAAGCCAAGGCCCTGCTCCGCGAACGCAAGGGCGCCCTCTCCGGCGGCGGCCTGCCCGGCAAACTCCGCGATTGCACCAGCCGCGAAGTCGATAAGTGCGAGCTCTACCTGGTTGAAGGCCAGTCGGCCGGCGGCAGCGCCGAAGGCGGCCGCATCCGCGAATTTCAGGCGATTCTTCCGCTTCGCGGCAAGATCATCAATGCCTATAAATCGCGTGAAGATAAAGTGCTGGCCAACGAAGAAGTTCGCAGCATGATTTCCGCCATCGGCGCTGGCATTGG
Organism: uncultured Pirellulales bacterium; assembly: GCA_964445985.1. Lineage (GTDB taxonomy): Bacteria > Planctomycetota > Planctomycetia > Pirellulales > S012-138 > CAYUMU01. The sequence goes on along the minus strand of CAYUMU010000030.1, from coordinate 1,715 downwards.
CGAAGACCTCGACCTCAGTCGTCGCCGCTATAACAAAGTGGTGATCATGTGCGACGCCGACATCGACGGCTCACACATTCGCACGCTGCTGCTCACGTTCTTCTATCGTCAAATGTATCACCTCATCAACGGTGGCCATGTCTATATTGCCCAGCCGCCGCTGTTCCGGGTGAAGCAAAAGAAAAATACCTATTACGTGCAGACCGAAGAAGAAATGCGCCGTCAGCTCCTCAGCATGGGCTTGGAAGAAGCCTCGCTCGAGCAAGAAGACGGTCCCCGCGTGGCAGACGACACCATGACGCGGCTGGTGCTGGCCCTGGCCGCGATCGAAGAATCGATCGTCACCATGGAACGCCGCGGCGTCAGTCTCCGCCGGCATGCCGAAATGCTCAACGCCGCGGGCGAATTGCCGGTGTTCCACGTCTTCCATGGCCCCCACGAACACTGGTTCGCCAGCCGCCAGGAGCTGGATGAATTCCTCAAACTGCACCAGGCCGAATTTGAGGCCAAGGTGGCGCCGTCGGAAGATATTCCGGCCGTCGATGGAAAAGACGGCGCGCCCGCCAACGGCGAAGCCAGTGAGGAAGCCAGCAACGGCCAAGTCACCGTGCATATTGTCGAACTGCACGAGGTTCGCGCCATCAACTCCCGCCTCAAAGACCTGGCCGACCTTGGCTTCAGCATCCAATCGCTGATTCCCCAGCAACGCACCGGCAAGCAAACCCCGCGCTATATCTTCCACCGCGGCGAGAGCCAAACCCCACTCGACGACCTCCGCGCCCTGCCAGCCGCCATTCGCGCCGCCGGCGAAAAAGGCCTCAGCATCACCCGCTTCAAAGGCCTGGGCGAAATGAATGCGGAAGAGCTCCGCGAAACCACCCTCGACCCAGCCAACCGCACGCTCCGCCAAATCACCATGGCCGACGCCAGCGCCGCCGACGACATCTTCCGCATCCTCATGGGCGACAAGGTGGAACCCCGCCGGGAATTTATTGAGAAGCACGCGCTGGAGGTGAAGAACTTGGATGTATGAGGTGAGCAAAAATCTCGGCGTAAGAATTCTGCCGACGTACACATTAAGGTTTGAAAGTTAACGGATGCCGTTATGATTGATCGGTTGTACGTTCACAATTATCGCTGCCTTGAAAACTTTACGTTGGACCTAAAAGGCCAGCATTCGGCATTGATACTAGGGAAGAACGGGGCTGGAAAATTCACGGCTTTAGAAAGTCTTAGATTGATCCAAATGATTAGTCGCGGTGCCGGGCGAGTTCGCGAAATCATTACAGAGAGCGATTTTATTGACTCCTGCGCCGCTAACCGCCGCTTTTGTTCCAGTCGGTACACGAAAAATGTCAAAATTCCCCGAGAAAAATGGCGATATAGCGACGTGCCCAATTCCGGATGCGGAGGTTAGTGGCGCAACTTTCAATAATTCCGTGGGTCCGCCGGTTTGTTGCCTATCTGCACTTTAGGCGGCTTCCTGTCATTCCGTTTTCTTCAAACGGCGAGGGACAGCAGGCGTTCCAGGCGTGCTCGGATTTTCGCTTGTTCAGGGTTCTCGGGTAGATCGCTCAAGAATTCTTTTCGCAGCATTTCGCGGGCAATTCTTCGTCTGCGGTCGGCGTGCGAGGGCCGCCGCGCCGGGTTGTCCCAGGGACGGTCGCTACGGTCGACGAGCTGCTCGGCCGGCTCGTCCCAGCAGGCCAGTTCCA